>NZ_BAAGRD010000004.1:0-129279 GCF_054783135.1 Niabella terrae
TTAAAAACACATTAAATAATCTAATAATACAAGTACTGCCCAAAAGCCCTCTGGGTAAGGCGATCAGCTATACGCTAAAGCGTTGGGATAAGTTATGTGTATATACCACCAACGGAATATTGCAACAGGATAATAATCTCATTGAAAATTCCCTGAGGCCAGTGTCTCTTGGCAGAAAGAACTACCTGTTCGCCGGATCACATGAACGCGCGCAGGACGCCGCGATGATCTACAGTCTGTTTGCTACTTGCAGACTGCATAATGTCAATCCGGAAAAATGGCTCACTCATTTATTTGAGAATATCAATCAAACCAAAATGACCGAACTGCATAAGCTGTTACCGCAGAACTACGAGAATCCCGTCAAATAACATTGTAGGGGTTCGTCGACAGCATACCATGAGACGTGGCAAATAAATAAAAATCCAAACCAGATTAGTATCTTTACTAACACATTAAGCTCTTTGTTTTTTGGGTCTCCTTACAGAGGGGTTACCATGCAGCGGAATAAGGGGGTATCATCAACGGAATATACAAACGTGCGCAGGACGCCGCGATGATCTACAGTCTGTTTGCTACTTGCAGACTGCATAATGTCAATCCGGAAAAATGGCTCACTCATTTATTTGAGAATATCAATCAAACCAAAATGACCGAACTGCATAAGCTGTTGCCGCAGAACTACGAGAATCCCGTCAAATAACATTGCAGGGGTTCGCCAACAGCATACGAATTACCGCTAACAGTCCGACAATTTTTCTTTTCTTTGTGAAAGTACTAAACAGTATCTTTTATGAAGAAAGCAGAGGTGACTCGGTTGACAATATTGCAAAAGGCATTTGAACTGATTTACGTTAAAGGCTATCAGACTACAAGCATTGACGAGATTATCGCCACGACAAAAGTTACAAAAGGTGCGTTTTATTACCATTTCAAGACCAAAGACGAAATGGGACTTGCAATCATTAACGAAATTCTTAAACCGACACTTACAAGCATTTTCACTGAACCGCTGCAAAATGAACTAAATCCTTTAGACGCCATTTACAACCTAATGGACGATCTTTTAATGAAAAATGAATTTTTGAAAGTTGAGTATGGTTGTCCGGCCTCAAACTTTACGCAAGAAATGACACCTTGGAACGCTGACTTTAACAACGCATTAAACGAACTGACAAAACAATGGATAAAACTAATGACCGCCACTATTGAAAAGGGAAAGAAAAGCGGTTATGTCCGCAAAGACGTAAACGCAAAACAAGTAACAATGTTCGTAATGGCCGGCTATTGGGGCATACGAAATTTTGGAAAATTGGAGAATCATAAAAATGCATATTTACCCTATTTAAAGCAACTTAGAAACTATTTAGATTGTTTGAAATAATTTTTTTTCTTCAAAACATACTAAGTAGTATGTTATTATTCTATCTTTGTGCGGAAATAAAAAATTCCGACATATAATGTATTCAACTTTATTAGTCTTTCACTCTTTAGTTCGTTGGCTTGTTTTAGCTTTTTTGCTGTATTCTATTTATAGGGCATTTGTTGGTTACATCAGTAATAAAACATTTTCCAAAACAGACAACAATTTCAGACATTGGACTGCGACCATTGCCCACATTCAGTTAATGATAGGAATAATAATCTACACACAAAGTCCGATCGTAAAATACTTTTGGAAAGAAACCGAAATCGGTGTGCAGAATTTGGACTTAACTTTCTATGGTGTAATTCATATTTTCTTAATGTTGACCGCCATTGTAGTATTGACAATTGGCTCTGCATTAGCCAAACGAAAACCAACTGACAAAGAAAAGTTTAAGACAATGTTAATTTGGTTTTCTGTTGCTCTAATCATCATTTTTATTGCAATTCCATGGACATTTTCACCATTATCAAGCCGACCATATTTTAGAACATTTTAATTATGAAAAAGTATTTCACAACAACGATCGGACGGTTACGAATATTAGCATTTTTAGAGGGAATTTCATTACTTGTTTTGGTTTTTATAGCCGTTCCTTTGAAGTATTATTTTGACAATCCTTCAATATCGAAAAATCTTGGACCAATTCACGGTGCATTGTTTTTGTTATTTGTATTTAACGCTTTGCGTGTAGGCGTTGAACAACAATGGAAATTTAAAGAGACAACTTGGAAAGTTCTTGTTGCCTGTATCATTCCATTCGGGACATTCTATATTGACTACAAAATTCTTCGTAATATACCGACTGAAGAAAATTAACCGAGTGGAAAATGGCTGCTGGTAGTAAGGGTTTGGGGTAACGGGGGCGGGCGTTCTTCGTATAAAAGTTTGTGCTAATTTTGAACTTTTTGGTTTCGTATCATATTCACTGCTGAGTACCTCTACTATGCCAAGCCCGATAACCTTATAGGTAAGTTTAAATGACAGACACGACATAGAAAATATGGGGGTATGGTGAACAACAATATTATCTAACGACAGTTATGCTGATATTCCCAGTTAGTTTTTTCTCCTTGTATAATGATTGACTTGACCTGGCAAAAACTTCGAACTAGTTGATTGCTGACAATTAAGAAATCCTCAATTATAACGATGATTGTAGTATTTTTTAGTTTGCGTTGGCAAAAGCACTATGAGAATGCTAGTAACGCAACAAAGATGTTTTTGATCGAGTAAATACAATTGTTAAAACAGGAGCGGGCCTTGAAGTTAAGAGACGACTTGACGCTGACGAACAGCAAATTATAATACGTAAAGTAGTTATTGAATAATTTCTTGCGGACTTCAAAACAGAAAAACCAAAATCGAGATCATATAATAGGAAAATAGTTCGCCAAACCGTTTTTGAACAAGGAGACTCCTTGACTATTAAACTCGAAAACGGAAATTTTGGCGGAGCGTTTGTTAGACAAGCGTGAAAGGTTTTAAAAGGCGGAAAACTTGTTATTATTAGAGATTCTTTATTTTTAGGAGTTGTCCGTATTACCCGAGGTGACCTATCTTTGAATGATGAGACGTTTTTTATGGCTGGCAATAAGCTTGACAATAGGCGGACTACTGCATGCACAGCCTGCTTTTGAATTTGCACATATTTCTGACTTGCATGTGGGTTCTGCCACGGGCGCAACCGATCTGCGTCTGACGGTGGCTGACATTAATAAAGATACTGCTATTCAATTTGTGATTGCTTCCGGTGATATCACTGAGTTTGGAGCGGATCTCGAACTGGAACTGGCCAAACAAATACTGGATTCTCTAAACAAACCCTGGTATATTATTCCAGGAAATCATGATGATAACTGGTCGGAGAGTGGTGCCAATAGTTTCAATAGGATATTTGGTGCGGATGTTTTTAGTTTTGAATATGGCGGGTATTATTTTCTAGGCGCCAATTGCGGCCCCAATATGAAGATGAGCCCCGGCCAGGTCCCTTATGAAAATATTGTTTGGCTGGATTCCATGCTGTTGACCATTCCGAAGGAGGCCCCACTGATTTTTGTAGATCATTATCCTTTGGACTCCGGACTGAATAACTGGTATGAACTAGCCGACAGGTTGAAAAAACGTAATATTCAGCTCTATCTCTGTGGACACGGCCATCAGAACCAGCAATTGAACTTTGAAGGCATACCGGCTATTATGGGCCGTTCCAATCTAAGGGCAAAGGATACCCTTGGTGGCTATAATGTTGTTCGCATCGAAAATGGAGAATTGACTTATAGGCAACGTCGTCCTACAGAGGCTGCCGGTCCTGTATGGGCCCGCATACCGCTGGTGGATCACCAGTTTAAAACAGCAAATCACCAATGGCCGCGACCGTCCTATGCCATCAACGATCGGTATCCGCAAGTAATTGAGAAGGGCCGCATACAGCTGCCATCAGATATTGGGAACGGATTTGTGCTGTCAGGTACCCGGATTATAACGCCCAATACCCAGGGCCTGGTTCAGGCCATCGATCTGAAGACGGCTAAGCCTGTCTGGCGTTTTAGGAGTCATGGAAAGATTTATGCGACACCGGCCCTGGCCCGCGGCAGGGTGCTGATAGCAAGCACCGATGGTTTTGTTTATTGTTTGAATGAAAGTGACGGTCAGCTGTTATGGAAATACGGCACGGACAAAGCCATTGTAGCTACTCCGGTGATTGAAGGTAGTAAAGTGCTGTTGGGCTCCTCGGAAGGTATATTTCGTTGCCTGGACCTGATTACTGGCGAGCTGGTCTGGCAATACGACCAGGTAAATAACTTTGTAAAGACATCCCCGCTGGTTTACCAGGGTGGGGTGATTTTTGGAAGTTGGGGCAATGAACTCTATTGCCTGGATCTGGAGAGCGGCCGGCCCAGATGGGTTTATCAGGATGGCTATTCGAACCGTATGCTGTCCCCCGCTTCCTGTACGCCGGTCGGCATCAAAGGGCGGATATTTATCGTTGCGCCTGATCGCTATATGACTGCGCTGGACAGTCGGACTGGCCAGCTCATCTGGAAAAAACGCTGGCCTGAACACTGGGTCCGTGAATCAATGGGTCTATCCAATGATGGGAAGTTGGTTTTTGCCAAATGCATGCAGGGACATTTGATCGGGGTGTCGACCGTTTCAGACACCGCCCGTATAGAATGGCAGACGGAAAATGTATTTAATTATGAGCTCAACCCATCGCGCATTGTGGAGCACAAGGGGAAAGTCTACGCCATGAGCGATAAGGGGGTGGTCGCTGCGTTTGACCGGCGGACCGGTCAGACCCTTTGGATACATAAACTGGCTAATTGCCTGGTACAGGATCTGCAGTTTCTGTCCGACAAACAAATGGTGGTCACTACCATGGATGGAAAAATTGTAGTATTGCAGATTCCCTGAAATGAAGGGTCAATGTAAACCAGACGTTAATAAATATTGAAGATGATCATAGTGAATGCAGACTTTAAAATTGCTGTTTCTGATGCCATTTTTTGTTTTGCCCTCGCCAGTGAAGCTGCAGAAGTTTTTGAAGGACAGCCGCAGCTGATTACCGGTATCGGGAAAGTGAATGCGGCTTACGAACTAACCAAAAGCATCCAACACCGAAGACCGGGACTTATTGTGAACCTGGGTTCTGCCGGCAGTGATCGTTTTGAGAGAGGCTCGGTTGTGTGCTGCACCCGCTTTGTTCAACGGGATATGGATGTGCAGGGACTGGGTTATGCCCGGTATGAGACGCCTTTGTCCAATCTGCCCGTAGTGCTCGAATATGGCTTGAAAATGGACGGCTTGCCTGAAGCTACCTGTGGAACGGGTGACAATTTTGAAATGGGGCATCAGTCCGATCTATACGATGTTGTAGACATGGAAGCCTATGCCCTGGCCATGATTGCCATGAAAGAGCAAATTCCTTTTCTAAGTCTCAAGTATATTTCCGACGGAGCGGATGGCAGCGCTGCAGATGACTGGACAGTAGAGGTACACCGGGCCGCTGCTGCCTTCGGCCGGCTCCTCCATATTAGTGCGCCCGGTTCGCTGGTTTGAACCGGGAGAGGCGGGACTTACTCCACCCAACTCATTGTGTAGTCCGCATTCTCGATCTCGATGGCAGCCTGTGTGAGCATCAAGGGCCGGAATGTGTCGATCATCACAGCCAGTTCCTTGGTTTCCCGGGCCCCGATACTTTTGGCAACCGCACCTGGATGAGGGCCATGTGGAATGCCTGCCGGATGAAGTGTGATCATGCCCTTATTCACATTTTTGCGACTCATGAAATCACCGTCAACATAATAAATCACTTCATCACTGTCTATATTACTGTGATTATAGGGTGCCGGGATCGCCTGAGGATGGTAATCAAATAAGCGCGGTACAAAAGAACAGACGACAAAAGCGTTGGTTTCAAATGTTTGGTGAACAGGCGGCGGCTGGTGGACCCGGCCGGTAATGGGTTCGAAATCATGAATGGAAAATATAAATGGATAACAACAGCCATCCCAGCCCACGACGTCAAAGGGATGCGTACCGTAATGCAATCCATAAAGCATTCCTGATTTTTTGGCTTTGATTAAAAAATCACCTTTCTCGTCATAAGTTTTCAGATCCTCCGGTGGCCGGATATCCCGTTCACAGTATGGTGCGTGCTCCATCAACTGACCAAAGGGACTCAGGTATCTTTTGGGATAGCGGATCGGACTGAAGGACTCTACTATGAATAGCCGATTCTCGGCATCGTTAAAATGGATCTGATAAATACAGCCACGGGGTAATATGATATAGTCGCCGGGGGAGAAGGGAAGTTGCCCGTACTGGGTCAATACGGAGCCGGTGCCCTGGTGTACAAAAATCAACTCATCGGCGTCTGTATTTTTATAAAAATAAGTCTCCATACTTTGCTTCGGGGCCGCCAGAACGATATGACAATCATTGTTAACGAGTACTGGCAGCCGGCTTTCCAGAAAATCATCTGCAGGAAGAATCTTAAATCCTTCAAAGCTGCGGTGCCGAAGCATTTTTTCTTCGGCGATCCGGGGACGCAGCTCCCGCTGTGGTTCTGTTTTAATGATTTGGGTGGGCGGATGGCAATGATATAGCAAGGCATAATCATTGCTGAACCCTTCAGTAGAGAAGAGTTGTTCACTATAAAGCTGACCGTCGGGTTTGCGAAATTGCGTATGCCGTTTATGGGGGATTTTTCCCAGGGTATAATAATGAGACATGATTGGATTTTTTAATTGAAAATAAAATTGAGCGGCCGTCGACTTGGTAACAGCCAGTGTTGTCAGGCGGCTGCCGCACCCATCGCGAGGGAGGCCATCAGAAAGTAAAACTTCCAGTTGCGTTTATCAATCCAATATGTAAAATTTCTATAGTATGGCATGGTGTTTACGGCCAGTCTTACCCTACCATTAAGTGTGGTATTTATGAACGGCCTCAGTGCAAAAGTACCATATTCCTCAAAAATCAGTACCTTTGATTCAGCGAATTAAAAATGCGACCGGATTATCCATATAAACTTTTTACTGATAAACGCGTCAATTATGTGCTTCTGATTGAAGCACTTGCTACCGATCACCCCCGAGCCTAACCGATTGAACCTAAAGACGCTGTCTGCGTCAGATATTTCTATTTTTTACAACGTTTAATTTATTTGCCATGTCTATTGCTACGCAATCAGCAGCTACTGATGCTACCACAGATTTTTTACCGCTGGAGGGTACAGATTATATCGAATTCTATGTGGGCAATGCCCGTCAGGCCGCACATTTCTATAAAACAGCATTTGGGTTTCAGTCACATGCCTATGCCGGACCCGAAACCGGGGTGATGACCAGAGCCAGTTATGTGCTGAAACAGAACAAGCTCTGTTTTGTATTTACCACACCTTTAAAAGACGAGCCTGAGATCCAGCAGCATATTGCCATGCACGGCGATGGCGTGCGGGTGCTCGCATTGCGGGTGCCGGATGCGCGGGACGCCTGGGAGCAAACCACCCGCCGTGGCGCGAAAAGATTTATGGAACCTGAAATAGCGACTGATGCCGGCGGACAAGTGGTCCTGAGTGGTATTCATACTTATGGGGATACGGTTCATGTATTTGTCGAAAGAAAAGATTATCAGGGCGCCTTTCTTCCTGGCTACCAACCCTGGAAATCTGAATACAATCCTGTTGAAACGGGGCTGCAGTATGTGGATCACTGTGTCGGCAATGTCGGCTGGAACCAGATGAACAAATGGGTCGAATTTTATGCGGATGTCATGGGATTTAAGAATATTATTTCGTTTGATGATGCGGATATTTCCACGGAGTACTCCGCCCTGATGAGTAAAGTGATGAGTAGTGGCAACGGGTTTGTAAAATTTCCGATCAACGAACCCGCAGAGGGAAAGAAGAAATCACAGATAGAGGAATATCTGGACTTCTATAAGGGCGAGGGCGTACAACATGTGGCACTGACCACATATAATATCATCGAAACCGTAACGGCCCTGCAAAGCCGGGGAATTGAATTTTTAAAAGTTCCTGGATCTTACTATGATACCCTGCTGGACCGGGTGGGAGCTATCGATGAAGAACTGAACGAATTACGCCGGTTAGGTATATTGGTGGATCGTGATGAAGAAGGTTATCTTTTGCAAATTTTTTCCAAACCGGTCGAAGACCGACCCACACTATTTTTTGAAATCATACAGCGCAAGGGCGCCAAAAGCTTTGGTAAAGGTAATTTCAAAGCTTTGTTTGAAGCGATAGAACGGGAACAGGATGCCCGTGGTAATTTGTAAGGTAACCGGCAGCGCAGGCTGAAAAGTTAAGAAATCAATAACCGCATTTTTATATAAAATAGTTCGTGACTGACCCATTCCGGTCAGGCGAAATCTGATCAGATTCATATGCAATATTCTACTTTAGCATCCAACTTACCCGTGAACCAGATACTGGCTTTCAATAACCAGGTGAAATCCCGTGTGGATGCAGGTGAGTCCCTGTATAATTTTACCATCGGTGATTTTGACCCCGAAATCTTCCCCATACCGGAGGAATTGGAAGAAGGCATCATTCAGGCCTATCAAAGCCATCAGACAAATTATCCCATGGCAGCCGGTTTACCGGAATTACGCCAGGCGGTCTCCGGATTTGCGGCAGACCGTCTGGGACTGGATTGCGCTCCTTCAGATATCCTGGTGGCCGCCGGGGGACGTCCCCTGATCTATGCCACCTACCAGGTATTGGTGGACCCGGGCGATTCAGTGGTGTATCCGGTGCCTTCCTGGAATAACCAGTATTATGCCTGTTTCACCCAGGCGAATACCATTACCGTTGAAACCCGGGCGGCGGATGGATTTATGCCTACAGCTGCTGATCTGGCACCGCATATCAGGGGCGCCGTACTTCTCGCGCTCTGTTCACCTCAGAACCCTACTGGTACCTGCTTTCAGGCAGAACAACTGAAAGATATCTGTGAGCTGGTGCTGGCAGAAAACCAGCGCCGCGGACGGGAAGAAAAAAAGCTGTATATCCTGTACGATCAGATCTACCACTTGCTCACCTATCAGGACAGTGTTCATGTGCATCCAGTTGGTGTTTGTCCGCAAATGCAGCCCTATACTATTTATATTGAAGCCATCAGTAAGTCTTTTGCGGCAACCGGCCTCAGGGTAGGCTGGGCATATGGCCCCACCGGGTTTATGGATAAAATGAAAGTAGTGTTGAGTCATATGGGTGCCTGGGCGCCCAGACCCGCACAATCCGGATTGGCGGCATTTTTGAGCAATACCCCGGCAGTGGATCGATTTTTAAAGGGATTCAGATATGAGTTGCTCCTGCGGTTGCAAAAGTTCTATGAAGGGTTTATGAAAATGAAGGCTGCCGGTTTACCTGTCGATGCCATCGCCCCCCAGGCTTCCCTCTACCTGAGTATTAATATTGACGTTCCGATGGATATGTCGAGATTATTGCTGGAGCAGGCAGGTATTGCCGTATTGGCTTTTCCGCTTTTTGGTGCTGCGCACGCACCCCATTGGTACCGCATCAGCGTGGGCACCTGCCGGCTGGAATCTATTCCGCTGGTCCTTGAAAGAATCGAAGCGGTAATTGAATATCAGTTAACAGGCGCCGCGGGACGGTAGCCGAAAATTTTTGCTATATGAAAACGGTCGTGGGCTTATCTGTAAGCCTGCGGCCATCTTTAAAATCGAGAATTTAACTTAAAACGACGTATATGAAAATCGTTTCTTATTTACAGCATGGTCATGAAAACGCAGGCTTTTATTTAAAGGACCGTATTTTTCCTTTTGCCCATCTGTATGAAAAATTGCCGGTTACGATGGCAGTCCTGCTGAAGCAATGGGACACCTGGATCGGGGATTTGAAAAAATTATGGACCGGGTTGCAACAGGGAGACCTGGATCGGCATTATGGTATTGACCCGGGAGAAGTAACATTGCTGGCACCGGTTCCACATCCGACATCCTGCAGGGATGGATATGCTTTCCGGCAACATGTAGCCACTGCCCGCCGTAATCGTGGCCTGCCGATGATTCCGGAATTCGATCAGTTCCCGGTATTTTATTTTACGAACCATAACAGTATAACTGGCCCAGGGGATATTCTTTGTATGCCCGATCATTTCAGACAGCTGGATTTTGAGCTGGAAGCGGCTATTGTAATCTGTCGAAAGGGGCGCAATATCACCGCCGACAAGGCCGACGAATATATCGGAGGGCTGATGATCATGAATGACATGAGCGCCAGAAAGCTGCAGATGGAAGAAATGAAACTAAACCTCGGCCCGGCGAAAGGCAAAGATTTTGCGACGGCAACCGGTCCCTGGCTGGTCACGCTGGATGAACTGGAAGCCTTTGAAACAGCACCACCGAAAGGGCACCGGGGTAAGTCGTGGAACCTGAACATGCATTGCTGGGTAAACGGGGAGCTGGTCAGTCAGGGCAATCTCTCTCAAATGAGCTGGACATTTGCTGAAATTATTGAAAGAGTTTCCTACGGAGTAGACATTTACCCGGGGGATATTATCGGCAGCGGTACAGTTGGTACAGGATGCTTTCTGGAGCTGAACGGAACCGCTCGTTTGGCAGATCCAGGGTTTAAAGATCAATGGCTTGCTGCGGGCGACCATATCCGGATGGAAATGGCGGGTTTGGGCGTTCTGGAAAACAAGCTTATTGCCGATGACTGTAAATTTTCTATCTTAGAACTGCAGTCGCTGTCTCCGGACGTACCGTCTGCCCGGAGATTCTAAGGCAGCTTACCGGCGGCAGGCGGCATTCATTTACGCGGGAAACGCCGGAGCCTTTTCATCAAAAAACCACCCATGACAATTGATATTGAAACTCTTTCTCCCTTTGACAAGCAATACTATCTCCAGCATCTGATAGGTCCAAGGCCGATTTGTTTTGCCAGTACCGTCGACCTGCAGGGCCGGGTGAATCTGAGTCCGTTCAGTTTTTTCAATTTGTTCTCGACGCAACCTCCGATACTGGTCTTTTCACCTTCCCGGCGCATGCGGGATAATTCCATCAAACATACACTGGAGAATCTCAACCTGGTGCCTGAAGTGGCTATTAATGTCGTCACCTATGATATACTACATCAGACCTCCTTGAGTAGCTGTGAATATCCCCGCGATGTCAATGAGTTTGAAAAAGCCGGGCTTTCGATGCGGCCTTCCCGCAGCATCCGACCGCCGCTGGTAGGGGAGAGTAAGGCAAAATTTGAATGTTCGGTACGGGAGATAAAATCGCTTGGCGACAGTCCGGGAGCGGGCAATCTGGTCATCTGCGAGGTTCTGGTAATGCATATCGATGATGACCTGCTGGATTCCGATCGCAGGCTGGACCAGCGAAGGATCCACCATGTAGCCCGGTTGGGGGGCAACTGGTATTGCAAAGTGGACCGCAGTAATCTGTTTGAAGTGGAGAAACCCAATGTGAAACTGGGCATCGGTTTTGATCAGTTACCGGATGCCATCCGGTACAGCAAAGTGCTTACAGGAAATCAATTGGCCCAACTGGCCAATGCCGAAACCCTGCCCGACCTGGATCCGGCATTTGCGGAAGATGCCATAACCGGCTTCAAGACTGATCCGCTGGCGGCACATCAGCATGCAGCTGTGCTGATCGATGCCGGGAAACTGGAACAGGCCTGGCAGGTATTGCTCCGGACGGTATATTAGAGAGACATTAAATACTTTAGTATGGACGCTGTTTTTCAATATGGAAATGACCGCATGCAGTTGCAACAGGCGATTGATATTGCTTCAGGAAGGCTAAAGGCAGTGATGGGCAGGGAGGCCCTGCACCGGGTGCAGGCGGCTGCTTCAGCAGTAGCGGACATCGTTACAGCGGGTCGTAGCGTCTATGGTATCAATACCGGCTTTGGGGCTTTGTCCAATAAACGCATTTCTGAGGCCGACACGCTGACCCTGCAACATAAGATTTTGCAATCGCATAGTGTGGGTGTTGGCGCCCTGGTATCCCCGCAGATTGCCCGTCTGATGCTGATTACCAAGATTCAGGCCCTGGCACAGGGCTATTCCGGGGTTCGTCCGGAAACCCTGGAACGCATCCAGTGGCACCTGGACCAGGATATAATTCCTGCTGTACCGGAACAGGGCAGTGTGGGCGCCAGCGGTGATCTGGCTCCTCTGGCCCATTTGTTCCTGCCCCTGATTGGGCTGGGGCAGCTCTATTACAGGGGGCAACTCACCGATACGGCACAGGTATTGCAGGAAGAAGGCAGGCAACCGCTGCAGCTGGGTGCCAAGGAAGGGCTGGCGCTGATCAACGGGACGCAGTTTATGCTGGCCTATGCCGTACAGGGGCTTGAGCGACTGTATAATTGTCTGGAAGTAGCAGACATCATCGGAGCAATGAGCCTGGAATCACTACAAGGCACCCGTGCACCATTTGATGCCCGTTTGCATGCCTTGCGGCCGTTTGCGGGCAACCAGTTGGTGGCACAGCGATTGCGGTTGCTACTGGACGGCTCGCAGATTATGCAGAGCCATGCTGATTGTGGACGGGTACAGGATCCCTACAGTCTCCGCTGCATGCCCCAGGTACACGGGGCGACCCGCAGCAGCTGGCTGCATCTGAAGGAGCTGACGGAAATAGAATTGAATGCTGTTACTGATAACCCTATTATTTTCGATAGCCGGGATACCATCAGCGGTGGCAATTTTCACGGGCAACCCCTGGCGCTGCCGATGGATTACTGTTGTTTTGCAGCGGCCGAACTGGGCAATATTTCTGACCGTCGATGTTACCTGCTATTGGAAGGGAAATTCGGGCTGCCCCTGTTATTGATGCGCGATGTGGGTCTGAACTCGGGGTTTATGATACCCCAATATACGACGGCTGCGCTGGTAACCGAAAATAAAACCCTCTGTTTCCCGGCCAGTGCCGACAGTGTACCCACTTCCCTGGGGCAGGAAGACCATGTCTCTATGGGCAGTATCAGTGGTCGCAAACTTTCCCGGGTCCTGGATAACCTGGAATATATACTGGCCATTGAATTGATGAGTGCCTGTCAGGCCATTGAATTCAGACGGCCATTGAAGAGTTCCCGGTTGCTGGAGGCCGCGCACCATTTCGTTCGCAGAAAAATATCCTTCGCAGATGAGGATCGGGTATTTGCTCAGGATATACAACAGATACGTGATATGATCCAGGATTTTTCCTTTACCCGGTTTATGCGACAGCTAAGTCAGGAAACTGGAATTGATTTAAACCGGGGTTTCCCATCTCTGACCTTAAATATATGAGCCATGGACTTCGAAACTTTTATACAGACCTATGCCAGCCATCCGCAATACCGGTCTCCCCGGGGCGACCGGCTCCATGCAAAGTCCTGGCAGACGGAAGCACCCCTGCGCATGTTGCTTAATAATCTCGATGCGCAGGTGGCCGAAAACCCGGAACAACTGGTCGTTTATGGCGGGATCGGACAGGCGGCACGCAACCGGGAAGCCCTGCTGGAAATCATCAGACAGCTCTACCTGCTGGAAGAAGATCAGTCGCTCCTGATTCAGAGTGGAAAACCGGTAGGGCGGGTGCGTAGTCATCCTGAGGCGCCTCGGGTGCTGATTGCCAATTCCAATCTCGTACCCCATTGGGCCACCTGGGAACATTTCAATTCACTACGGGAGAAGGGGTTGATGATGTTTGGACAGATGACGGCGGGTTCCTGGATCTACATCGGCAGTCAGGGTATTGTTCAGGGAACCTACGAAACTTTCATGGCTTGCGGCCGCAGGCATTTTAAAGGCGATCTGGGGGGGCGACTCCTGGTCAGTGCAGGTCTCGGCGGTATGGGAGGTGCCCAGCCGCTGGCTGCCACGATGGCGGGTGCTGTTTTTCTGGGCGCAGATGTCAACCCCGACAGTATTCAGAAACGTTTACAGACGAATTACCTGGATCTGCAGGCCGGTTCTTATGAGGAAGCCCGGGATCTGGCATTAAAACATATGGCTTTAGCAAAGCCGGTATCCATCGGCGTATTGATGGATGCGGGTGATTTGCTGGAGCGCCTGTTGCAGGACGGAATTATCCCGGATATGCTGACCGATCAGACTTCGGCTCATGATCCCCTGAACGGTTATATCCCCCATCAGCTGGATTATGCCCAGGCATTGGTATTGCGACAATCGGATCCGGAGCAATACCAGCAGCGGGCCATTCGAAGCATGGCAAGGCATGTGTCCTTAATGCTCGAACACCAACGTCGCGGCGCCATTACCTTCGATTATGGTAATAATATCCGGGCCTATGCAGTCGAAGGTGGTGAGCCGCATGCATTTGATATACCCGGATTTATTCCCGCTTATATCCGGCCCTTATTTTGTGAGGGCAAGGGACCTTTTCGCTGGGTAGCACTGAGTGGCGATCCTGAAGATATTTATAAAACCGATGAAGCATTGATGGAACTATTTCCTGAGCATAAGGCATTGCATCACTGGCTTCGATCTGCCCGGGAAAAAATTGCTTTCCAGGGCTTGCCTGCAAGGATCTGCTGGCTGGGACTGGGTGAAAGGGAGCAGGCAGGCCTCAGGTTCAATGAGATGGTGCGCGATGGGCTGTTAAAAGCCCCGGTCGTTATTGGTCGGGATCATCTGGATTGTGGCAGCGTAGCTTCCCCTAACAGGGAGACAGAAGCGATGAAAGATGGCTCGGATGCCGTGAGTGACTGGGCTTTGCTGAACCTACTGGCCAATGCAGCGGGTGGCGCTACCTGGGTGAGCTTTCATCATGGTGGTGGCGTGGGCATGGGCTATTCCCAACATGCCGGCATGGTCGTGTTGGCCGATGGCAGTGACCGAGCAGCGACTTGTTTACGTCGGGTATTGTTCAATGATCCGGCAATGGGCATCTACCGCCATGCGGATGCCGGATATGAAGACGCATTGGATTTAAAAAATAAATATGGTCTATAATTACAATCGATATGGCCGACATCAGAAAACATAAGAAATGCTGATTACGCATATCAAATACCTGGTGAATATCCGCGAAACTTCTCAGAAATTAAGAGGAGCAGCACTGGCAACATTACCCGTTCTGGAGAACGCCTATCTGCAGATCGAAGAAGGACGCATACAGGCTTACGGTCCTATGGATCAGGTTCCCGCCTATGCGGGGCAGGTAGTGGAAGCCAGCGGACGCGCCCTACTACCCGCCTGGTGCGATAGCCATACCCATCTGGTATTTGCAGCGAGTCGGGAAGCGGAATTTGTCGATAAGATCCGCGGCCTGAGTTATGCAGCAATTGCCGCCCGTGGTGGCGGTATCCTTCGTTCCGCAGCCGATATTGCGGCTATTTCTGAAGATGCACTATATGAACGGTCCCTGGAGCGGTTGCGGGCGGTCGTGTGCAGTGGTACCGGCGCTATAGAAATAAAATCGGGTTACGGACTCAGTCTGGCAGGGGAACTTAAGATGCTGCGTGTTATCCGCAGGCTAAAAGCGGCCAGTATTATTCCGGTGAAAGCCAGTTTTCTGGGCGCCCATGCGATCCCGGTTGCCTACAAGGAGGACCGTGCGGCCTATATCCGGCTGATAATCGAGGAGATGCTGCCACAGATTGCGTCTGAAGGGCTGGCCGATTATATCGATGTTTTTTGTGAGCAGGGTTTCTTTACCCGACAGGAAACCGAGATCCTTTGTGAAGCCGGTGCCCGTCGGGGACTTCGGGCAAAAATTCATGCCAATCAGTTGAGTAATTCCGGGGGAGTGGAGGCGGGGCTGCAGGCGGAAGCCCTTTCCGTCGACCACCTCGAAGCCATCGGCGAAGCGGAATGCCGGCTCCTGGGCAGGCCGGATGCACCGATTGCCACCCTGTTGCCTTCTGCCGCTTTTTTTCTGCGGATGCCTCAGGCACCGGCCCGGGCACTGATCGACGCCAATGCCGCCCTGGCACTAGCCAGTGATTACAATCCTGGATCCTCACCATCAGGTAATATGCAGCTGGTGGTGGCCCTGGCCTGCATTCAATCGCGGTTACTGCCTGAGGAAGCCATCAATGCGGCAACCTGTAATGGCGCCTGGGCCATGGGACTGGAAGCGGAACTCGGCACCGTTACCCTTGGTAAAAAAGCCAATCTGATACTGACCCGGCCGCTGCCTTCATTAGCCTATCTGCCGTATAGTTTTGGGGAGAACCTGGTAGAAAGAATGATTATTAACGGGGCGTTTTTTAGAACCTAAGATGCATAATTTTCATACATATGACTCAACTGAAATTTTGTCAATGGTGCAGCAAAGGACCGGGGAGACCCGGATAGGCCAGACCATTCGACAATCTGCGGGAAAGGGCATTGCTTATGAACTGTTGGGGATTTGTGAATCCATTGGCGTACGCGCCAACTTCGGTATCGGCGGCGCAGAACATGCCTGGCAGGCCTTCCTGACTGCTTTTTTGAATTTTCAGCAGAACCGATTTTTACAGGGGGAAAGAATCTTTCTATCAGGCTATTATCAGTTTCCGGAGTTTCCCGACCTGTCACCTGAAAAGCTTCGGGAGGAGGTAAAGCTGATTGACCAACAGGTGGCTGCGCATATTGAGCGCAGCATCCGGCAACAACGGTTGCCGCTTATTATCGGGGGTGGTCATAACAATGCCTATGGAAATATCAAAGGCGCAGCCCAGGCCTTGGGTCGGCCGGTGGCGGTGATCAATTTTGATGCACATGCAGATTTTCGGAGACTGGAGGGGCGCCATTCGGGCAATGGATTTACTTATGCCATGGAAGAAGGTTTTCTTGAAAAATACATTGTCTTTGGTCTGCAACCCAATTATGCACCTGAAAAAATGCTCCAGCGGATTTCAGATCGGCCGAATATTGAAATACATGTCCTGAATAACCTGATCCGACTTTCTCCAGACCAGTTCATACAACAGGTGCAGCAGATTACCGAACCTGTCAGTCAGTCGCCACTGGGCATTGAAATCGATATGGACGCCGTCGAGAACGTATTGTCCAGCGCCTGTTCACCGGTCGGATTTTCGGTCCAGCAATTATTGAATTTTATTGCCGTTGTAAAAAAGCATCGGCATATCGCTTATATCCATATTGCAGAGGGAACCCCCCATCGGGCAGATGGCACCCGTAGTTCCCGTGTCGGAAAATTGCTGGCTCAGGTGATAGCGAATTTTTTAGCCCCGGCAGATTATTGATATTTTCCATTTTTTAACATTCGTTCCGGATTACCTTTTGTGGAAATCCGCATCAAGAAGTATCTAATTAACAAGCATGTTTGCGAAGTAACAATTGTAATGGATCCGGACCTGAACAATTGATGTTTGCCATTCGGGAAATATTCCGCAACAATCAATTAAAAAACATATTATGAAACGGATTTTTTTTGCAATAGTTTTATTGCCCTGGCTACTTATGGCTTGCCATCATGACGGGGAACCGGTTCAGGAAATGGCCATAGATGGTATTGCCCCTGCCTCGTCCGAATTAGTCAAGGAAGAAGAAGCACTTGACAAGGATGCCCAACCCATCGCACTTTTTTCGAAGGACTTACCGGACCCGGAAAAGCCTGTTGGCCAGATGATGGTTAAGAAAGCGGAGTTGGAGCTGGAAGTAAAAAACAATGCAGGTTTTAAGAAAAGCCTGCAACAACTGCTGGAGCAGAAAGCTGCTTATATTTCAGAAGAAACGGCGACGGCGACTGATAACTGGGAACAGCATCATTTGGTTGTGAAAATCCCGGTTGATGCTTTTGATGCTTTTCTGATAGAAGTCAAAGCGCTTGATGTTAAAACGGTCCGGAGTAGTATGCATGCCGATGATGTAACCGCTGGGTATATAGACACCCGGGCGCGGCTGAAAACCCGACAAGCTACCAGGGATCAGTACATTTCTTTGTTGCAAAAGGCAACGCAGGTAGATGATGTATTGAAGATACGCCAGGAACTCAATAATATTCAGGAGGACATCGAAGCCGCCCAGGCGCGCTTACAACAACTTTCGGGTGCTGCAAGCTACAGTAGCCTGCAACTGACTTATTTCGAACCACGAAGTGGCTATAGTAGCTTCTCCAGGCAGGCCGGACTGGGCATGCGAATCGGCAAAGCCGTCAGGAACGGTGGAGCCCTTTTCGCTGATATACTGGTCGGCTTAATCACTTTATGGCCCGTCTGGCTGGGCTTATTGACCTTATTGTTGCTGTTGCGCTTCTTTTTCAAAAAGAAAAAGCCTTTACGGATAAAGACAAGTTAAATCCCATAGCCAGTAGAATGCTCCGAAAATTTTTGTGGTGCCTGTCACCCTGCCCGGTGGACGCATAAAAGATGGTTTCGGATGAATTGTGTTATTTTTGCAGGTGTAAATTGCGATGCTGTAGACAAAGAATCGAAAGAAAGAAATGCTGCACCGAATCCTGGAATGATCAAGCGCATATATCACCTCAAAATAATCGATCATGAACGCTGCAATGGACACATCAAAAGGCCCCCGTGTGTATGTACCGCCACCGCTGTTATATGTTTTGTTTTTTCTGCTGGCTAATTTTCTGCAAAAGAGATTTCCTTTACCTACCGCATTATTCGAAGTAATAATTATCAAAATACTGGGTGGATTATTAACCTTAATAGCACTACTGCTTTTGTTCCGAAGCCTGCGCCAGTTTTTTATAACTAAAAATACGGTGGTCCTGATTAAACCGGCCAGGTCACTGCAGACAACCGGCATTTACCAATTGACCCGTAATCCAATGTATCTGGGGCTGGTCATCGCTTACCTTGCGGTTACCTGTTTTTGGGGCAATTGGTGGCATATCATCCTGTTACCGATCCTGGTGCTTATTGTTCAGGAGTATGTTATCAAAAGTGAAGAAAGATATCTGGAAGCCGAGTTCGGGGCTGTCTATAATGCCTACAGAACGAAAGTGAGACGCTGGTTTTGATATTGAAGTACAAACATCGGGACAGGACACAGGCTGCATATGTAATTAGGGTACATTGCCGCATAGATGTTCTAAATAATTTTATGGTAATTTAGAATTGTATCCTGAGAACCTATGCTGTTGTCAGTTGATAAAGCCTTAAAAGAATTTCGTATCAATGAAACAAAAACTTGTCATTCTTACCGGTGCCGGTATCAGTGCAGAGAGTGGTATCAAAACATTTAGAGACAGCGATGGCCTCTGGGAGGGCTATGATGTCTCCGAAGTTGCCTCACCGGAAGGCTGGCGGAAAAACCCCGGTCTGGTGCTGGACTTTTACAATATGCGGCGGCGACAGGCACTGGAAGCGCAACCGAATGCGGCACATACCGGTCTGGCGGCACTGGAGCCGTATTTTGAGGTAACGGTGATCACCCAGAATATTGATGACCTTCATGAAAGAGGCGGCTCCAGCAGGGTGATTCACCTCCATGGAGAGATTTTTAAAATGCGCAGTGAATTAACGCAGGGGCCTTCCCTTGACATCAGGGAGGACATCAGACTGGGGGACAGGGCCCCGGACGGAGGGCAGCTGCGTCCGGATATCGTATGGTTCGGGGAGGCCGTACCAATGATTGAGCCCGCAGCTCAACTGGCCATGGATGCCGATATTTTTGTGGTCGTAGGCACTTCGCTGGTGGTCTACCCCGCAGCGGGATTGCTGGACCTGGTTGCCGTGCATCACCCGAAATTTGTCATAGACAGGAAAATACCCGAAGTAAAGCCCATGCGAAACCTGGTCACCATTGAAAAGCCTGCAACAGAAGGGGTCGCATTACTTACCGAGCAACTCCTTGCGATGCTCCATCAATAGGTAGGATCAGGCGCGCCAGGCTGTCGCGGCCATAGATGAATGGCAGACCATTTTTCCATTGCAACCGTTGAAAGGGCTTTTTATAATCGCAATCGAGGTCCCCGGAATGCAGGGATTTTTCGGGGATATTCCAGGCATTGGGAATATCTCTGGGAACAGACTTGCCTTCCACTGCGTTCGGTATCCTGGTTTGGTTCTTATACGGCAGGATGCAGGGCATATTATCCAGGGTCAGCCGCGCCACCTGTCCATAACGGCTTGCATACATATGACTGGTATCCAGTATGTCTGAAACGATGGCGGGTTTGGTACTTATCAGGGAGGGATGGTCCGGCTGCGTTTGTGCCGCCATCATCATGGGAAGGGAAATAATAAATCCCAGGAAGAGGTATTTCATAATGCGCTTTAAGGCATGATGCGCCGAAAGACCGGATTACATAATGGGATACTTTTTTTTAATACTTCACCGGACAACTGAAAACTACAGGCAGGGGGTCTTTCATAGAACAACCACTGTGGTATGAGACCAGCTGTCGTGCCAGGGCCGTACGCCTAAACCGCTCAGAACCTCAAAAGGTATCAGCCGGATAAGACTCCGGAGCAGGGCGTCTTTTGGGGTCAGTGCTTTGCCATCCGACCGACGGGCTGCAGTTCCGGTAATCAACTTACCAATTGTCCGGCCACCGGAATACAATTCAAAAAGGAAATAGTAACCAACCAGAATGGCAATCGTAATCAAATAAGAAGTGAAATTGATGACTTCGCCGGTATCCGGATCGAGCATCAGCGAGGGTGCCAGCAGGGCCATTCCATATGCGGCGAAAAATATCAATAGGTAGATCAGGACCAGATCAATGAGATAATTCCCCAGACGGATACCTTTTGACGCTTCCGTAAATTGGGGTTCCAGGTCCTGTAACAGGTCTGTTGTTTCTTCCATGGTTTTTTGTTTTGGTTCAACTATATCTGAATTTTTACTGGTCTCGCCAGATTTTATAGCGGTCGATCAGTGCATTGGTACTGCTATCATGACCGGTGACGGGCTCGTTATGCTGCAATTCCGGAAGAATTTTACCAGCCAGCTGTTTGCCGAGTTCCACGCCCCATTGGTCAAAACTGAAGATATTAAATATGACACCCTGTACAAAGATTTTATGCTCGTACAGCGCAATGAGCTGGCCTAGGGTATAGGGGGTGATTTTCTTTAACAGAAAGGAATTTGTGGGTTTGTTACCTGCAAATACTTTGAAGGGTGCGAGTTTACGGATCGCCGCCTGTGAAAGCCCCTGCTTTTTTAATGCTGCATTAACTTCTGCCCGGGTTTTACCGTTCATCAGCGCTTCTGTCTGTGCAAAGAAATTACTGAGCAGTTTCTGGTGGTGGTCGCCGATAGGATTATGGCTTTGTGCCGGGGCAATAAAATCGCAGGGAATCAGTTCCGTGCCCTGGTGGATCAACTGATAGAAAGCATGTTGACCATTGGTTCCCGGTTCCCCCCAGATAATCGGGCCGGTCTGGTAGCGGACTTTTTTACCATTGCGGTCGACGCTTTTACCATTACTTTCCATATTGCCCTGCTGGAAATAAGCGGCGAAACGGTGCAGGTACTGATCATAAGGGAGAATGGCTTCGGTTTGTGCACCGAAGAAATTTGTATTCCATAAACCTACCAGTGCCATTGTTACCGGTATGTTCTTTTTAAAGGGGGTGTTTTTAAAATGCTCGTCAATATTGTATGCACCTTTCAACAGGGTTTCAAAATGATCATAACCGATGGTCAGGGCAATCGACAGGCCGATGGCGCTCCAGAGGGAATAACGGCCGCCAACCCAGTCCCAGAATTCAAACATATTGCGGGTATCAATTCCAAAAGCTTTCACCGCCCTTGCGTTGGTGCTGAGAGCCACAAAATGTTTGGCAATATGTTTTTCGTCTTTGGCTTTTTTGAGGAACCATTCCCGGGCAGAATGTGCATTGGTCATGGTTTCCTGGGTGGTGAATGTTTTGGAGGCAATCAGAAAAAGGGTGGTTTCCGGATCCACCAGTTTCAGGGTTTCCGCCAGATGGGTCCCGTCTACATTGGACACAAAATAAGCCCGGATGCCTTTGACCGTATAGGGTTTTAATGCTTCGGTAACCATCAATGGGCCGAGATCACTGCCACCAATTCCGATATTGACTATCGATTTTATTTTTTTACCCGTATAACCCAGAAATTTTCCTTCATGAACAGCGGCACAAAAAGATTTCATTTTGCGCTGTACTTTTCTGACCTCGGGCATCACATTTTTTCCTCCGGCAGCTACCGGGTTCTTGCCAAAATGGCGCAATGCGATATGCAGTACGGAACGGCCTTCTGTCTGATTGATCGCTTCGCCGCGGAACATAGCCTTAATGGCCTGCGTGACCCTTGTTTCCTGAGCCAACGACTGCAGCAGGTCCATAGTTTCGGCGGTAATACGGTTTTTTGAATAGTCGAAATAAATATCTTCATGTTGCAGGGAAAAATTATCCGCACGACGACTGTCATTTGCAAAGAGTTGGCGCATCTGCCATTGCTGTGCCGCATCGGCGTGTTTTAACAGTTTTTTCCAGGCCTTTGTTTTTTCAGGATTAATCGATGGAAACATAAGATATCTTTTATGATGAGTTTGTTGCAAAAAAAGTAAATAAGAATATGGCGCTAAGATAAGTCCAAAACAGTGTAAACACAATATGTACTGCAGTTTCAAATAATTTTCCTTTCCAAAGTAAAGTGGAGTAGCCAAATATTTGAAATATCAGCCGGCAAATCCAGAACAGGCCCAATCCCAGACAGACCTGCTTACCCAGCGGGGTATGGGCAAGATCATCCGCGCAGTAGATGCAGAGCAATCCCATCAGCAAGATCACCAGGCCGATGAAGAAAGCATGCGCATACATCATTTGGCGGTTGATCAGACTTAGGTGTTTCAATTGTTGCTTCCATCGGAAATATCCCGGAAAGCCAATATGAAATAATGCGAGTAATAACATTAATATTCCTGCAATCTCAAGATAAATTTTCATAGCGGCGTTAGCATATAAGTAGTTACAAATGGGGTTGTTTTAAATTCTTTGGATATTTTCAGACCGGCCCGCCTGAATACATCCATCCAGTTCCGGCGGGAGTAAAAATGAAGGAAGCCGATCTGATAGGCCAGAAAGTTAGGAAGATCCCGCAAATGCTCGGTGACAAATATCTGTGCATCAGATTTCATGATGCGGCGAAGCTCACTGAAAAACAGGATACGTTCCTTTTGATTTCTGATTTCATGTGCGGTGAATATTATGAAAATCAGGTCAGCTGTTTTATCCTCCATAGGGATCCGACGGGTACTGATCGAACGGGTTTCAGGATGCGGGGGGTAGGCATTCCTCGCTCGTTTTATCGAAATTTCGGTATGGAGAAGCGGATCATAAAAATCAAATATTAAAAAACGGTCATGAAGTATCTGTGCGCGGAGGATTTCGGAAGTCTCGTCGAATCCTGCATGAATATTGATCAGCGTAGCGTTTGGTTGGCTGGAAACGGATCGAATCCATGGCAAATCATAGAGGTCTGAATGGTCGTATATATACCAGGAGATCGCCAGGGACCCGGCAATGGCCAGCCCTACCAGAACTACCAGCATCAGGCAGTAGAACTGAAAGTCCGGCGCCAGCACCGCGATCAGAAACAGCAGTAGGATACCAGCCGCCGCCAGTATATAAAAATGCCAGTTAAACCGAATGATATTCCAACTGCCCTGGAATGGTTTTCTCACGGGTGCCATATTTCTTTTTTTCCTTTTTTCCAATAATAGGGTATGGAACGAACGACAAATGCATTGGCCAGCCGGGGCGATGAGATCGGCAGGCCTGTTAAAAATGGAAAATGATAATCTTTTATGCCGATGGGTTCCGGTCGCCAGTGCTGACGAACACCTTCTATGATCAGCACTTTTCGCGAAACTTTGTCATAGGAAAATGTAAAGGGCAGCGGTCCCGCAAACCGTCGGGCCGTTTTCCAGTCGGGGAAGGGCGAACCCTCGGGTAGTGCGGGTGGTTCATTACCTTCCGGTGACACGGATAGTCGAAATCCGGACCCTGCTGAATCTATATGGAAGCTGCCATCAGGGTGGGTGGTCGTCTGAATATCGGTAGTTGTATATTTATAATGGGTGAACAGGTTGCCGGCAATTTCCATTCGTCTCCTGTTGGTTTCAGATTTTAGAATATAGAGTCCCCGAAGTCTTTTACCTGCGGGGTTGGTGTAACGGACGAATACACGATATCCCGTTAAGTGAAAGTCCTGTCCCGTCCACCTGGGGAAGCCCCTGGGCCGCAAATTGCGGGTCTGTACCAGCGCCACTGCGATAAAAGCCCATTGGTCCTCCAGGCAATCAGGCAAAAGACATTCGGGAATCAGTGCCGCAGCTTCCGCTTTAGGAATGGCAAAACTGAGCACAATGGAACGCTCAAAGAATGCCTCCACGGCAAAAGGATGGTTTTTCAGAAAATTAAACATATCGTTGGTTGGCAGTTACTGCATCTTCAGCCGAAACTCATTATACCAGATGATGCCCATCAGCAATAAGGCAAATAACAGATTCCATCGTCCCCATAACAACAGTTCAGGTACCAGCAGGAATTCAAGAAGATTCATACACCCGATAATTATTATCTGTACCCAGGCATTGAGCCGGGACCAGATACCGCTAATAATCCATGCAGCCATACCAATTTCAGCCAGGCCGATCGATGCAGTTAACTGACCGGCATATGTTTGGCCCAGAATCGCTGCAACAATGGCTTCGTGCCGTGGTACCAGGTGCAGCAATTTACAAAAAAGGCCATTGATCAGCCAGACAGCCGCTATACTATAGCTCAGGAATCTGTATACCGGTCGGCGGGACAAGGCACTAAATTTTTTTCAGAATATCAATCGTCCGGTCCACCTTGGCTGCTGTGATATCCAGATGCAGCACCAGCCGTACCCGCTGCGGTCCAGTGGCATGGGCCAGTATCCGGTGCGTTTTTAGCTTTTCCACCAGGGCTGCTGCGGTAATCTGATGGGTATCAAACAGGATGATATTCGTTGCGACTGGCAGAATATCCGCGACGAAAGGACAGGTGGACAGGGCATCAGCAAGGGCTTTGGCATGCATATGATCTGTCGCCAGTCTTTCAATATGATGTTGCAGTGCGTAAATACCGGCTGCTGCCAATATGCCTGCCTGTCGCATCCCACCGCCCCATACTTTGCGAACCCTCCTCGCTTTTTTAATGAATGCATGGTCGCCCAGCAAGAGGCTGCCTACGGGGCATCCCAGGCTCTTCGAAAGACAAATCGAAAGGCTGTCGAAAATACGGCCATATACCTGCGCTGTCTGGTTTTTCGCTACCAGGGCATTGAATAGCCTTGCTCCGTCTATATGAAAAGCCAGTTGTTTTTCGGTGCAGATTTGCCGGATTTCCTCAAGATCGCTGATTGCATAGCAACTGCCTCCGCCCCGGTTACTGGTATTTTCTACACAGACCAGGCTGGTATGCGGCCGGTGAACATCATCCGGTTGTATGGCTTCCAGCACCTGAGCCGCCCGGATTCGGCCCCGGTCTCCGGGCAGTAATTTTACCGAACAACCTGAATTAAATGCAATGCCACCGCCTTCATACTGGTAAATATGCGCGTCAGCATCACAGATCAGTTCATCGCCAGGCTGGGTGTGGCATTTGATGGCAATCTGGTTGGTCATGGTGCCGCTGGGGCAAAATAAGGCAGCCTGCTTTCCAAACATTCCGGATGCCAATGCCTCGAGTTCATTGACACTGGGATCTTCTCCAAATACATCATCGCCCAACCGGGCTGACCGCATCGCATCCTGCATGGCTTCTGTCGGCAGGGTAACAGTATCGGAGCGAAAATCAATAAATGGTTCCATTGTCTTATTAATTGCCCAAATTTAATGTAAATGGGCGCATATATTCCGGCATTGTTTTACCTTTAAAGTTTTGGGCCAGTGTAGGTATATTAGGTAGCGGACATCGGTCTCATCAGAAAGCAACGCTCGAACCCATAGTCTTAAGCTCAGAAAAATAATTGATCAAGAAAAACTGGAATTATTATGCCGTCATTTGATTTTGTCAGTAAAGTAGATGCCCAGGCACTGGATAACGCAGTCAATGTGGTATCCAAAGAATTAGCCAATCGTTTTGACTTTAAAGGATCCCATCTGGTGATTGACCTGGATAAGAAAACCTATCTGTTGAAGGTGGAAACCGAAGACGATATGAAAATGAAGCAGCTGATTGATGTATTGGTCAGCCGGGCACATAAGCAGGGTATCCCGCCGGAAGCTTTTGACCTGAGCAAGGAAGGCGGTATGATCGGCAAAGCCTGGAAAAAGGAAATTACCGTACGTAACGGGCTTCGCCAGGAAGATGCCAAAAAGATCGTGAAACTGATCAAAGACGCCGGTCTCAAAGTTCAGGCATCCATTAATGATGACCTGGTACGGGTAACAGGAAAAAAGATCGATGACCTCCAGTCAGTGATTCAGGCTTCCAAGAGCTGGGATCTTGGTTTACCGCTGCAGGTGGAAAATATGCGGAGTTAGGTGTGATTAATGGGGTAATCAGTTGATTTATAATGGCTCATAGGATTTGCAGCGAGGAAAGCCCGCCGCGCTTCCTGATTACGATAAAAATGCATTACCTTTGCCGCTCTCTGAAAAGAGGATATCGAATAATATTTATTAATAATCGTACGGCAAAATCCGTACAACCTTAAAAATCATATAGTTATGAAACAAGGTATCCATCCTGAAAATTACCGTCTGGTAGTTTTCAAAGACATGAGTAACGGTGATACTTTCCTGAGCCGCTCTACAGCAGCTTCCAAAGAAACCATCCAGTGGGAAGACGGTAATGAATATCCGCTGATTAAACTGGAAATTTCCAGTACCTCACATCCTTTCTTTACAGGTAAGAATATGCTGGTAGATACAGCGGGCCGTATCGATAAGTTTAAAAGGAAATACGCAAAAAAATAAACTTCATTCGTTGAAAGCCAATATTAATTGTAACCCCGCATTGCGGGGTTTTTTATGGGTTGCATTTTTTAGCCTCCGAAGATTTGAGGAATACAGTACGCATTTATTATCTTCGGGGGCTCGTTATGCAGGTGATTTTCTCGGACCGGTATTTGCACATACAGCAGCTGTATCCTTTTGCCTTAACCCGCAATGTGGAGGATATACGGGTGGGTATTTTTACCATTCGGGAAAAATGGATTCGCCGTCTGGGTGCTACTGCGATTGACGACAACTCTGACCTGGGAGAAACTTCAGACAGGGGTTTTGTTATCACTTCCAATGTACTGCCCAATGATGAACTGATTGCCCGAACCAGGGAACTGGGGAAGGGAGAGAAAATCTGTGATGAAAAAGGAAAAATTCTGGTCCGACATGCTTTGGGCAGTGACAATAAAGTAATTGAGGTGGCAGGCGTTGAACGAATTGAATTTCCCTGGGATATTTTTCGATTGAGCGGTCAGGAGATGACCCGGGATTTTGACCTGGCGCGGACCGGCCGGAAAGGGGCTTCCCCGCATGCTTCGGTGCAACTCATTCAACGTCGTAAGGTCTTCCTGGAAAAGGGCTGTGAAGTCCGTCATGTGATTATTAATGCCACTGAAGGGCCCGTGTTTATTGAAAAGGACGCCCTGGTAATGGAAGGCACCCTGATCAGGGGACCGGTATATATCGGTGCAGGTTCGGTCGTTAAAATGGGCACGAAAATATATGGTGGGACTAGTATCGGTCCCGGCTGCACGGTGGGCGGCGAACTGAAGAATGCCGTTTTGCTGGAAAATTCCAATAAGGCCCATGACGGTTATTTGGGTGATGCAGTCATAGGTGCCTGGTGCAATCTGGGAGCAGGAACTACGAATAGCAACCTGAAAAACAATGCCGGAGCGGTTAACGTATCTTTGCAGGATAAGGATTATCTGGCAGGTCAGAAATGCGGGATGTTCATGGGTGATTATTCCAGAACCGCCATCAATACTTCGGTTAATACCGGTACGGTTATCGGCGTAAGCGCCAATGTTTTTGGTACAGGACTGACGCCCAGGTCCATTCCTTCTTTCAGCTGGGGATTCGATGGCCGCATCAGGTACGAACTCGACAAGGCGCTGCAGGATGCCGCCGCCTGGAAAGCGCTCAAGGGAGCGGTACTGACAGATCCCGAAAAACAATTATTGAAAAATATTTATCAAAATAAAACAAAAATCAGAGTAAAATGAGAAAGCAAATTGCGGCTGCAAACTGGAAAATGAATTTAACTTATCTGGAAGGACAGCAATTACTGGCAGATATTTTGGATAAAGATCTGGGTAGTAAAGAGCACCATGAAGTGATTTTTGCAGTGCCTTTTCCCTACCTGATTATGGCCAAGGAGAAAACCACTCCGCTGAAGAATTATTTTATTGCCGCACAGAATTGCAGTAACCAGGCTTCCGGTGCCTATACCGGTGAAGTGTCTGCAAAAATGTTGCAGTCTATCCATATCCAGTACTGTGTAGTCGGACATAGTGAACGCAGGGAATATTTTAACGAAACCAACCAGCAAATTGCTGAGAAAATCGATCTGTTGCTGGGTGCCGATATCAAACCCATTTTTTGTTGCGGCGAGCCCCTGAGTATACGGGAGCAAAATCAACAGAATGATTATGTCGCCAAGCAATTGGCCGAGTCCCTGTTTCATCTAAGTGCAGATGACCTCCAAAAGGTGGTGATTGCCTATGAGCCCATTTGGGCGATCGGCACCGGAAAAACCGCGACTACCGCGCAGGCTCAGGAAATGCATGCACATATCCGTTCTCTGCTGGCAGGAAAGTACGGAGCAGAAGTGGCAGATAAGATATCTATTCTTTACGGTGGAAGTGTAAAGGCCGGAAATGCCCAGGAAATTTTTGCCTGCCCCGATGTGGACGGCGGCCTGGTGGGAGGTGCCTCTTTGGTGGCTGTAGATTTTATTGAAATCATCAAGGCCCTGAAATAATGTGATGTTGAAACTGCTTTGGTTGTGCAGCTGGTACCCGGATCAGGTTATGCCTGATAACGGAGATTTTATTCAGCGTCATGCGCAGGCAGCGTCTCTGTATCATCAGGTACATGTAATTAAGGTAACGCCGGATGCGCAAGCTTCCGGCGTTTCTATTGAGCAGCGCACTGATCCGCATTATCCCCGACTGCAGGAACAACGGGTTTATTATCCCTGGAACAAAGGTCGAATCGGCCAACTGGTTTCGTTTTACCGCTGGTGGAAACTGTATCAGCATGCCATAAGGGAATACATCCGTGTCAATGGCAGACCGGACCTCGTACATGTGCATATACCCTTTAAGGCCGGTCTGATCGCACTATGGCTCCGGAAACGTTATCGGCTTCCCTTTGTGGTCACCGAACACTGGGGCGGTTATAATACCGTGGTGGCCGGAAATTATACAACCAAAGGCTTTTTATTCAAATGGATTACCCGGCAGACTTTTGCGAAAGCAGTGGGTTTTCATACCGTGAGTCAGTATCTGGGCGAACAGGTGAACCGGTATATTGGTCAACGAAATTATACTGTCATTCCCAATGTTGTAGATACATCCCTGTTCCAACCGGAAAACCGATCGACGGATGGCAGTAGTAAATGCCGGCTATTGCATATCTCCAATGGGGCTGCTGTTAAAAACCTGCCAGGCATTATAGCAGCGTTCCAGTTACTGGATCCGGAACAGTTTTCCTTAACGGTCGTCGGCCTGCAGGAAGCGGATAACCGGCGACTCAGCGAAGCGCATCCCGAAATTACATTCACAGGCATCCAGCCTTACCGGCAGGTAGCCGCCACGCTGCAACACTGCGATATCCTCCTCCTGTTCAGTCATATGGAAAATTCACCCTGTGTCATAGGGGAGGCATTTTGCTGCGGTAAACCGGTCATTGCGCCCAACGTGGGTGGTATCCCCGAACTTGGAGATGCTGCCAACAGCATCCTGATTGCACCGGGGGATATCGTAGCTTTAAAAGAAGCGATTGAAACAATGAAGGCTACTTACACAAAATTTGACAGTTCGCTGATGGCAGCCCAGGCAGCCGCGCGCTTTTCCTATGAGACAATTGGTCTTTCGCTGGATCAATGGTACCGCAGCCGACTGCAGGAGCAGCTGCGTTCGTAATTTTTTTGGAACTGAAATTTTAAGAATCAGTCTGGTACTTTGATAGGGTACCGCGATTTTTCTTTAATTTGTATTATGATGGAGTGCTGCCGGCGATTGATTTTACTACTGACTGCTGTAATAGCGATCACCCCGCTTTTCGGGCAGTCGCCTGCAGGCATCAGGTACCTGGGCAGCAGTCAGGGACTTTCCAATAGTTCCGTGAAATGTATATTTCAGGACCAGCGGGGCGTCTTATGGTTCGGCACCTATGACGGACTCAACCGGTATGACGGTTCCAATTTTACCATTTTTCGCAACAGGATCGAAGATTCTGCCTCGATCCCCCATAATTATATCTGTGCCATTCAGGAAGATGTTTCCCATAATTTATGGGTGGGAACCGGACAGGGCCTGGTCAGGTATAATGCTATTACGCAGACTTTTACACCGGCTTTTTACGAGGAATCAGCTTCCGGAACTAAAATAAAGATCACCAGTTATATTACCGATATTAAAATCGACCCCCGCGGGAATATTTGGATTGGGACGGGGGACAAAGGCGTGCTGATGGTGCCACAGGGGCAGGAACTGGCGATCAGGCCCGAACTTGCAGCAGCGAATAATGCGGAGATAGCGCAGACTGCCATCCCTTCTATCACTATTGATTCTTTCGGTCGGGTCTGGGTATTTATTTCCGGTGGGGGATTATACCGCTATCTGCCGGACCACAGAAAACTGGAACCCGTGAACCGGAATCTGGGCCGCCTGGCGGTCAATGTGATGAAGGCAGATCAGCAGGGCTATATCTGGATGGGTACTTCCTCGGGACTGCTGCGTTATGAGATAGCCGGTAACAGGATTGTGCGGCAATACCATACCGGGACCGGCAATCTCACGGCCAACTACGTCACCGCATTGTTTCGCAACAGAGATCAACTATGGGTTGGTACAGACGGGGGTGGGGTGGACATTATCGATATCAGGACGGGCAGCAGTATCAATGTCGACCAGAAAATTCCGATGGGGGGCCTCTCCAGCCAATCGGTATTATCCCTGTATATTGACAGGGAAAACAGAAAATGGATCGGTACACTGAAAGGGGGCGTGGATATACTGGATCCGGCAGGTAGTAAGTTCACTGCCATCCGAAAAGATAATCGCCACCCCGATTTCAGCAGTAACTTTATTACTTCCTTTTACCAGGAAGAAACCGGTAATCTCTGGGTTGGCACCGAAGGCTCCGGCCTGATTGTATGTGACTCAACCGGGCGTGTGATCCGCAAATTCCAGACACCGGTTCTGAGTAGTAATACGGTCAGCAGTATTATAGCCGATTATCGGAAGAATATCTGGGTAACGACTTTTGGCGGGGGCGTTAACCGAAGGTCCCCGGACGGTCGCTGGACCCATTACCCGCTGATTAATGATGCCAACGGGCAGGAAAATAAAATTGCCATTTATGTTTTTGAAGACCGGGAACACCGGATTTGGGCCACTAGTTATGAAAATGGCAGGCTCTACCTGCTGGACAGCATTGCACAACGTTTCAGGGTATTTGATCCGAATATACAGGGCGACGCCATGTCCATTTATGAGGACCGAAACGGAAGGCTCTGGATCGGTACGCAGCAGCTCATCCAGGTAGACCGACAGCATCGGCGGCATCGGTATTACAATATCGGTAAAACGGTGCGGGCCATTCGGGAAGACCGGCGGGGCAATTTCTGGATTGCCGCAGAAGGCGGGGGACTGATCCTTTTTGATCGTGCAACCGGACGCATACAAAAAAGATATACCGAAGCCAATGGCCTTAGCAGTAATACTTTACTGAACCTGTTGGAAGACAATAACGGCAACCTTTGGATCAGTAGTTCCAACGGCCTGAATAAATTCGATCCGGTGACCGAACAATTCAACCGGTTTTATGAATCAGACGGTCTGCAAGGCAATCAGTTTGCTTACCGGGCTGCACTGAAGTTGCATTCCGGATCCCTTGTATTCGGCGGAAATAACGGGTTTAATATCTTCGATCCTGCCCGTATTGTCGCCAGAAGTTATATGCCGTCAGTGGTCATCAGTTCAATCAAGATCAATAACCAGCTCATTGCAGAGCAACATCGCTACCGTACCGATTCGCTGGGCAATATTTCCCAGTTGACGCTTCCTTTCCGTGAAGGAACTTTCTCGATTCAGTTTGCGGCGCTCGAATATACCGTCCCTGATAAAATCCAATATGCATATTATCTGGAAGGTTGGGACAAAGACTGGAACCAGAACGGATCGATCAAAACTGTAACCTATAATAATATCCGAGAAGGGCAGTATACCCTTCATATCAAATCCACTAATGCGGAAGGGGTATGGAATCCGAAAGAGACCCTGGTAAATATCCGCATCCTGCCACCCTGGTATCGTACCTGGTGGGCCTATAGTTTTTATCTGTTGGCTGTGGGCGGCCTACTTTTTCTCTATATGCGGTATAAAACCAACCAGGCCCGGATGCAATATGACTTGCAACTGGCCCGGCTGAATGAGGAAATGCGTCTTGCAGAGCTGGAAAGTGCGCGCATGGAAAAAGAAGTACAAAGGGCGGAGCTGGAAAGAACCCATGCAGAATTTGAAAGAGAGAAAGCCGAACGGGAAACCGACAGGGTGTTGAATGAACAGGAAAAAGAGATCAACAAAAAAAGGCTGTCTTTTTTTACCAATATCTCACATGAATTTCGGACGCCGCTAACGATGATCATTAATCCTGTGATGGATTTAATGAAAAAATACGGTGCGCAGGAGAAGGAAGACCTTCGGATAATTGGGCTGAATGCTACCCGCTTACTCAATCTGACGGATCAGCTACTGTTATTTCGAAAGATCGAAGAAGGGGTAGAAGGACTACAGGTAAGCCGGTTCGATTTCTGTAAACTTTGTGATACGGTATTCCATTATTTTCGTTATGAAGCCAAGACCCGTCATATTCGCTTTGAAATCGAGGGCATCAATCAGCCGCTGTTTCTGTACGGTGACAAGGCCAAAATTGAGATTATATTATACAATTTAATCGGCAATGCCTTTAAATACAGTTCCGATGATGGCTGCATTCAAATACATGTAGAAGTGAAACAGGGACGGATTCATACCAGTTTCAGTGATAAAGGCTCCGGCATCCCGGAAGGAACCGGTGAAGCGATCTTTGAGCGATTTTACCAGGCGGCCGGTGGATCCGTAAAACTGGGTTTCGGGATTGGTCTTTATCTGGTGAAACAGTTCACGGAAATGCATCAGGGAACCATTCAGTATGAAAGTACGCCCGGACAGGGAACTGTTTTTATGCTGGAATTGCCGCTGGGTAAAGCCCATTGGGGACAGATACCGATACAGGAAATTTCAGATGACTACGCGGAAACCATGATCCTGCCGGAGAAGTTTGAACAGCAGGAAATCGGGAGGCCTTATATGCCCAAAATGCCGGAACTGACTAAGGGCAAAGCCATCCTGGTAGTAGACGATGATGAGGAAATGCTGCATTATGTGGAATCCGTATTTGTACATCAATGTGTGGTCTATAAGGCTGCCAATGGTCGGGAGGGGCTGGAGCTGGCGACCCGGTATCGTCCGGATTTGATTATATCTGACGTGAGTATGCCGGAGATGGATGGAATCGAGCTCTGCCGGATGATTAAGAATGACCCGGTCCTCAGTCATTTACCTGTGATCCTGCTGACGGCTTACCGGTCACAGGAAATCGAATTGAAAGGTACCGAAGAAGGCGCCGATTATTATATTACCAAACCTTTCAGTAAGGAACTGTTGCTGGCCAGGGTCAGCAATCTTTTCCGAAGCCGGGACAGTCTCCGGCAATACTTTTATCAGAAAGTTACCCTGCAGTCCAATCCGTTGAAGGAACCCACCGTGCCGGCAGAATACAAGGACCTGCTGGAGCGCTGTATACATATTGTGGAGGCGCATTTGGACGATCCGGCATTCAATATTGAGCAATTATCGCGGGAACTGGCCATGAGTCATTCCAATTTATACAAGAAGATTAAACAGATTTCAGGTCAGTCGGTTACGGCCTTTATCCGCTTTATCCGATTAAGAAAGGCTGCGGAATTGCTGGTGGCTACCAATGAATCCGTGACTGATATTGCCTATAAAGTCGGATTCAATGATGTAAAGTATTTCCGGGAACAGTTTAGCCGGCTTTTTAAAATGAAACCTAACGAATATATGCGCCTGTACCGGGGAAAACTGGCGCCCGAATTACGCATCGATAACCAGGGGACCCGCTAGCGCACCTCCGTTGAAAGCGGATTCGGAACTGTTATCCGGGCAGCCGGTATCCCGCATTTTTATCCTGATCATGCAGCCTGCGGTATTTTTTTCGGAAAAAAACTAATAAATATTTTTAATTGTCATTACAACAATTTATATTTACATAGTAAAAATGTACAGGTAGATAACGATTTTTGTCATCACCGCCTAGTTTGCTAAAAGTTTGCTGTATGTATACTATTCGACTGATCATTCCTTTTTTATTATCGGCCCTGCTGGCTAACACAGCCATGGGGCAGCCATCTGTTGTTTCCGGAAAAGGGAATGCACCGGTCTTTGTCATTCAGGCGAATCAACCCCGGGCGGTTGTACAACCTACCATGTACGGGGTGTTTTTCGAGGATATTAATATGGGCGCCGATGGCGGGCTATATGCAGAAATGGTCAAAAACAGATCCTTCGAGTTTTCCCGGCCGCTGATGGGTTGGAAATTGCTGCAGCAGCCTTATAAAGAAGGTACTGCTACGGTATTGAACCGGGGCAGTTCGCATACGGCCAATCCCCGTTTTTTAAGGATATTACTGAATCCGGGTACGCCGGCTTTAGGACTTGTCAATGAAGGATTTCGGGGGATGGGGATCAAAAAAGGACTTCGCTATGATTTTTCTTTCATGTACCGGACGCAGGCCGATGATTTGGCTTTAACGGTTACATTGCTGGATTCCAGTGGGAATGCGATCGGTTCTGTAAGGGTTGCTGCCCCTCGGTCAGGGGACAGCTGGAAAAAAGCGGAAGCTGCTCTTATCGCGACCAAAACGACGCCTAAAGGAAGTCTGGAAATCCGCTTTGTCGGAAAAGGAACGATTGACCTGGATATGATATCCCTGTTTCCTGCTGATACCTGGAAGGGTAGGAAAGGAGGCATGCGGGCCGATATGGTACAGGCGCTGGCTGATATGAAGCCTGGCTTTATTCGTTTTCCGGGTGGCTGTATTGTGGAAGGCTTTGACCTGTCCCAACGGTACCAGTGGAAGAAAACCATCGGTCCCCTCGAAGAGCGGCAATTAATCATTAACCGCTGGAATTTTGAGTTTCCCCATCGGGCGACGCCTGATTATTTTCAGTCCTTTGGACTGGGCTTCTTCGAATATTTTCAACTGGCCGAAGATATTGGCGCAGCACCGCTGCCGATACTGAACTGTGGAATGGCCTGCCAGTTCAATTCAGCGGAACTGGCGCCGCTGGACCAGTTGGATCCCTATGTACAGGATGCCCTGGACCTGATCGAGTTTGCCAATGGACCGGTAAATTCCACCTGGGGTAGAAAGAGGGCCGAAATGGGTCATCCGGAACCTTTTCATATGAACATGATCGGTATCGGTAATGAAAACTGGGGTCCCCAATATCTGGAACGTCTGGCGGTATTTCAGAAAGCCTTGCAGGAAAAATATCCTGATATAAAAATTATTGCCAGTTCCGGCACCGGACCTGACGGTGAACGTTTTGAGTATTTAAACGAGCGGCTGCGGCGTATGAAGATAGATTTTGTGGATGAGCATTATTACCGGCCACCCGAGTGGTTTTTTGGTAATGCAGCCCGCTACGATGATTACCCCAGAACCGGATCGAAGGTTTTTGCCGGTGAATATGCTTCGCATGTGTCCGGTGTGAAAAAATCAGAACACCGTAATAACTGGCTGGCTGCACTTTCGGAAGCGGCATTTCTGACCGGACTGGAACGCAATGCGGATGTCGTCGAAATGGCTTCCTATGCGCCCTTATTTGCACATTATGATGGCTGGCAATGGACGCCGGATCTTATCTGGGTGGACAACCTACATGTATATCCCACGCCGGATTACTATGTGCAGCAATTATATTCACTTCATAAAGGCACACGGGTAGTTCCACTGACCTGGAACGGGAAACCGGTAGCCGGCCAGGACAGTCTGTACGCTTCATCTGTTCTTGACGAAGCAACCGGGGAACTTGTCGTAAAAATTGTGAATGCGCAGGCCGGGAACCGTCAGATCCGTTTAGACATCCGGGGGATCAGCCGGAAGGGGGAACGGGTCCAACAGATCCTGATGCAGCATGACCAGCTTTCCACATTTAATGGACCGGATGCAACAGATCGGCTGGAACCTGTCAGTTCTGAGATCGCGCTGAAGGGCGCAACGCCGGTTCTGAATATGGAAGCTTACTCCTTTCTGGTGTTACGGATACCCTATCAAAAGGTAAAGCAAATGAAGGGCAGCTAATAGGAATAAGGCTGTTAAAAGCTGACAGCCTGCTCGAAAAAATAAATAAATGTACATTTGACAAATAAATATTATTTCAGTATATTCGCAATAGGATTGCTTGCATAAACCAAAAGCAGCATTTTTTGAGGAGCGGAACTAACAGACGACTTGCATCGGAATTGTTTCATGAATAGCGAAACCGAAAATATTAGATAGTATATAGTATGAATTTTTTCTGCAATTTTTAGAACCGGCAGTTTTAGCCCCGCCTGTGCCATAATCAGACGGGGTAGGCGTCAGGGAGGTTTCGGGTTGGTGAAGCATACTGATTGCATTGATTGGCTTGCTATGCCATTAGGGTTTTATTGTTTTTGCGGGAGATTGATGTCCGCCAACGGGGTCCTTCACTCAGTGACTGAGTGAGCGATGCATTTTTTTAACTTCTTTTATAAAAGTTAAAATGACAAATAAAAATCAATAACGATTTAACATGCTACATAAACAATTATCAACCATTCATTATGAGGAGACATTTAAGTAAAACCCCACAGAGGTATTTGTTACTGTTGGTTTGTCTTTGTATCGGTCTCACCGGCTTTTCGCAGCAGTCGGTAACCGTAAAAGGTAATGTATTAGACAGCACCGGCAGCGGAATGGGCGATGTCACCATCCGGGCCATTAACAGCAACCAGGTGGTACGATCGGACTCGACGGGCAGCTTTCAATTAACCGTGACACCTACAGAAGTGCTGGAATTCAGTTCCGTAGGATTCAGGACTTCACAGGTGAAAGTTTCAGATTATTCACCCGATGCGCAGGGAATCATTTCTATACGCGAAATGTTATTCCGGGAAACCGTTGCTATGGACGAAATAGTCGTTGTAGGTTTCGGTACCCAGCGGAAGAAAAGTATGGTCAGTTCGGTGACTTCCGTCAACGTAGAAGAATTGCGCGTACCAACAGGTAATATCACCAATGCGCTTGCCGGACGTGTCGCGGGTATGATTTCGTTTCAGACCAGCGGTGAGCCGGGACTGGGTACGGATAATTCCCAGTTTTTTATCCGCGGCCTTTCCACTTTTGGTACCGGTAAACAGGATCCCCTGATTTTGATTGACGGTGTGGAATCTACACCCACTGACATGGCGCGTATACAGCCTGATGATATCTCCGATTTCTCCGTGTTGAAGGACGCAGCTGCGGCTGCGGTATACGGTGCCCGGGGCGCGAATGGGGTCGTGCTCATCAATACCAAGTCGGGAAAGTCAGGTGTTACCAAATTTGATCTCAGGGCAGAAACCCGGCTGTCCACGAATACCAAAAATTTCAATTTTGCGGATAATATAACCTATATGAATCTGGCTAACGAGGCGACGCTTACCCGTTCCCCGAATGCCGTTTTACCCTATTCAGTCAATAAAATCAATCATACCATTGCAGGCGACGATCCCTATCTGTATCCCAGCAATAACTGGATCGACCAGCTGATCAAGAAACATACCATCAATCAGAGTTACAACCTGGCGCTCTCCGGCGGCAGCGGGAAGGCCCGGTACTATGTAGCCGGCTGGTATCAGTTGAATAACGGAAACCTGAAAGTTGATCCGGTCAATGATTTCAATAATAATATCAAATTACAGAGTTATTCCCTGCGCTCCAATGTAAACCTGAACCTGACAAGCACGACGGAGCTGGTGGTTCGGCTTTATGGTCAGTTCGATGATTATAAAGGTCCGGTATTTAACCGAAGCCAGTACAGCAGTGGTGGTGCACAGATTTATAATTATGCCATCTGGAGTAACCCGGTGATGTTTCCTGCGGTTTATCCGGCGGACATGTTGCCTTATATTGAACACCCGCTGTTTGGCTCTTCCCGTACATTTTCTTCAGACGGCACGCCTACCAGTACCCTGTATGTCAATCCGTATGCGGAAATGGTCAAGGGGTACACGGTCTATAAATCTTCTAACCTGATGCCGCAGCTGGAATTGAAACAAAACCTGAAATTTATCACGCCGGGCCTTTCCGCCCGCGGTATGGCATATGTCAGAAGAACCTCTTATTTTTCAGTAGACCGGAGTTACAGTCCTTTCTATTATGAGCCGGTTGTCAATCCGTTAGATCAGACCTACCGCTTATCGGTCCTCAATGACGGGACCTCAGGATCTGTAGGACCAGAAGGCTCCGAGACCCTGGGTTATGCGGAATCTCAAAAAACAGTGAATTCGATGATCTGGGCGCAGGGTGCATTGGATTATGCACACCGGTTTAATCAGAAACATGATGTCGGAGGTATGCTGATCAGTTATCTGTCCAGTTATGAAAGCGGCAACGGCGGAGACGTGACAGCATCGCTGCCACAGCGGAATGTGGGTGTGTCCGGCCGGTTTACTTATGGCTATGATGATCGGTATATGGCGGAATTTAATTTCGGGTATAATGCATCTGAACGGTTTGAAACCCATAACCGTTGGGGTTTCTTTCCTTCGGGAGGTGTAGCTTACCGCATATCCAACGAAAAGTTTTTCGAACCCCTACTCAGTACGATCAATGACCTGAAGTTCCGGTTCACTTATGGCGTTGTGGGGAATGATCAGATCGGTAATGTGAATGACCGCTTTTTTTATCTGTCCAACCTCAACCTGACGGATCCGGTATATGGAGCCAGTTTCGGACGTAATGAAGGAACCGCGACGCAGTCCCTGCCGGGTATCGCCATTTACCGGTACGCCAACAATAAAATCAGCTGGGAACGCTCGCGGCAGATTAACCTGGGGATGGATCTGCGTATGTTTGATGCCCTCGACCTGACCGTTGACGTTTTCAGACAGTTCCGTACCAATATACTGATGCCCCGGACTTATGTGGAGAATGCGGCAGGCTTTATGGCAACACCTATTTCCAATTACGGAAAAGCCGAAAGTAAGGGCGCGGATATTGCCCTGTCTTACAACAAGCAGGTTTCACCCGACTGGAATATTAATGCCCGGGGGACATTCACCTATGCCACCAACAAAAGAACGGTGGTGGATGAACTCCAGTATGACAGCACACTGGCTTACAAATCACTGATCGGGCATTCGATATCGCAGCGTTGGGGCCTGATTGCAGAAAGATTGTTTGTCGATAATAATGAGGTCGCGAACTCGCCCCTGCAATATGGAGATGCCGGGCTGCTGGCGGGAGATATCAAATACAGGGACGTAAACAGGGACGGCGTAATAAATGATGATGATATGGTGCCCATTGGATTACCGACTGTGCCGGAAATTATTTACGGTTTCGGCGCCTCCTTACGGTATAAGCAAGCAGATTTTAGTTTTTATTTCCAGGGATCAGCCCGGTCTTCTTTCTTTATTAATTCAGAGAATATTCAACCCTTTTACCGGAACGGCGGCTTTGAGAATGGACTGTTGGATGTGATTGCGAAAAGCCATTGGTCTGAAGATAATCCGGATCTCTATGCATTCTGGCCCCGCCTCAGTACCTGGAGTGTGGGACCCAATAACAAAACGTCCACCTGGTGGATGCGGAAGGGTAATTTTCTGCGCCTGAAAAGTCTGGATGCAGGATATTCTTTTGACGAATGGAAGCGGTTCGGAATCAACGGCGCCCGGCTTTATTTTACGGCCACCAATCTGGCGCTCTGGAGCAATTTTAAAATGTGGGATGTGGAAATGGGTGGCAATGGACTGGGATATCCGATTCAATCCGTATACAGTCTGGGTCTTCAGGTAAATTTTTAATCAAACACAATGAATTTAGAAAATTATATCTGGAGCAAAAGTCAGGCAGTCCCTCAGGCTGCTATTAAAAACATTTAAAACAGAGAGTCATGAAATTTTTAAAAACATATAGGAACGCCAGATATCTGTTGCTGCTGACAGGTGTTGGCATTCTGCTCACGCTTAGTTATTCCTGCAAGAAATTTCTGGATATTGTGCCGGATAATGTGGCGACCATTGAAAGTGCTTTTAAGTTGCGTAAGGAAGCGGAAAAGTACCTGTTTACCCTGTATTCCTATCTGCCGGAAAGTGGCGATGGATGGTTCAATCCTTCTTTGACCACAGCGGACGAAATCTGGTATCCCCAGAGCGACCAGGCAACCTGGCATGCGGCGTTTCGGATCGCGCAGGGGCAGCAGAATAAAAGTGCCCCTTATTTTGATGAGTGGGCAGGTGAACGAAAAGGTGGGACGGGGGATACCCGCCGGGTGCCACTTAAAATCTGGAGGGGGATCAATCAATGCAACATTTTTATCGAAAATGTAAGTGACCTGAATAAAGTGCGTGATATTGACCGGTATGAAAGGCAGCGCTGGATTGGAGAAGCCGAGTTTCTAAAAGCCTATTATCATTATTATATGCTGCGTATGTATGGCCCGATTCCCATTATGGATAAGTCGGTAGATGTCGACGCGGAGAATATATTTACCAGGAGGCAGCCGGTGGATGATTGCGTCAATTATATTGCGACCCTGCTGGACAGTGCGGTCTATAAGTTACCGATGACCATCCAGGACGAGAACAACGAACTGGGGCGTATTACCCAACCCATCGCGTTATCAATAAAAGCTAAATTGCTGGTGATGGCGGCCAGTCCGCTGTTTAACGGTAATCCCGATTTTGCTTCCTTTGTGGATAAGGAAGGGCTTCATCTGTTCAATGCAACTTATGATCCTGCCAAATGGGAGCGGGCCAGAGATGCGGTCAAAGAGGCCATTGATATGGTCGAAAGTAATGGTGGCGCACTCTATACTTATAAGAATGATACCTATAACCTGAGCGACACCCTGAAGACCCAGATGAGTATCCGCAATGCGTTTACGACCTGGTGGAATCCTGAGATTGTCTGGGGGCATTCCAACAGCTATTTTATTAATGAAGCTTTATGTGTGCCGCCACTGGAACGGGGATCTAATTTTGATCGGTTCAGCCTGCAGGGCGTATGGGCACCTCCGATGAAGATTGTAAAAATGTTTTATACCAGTAACGGCGTGCCTATTGAAGAAGATAGGACCCTGAATTTTACGAATTACAGTCAACTGCGGACGGCGACCGCTGCAGATAAGTATTACATTGAACCTAATTTTGCAACCGCCCGGCTCCACTATGACCGGGAACCCCGTTTCTATGCGGATATTGGTTTTGACGGTGGTATCTGGTATATGAAAGACAGTCCCAGCGGTAGTGACGAGAACACTTATTTTCTGAAAGCCAAGAACGTGGAAAATGCAGGATACGGGCATTTTCAGAATTATAGTGAAACCGGTTATTTTGTCAAGAAACTGGCGAACTGGGAAAGCACGACCCGGGGACAGACCAATCCAACCTGGAAAGGTTATCCCTGGCCAATGATCCGGCTGGCGGACCTTTACCTGCTGTATGCGGAAACCCTCAATGAAGTGCAGCCGGGATCTGTTGAGGCAATTGCTTATGTGGATAAAATCAGAACCCGGGCCGGCCTGAAAGGCGTGGTTGAGTCCTGGTCATCTTATTCCAGTAACCCTACTAAATATACCACTCAGGCGGGACTCAGAGAAATTATTCAAAGAGAAAGGTCCATCGAAATGGTTTTTGAAGGCGAAAGGCTCTGGGATCTGAAGCGTTGGAAATTAGCTGCTGAAGAGCTCAACCAGGACATTAAGGGCTGGAATATTTTCGGCAAGACAGCTGAATCATTTTATCAGGAGCGATTTGTTTTCAGTCAGACATTTATTACCCCCCGGGATTATTTCTGGCCGATCGGCGACTATGATACCAGAAGAAATCCGCAGTTGGTGGAAAATCCAGGATGGTAAATTATTCAACAGACAACACTATGCACATGAAGAAAATATGTAATTTAATTTTGTTTACCGCGCTATTGAGCCTGGGTGCCTGTAAAGAGGACCTGGGTTGGCGGGAACCCATCGGCGAGGACCAGTCCTTACCATTGCCGGTTTCAGATCCTGTTGTAACAAATCTGAATGGCAAGGCGCAGATCAGTTACACCCTGCCCAAGGATCCCAATCTGCTGTACGTGGCGGCCCGTTATATTATGAGCAATGGCCAGCAGGCGGAGGTTAAATCGGCCTACTATTCCAATCAACTCGAAGTAGACGGCTTTTCTGATACGGATGAATATGCCGTTCAGTTGTATACCGTCAGCCGGGCAGGACTGGAATCCAGTCCCGTCACAGTTAAAGTGCAGCCCCTGGAAGCGCCGATCTGGCAGGTACTTCGAACCGTAAAAATGGTCAATGCTTTCGGAGGTTACAACCTTACGGCGGAGAATCCCACCAAGTCGGATGTAGCGATCCTGATCCTGAGGAAGAATGAGTTTAATGAATGGGCTATTGACAATAACAAGAGTATCTACACCAACCTGGATTCGGTATTGTCAAAAATCCGCGCACTGGATACCTCCGAGCATGTGTTCCCTGTGGTCGTCCGTGATCGATGGGGTAATACGACTGATACGGTTTTCAATAAGGTTACACCGATGTATGAAGCGGAATTTTCCAAGTCCCTTTTCCGCGCCTTTGTGCTGCCGGGGGATGCACCGCAGGTAACCAATGGCGCCCGGCTGGAATATGCCTGGGACAATCGTTTAGGATGGCCTTACACCAGCTTTACCTTACAGACTACGGGCGGTACCGGTCCTCACACGATCAGTTTCGATATCGGTGTTACCGCCAAACTCAGCCGGGTCTGGATCCGTCCTTACCCGGAAGGCAGTCGTTATTATTTCCTGACCACGATGAAACGATTTGAAATCTGGGGCTCGGCCAATCCTAGTTTAACGGGGGCATTCGATGACAGCTGGACATTGCTGGGTTCCTATGTCGTGGAAAAACCTTCGGGACTGGCTTATGGAACGGACAATACGCTGGATCAGGAAGCCGCAGCGGCAGGTTTTAACTGGGATATCGACCTGAACGCACCACCGGTGCGGTACCTCAGGATCCGTTGCCTGGAGAATTTTGCAGGTGGTACCGCGCAAAGTATCAATGAACTCAGTGTGTTTGGCGACAACCGGTAATCGCCGGCTTTCGTAAAATTTAAAAAGAAGCCAGTATTTGTCTGTCAGCAGACAGTAGGTAAACAGGGAGCTTCTGAATACTAAACAAAAAAATAAGAACGCATGAAAAGTATGCAATCACTCATAACCATAGTGCTGGTAAGCATGCTCGCATATTCCTGTTCCAAATGGGACGATTTCAAGAAGTATGTCAGTGACGGCGAAATCCTGTATACGGGGAAGATGGATTCCGTGAAAGTTTATTCCGGGAAAGAACGGGTTATGCTGACCGGACTATTGAAATCAGATCCCAAGCTGGATAAGATTGTTGTTTCCTGGGACAATGGTGCCGATTCTGTCATCTTTGACTATGTTAAGCAAAATCCGGGGATCGACAGTTTTTCCAGGATATTTCCGGTAGGCGAGGGGGTGAAAAGTTTCAGGATCATTACGTACGATGCTGCCGGTAATAAATCGGTGGATGTGAATGCCGTGGGCGTTTCCTATGGTGCGAATTTCAGAAAGCGGATGTCCGACCGGCCCATCGTCTCTGTAAGCTATTCCACCGCCGGAACCACCATCAACTGGGATCAGATGGATCTGGGTGCCGGCCCGCAGTATACTGAAATTAAGTATAACGACGGGGAACAGGACCGTACCATAATAACGCCGATTAACGATGGTGTGACCGTTATAGAAGGCGTCAGCGTGCCGCCGCCTATTGAGTATCGGACTGTTTTCCTGCCCGATGAAACAGCTATTGACACTTTTGCAACGGCGTTTACCCCCCATAATGTCATTGCAGATGTTACCCAATTTTATTTGTCCAATTACGGGCCTGACTTCCAGGGCACCCTGGGTGGAGACAACCGCTTTGGTAATCTGGGTGCGCCTTGGATCACCAATGCCGGTGCACGCAATAAAGGAGGCGGCAGTTATGGGGGGTATCAACATGCCGCCTGGCAGCCTGCGGGTGTGATTACCTGGGAAACCTGGGGTGATACGCCGGTTACGGATGGCAAAGTCTATCAGGTAAGTGCCAAACCCCTGCCTGCAGGCAATTATACGGTATCTTTTAATTATTATTCTGAGATCCAACAGAATTCCAGTGTCTACTGTATCGCTGCTGCCGGCGATGCAGGTATTCCTTCACTCGACGATATTTCGAATTCACTGGGATATATGGCCCTATTTAATGGCAGCAATATAGGTGCTACTTCACCGAATATTAACGAGACCAGAAGTTTCAGCTTCACCCTCGACAGTCCGCAGTATATATCACTTGGATTTTTGGGCAATATTGTTGGCAGCGGTAATCCGGGAAGTTATTTTGAAGTGAAGTACATACAGCTGATACAGAATTAATGTTGGCGGACAGGGCCGGTTACCAGGAACGGAAGGACTGTTTCCTTAATTCCGAGGTGTCCAACCGGCCCTCCTTTTAGGCGCCGACCTTAATGGTCCAATCCGGAAAATAGGTCAGCGGCATTTCATTGAAAGGCGTTACATTTCAGGGTCAAAAGCATGACGGAATGAAATTTATTATCGGAATATTCTTATTACAGATTGCCATTTCGGGAACAGCCCAGCAACGTCGGTATTCGGGGCCTGATGGAAAACTGGAGCTCCGGCTGGAAGTGCAGTCGGGAAGGCCTTTATATTCCGCCCGCTATGAAGGGAAGCTGATGATCGATAAAGCACCATTGGGACTAAAAACCACGATGGGCGACTTTTCTGAGCAACTGACATTGGTTAAAGACAGTAGCCGCCAAATCGATACCCATTATACTCTGGAGCATTCGAAACAGGCGGAAGTGCATTATCAGGCGCTGGAACTGAAACTTACCTTTTTGAATGCTGAGAAGCAGCAGTTTGATATCCTGTTTCGGATCGGTAATCATGACCTGGCTTATTGTTATCAGATACCCCGGCAAAGTGGCCGCACTTCGCTGGCCGTCACCGAAGAAGTTTCCGGCTTCAGGTTTCCTTCGGCGACAACGACTTTTCTCACACCGCAAAGCGATGCCATGATAGGCTGGAAAAGGACCAAACCCAGCTATGAAGAGCCTTATCAGGCAGACCAGCCCATGGACCAACCATCGAAATATGGTAAAGGCTATACCTTTCCTGCCTTGTTCCGCATTGGTACCGATGGCTGGGTATTGGTCAGTGAAACGGGTGTGGACAGCCGGTATTGTGGTTCCCGTCTGAGTGAATACCAGTCAGATGGTTTGTACAGGATCGCTTTTCCGATGGCTGCGGAAAATGACGGAAACGGAACAGTCGCACCGGCATTCGCGTTGCCGGGTCGGACACCCTGGCGCACGCTTACCATCAGCAATAGTTTAGGTCCCATTGTAGAAACCACGGTGGCCTGGGACCTGGTGGAACCCCTGTATAAATCCAGGTATACCTATGCCGGCGGCAAAGGTGTCTGGAGCTGGATACTCTGGCAGGATGGAAGCATCAACTATGAAGATCAATTGCGCTATATCGATCTGGCCGTGGCCATGGGTTATGATTATATCCTGATCGATAACTGGTGGGATACCCGGATCGGCAAAGAAAGAATGTCCTCGCTTATACAGGAGGCGCAACGAAAAGGGGTGGATGTTTTTCTATGGTACAGCTCCAGTGGTTACTGGAATGATATAGAACAGGGGCCGGTGAACCGGATGGATAATCCGATTATACGCAAAAAGGAAATGCGTTGGTTACAGTCCATGGGGGTGAAAGGAATCAAGGTCGATTTTTTCGGTGGTGACAAACAGGAAACCATCCGACTTTACGAGGCGATACTCAGCGACGCAGATGATCATGGCCTGATGGTAGTTTTTCACGGCGCCACCCTGCCACGGGGATGGGAAAGAATGTATCCCAATTTTATGGGTTCTGAGGCAGTGCTGGCTTCGGAAAATATGGTTTTTACACAGGAAGCCTGTGACCGGGAAGCATTTAATGCCTGCCTGCATCCCTTTATCCGCAATACGGCAGGCAGTATGGAATTCGGTGGAAGTTTTCTGAACAAGCGACTCAATAAAGGCAATAATGGCGGATCGATAAGAAGAACCACCGATGTTTTTGAACTGGCTACCGCCGTATTGTTTCAAAATCCGGTACAGTTTTTTGCGCTGGCCCCCAATAACCTGGCTGATGCACCTGCCGACTGTCTGAATTTTATGCGGCAGGTTCCTGTCAGCTGGGAGGAAACGAAATTTATTTCCGGTTATCCCGGACGCTATGTGGTGCTGGCCAGACGTCATGGCCAACAATGGTACCTGGCTGGAATTAATGCAACAACGGCGCCCATCCCGCTTGCCCTGGACCTGGCGTTCTTGCAGGGACAGGAACTATTGCAGATGACAGATCATCCGCAGCTGTCAGTAAAACGATTGCCTGCTGCGAATAGAAATAAATTACAGGTAATCCTGCAGCCACAGGGAGGATTTTTAATCTATCCAGATTCTTCCGAAAATAATCCCCAGAAATGAAATTGCGTACACAAATCACCGTATTGTTGATGGTACTCGGCTGCACTTGCGGCTGGTCCCAGAAAAAACTGCCTTCGGAGAAGGATATGTCGGCTTATTTGCTGGTCTATTTTAAAGATGATACCCATGGGTTGCATTTTGCCCTGAGTCCCGATGGCTATTCGTTTACCGCACTGAATGAGGGAGCGCCGGTGATCAGCGGCGATACCATTGCGGAACAGAAAGGCATCCGGGATCCTTATATCATGCGGGGACCTGATGGCTGGTTCTACATGGCGATGACGGATCTGCATATTTTTGCACAGAAGGCAGGATACCGCAGTACGGAATGGCAGCGGGATGGCAAATCGTTCGGCTGGGGTAATAACCGGGCCCTGGTGCTCATGAAATCGCAGGATCTGCTGCACTGGTCCCACCAGGTGCTGCGCATCGACACCCTTTTCGAAGGCTGGGAACAGATCGGTGCCGCCTGGGCACCGGAACTGATCTATGATACCGCCAGACAAAGGATCATGATTTACTTTTCACTCCGTTTCGGCAATGGCCTGACCCGCCTGGTGTATGCGTATGCGAACAAAGATTTTACGGGTTTGGAGACCGAACCCCGGCTGCTGTTTAATTATCCAAAGCTGAACAAAAGCTATATTGACGGGGATATCAGTTTTGTCAATGGAAAGTACCGGCTGTTTTATGTGGCACATGACGGAACACCTGGTATCAAGCAGGCTGTTTCTGACCAGCTATCGGAAGGTTTTCAATACCAGGAGGGTTGGGTCGATCCGGAACCAAGGTCTTGTGAAGCACCCAACCTGTGGAAGCGGATTGGTGAGGACAAATGGGTATTGATGTATGATATTTACGGAATCAACCCCCATAATTTTGGATTTAGTGAAACGACCGATTTTGTACATTTTACCGATATCGGCCATTTTAACGAGGGCCGGATGCGTGCCCGTAATTTTTCGTCACCCAAACATGGATCTGTGATCCACCTTACCGCGCCGGAAGCCCGGCAATTGGCGGACTTCTGGGGATTGAAAATGGATTTCAGATAAAGGCTAATTTTGAGCGGTAACTTATAATAATGCGGGTTATTAAAAAAGACATGGTGAAAAGATTAAAAAGCAGGTACCTGAAGAACCGGAATGGTATCAGAAGAATGAGCGCACTGATCCTGATGATTGCAATGCCCTTACTCGGGTTGATGGCACAAAAAGTAAAAAAGCCTTATACAGCCTATCTGTTCGCCTATTTTACCGGAAATGCCAAGGTCGATGAGTCGATCCATTTTGCCCTCAGTATGGACGGTTTTCATTATGTCGCTTTAAATGGCAATCAACCGGTCATTGCTTCAGATAAGATAAGTAAAAGTGGCGGGGTAAGGGATCCGCATATTCTCAGAGCAGCTGATGGAAAGACTTTTTATATGGTCGTGACCGATATGGTCTCTGGCAAGGGCTGGGATTCCAACAGGGGTATGGTGCTGTTAAAATCGGAAGATCTCTTAAATTGGACTTCTACGGCCATCAATATCCCTGAAACTTTCAAGGCATTTGAAAAGGTAAACCGGGTTTGGGCACCGCAAACCATTTATGATGCCCGCAAAAAGCAATACATGATCTATTGGTCCATGCGGGCCGGTACGGATCCGGATGTCATTTATTATGCTTATGCCAATAAGGATTTTACAGGATTTGAAACTGAACCCCGTCAATTGTTTTTCAGTCCTACACAAAGCGCCTGCATTGATGGAGAAATCATTTTTAAGGACGGTCTCTACCATTTATTCTTTAAGACCGAAGGCAGTGGGAAAGGTATTAAAGTAGCGGTCTCTGATCAGTTGACGGAAGGCTATAAGCTGCGTCCCGACTATGTACAACAGACCCGGGACCCGGTGGAAGGTGCGGGGGTCTTCCCTCTGAATGACGGCAGCGGTTATATTTTAATGTATGATGTGTACACCAAAGGAAAATATCAGTTTACCAAGTCTGCTGATCTGACGCATTTTAAGGTAGTCGATGATGAAATCTCTATGGACTTTCATCCCCGTCATGGAACGGTTATGCCCATAACGACCAGCGAAGCCCAAAGGCTGATAAAGCATTGGATGCAGCCCCGGTCTCTACTGATGAATCCAGGTGCTGCTGCTATCAGGAAGCAGAATCTGGCTGCGCCTGCAACACAGGAGCGTATTGAGATTCCCGTACTTCCCGGTACCGACCTGAAGCATTTTAATCCGGGCTATCCGCAGTGGCCCGGCGTAAAAATACGTCCTTCGGGTGCCCGGGATTTTTCCAGGGGATCGGTCCGGTATAAAGTCAGTATCAAAGGCAGGTCTCCGCAGACCTTTTCCCTGCAGGTACTGGACAATCACAATCCGGTGCTGAACGGTTTTTATGCCGATCCTGAAATATTGTATGCCCGAAAAACCAATAAGTTTTATCTCTATCCCACCAGTGATGGTTACCGGCAGTGGAGCGGCAATTATTTTAAAGTTTTTTCTTCTGATGATCTGGTCAACTGGAAAGATGAAGGTCGGATGTTGGACCTGCCTACCCAGGTCAGCTGGGCCAATCGTAATGCCTGGGCGCCCTGCATTATCGAAAAGCAGGTAAACGGCGTCTACCAGTATTATTATTATTTCACCGCAGCGCAGAAAATAGGCGTAGCGGTTGCTGATCATCCCACCGGACCCTTTAAGGACAGCGGGCGGCCCCTGATAGCGGAGAAGCCAGCCGGAATTCGGAATGGTCAGGAAATCGATCCCGATGTATTTACCGATCCCCGTACCGGAAAGTCCTACCTCTATTGGGGCAATGGCTATCTGGCCGGTGCAGAACTCAATTCCGATATGATTTCGATAAAGCCGGAAACCATTACCCAGATGAAGCCGGACGGCAGTTTCCGGGAAGGCACTTATGTATTTTACCGGGAGGGTATTTATTATTTTATGTGGAGTGAGAATGATACCCGTAGTCCCGATTACCGTGTGCGATATGGAACAGCTACCAGCCCGCTGGGGAAAATTACCGTCCCCGCAAATAATATTGTCATTCAAAAAGATACCAGCAATGGAATCTACGGCACGGGTCATAATTCAGTCCTGCAATTGCCAGGCAGTGAACAATGGTACCTGATTTATCACCGGTTCAATTATCCAAATGGGATCAATATGGGTGAGCAGGCCGGATACAACCGGGAGACCTGCATTGATCCTTTATATTTTAATGCGGATGGCAGCATTCGGCCGGTACGACCTACGCACAAAGGAATTGAGCCGGTACTTTTACCCCGGCAATAAGCGGGTGGACCCGCCGGCGGACTAGCCGGGAAGCGCATTGAAGGACAATTGTATCGGAAAAATAAAATTTCAAATGAAAGGATTTTGTATTAGCTGTTGTTTATTACTATTGTCGGCCTGGATCGAAGTGCAGGCAGCCGACCCCGACTCGGTCTATCTGTTTGCCTATGCGACCACAAAGGACCAGGGTCGGAGCGGGCTTTGTTTTGCCTGGAGCCAGGACCGGGTACATTGGCAGTCGATAGGTCGTCAGCGGGGATTTCTTCATTCAGATTACGGGCGATGGGGTAGTGAAAAGAGAATGATCAATCCGGTACTCTTTCCTTCAGATAAGGGAGGCTGGAGCTGTGTCTGGGACTTGAACCCCGGACAACTTGCTGTAGCGCTTGCCCAAAGTAAGGATCTTATTTCATGGGCGCCGCAATCCTATTACACCGCGGCTGACGCGCCTTCCCACCTGCCCTGGAAGGAGGTTCAATCCTGGCGCAGCAAACGCAGCGAGTTGCAAATTGACGGCCTCATACAAACCGGAACCATTCATGTCGTGGACTATCAGCTTGTCCAGGCACTCCGGGATAAACTGGCCGCAGCGGATTATTACCATTCGCTCTGGCAGGAAACTACCCAACAGGATCCGGTCAGGTTTGAAGGGCTGAAGCGGGTGCAAATGGCACTTCATCCCGAATCCGGCGCAGCCAAAAAAATCAGCAATATGATGGTCGGCGCTTTTTTTGAAGATATCAATTATGCCGCAGACGGCGGACTCTACGGCGAACTGGTACAGAACCGGGATTTTGAGTATGATCCTGCCGACAGACAGGGGCGCGACAGTTCCTGGGGTGCCATGAAAGCCTGGCACCTGAAAGGACAGGGTGAGCAGCTGCAAATTGATACCCAACAGGCCATCCACCCAAATAATAAACATTATGCGGTGCTGGAAACCACCGATCAGCAAATAACACTGGCGAATGAAGGTTTTGACGGGATCCCTTTAAAGGCCGGCCAGCAATATGATTTTTCAATTTTTGCCCGGTCCCTGGCGGGTGGGGTCAGGCAACTACGCATCTGCCTGGTAGACAGGGAAGGAAAACTGGTCGCCGCTGCTAACGTCAGGGGCATCAGCCCAAACTGGAAAAAGCTGGAAGTGGCCCTGAAGGTCAGCCGGACGGTAGATTCCGCCAGCCTCGAAATCCGGCCGGAGGGCAGGGGACGGGTGGCCCTGGATATGATCTCCCTGTTTCCTGCACAGACCTTCAAGAACCGGAAGAATGGTTTAAGAGCCGATCTGGCCAAAGTGATTGCGGATATGAAACCAAAGTTTATACGATTCCCCGGCGGCTGTGTGGCGCACGGGGACGGACTCGAAAATATATATCATTGGAAAAATACAGTCGGTCCCCTGGAAGCCAGAAAGCCCCAACGCAATTTATGGGGCTATCACCAGACGGCCGGCCTGGGTTATTTTGAATATTTTCAGTTTTGTGAAGACATTGGCGCGCGCCCCCTGCCTGTCGTGGCCGCCGGTGTGCCCTGTCAGAATTCTGGCCAACATGGCCATCCCCTCGGGGGACAGCAGGGTGGCATACCCATGGAAGACATGGACAGCTATATTCAGGATATTCTGGACCTGATCGAGTGGGCCAATGGACCTGCAGATAGTAAATGGGGGCGGGTCCGGGCCGCTGCGGGGCATCCCCGGCCTTTTCATTTAGAATACATCGGCATCGGAAACGAAGACCTGATTTCTGATGTATTTAAAGAAAGATTTGCCATGATTTATCAGGCCGTCAAAAAGCATCATCCGGAGATTACGGTGATCGGTACGGTAGGGCCATTTTTCGAAGGATCGGATTATCAGGCGGGATGGCAGTTTGCCGACGCGCTCCGGCTGCCCATGGTAGACGAACATTATTATGTCGCTCCGGGCTGGTTTATTTATAACCAGGATTACTATGATAAATACGACCGGAATAAATCAGCAGTCTACCTGGGCGAATATGCTGCTCATTTACCCGGTAGACCGAATAATCTGGAAACCGCGCTGGCCGAAGCGATACATCTTACGGCGCTTGAGCGCAATGCCGATATCGTAAAAATGTCTTCTTACGCACCTTTGCTGGCCAAACAGGGGCATACCCAGTGGAACCCGGATATGATATATTTCAATAACACTTCCATATCCCCCCGACCAGGTTATTATGTTCAGCAATTGTTCAGCATCCATAGCGGTGATATCTATATTCCGGCAACCGCAGAATTTTCTGAAAAAAACGAAAAAATTACCAAGCGGATTGCCTGGTCTGTTGTTCGGGACAGCAGCAGCCATACGCTGACGGTGAAACTCGTCAATTTACTGCCGGTGCCGGTCGATTTGCAACTGAAAGACAGCTGGTGGGAAAACAATGCAGCGGAAACTGTTACAAGAACCGTACTGAAGGGCGCACCGAGGGATCAGCAGCTCCAGCCCCTGACGGATACCCTGCCCCTCAGTGCGCTGGGTGATACCCAGTTGCCGCCCTATTCACTTACGGTTTTAAGCCTGCAGGAGGCGCAGTAAAGTCTCCCGTACTATATTTGTGGTTGGGTTAAAATTCGGGAGTGGGTTTTGTTGCCTGCCGCAGGCGTGTGAATAATATTCAGCAACCACTGCAGGGACATTAAGGCCCGCCAATTTTTCAGTTGATCATAAGTTCGTAAACTTCAATGCACTTTAAATGAAAGGGGTCTCATGGAAAGGATGGGTATTGCTGCTGCTGCTATTGCCACTGGTGGGTTCCGCCCAACAGTTATCACCGGTAGGAACCGGCTGGGCCGCGAATTCTGTGAATACCGTAGTGTTCCGGAAAAATGCCCTGACCAGTAGAAGTGGTTACCAATTTACCGCTTATTATGACAGCACAGGTGCGGTGGTCCTGGCCAAGCGGTTGCTGACCGACCGCGATTGGAAAGTGCTTAAGACCCGGTTCAAAGGACAGGTAAGCGATGCACATCGTTCCATCAGCCTTGCCGTAGATGGTGATGGTTATCTACACGTGAGCTGGGATCATCATGATTCAAAACTGAATTACGCCCGCAGTCTCAGGCCCCTGTCGCTCGAGATGGGAGCACCCGAATCGATGACAGGTAAGAATGAGCAGCGAGTGACTTATCCCGAATTTTACAATCTTCCGGACGGTGGCTTACTGTTTTTATACCGGGACGGCGCTTCCGGCAATGGCTCCCTCATCATCAATCGCTATGATAAGCGTGTCCGTACCTGGAGTCAGATACAACAAAACCTGATTGACGGAGAGGGACAGCGTAATGCCTACTGGCAGGCTGTTGTGGACCGGAAGGGGAGGATTCATATTTCCTGGGTATGGCGCGAATCCCCGGACGTGGCTTCTAATCATGATCTTTGTTATGCGCGATCCCGTGACGGGGGCAGGACCTGGGAAAAATCAACCGGCGCCCGGTACCGATTGCCCATAACTGCTGCAAACGCCGAGTATGCCTGTCGCATATCCCAGGGTGCCGAGCTGATCAATCAGACATCGATGACTACCACCGAAGCAGGTCTTCCCCTGATTGCCACTTACTGGCGCCAGCAGGGCGATTCCGTACCCCAGTATCACCTGGTCTTTAATGCCGGCAGGGGCTGGCAATCACAGACACTGGGTTTCAGAAAGACCGCATTCAGTCTCAGCGGAGGCGGCACCAAAAGAATTCCGATTTCCCGTCCCCAGGTGATCACCTGGCAACATCGGGGTAAGACGGCCGCAGGCCTGATTTTTCGGGACGAGGAAAGACAAAATTATATTTCAATGGCGGTAAACCGAAATCTGGAGCAGAACCAGTGGCAGTTGACCGACCTGTTGGCATCAGATTGCGGTTCCTATGAGCCGCTTTATGACAGTCAGCTTTGGGAAAAATCACGGAAACTACAACTCTTTGTGCAACGTACCGATCAGGCCGATCAGGAAGGAACTTCCAATATGCCACCCCAACCGGTAATGGTACTGGAATGTCCCGATTCCATCTACCGGTAGCGAGCAAAAAGATAAATAATTGATATTTAGTTTATTGTACTTAGTTTGTGTTGCCCGCTTGCCGAATTTCTCCCTAAAAAATACTAATTTCTCCCTCTTTTTATACCAATTTATAACCCGTTTCGGCTGGGGGCGCTGCTAATTTCACGCTATCAACGGAGGCTTTGCCTGCGTGCTTTTTTTACTTCATTTAATTTATTAAAGCGATTGTTTATGCGTGAAAAATCAAAATCATGGCTGCCGGCTTTCTGGCGGAAAGGTTGTTTGCTGGGCTTGCTGCTACCCCTTTGTATGGTGGTTTGGGCACAGGGTCCGATTACCGGAACGGTACGGAATTCCGAGGGTGCGGGTATTGAAGGTATTTCTGTAACGGTAATTCCCGGCGGTGTCGGAACCACTACGGACGTTCAGGGGCGTTATTCGATAACGGCGAGTAAAGGCGCCCGTCTTCAGTTCTCCGGAGTCGGCTATGCGACCCAGGAATATCTTGTCGGTGATGCGGACCTGGCGGATATCGTATTGGAACCTTCGGCACCCACGAATCTGGATGAAGTGGTGGTTGTAGGTTATGGTAGTAGAAAAAGAGCGGACCTGACGGGCGCCGTCGCCTCCGTCCCCAAGGAAAGACTTTCGAAGCTGCCGGTGAATAATGTATTACAGGCGATTCAGGGGGCTGTGGCCAATGTCACCGTTTCACAGGCTTCGTCCATCCCGGGAGATGCGCCTTCAACCCAGGTCAGGGGACGTAATTCCATCAATGCATCATCAGAGCCCTATGTAGTTGTCGACGGTATTCCTTTATCCCGTACCGACGGGTCTATCAATGACATTAATCCCAATGATATTGAATCGGTAGAAATACTGAAAGATCCCTCTGCCGTTGCGATTTATGGTGTAAACGGCTCCAACGGCGTACTGCTGATTACTACAAAACGGGGCGCCAACGGCAAACCCCAGATCCGCTACAGCGGTTATACCGGTCGGGAGGAAGCGGCCCATATTCTGGAACCGGCCAGTCCGGAGCAGATGTTGGAGCGTTATGCGGAATACGCGAGGATAACCAAAACCAGCCTCTACAATGGCGGACCTGTCCGGAATCAGTTTGAATCAGATAATTATCAGAATGGGATTACTACGGACTGGCTGGACGCCGTCATGCAGAAAGGCCGGATACAGAATCATAATATCAGTGTCTCCGGAGGTAGTGCAACGGCTAAGTATTATATTTCCGGAGATTACCTGGATCAGAAAGGGATATTGCTGGGTTATAATTACAAACGCTACTCCTTCCGTATTAATACGGATGTGAAAGCGACCAAATATATTACCGTGGGGACTTCGGCCTTTATCGTAGGCCATAACCGCGACGGGGGACGGGCCAGTCTGTTGCAGGCTGCAGCCATGACGCCCTGGGCGGAAATGTATAACGAAGACGGCAGTCTGACACAGTATCCGATGTATTCAGAGCAATTATGGGCCAATCCTTTATTGCCGACGACACTGGATCCGCAACGCCGGCAGTTCAACCTGTCGTTGAATGGTTATGGGGAAGTTGATTTTGGTAATATCCTGAAGCCCCTTCAGGGTTTGAAATACCGTTTTAATGCAGGCTTTTCCTATGTACCGACACGTACCAATGAATATGAGGGTGCATCGGTATACAATCAAAATGGCTGGGGACAGATTTCCAACAGTGAATCCCAGACAAAAACTTTCGAGAATATCCTGACTTATACCAGGGATATAGGACTTCATCACCTGGATTTTACCGGCCTCTATGCCTCCAAACAGAAATACTGGCAGCAGGCTGTAGCGACGGGACAGATTTTCCCCAATGATGATTTGGAATGGGGCAATCTGGAGTCTGCCGCCACGCAGACGGTGTCTTCACAGGCCGACCTGTACCGGTCTATTTCCCAGATGGGCCGATTGAACTATGGTTACGACAGCCGCTACCTGTTTACATTTACGGTCCGTCGTGATGGTGCATCTGTCTTTGGCAAGAACAATAAATACGGTACATTTCCTTCGGCGGCCTTCGCCTGGAACCTCCATAATGAAGCTTTTATGGAAGCCTACCGACCCACGTTGTCCAACCTGAAACTGCGGCTCTCTTATGGTATTTCCGGAAATGAAGCCATCGGTATATATCAGACCCTTGCACTGATGAATTCCAGTTCACTGGCCATGGGGGGACAATCCCTAACGGCCCTTAAGGTACAAACCCGAATGGGGAATGATGACCTGAAATGGGAACGGACTTCAGGATTGAACGCTGGTATCGATTTTGGACTTTGGGACAACCGGATTAGCGGTTCCGTAGACTTTTATAAGACCAATACTTTCGATATGCTGCTTTTACAAAGGATACCACGCATCACCGGTTATGCGGATGTCTGGACCAATATCGGGGAAGTAGCCAATACAGGAATCGAGTTCACTTTAAATTCCCGCAATATCCGGACGACCAATTTTAGCTGGAATACGATGGCTGTATTTGCTAGTAATAAAAATAAGATCGTTGATGTCTATGGTAACGGAAAGGATGATATTGGCAACCGTTGGTTTATAGGTCATCCCGTTGGTGTGATTTATGATTATACCAAAGTGGGAATCTGGCAGGAAGCTGAAATTGAATCCGGCGCCAATCAGGGATGGGATGATGTGGCCTTGGCAGGTGACCTCAAACTGGCCGATATCAGCGGTCCCGAGGGAGTGCCCGATGGAAATGTGGATGATAATGACCGCTCGATCTTGGGACAAACCGCACCGAAATGGACAGCGGGTCTTACCAACAGTTTTACCTACAAAGATTTTTCACTAAGCATTTTTGTCAATACGGTTCAGGGAGCATTGAGAAATAATCCGCAGATTGGCGGTGCTTCCGATGAAATGGGCCGCCGTAGTACGCCTGCTGCACTCGGCTTCTGGTCACCAGAGAATCAAAGCAATGAATGGCGGTCCCTGGGCAATCATTCCAATTCCCATGGTTACGGTTTTCCTTCCAACGCCAGTTTTACCCGCCTGAAGGACATTACACTGAGCTATAACCTACCCAAAGCCCTTACCGAAAAAATTGGTATCAATGGCCTGCTGATTTATGCCAGTGGAAGAAACCTTTATACCTGGACGAACTGGTTCGGATGGGATCCGGAAGCACGTGATATTACCCGCGGTTCCAACAACGATAATTTAAATTACCCGATGGTACGTAGTTATATAGTAGGACTGAACCTGACTTTGTAACAGCGACCTGACTGAACATCTATGACAGCTTTTTACAGTTCTGTTGATGTGAAGGTTGTTACCGAATAAGTAAAGAACCATAAAAAATCGACAAATGAAATATTCAATATATAAAATTATGATTGTGATACTTGCTTTGACAGCAAGTATTTCCTGTGGCAAAAATTTCCTGGATGAAGATCCTTATTCCAGTTACCGTACCGGAGCTACTGACCCGCAAACCATCGAAGCGCAGGTAATCGGCCTGCATCGGATTTTTGCCGAACTCTGGGGTTGGAGCGGCCGGCAGGGTTTTACTTCCTGCTGGCAGATTGGTATGGATATTACCAGCGCCGGTGCTACTGAAGGAGTGGAAAACCCGTTTTTTCAATATGCCAATCTCAATTCGGAGAATGGCGGGGTGAGTTATCTATGGGAGAAATGTTACGATTTTATCAATCACGCCAATGTTATCATTGCAGCAGTGGCAGAAACCAATAACGGTGCAGCAGCGGAAGCCCGGTTCTTTCGTGCCTATGCTTATAATACCCTGGTAAATTTATGGGGACCGGTGCCGTTGCTCAAAGAACCAGTGGCCAGTCCTGCGTTTAACTATACCCGCCAGCCGGTAGCCGAGATCAACCAACTGATAGAAGAAGATCTGGAATATGCTATTGCCAACCTGCCGGATATGGGTCAGGCTGCGAATGAAAGTCGTATCAACAAGGACATCGCCCGGCAGCTGGCTGCTGAAGTCTACCTGCGCATGGGGATGCAGGACGACAGTTATTTCAGCAAAGCGGAACAGATGGCCAGCGCCATCATCAGCAATACCAGTTATCAGTTGATCTCGGCTCGTTATGGCAAATTCCTGGGTGAAAGCGGAGACTTCTACCGCGATATGTTCCGGTATGGCAATCAACGGCGTTCTGAAGGCAATACGGAAGCCATATGGACTTTTGAACTCGAATACAACAGAGATGTCAACGGAGGTACCATCGACAATCCCCAGCAACGTCGGGTATGGCAACCTGCCTATCATAAATGGGATGGTATGGTCAATGCAGATTCACTGGGTGGGCGGGGTAACGGCCGGCTCCGTCTGAGTAATTTTATGAAGTATACGGTATGGGCAGGCCTGGACGGCGATATCCGTAACAGCAATTTTAATATCCGGCGTACGACCAATTATAACCGGCCCGGTTTCAGTGCAACGATCGGTATTACAGCCGCAGGCTATCGGGTCGCCAGCAACGATGCTTCGGCCGTGACTACAAAAACGGTTAAAACAGGCGACCCTGTTGTTCCTTTTGCTACCGATAGCCTGGAAGTATGGTATCCTTACCCCACCAAGTGGGGGGGCTATGATCCTGCGGATGATTTTGGTTATGCACTGGTCAAGGACTGGCCCGTAATGCGTTTAGGCGAAACCTACCTCCTTCGTGCGGAAGCACGCCTGCGTCAGAATAACGCTGCAGGTGCCGCCAGTGATATCAATATACTGAGAGACCGCGCATTCAAGCTGGCCAGAGCCAACAGTGGTAATGCCAACCTGGGTAAGGTAACTGTATCAGATATGACGGTTAATTTCATTCTCGATGAACGTGCACGTGAGCTCATCAGTGAAGAGAATCGCCGGATGACATTGGTAAGAACCGGTACTTTAAAATCCCGGATCGCTTTGAACGGGGATGCCGGCCCATCGGATAAAATCACCAACGGCTTCAATGACTATAATGTACTATTGCCGATACCTTTGAATGAAATACAGTTGAATAAGGATGCCATCCTGGATCAGAATGACGGATATAATTAACAGGCTGCCATTATCGTTTTGAGAAGCAGCCCGGGTCAGAGCGGGTTGTTTTCGGCACAGCAATTATTCAATAGCGGGTGGGCATCGCATGTTCAGAACCCTGTTGGTTCATGTATCCCACCCGTATAAAATACCATAATCTATGTTCGTAAAATGGTGGCCGCTGGCCTGGTTGTTATTTTGGAGTTGTGGAGCAGCCAAGCCCGCTGTTACGCCTCCGGCAGCCGGAGAGGTCCTGGCACTGATTCATAAGGTAAATAAATATTGGCAACAGACGCATCCGGAGCCTGGTAACGCATTCTGGGATGAGGCCGCCTATCAAACCGCAAATATCGCGGCTTTTCGGGTTACCGGCGATACAGCTTATCGAAACTATGCATTGCGATGGGCGGAGCACAATCAATGGCGCGGTGCGGGCTCGGACGACAAAAAACGATGGATGTATCACTATGGGGAAACCCCGGAGCATGTATTGTTTGGTGACTGGCAGGTATGCTTTCAGACCTACCTGGATTTATATATGATGGATTCCGTCAAACAACCCTATAAGATCGCAAGGGCGCGGGAAGTCATGGAGTATGAAATGGCGACACCCCGCTCAGATTACTGGTGGTGGGCAGATGGATTGTATATGGTGATGCCGGTGATGACCCGGCTTTACCACGCAACAGGCAATCAGCAGTATCTGGACAAGTTGTATGAGTATTTTGCATATGCCACCCAACTGATGTATGATTCCACCGAGGCTTTGTATTACCGGGACGCCAAATATATCTATCCCCAGCACCAGACGGAGCGGGGCCGGAAAGATTTCTGGAGTCGGGGGAACGGATGGGCATTGGCAGCACTGGCCAGCACACTCAACGGACTGCCGGACAATGATGTCCATCGTCCGGATTACCTGCGTATCTTCCAGAAAATGGCAGCCAGTATCCGAAAGCTACAGGAGGCGGAAGGTTACTGGACCCGCAGCATGATGGATGCGGCGCAGGCGCCCGGCTTCGAAACCAGTGGTACGGCCTTTTTTACCTATGGGTTGATATGGGGAATCCGGCACGGATATCTGGATTCCCTCGCGTACGGTCCGGTAGTGATGAAAGCCTGGAACTATCTGACCACTACGGCGGTTCAGAAAAATGGTGTCATTGGTTATGTACAACCGATCGGGGAGCGTGCCATACCCGGACAGGTCGTTGACCGAAATTCAACTGCCAATTTCGGTGTGGGTGCTTTTTTACTGGCGGCCACGGAAATGTATACCTGGTCGATGGAAACTTCACGAAATTAAATGGATATGAGCGATACAGAACATTTCAGCTCCTGGGGCACCTGCTTTGACATCTGTCGGTTGAAGTTGCTGCTTACAGGATGGCTGGTATACTTTTTTGGATTGCTGCCAGTGGGGGCGCAGCAGCCTGCTTCAGCCAGTTTTACTAAACCATCGGATGCCGATCGCTTTGAGGTGAAAGATCCGGATTTCCTGCGCAGTCCCTACACCGGTATGACCCGAAAACACTGGCATCAGGCAGCGCTTTATTTATTAAGTGGCGCTTTTAGCTATATTAAAAATTGGGATGATCCGATGCGGTTTCCTCAACAGCCCGGTAAAAGCTATCCCCGATCAAAGGACCAGATGCCAACGGAGAAACTGGAAGGCCTCTGCCGGACGCTATTTATTGCGGCACCGCTGCTGAAGGAAAATCCTGATTTACGGTTCGGCCAAATAGGTGTCGCTGACTATTATCGCCATCAGATTTTGAAATTACTGGATCCTCAAAGTGATACCTATATACCGAAACAGCTACCGGGTGGCGGACCCAGTCAGATTCTGGTGGAACTGGGGGCGCTGTCGGTATCGCTTTTTTATATTCCTGAACTGCTTTTTGATCCATTGACGCCCGAGCAGAAAGACCGGCTGGCCGCAACCATGCTGAGTTATGGCGATGGCAAAACCGTGCCATCCAACTGGAAGTTTTTCAACATATTTATACTGAGTTTTTTTAAAAGCAGGGGATATACCGTCAATGAGCCCTTGTTGAAGGACTATCTTGAGAAGTCGCTGGCGCATTACCGTGGTGATGGCTGGTACAATGACAATCCTGCTTATGACTATTATAGTATGTGGGCGTTTCAGATGTACGGACCCTTATGGGCGCACTATTTCGGGGACCGGTTTTATCCGGAAATAGCAGCCCGTTTCCGGCAACATTTTGAAGCGTTGAAACCCACTTATCCTTATATGTTCGGCCGCGACGGGAAAATGATTATTTGGGGCCGGAGCATGTCCTACCGGATCGCTGCAGCGGTACCTTTTGCTTTGATGGGTCTGCGGCCGGATGCACAATTGAATTATGGATGGATGCGTCGCATCGCTTCGGGTGTGTTGCAGCAGTTTCTGACACATCCCGGATTTATGCAGGACCGGGTGCCCACCCTGGGCATTTACGGCCCCTTTGAACCGGCAGTGCAACCCTATAGTTGTCGGGGGAGTGTCTACTGGATGGGCAAAGTGTTTTTCGCGTTACTGTTACCACCTGACAATCCTTTCTGGACCGCTACCGAGAACAATGGCGACTGGGATCAGCCGATGAAAAAGGATACCGTCTACCATCATTTTGCCGATACCGCCGGTATCCTGATCACAGATTACCCCAATAGCGGTGCTGCTGAAATACGGAGCTGGTGTAAAGTGAAACTCGCAGATGCCTGGGAGAAATTTCGGGCCAGTGAAAATTATAACCGGCTGTCTTATAATTCTGCCTTTCCCTGGCAGGCCGATAGTGTAGCAGGCGTTGCTGCCATGAATTATTTGGTGCGTAACAGCCGGCAGCAATGGGAATGTTTGCGGTTGTACGATTTTAAAAAGTTTGAAAAGGGCGTTTATTATCGATCGGCAGTATTGGAGTCCGACAGCAGTATCCGTTTTCAACTGGCTGATATTCCAATAGCCAATGGAATCTTAAGGGTGGACCAGATCAGCAGCAATAGCAAGGCGCCGGTCCGACTGGGTCACTATGGCCTGCCACAACTGGGACAGCCCCTGCGCCGGTACGCACGTACGGTTAAAGGCCATCAGGTTCGTATCCTAGACAATGGAATTTTTCAGCTGGCTTTCGTGAACCTTCGGGGTTGGGACCAGCTGCATTCTGCTGTAACAACCCATGTACATCCAGCGTCGGATACCAGTGAGGTATTGTATGCCTCGGGCCAATTGCGCCCGGCAACTTCCAGGCTTTTTATCAGTTTGTTGTTGTGGAAGAAATCGGGAACGCCTTTTACGGAGCAGGAGTTATTGCCTGTCAAAGAGGTGCTTCAGAATCAGCAGGGCCTGCAAATTGACCTGGGCCGAAACGGCCGGTATAATATTTTTAATTAGCTTTCCCGAAAATTGAAGCCTGTGTTTGTGTGCGGATATACCAGGGCGGGCTGGGTAATTTGCCAAATGAATATCCCGCGTTCGTCTTTTAGTAAGCTTTTAAAAAAATAAACAATTCGGAATGAAAGGAGGATTTTTACTGATCACTGCTATGAGCATCCTGCAGGCGGCATGGGGCCAGTCTGCACCGGAATGGGAAAACCCGGAAATTTTTGCCGTCAACAAGGAAGCGACCCGGGCCACGGCACTGCCTTATCCCAGTGAGGCCCTGGCGGCCAGGGATCAATATGCCGCGTCGCCATATTATCAGTCCCTGGACGGTCTCTGGCAATTTTACTGGACGGCCAAAGTCGCCGATCTGCCCCGGGAATTTTATCTGGAAAAGAACTATCATCCAATTACTACCGGCCCCTGGAAAAAAGGCCAGCCCAACCTGACCACTGGTCATTCAGACTGGACCCTGATGCCGGTTCCGGGAAACTGGGAATTTAATGGATATGGCATCCCGATGTATATCAATACGGGTTTCGGGTTTCCCCGGAATCCGCCTTTTATTAACCGGGATGATTCTCCTACCGGCGCTTATCGCCGTCTTTTTGAAATCCCGAAAGACTGGGACGGAAGAAAAATTTTCCTGCATTTTGAAGGCGGCACCAATTCAATGTATGTATGGGTGAACGGACAAAAAGTGGGTTATACTGAAAATGCCAAGAGCCCGGCTGAATTCGATATCAGCCCTTATATCCGGGTTGGCAAGAACCTGCTGGCCTGTGAAGTGCATAAATTCAGCGACGGAACTTATCTGGAGGATCAGGATATGTGGCGTTTGGGTGGCATTAACCGCAGTGTATATTTGTACAGTACCGCAACCACGCGCATCCAGGATTTTTTCTCTCATGCAGATCTGGATGCTGATTACAAGAACGGTCGATTCAGTACTGATGTGAAAATCCGCCATTATGGCAAGGCACCAAAACCGGTATCGGTGTCGGTAACCCTGCTGGACCGGACAGGTAAAAAAGTCTTCCATCAATCCAAAAGCCTTCAGGTAACAGCGGATCATACCGATTCCTTATGGTTTGAGGGCCTGGTTGTATCACCACTGAAATGGACAGCCGAGACACCTCATCTGTATAATATGCTGATCACCTTAAAAGATGACAAGCAACAGGTGATTGAGGCAACCTCCCATAAAATCGGTTTCCGGAAAATAGAAATAAAAGACGGACAGGTGTTGATCAATGGCAAGAAAATTATGTTTAAAGGAGTGAATCTGCATGAGTTCAATACCCTTACCGGTCAGGTCGTAGACAGCATCGTAATGCTGCGCAATATCCGGCTCTTTAAAGAACTCAACATCAATGCGGTGCGGACCTCACATTATCCGCAGCAACCGCTCTGGTATAAATTATGCGATGAATACGGTATTTACCTGGTAGATGAAACCAATCTCGAATCTCATGGGCTCGGCTATGGACCGGATAATGTTTCCAATTTCCCTGAATGGCAGGCTGCCCATCTGGACCGGGTGCAGCGGTTGATTGAGCGGGATAAGAATCACGCCAGCGTGATTTTCTGGTCCCTGGGCAATGAGGCCAGTAACGGCAAGGCATTTTTTACGATGTATGACTGGGCCAAGGCCCGCGATAAAAGCCGACCGGTGCAATACGAACAGGCCCATAATGATCGTAATACGGATATTCTCTGCCCCATGTATCCTTCCTGGACTTCCATGCAGCGGGATGCGAAGAGGGACCTGGGACGCCCCTTTATTATGTGTGAATACGCGCATGCCATGGGTAACAGTATGGGGAATTTTCAGGATTACTGGGATTTGATGCGCAGTAGCAAGAATATGCAGGGTGGCTTTATCTGGGAATGGTACAATCATGGATTTAAAACCAGGGACGAACAGGGGCGCTCTTACTGGGCCTATGGTGGCGACCTGAATGGGTATAATAAACCCAATGACGGTAATTTCTGCATGGATGGTATCATCAGTCCGGATCAGCGATACCTGCCCCATACTCATATCGTCAAAAAGGTCTATCAGAATATATTATTTGAGGCCAGAGACGCGGATAAAGGGATGATAACGGTTATTAACGATTTTAAATTTACTGCAATCAAACCTGAGGATTATGATTTTAAATGGGTGCTGCTCAAAAACGGCGATACCGCGGGTCGTGGCAGTTTTGAAGTCTCCCTGGCTGCTGATTCCCGAAAAGATATTAAGCTAAAGTTACCGCCGATAGAACAGAAGGCCGGCACCGAATACTTTCTGCATCTGTATGCCTATACCGCCAGGAGCAGCCGTTTCCTGCCTGCCGGATTTGAATCTGCCAAAGGAGAGATCGCACTGGGCGCCCACCGATATTTTGAAGTCGGGGCGGCTACCGCAGGAAATATTGAAAAAAAGGAAGATGGTGATAAACTTACGTTTAAGGCAAACGGAGCTACCTATGAGTTTTATAAAAACGGCAGGGGGCTGAGCTCCATTAATGGGAATATTGGCTGGATTTTCAGAAAACATCCCCAACTGAATTTCTGGCGTGCGCCAACTGATAATGATTTTGGTTCAGGTGAACAGTACCGGCTCCGCATTTGGGAAGCGGCATCCCATAATCAACAAACCCGCTTTGTTAATATGCTGGAACAGGACGGTAGGGTTACCCTGAATTATCAGGTGACCTTTCCCGGCCTGGATGCCCGCGTGGATATCAGTTATACCGTTAATACGGACGGCAGCCTGACCATAACTCCGCATTACAAGGCGGGCGCAACACCATTGCCGGAAATGATGCGGTTCGGAATGAATATGGAACTCTCAGAGCGTTTCAGTCATTTTACCTGGTACGGGCGTGGTCCCTGGGAAAACTATGTAGACCGCCATCAGGATGCGTTTATGGCCATTTGGGAAGGTAGCGTGGAAGATCAGGCATTTCCCTATTACCGGCCCCAGGAAGCGGGCAACAAGACCGACCTGCGCTGGATGACGCTTACTGATAAGGAAGGCAAGGGTATCCGGATCACCGGGGCCCAGCCCCTGAGTGCCAGTGCCACCAGCTTCCGGACAGAGGACTGGGACCCTGGTACGACCAAAAAACAACAGCATGCTTCTGATATACTTCCGTCGGGCAATGTAATCGTAAATGTAGATTTATTTCAGCGGGGGCTGGCGGGCCTGAATTCCTGGGGCGCCCGACCCTTGGATCAATACCGTTTTCAGGGTAAGGAATACAGTTATTCCTTTACCATCAGCCTGATCCAGTAGCCTGGAGCTTATCATTAGGTTAGAAGCGCAGGCACTTCGGTTCCTGCGCTTTTTAGTGGCGGACCACCTGGAGAATATGCGTTAAGATCATGCCGGTTTTGAATAAAAATTGCTTATCCCTCAGGGCTCTTAATAGCTATTTTTACTTCAGGCTCCCTGCCTCCTGTGCAGGACCCGTAAAAATCCAAAGGGTGTAGGGCTGTCCGGATATTAATAAAAGAAATATGGAAGTTACAATACAAAAAGTTGAGATGGTGATGCAGCAGGCTACAGCGGCATTTGAACGATACAGGCAGCTTCCAGGCCACCACAGGGCTGGTTTTTTGCGGCAGATAGGGGTTGGGCTGGAAGGCCGCTGTCAGATGCTGGTAGATTTGGCCGCATCGGAGACGCATTTGCCCGAAGGCCGTCTGAGCGGAGAACTGAGCCGGACTATCCACCAGTTGCAAATGTTTGCCGGCCTTCTGGAAGAAGGGTCCTGGGTGGAGGCTGTCATTGATCGGGCAGATGCCTCACGTCAGCCGCAACCTAAACCTGATATCCGGAAAATGTTGCAACCCCTCGGTCCGGTTATTGTGTTCGGCGCCAGTAATTTTCCGTTTGCCTTTTCTACAGCCGGAGGCGACAGTGCCAGCGCATTGGCTGCCGGCGCCAGTATTGTTATTAAGGCACATCCTGCTCATCTGAAGACTTCCAGGGCGGTTTTTGACCTGATGTCAGACGCCATCCGTAAAACAGACCTGCCGTCCTATACCGTTCAGCATCTGGAAGGCGGTTTTGAACTGGGCAAAGCGCTGGTGCAGCATCCGTCAACGGCAGCGGTAGGCTTTACCGGTTCTTTTAGCGGAGGCAAAGCATTGATGGGCTATGCGCAACAAAGGGAAGTACCTATCCCGGTATATGCGGAAATGGGCAGCATTAACCCGGTGGTATTGTATCCTGAATACCTTAGTCTGTATCCGAAACAACTGGCCGCAAAGCTGGCAGCATCCGTCAACCTGGGGGCGGGACAGTTCTGTACCAATCCGGGATTGATGCTGGCGGTTGCTGGGCCTGGTCTGGAGGAGTTTACGAAAAATATAGCCAGTATCTTCGAAACTACCGCAGCGCAACCCATGTTACACAGCGGAATATGTCAAAATTATGAGCGGGAAATTCTTGAGATATTTTCCGAAACGGGACCGGAACTGATTTCGCAAGGCCCACAGCAGGAAGGCTGCGGACGTCCGGTAATCGCAACCATTACAGCGGCAGATTTTTTAGCCGATAACGGACTTCAGCGGGAGATTTTCGGTCCGTTTGCACTAATTGTTACCGCCCGAAATACTGAAGAACTGGCCCTTGTGCTGAAAGGGCTCAAAGGACAACTGACAACAACGCTAATGGCCACCAACAGGGATTTGCTACAGCATGAAACCCTGGTCCGCCTGCAGCAACAATTAGCGGGAAGAATCATCGTCAATGAGGTGCCTACAGGGGTAGAGGTTTGCGCCGGAATGGTACACGGCGGGCCCTATCCTTCCAGCTCAAGTGCTCAGTACAGTTCGGTAGGAACTCTTGCAATCAAACGCTGGACAAGGCCTGTCTGTTATCAGGGGTTCCCGGATTTTTTATTACCGGATGCACTGAAAGACAGCAATCCTTTGCGTATCTTACGTCTGGTGGACAATCGATGGTGTCATCCGGCGGGAGCAAAACCGGATAGCATTCCGCAGCCATAACCCTCATATTACTATTATTTATGAAAAGTAGTTTTTTTTGTATAGACGCGCATACCTGCGGGAATCCCGTCAGGCTGGTGGCAGGTGGTGCGCCGATGCTGGAAGGCCGGACCATGAGTGAGAAACGACAGTTTTTTCTGGAACATTATGACTGGATACGCAGGGGGCTGATGTTTGAGCCCCGGGGCCATGACATGATGAGCGGCAGCATGCTTTATCCACCTGCCGATCCCGGCAACGATATTGCGGTATTGTTCATTGAAACCAGTGGTTGTTTGCCCATGTGCGGTCATGGTACCATCGGGACGATCACCATTGGAATAGAAGAAGGGCTGATCAGACCCCGGGTACCCGGTACTGTTCGGCTGGAAACACCCGCCGGTCTGGTGAAGGCAACTTATAAACAGGAGGGGGGCAAAGTAAAATCAGTGAAATTGGTCAATGTGACGTCTTATCTGGATCAGACCGACTTGATGGTGGATTGCCCGGAGCTGGGTCCCCTGATTATAGATGTGGCTTATGGCGGAAATTTCTATGCGATTGTAGATGTCCAGGAAAATTTCAGGGGGATGGAGCATTATACGGCTTCAGAACTCATTGGCTGGGCCCGGACACTAAGGACGGAAATTAACCGGCTATACAGTTTTCAACATCCCGAAGACCCCACGATAAAGGGATTGCATCATATTATGTGGACAGGAGCGATCTTAGATCCTCAATCGACAGCCAGAAGCGCTGTTTTTTATGGGGAGAAAGCAATCGACCGGAGTCCCTGCGGGACCGGAACCTCCGCAAGGATGGCACAATGGTATGCCAGGGGAAGGCTTACTCCGGGAGATGTTTTTATTCACGAGAGTATCATTGGATCGACTTTCAACGGTACCATTGAAGCCGAGCTTACGCTGGACGATAAACCCGCCATTCGCCCTGGCATAGAAGGATGGGCCCGTATTTATGGGTACAACACGATTAGCATCGATGCGGATGACGATCCCTTTGCTTATGGGTTTTCTGTAATTTGATCAAGCAAAAAAAGCAGCGCTGCTTATTGCGTCCTTAGGAAGCGATCAATTGTATATGCTGTCTGAGTTTCTCGATATATACACTGGGCGATTGCTTGGCAACTGATTTAAAGACCCGGTTAAAATTGGTAATGCTGTTAAAACCACAGTGATAGGCGACCGATGATATGCTATCGTAATTCCCCGCTGCAAATAATTTCCGGGCTTCATTGATGCGGATTTCACTGAGAAAAGAAATAAAGGTTTGCCCAGTATGCTTTTTAAAGAACCTGCAGAAAGCCTGCGGTGTCATAAAGGCTTCCCTGGCTACATCCTCCAGCGTAATATTTTTCTCATAATTATGCAGCATATAATTATAGATATCATTAATGCGCAGGCTTTCGGTTTCATTTGAGCGCAGGCCAGGGCTGGCAGAAAGGCGTTCCGCTTCGGGTGCTGATGATAACAAATGCAGCAATTTGATAAATTGCAGGGTAGCCGGCAGCCCGCCTTCCTGTTCACTGATAAACTGCATTTTTTTACCCACTGCCTGACTGATCCCTTCCGGTATACGCATGCCGGTCTGTGAGCGGTTCAGGAATTGTCGCAACGGTTTGCATTCCGGAATATTGAGCAGGGTATTATTGATCAGCTCCGGATCAAAAAACATATCCAGCGACCGGATCTGTTTGCTGCCCCCGGCGGCAAAATAGGATGCGCTGCTTTTAAAGACATGGGGCTGATTGGCACCGATCAGGAAAATGTCATTGCCCTGAAATTTATGCATATTATTATCGACTACCAGGGTGCCGTGGCCCTGTTGTACCCAAGTGAGCTGCATCTCTTTATGCCGGTGCAGGTAAGGATAGAAATGGGGTAATATTTCTACCCTGGAAACAATTGTTTTGTCATGTTGTATGGGTATTGTGAATTGAAGTACTTTCATAATATCCGTTTGGTGATGGCCCTTGGTTTGATTTGTTAAGTTAACATTTTTAAAAGTCAATTAACAAGAATTACCCGGTTTGAGTTAATTTTTAATTGTAATTGATTAATTTTTGAATAGTGGATCAACCGGACAGGATCTTTTAAACAACCGCTTCATCGCCACTACAGTGGCCGGTTAAAATCCGGCAAGCAATTACCAATAAATGTATAGGAACTACCGCTGTCTTCCGATAAATTTGTCTGGAACAAGTTGGTTGGATGAATTAGAAGTACCAGAAATAGCGAAGCCTGTGCGATTAAGTTTTACGAATAAGCGCCCCATGATATTGCAAAGATTATTTGGAATGGTTTGCCTGATGCTGTTGGTTGTGAAGCTAGCGGCTCAGTCCTATGTACCGGTTAAAAATGATAACCGTTTTGTCATTGCGCCAAAAGTGACGATGGGCGTTTATGGATTCGATCTGTCTGCAATCCGGCTGACGCCGGGTACAAGGTTCAGTAATGCGGCAATCAGGGACGCCGCCTACCTGAAAGAGCTCGATCCAAATCGTTTGCTCAGCCGGTTCTACCGCCATGCCGGTCTGCCGGAAAAAGGCAAAGAGTATGGCGGTTGGGAAAGTGCCGGCCTTTCAGGACATACGATGGGGCATTATTTGTCGGCGGCCAGTATGATGTACGCGGCTACGGGTGATACGCTGCTATTACACCGGGTGCAGTATGCAGTGGAAGAGCTGGCCAAATGTCAGCGGGCCAGAAAAACTGGTTATATCGGTGCGATTCCGAATGAAGACAGCATCTTCTATAAGGTTTCCATAGGCGCTATCAAAAGCGGTGGCTTTGATTTGAATGGGGGCTGGGCGCCCTGGTACACCGTGCATAAGATTATGGCCGGATTGGTGGACACCTATTTATATTGTAATAATAAACAGGCGCTGGAAGTAGCTTGTAATATGGCAGACTGGGCCATTAATCTGTTAAAGAATTTGGATGAAGCTCAGATCCAAAACATGCTGCGTTGTGAATATGGCGGGATGAATGATGTACTTGCCTTTCTGTATGCGATAACCGGTAAAGAGCGTTACCTGCAACTTTCCAATCGATTCTTTGATGATTTTGTTATGGAACCCCTGTCCAGGCAGATAGATGCCCTGCAAAACAAACATGCCAATACCAATATTCCGAAAGGCGTTGGGGCTGCCACAAGATATATCTGGACCGGTGGCCGTACGGATAGTACGATCGCTGCCTTTATGTGGCATACGATTGTAGATCATCATGTTTATGCCAATGGAGGCATAGGCAACTATGAGTACCTGGGGCCGGAAGATAGTCTGTCCAGTCGCCTGAGTGACGATAATACTGAGACCTGTCCAAGCTACAATATGCTGAAGCTTACCCGCCAGTTGTTCGGTCTGCATCCCAGTGCCGAATTGGGAGATTATTACGAATCCACGCTGATCAATCATATCCTGGCATCCCAGAATCCCGAGACGGGGATGATGTGTTATTTTGTGCCCTTACGGTCCGGGGGGATCAAGGAGTTCAGTGACAAATGGCATAGTTTCACCTGTTGTGTAGGCTCAGGAATTGAGAACCACAGTAAATACGGGGAAGGCATATTTTATCAGGGGGTAAACGACAATAGTCTCTATATTAATTTGTTTCTTCCGGCTACACTGGATTGGCGGGAGCAGCAGACTAAAGTGACCATTCAGTCCTCCGTATTAGAGGGAGATGATATTCTTATTCGCATCGATCCGAAAAATAGCCGTCGTTTTCGGTTAAAGCTGCGGAAGCCCGGTTGGTCCGAAACCTGGACGGTCCGGGTGAATAACCAGAAAATAACGACGATGCCGGATGAGGATGGTTTTCTGGAAATTGACAGGGCATGGAAACCGGGGGATCAGGTCACCTACCGGCTTGAAAGAAAGCTGCATGCGGTTTCCATGCCGGATAACCCGGATCGGGCGGCAATCTATTATGGTCCGGTGCTTTTGGCAGGCAACCTGGGAGATACGATTCCTGATGCAGTGATGGGGACACCGGTGCTGCTGACCCGGGACAAGGATCCTGGCCGATGGATTCGGATGACGGATCCCAAACAGCTTCTTTTCAGAAGCAGCGGCGTGGGCCAGCCGGTCGACGTTACCCTACAACCATTTTATAGCACTTATAAAAATTATTATAACGTCTATTTTGACTTTTTTACGCAATCGGACTGGAAGGAAAAGCAGACAGATTATCTGGCAGCCCTGGCTTTGGAAAAACGGCTGGCTCAACGTACCGTGGATCTGTTTCGAATCGGGGAAATGCAGCCTGAAAGAGACCATCACCTGGAAGCTGCCGGAGAGAGTTATGTTAGTGAAGCTTTTAACCGTCACGGCAGGGAAGCCCGGGCCGGGGGAGAATTTTCATTTGACATGCAGCTCAGCGGGAACGGGGCCGACAGTCTGATGGTTACCTATATTGGCGCCGACAGGAATCGGAAATTCGATATTCTTATTGACGATGAACTGTTGAAAACAGAACAGCTTTCTGGCGGCAAGGCGGACGTCTTTTATACCCGAACCTATGCGATACCTCCTGATTGGCAGAAAGCTAAAAAAACCGTGCGTGTACGCTTTATGGCCAACCATGGCGCTACGGCGGGCAGGGTATTTGGCGTGAGAACGATAAAATAAAAATAGCCTTTGGCCCTGGGATCGGAGCTCCGATAAGTCGGTAGCGTAGTCACAAAGTTTTCCGGAATATTTTCAGGTGAACAAATAATTATATAGATTCAGCAAACTTTTCCCGGATTATGGCAAATGCAGTAATTATTGGCGGTGGCATATGCGGTCTTTCATCCGCCTGGTACCTGCATCGTTCAGGCTGGGAAGTGACCGTACTGGATCAGTTTGATTTTTCTGACAACTGCTCTTACGGCAACATGGGGTTTGTTTGTCCCAGTCATTTTATACAACTGGCCAGTCCGGCTATCGTTCGACAGGGTATCCAATGGATGCTGAACAGTCGGAGTCCTTTTTATATTCAGCCCCGTTTCAGTCGATCCTTACTGGGATGGGTTCGAGCCTTCCTGACAGCGGCAACAAATACCCGGGTGCAACAACATGGTGTCCCCCTTCGTGATATAGGCTTACTGAGCCGCCATGAATATGAGCATCTCTGGCAACAGGAACTTGATTTCGAATACCGGCGAAACGGCATGCTGGAGATTTTCCGAACGCAAAAAGGTAAGCGGGAATCGGCAGAAGTAGTGGCGTTCGGAAAGCGACTTGGCCTGGATATCGATTTGGTCGACTCCGATCAGTTGCAGCAACTGGAACCACAAACACAAATTAATGCCCTGGGGGCTGTCCATTATAAGTGTGACGGGTATTTGGATCCGAATGGCATGATGCAGGCACTGCACAAAAAATTAATTCAGCAGGGCGTCCAACTGGTTTCAGGAGCCTGTGTGCAGGATGTACAAATATCGGCAGGGCGCCTGGAAGCAGTACGAACGGCTACCACAGCTTATACGGCAGATGCTTTTGTACTGGCCGCAGGCGCTTGTTCCGGAGCGCTGGCCCGGAAATTACAATTGAAACTTCCCATGGTAGGTGGTCGGGGTTATTCGCTGACGCTTCCCATCAGTCACCCTCCGATGGACCTGCAGCATCCCGGTATTCTGCTTGAGGGGCGGTGTGCCTTTACGCCGGTTAGTCCGGGTAAGATACGTTTCGGTGGGACCATGGAAATTACCGCTTTAAATACGGCCCCCCGCTATGAAAGGGTAAAAACTATGCTGCGTGCGGTGCAGGATTTTTTTCCGGAAATTGAAATTTCCTATGAAAGGATTGTTCAGGATATCTGGTCGGGTTTCCGTCCGGTATCCGGGGACGGCATGCCCTATATCGGCAGTTCCTCGAAATGGCAAAACCTGGTCATCGCCACCGGTCATGCCCAGTTGGGTATCAGCCTGGGTGCTGCCACCGGCCTGCTGGTTGCGGAGATCCTAAATGGAAATCCGCTCTCAGTTGATATTCGTGCTTTTTCTCCCGGACGTTTTGGCTGAAATCTGTTTCGAAGCTGCCGACGCTTTGCTTATGACAGCTTAAGCAGCCAAGCCACATGGACTTCTGTTTTACCTATTACTTTGTCGGCGATTGGATTTCACCTTTGATGTGATTTTCGTGAATGGCGCTGTTTTTTGACATTACTGTAAAGGATAATTTGTAGTTTTATAGCGTATAGTTATGGAATGGAAGCTTGATTAGCACCATTAACTAAGCGAATAAAGACAACTGGCAACAGCGCATTGTAGAAATCATGAATCGAAACCTTCTCTCCCTAATTTTCATTATCTCATTACTAGTATGCCCTGATAAAGTTTGGACTCAAATTGAAAAGCCCAGAGTTATTGTTACGACTGATGGTGAAGCCGATGACCGGGCTTCTATGGTTCGGTTTTTGCTTATGTCTAACGAATTGGAAGTGGAGGCTATCGTTAATAGTAGTTCAGAGTTTCATTGGGTGGGAGGTAAGGGCTGGAATGCTTTCCATCCGGCTCAGTGGGTTGCGGAGTATATTAATGCTTATGCAAAAGTTTATGAAAACCTGTGTAAGCACGATGCTGCCTACCCAAGTCCCGACTATCTATTAAGTTGCTGGAAGGTAGGCAATATTAATGCGGTTGGGTCGTATGAAGAAGATACGGAGGGAGCAATATTTATAGCCCGTATCTTGCTTGACGATGCTGATTCGAGGCCTATATGGATTCAGGCATGGGGCGGGTGTAATACGATTAGCGCAGCTTTGCGAATAATTGAACGAGACCATCCTTCGCAAATGAAAAGGGTTGCGACTAAATTGCGTTTGTTTCTTATCTGGGAACAGGATAATAGTTATCAGAACTATATAAGGCCCCACTGGGAAAAATATAATATCCCAACCATAATTTCTGACCAGTTTGATTGCATGGCATACGTCTGGAAAAAGGTACTTCCGCCTCAGGTAAAACAATTTTTTGAACGGCAGTGGTTCCAAAACAATATCCTGACAGGTCACGGGCCTCTTTGCGATCTATATGAGGATAAAGATGGAGCATTTAATGCTGAAGGCGACACGCCAGCCTTTCTTCACGTTATTCCAAATGGTCTTAGGAGTATTGAATGGCCAGCATTTGGTGGCTGGGGCGGGCGTTATGTAAATGTGAGGAACAATGTTTGGATGGACCCACGCCCCGACTCAGGTTTCGTTTACCCCCAGGGACAATGGGGGATCAGCAGCAGCTGGTCCAAAAAAATGGAAAATGATAGTAGTCCTGCGAAGATCGAACGACGCACTAACTACTTTAAGCCAATCTGGCGGTGGCTGGATGTAGTTCAAAATGAATTTGCCGCCCGGGCAGATTGGTGTGTTATGGATTTCAACTCTGCAAACCATCCACCTCAAGTCATATTAAAGAATCAACAGTTAAATAGAAAAATTAGTAAAGGCAACTATATTGTATTAGATGCCTCACTCAGTAAAGATTCCGACGGGGATTCACTACATTATCGATGGTGGCAATATGTTGAAGCAGGTACTTATAAGGGTGAAGCGATTGAAGAAACTACCAATGCAAAAGTTAGCATAAGCATACCCGACAAAGCTACGTCAGGTACAACGATCCACATGATTTGTGAAGTCTCGGATAATGGGCCATGCGCCTTAACAAGATATCAACGTGTAATTCTTGAGATTCAATAGAAAAGCTCCTGAATCCCTGTTTCTGTACCCTACTTAAAGCACTATTACCGGCGCTGGGAGGTTCATGCCATTTAAAAGCCGGTATTTCAAGGACCGGTTGGATAGCTTAGTTTCTGTACCGCTGATTTTTATCTGGCTTGAATCCCTCTCTTTACTATTGTTGACAAGCGTAGTACCCGTTGGGTCTTGGTTTGCGCGCTTGTCTGCCAACTTCCGGAAATCATATAGCCGAAATAAATTTTGAATTTGCCTTGTGCACCTGCTGGATTTTAACAGTGGAAAGCAGGATTTTACCCAGTTTTTCAAAAAAATAACTTAAAAGTCATATCCTATAAAATATGTCTCTACCTTGGAAGAGAGAAAAAATTGCGAGAGGATTTCTGATAGAAATTTAAAGTAACTGTTTTATTATTTAAACGAAAAAAGGCTGCGAATGAAAAAGAGCTATTTTTTTGCGTGTGTACTGTGCCTTCTTGTATGTGTACATACTGTAGTTGCTCAAACCAGAACGGTCACCGGTAAGGTGCAGGATAGTACCGGCTCACCGATTTCGAGCGCTTCTGTAATTGTACAGGGAACCAATCTGGGTACGTCGACAGATGTAGCGGGGCGTTTTTCCCTACAGTTTGTCGGAGCGGAAAAAATGATCGAAGTTTCCGCAGTAGGGTATCTCCAGAAGGAAGTATCCCTGGATGGTCAGTCTGAGTTACTGATTATTCTGGAGCCGGAACAAGGCAGGCTCGAAGAAGTCGTTTTGATCGGATATCAGAAAGTTACCAGAAAAAAAGCCACTGCTTCAATTTCCAGTATCAGCGGCCGGGAAATTGAGAACCTGCCCATGTCGAGTTTCGATCAACTGATGCAGGGGCGTCTCTCGGGCGTGAATGTTCAGAATTTTAGTGGGGATCCCGGTGCGCGCGCCGCAGTCAGTGTCCGTGGCAGCAGTCTGGTGAGTTCCAGCTGGGACCAGAATAATGTGATCAGCTCTCCCTTATATGTAGTGGATGGGGTGCCCCAATCCAATGAGGAGTATGTAACGCCGGGAGCGGGCACAGGTATGAACTATTTAGCGGGTATCAATCCGAATGATATTGAATCGATTGATGTACTGAAAGATGCATCTGCTGCGGCGATCTATGGATCCAGAGCTGCCAATGGGGTGATTCTGATTACAACAAAAAAGGGACGGAGCGGTGCACCGCGCGTCACTTTTTCCGGCTATACAGGTTTGACCGAACGACCCAAACTCAGGGAAGTAACGCTGGGCACCACCGAACGAAGACAAAAATTGAAAATCCTTCAAAGCCAGCTGACCTATGCGCAACAGCAACAGTTACCCTATATGCTGACTGATAGTCTGAATCCCGCTTTTAATGGCAACACGGACTGGCAGGGACTGTTTTACCAGAATGGAACCATCAACAATGCAGATTTGGGCATTACAGGTGGGAACGATATGTCTTCCTATCGTTTCAGTACCGGGTATTATGATGAATCGGGCATTATCAAGGCCACCGGCTTTAAGCGGTATTCTGCCAGACTCAATTTGTTATCAAAGGCGCTCAAGGGTAAACTGGAAATCAATCCAATACTTTTTTATACCCGTACTTCCAGAAGCAGGGGATTGGGCTCTGATCCGAGGTATAATAATACCAATCCTTTTAGTCTGGGTGCTGGAAATATGCCATCGTCCCTTTTTAATTTAAGCGATGCGAAAAAGGAAGCAATACTTGCTGCTTATGATGAGAATCTTGACCGTAATCTGGCCAATGTATTTAATATGAACCTTAACCTGGCGTACAATTTTAATGCACATCTGAGATTCAGCTCATTGAGTTCTTATAAATACAGCACTTCACGCAGGGATTTTAACCGCACCAGCGCCATGGAGAGCAACCTGGGAAATTATTCCTACACCTACAGTGACCAAACCGAGGATATGCTGACTTCTAATTATTTCTCCTATACCAACACCTGGGGGGATCATAATTTCAGCGGTGTCGCAGGTCAGGATATTCAATTCAATGTTTTCGAAAACACTTCGGCGTCGGGTGCCTATGGCGCTTCGGATAATATCAAGGTCGTTCAGGGCTTTTTGCAGGATAATATTACTGCCTATTCCGATTACCAGTCCTACGGTCTTTTGTCCTATTACAGTCGTCTGTCCTATGATTACAAGGACCGTTATCTGTTTTCATTTGCAGGAAGATGGGATGGCTCTTCCCGTTTTGGAGAAGGTAATAAATGGGGTTTTTTCCCTTCGGGATCGGCAGCCTGGATTTTGTCTGAAGAGGCGTTTTTCCGTGAGCTGCTACCCGTATTTAATTTGTTTAAAATTAGAGGCTCTTACGGTACCTCTGGTAGTCTGCCTTCACAGAATTACCTGCAGTATAATTTGTACAATGTGAATGCCGGTGGCTACGGTGGAAATGCAGGCGCCACTTCGTATAATGGCACCACTGCAATTACGCCGAATTTTTATAATGGCGCCGCGCAACCAACCCTTTCCTGGGAAAAGTCCACGCAGTGGAATGTGGGTCTGGATATGGAATTGGAAAAGGGGCGCTATTCAGGATCCATCGATATTTATAATAAGGAAAGTTCCCTGCAACTTTTCTCAGTGAATCTGCCGGTGACGACCGGATATACGAAGGCGCTGACCAATGCTATCGGCGTCAGAAATGCAGGTGTGGAACTCACTATAGCTGCCAATCCGCTGCCAAAGAGTAGCCCGGTTCAGTGGTTCAGCCGCCTGAATGTCAGCTATAATAAAAATGCAATTATGAACCTGCCAAACGGCAACCGCGATCTGGTACTGGATGGGGATCGTTTCGATAAATCCCATATTCTTTCGGTGGGCAGTCCCATCAATGCCTTTTATCTGTTAAGGACCCTGGGTGTGTTTGCGACTGAGGATGACATCCCCGTCAATCCGTTCACGGGAGAGAAATACCGGAATTCGAATGGTACCTATACCGCCGGTGCCTTTTATCTGGCCGACCTGGATGGCGATAATTTTATCGATATTTTTAACAGTGGTATCAATCCGGATAAAATACCCATGGGCGACCCCAATCCCCGGATTACCGGTGGCTGGACCAATAATATTACCTGGAAAAATTTTACGCTCGGACTCTTTTTCAATTTTGTATTTAAAAGAGATATTCTCAATCTGTATCTCGCTGATCAGTTTAGCAATTCGACCGCTGGCGATGCTACGTCTAATTTTGTATTATACAGTACCCCCAATCTGGACGCCATCGACATCTGGCGACAGCCCGGCGATCAGGCCACATATGCCAAATACGATCTGGGGACCTATCTGTACTACTATACTTCTGCACAGTCTTTTTTCCTGACCAAGGGAGATTTTGTCAGATTAAAGAATATCAATCTTCAGTACCGACTTCCGGAGCACCTGACAAATAAATGGGGGATTGGCGGTTGCAAAATGTTCCTGACATTGGACAATGCTGCCCGCTGGCAAGCTTCCAGGTTATTACCGGATGCAGAGAATGTTAACTCTTACGGGGAGTATGCCGGTGATGGCTATCCGATTCCAAGAAAATATACGTTTGGGCTGCAGTTTCAATTTTAAATCCTGAAAAAACTAGACAATGCAACAAAGAAATACATACCGCTTTTTTTTAGTGCTGTTGCCGGTACTGGTGCTGCTCATGGGTTCCTGTAAGAAGATTTTGGAACAGGAACCCCGGAATTCAACTTATGATAAAGTATTCTGGCAAACAGCCAAGGATCTTGAATCTGCCATCGCCGGGAATTATTCGCTGCTGAGGGCCTCCTTAACTGCAACTTCTGCCTACGATGGAAATGCATTCAGGTACAATATGTATGGCGATGTGGAGACTACTGCCACCAGCTATGTAACTATCAACTACAATGGTGACGGATTGGAAGGTATTCAGGGCGGCGACTTCACCTTCCAGTATAATATTCAGACCCTGGGTGACTGGACCAATTTTTATAAGACGATTGCCTACTGTAATATCCTGTTGAAAAAAGTGCCGGGTATCGAAGATGGGTTACTGGAGGGGGATGTGACGGATGTGACCGGTTTCAAAAACAAAATTATGGGACAGGCGCTGTTCATCCGGGCACTGAGCTATTTTGAATTGGTGAAAGTCTGGGGCGATGTGCCAGTTGTTACCGAAGCTTATGAGGATGTTATGAGCGCTCCTCAACTACCGCGTTCGGACAAGAAGGAAGTAATGCAACTGATCGAAGATGATTGTCATAAGGCAATGGACATGCTCCAATGGGGGAATGAACAGGTCTCGGAAAGAGGTGTCATTGCGAACCGGGGTTCGGTTTATGCTTTACTGGCCCATCTGTACCTCTGGCGGGCCACTATGAGCGATGTTCATACCGACGAGCCGAATATGACTGACGTCAATAACGCGGATACCACCCTCAGCAAATTGGTCGCCATGGGAGGCTATGCACTGGTAGATACCGCCAGTTATGGCCAGCAGTTTGTCAACCCTTCCAGTGAAAGCATTTTTGAACTTGCCATGAGTGAGAACAATAAAGAAGGGGCTTATTCGCATATCGGGCTGGGTTTTCTCACCGGGACCTATGTGGAAGGATATGGGTCCACACCCCGCTTCTGGGTGCCCGATCAGTACGTAGATACCCATTATGGTGTGACGCGCACAGGCTATGGGGAAGGCTGGGTGTACTGGCCCAATGGCTGGAACTGGTATTCGCTCAAAGTGGTTGGCACCCGTTATTATGTAACGATTGACGGGGTGGAGACGGATGTTACGGATTATGTCGATGGTGCCATGGGGCCGGGCTTTGCGTACGTATATTATGCCAATATTGATGATTACAAACTGGAAAAAGTGGGCGGTACGGGACCGGATCTGGGAGAAGTGCGCTACCGGAATAATTTTTCGAAATCCGGTAGTCAGGGCACTACGCTGATAAAATACCGGAACATTATTTACAGAAATCCCGGTAACAAGACTGATGGTTATCTGAGCAATAATCTGCCGATTTTCCGCTTCAGCGGTATCCGGCTCCTGCAGGCTGAAGTGGCTTTATACAAGAATGACCTGGCTAAAGCCGTGGAGATTATTAATTTTTTCCGGGACCGTAATAATTCGGCTTCTGCCCGGGTGAGTGTCGCCGATGGTAAATTCAATCTGACCAAAGAATATATATTGGAACGGGGTAAAGAAATGTATATGGAGGGCCATATTTATTTTGATTTGCTCCGTACCAGGATGTATTCCGAGTTTATCAGCTGGCTCAGCGGCCCCCGTTTTCAGGCGGAAGGGTTTTACTGGCCGGTATATCCGTTACTGTTCAACGACAACAAGTTTCTTACCCAGACCTCCTATTGGCGGGGTAAAATTTAAACGAATTAAATAAAGTGCAATGAAACCGAGTCAATCAATTTTTCAGGAATTCAGGAAGGTTATCAGACAATCTCACACCGTGTACTTTTATGGTTCCGCAGTTTGGATCATTGGAATACTGTTGCTTCTCGGAGCATGTAAAAAGGAGTATGCGGTAGATGGTGGTACTTCTGAGGAGCGGGTGGACATGAGTACCTATGACTATTTGAGTTCCAAGCCTGTTTTTTCTTCCCTGGTCCATCTGATTGACCGGGCAGGACTGAAAGATGCAGTAAATAGCGAATCTACTTTTTTTGCTACGACCAATTACGGGGTAGATGAATACCTGAAAGCCATGAAGAACCTGCGGGCAGTTGAACTGGGAGATGAGAATATTACTTATACTTTGGACAGTATACCGCTCTGGAGATTGGATTCGCTCAAAATGTATATTTTCCCTCAAAAGCTCAACAGAGACCAGCTCAATACCAAGGGTGCCTTCTATCAGTCCAGTTATGGAGCCATGACGAACATAAGGCTCAAATTGGGATTGTCCAGGTCTTACAGTTACGGAAATTATGTAGACTACGTGGATTATATTACTTATACCAAAGTAATTGACCAGGATGATGCCGATGTGCTGGACGCTTCTACTATCCCGGCCGGACAGATCGACAAGACGGTTTTTGTACAATCTTCAGGAATTGTGACCAATAATGGTATTGTGCATGCACTGGATGGATATCACCGATTGTTTTTTAACGAGAATAGTGTGAATTAAAACCTTGGATTTTCAGGCGTTTGTAAAACTAAAATTAGTACACCATGAGAAAAATCCTAATACCTGCACTGAGTTTTGTCGTTCTGGCAGCCTTAAACTGTAAAAAGATACAGGAAGGCTTTCTGAGCGAAACACTGCGGTATACTTCTCCGGATTTGTATTGCCAACGGGGATTGCCGCTGGTGCAGTCGGCCAAGATATTTGCGGATGGTTCCACACCACCGTTGCAATTTGAACTGTTGAATCTCAGGGACAGTTCCGGCGGTCCTCTGCCCGAAGCTTTTAATACCAAATATGACGTAACGGTTTTTAAAGAGGGGATGTCTTTCAATGTGGACACCGACACAACCGTGGAGCTGTTGAATGCCAAAAGGGAAACAGTATCGGTTTATCCCATGGAATTCAATACTTCCAGCGGACAATTGAGTTTTAATAAGGCCGCCTTGAATATACCTCTGGGCATCTATAATTTTGATATAAAAGCAACCAACCGGGCGGGATCCCGGGTTTATCCCAGTTTTGGCCGTATCCATGTGGTCGATCCCACCCAGGATGACATTCTGGAAGTTGAAGATAATGTAAATAACGCATTTGATGCTGCTGGTGACAGTTATGCCAAACGCAATCCGGTACTGAAATTTACACGTGTATCCGCTGAAGGAGCTCGTATTATCCTCAAATTATCTGATAAGAATGGCAATCCTTTTAACCCCAAAAAAGGAGAGGTGATTGCCCGCGGTGACCGGCCTTCCTTTCTGAGTTATGCCAAATTCCATCCGGTTGAAATCACCGACACGGCAATGATATGTGATTTTGAAGTGGCGCCCTTTCCTCTTTCTGATTATATTGATGCCACCGGATATAACTGGAGCCATCTGATTTATTACCGGGTGCCCGCCAGCAACGTAATTTTTGACGGATCTGCGGCAGGTCAACTGAGCGCCAATCCTCGATTTGCATTTTCCATAAAGATGGAAGGCACATTTATTGTGGAATTTCAGATGCCCGATGTGGAAAGAGTGCCAACACCTTAGAAAATTATAGCCGGCAGCCTTGCCTTAAAGGCCGGTCTGCGTAGCCATAAAAGGGCAGGGGAGGTAATATCGATGGAAGGGTTTTGCTTTTCAATATGCTAGTTGATTAAGACCTACTGGACTTAGTTTAATAATTATATTTTCATAATACTACTTGTTTTCCTGGCAGCTGGTGCCTTTCCGGGAGCGCAGATGCTTTCAATTGTAACGCGCCCGGTCTGAAACATAACCGGGTTTAACAAAAAATGGACGGATACACGCCAAAATCTGACCTATTGGGCATTAGCAGGATCTCACCGGTTGAATATTTTGAGAAATCCCAATCTCCAATCAGGAACCGCAGTTCCAGAACCCTGATTTACCATTATTTCAGGCGCTAACTCTCTGAAATTCCACAATTTTCCCGTTCTCTTATGCCGACATTACCCGTAAATCGGAAGAATAAGTGCTTGATATTGCAATTGAGACCAATTTCCAGACCTTTTCTGACAAAAATTGAACTGCTACTTTATATAGAGAGAGTAATTTGCCCATTCGAATAAATTAAAAGGGTTCACCTGTTTTTTATTGGTTGCGTATACGTTTGCCTAAGTAGAAATCTGAGCCAGAAAGTCCTGAACCATCCTATTATGATAGACAACTATGATACAAGCTGACATATAGGTAATCATTTACCAGGTTGTCCCAAAATTGTATTCGCATGGGTAGGTCGCCTGCCGTGCTACTTGAAACAGCAATAAATTTTATATCATCTTATAAGTTAACAATTATGAAGTTCATTCAGTTATTATCCATACTGGTTCCGGTTTTAATGTGCATACAAGCATGTCATCGCATTCCAATTATCCCTGACAAACCCGGTACAGACATTGAAGGCCTGGCTTTTCCATCCGCAGAAGGTTATGGGAAATGGGCTTCGGGAGGACGTGGAGGGCAGGTGGTTGAAGTGACAACCACCGAAGACGACGGCACCGCTAATTTGGTTGGGAGTCTTCGCTGGGCTTTAAAGCAGTACCCCGGGGAGCCGATCACTATCGTTTTTAGGGTATCAGGAATTATAGATCTGAAGGGAGTGGAAATGCGAAGCAAGCGTAATAATATTACGATCGCCGGGCAGACGGCCCCTGGCGACGGAATTTGTATTAAGGGCGAATCCTTCAATCTTGGGGGCAGCTTCAATGTGATTGTTCGTAATTTGAGATTCCGCACTGGTGCCTATACGCCTGGTGGTGCAGAAGTGAACGCCGCCAGTGTTATTCTGGAAAACGGCGGTAACTTTATTTTTGATCATTGTTCCATGTCCTGGTCTTCAGAAGAATTGTGTGATTTTACGGATGATCATGATCTCACGGTGCAATATTGTATTTTCTCTGAAGGATTGTATCAGTCGGTAAACGGGAAGGGCGCCCGCGGTTACGGACCCGTTATTGGTGGTGAGGGAGCTAGCTATCACCACAACCTGATTGCCCATACTGTTTCAAGATCACCTCGCTTTGGTGTAACAACGAAAGTGGATTCGGCGGTGTTGATTGATTACGTAAATAATGTCAACTATAATTTTGGAAAAAGCAATTCCTGTTACGGTGGTGAAAATGAGCTGGGCCTCATGGTACGGAACGCATTAATTTTGTAAACAATTATTATAAGCACGGTCCGGCCTATCCTGGCACCAGAACTGCGAAATTTGCGAAGGCTTCTTACGAGGTTGGCGCCCAGGGCACCTATTATACGAAATGGCATCTTAGTGGTAACTACATTGATGGATCGGCCAGTGCGGCCCTAAATACCGACAATTATCTGGGTTTGGACATTGACGAGTATATAGAGAATGTACCCGAGGGTGTCACGGTCACGATCGATGATTTAAAGTCAGCACATCATGAGGTGAAATACCCGATAACCACTGAGCCTGCGGAGAATGCATTTAATACGATCATGATAAAATCTGGTGCTTTTCCACGTGATCCCATCGATCAAAGGGTTATTCACGAGGCTGTTACCGGGACCGCTACCTATCATGGTCAATTTAATAATTATGCGCAAAGCGGTATTATCGACAGTCCTTCAGATGTTGGTGGTTGGCCGGTATATAACACCTACAATACGATAACCGACAATGATCATGATGGAATGGATGACAGGTGGGAGACAAAAAAAGGTTTGAATCCTTCAATTCCCGAAGACAGGAACAAAGTAACAATAAGTGGATACACCGCTTTGGAAGTTTATCTGAACAGCCTGATGGGAGAACATATTCCTTTTGATTTTTAGAATGTAAAGAAGATAGGTGCACGATTTTGTAGTCGCAAGTAATCAGTTGATGTTTACATCGAATGGATATTGTGCTGATGGTTTTTTCTCACTGTCGGAGATAAACTGTACCCTGTGGGTCAGCCCCTGCCTTTTTACCTGGGAGTATTTTGTGATGTTTGGAGCAGAAGCTGATCCATCTTGTTTAGTATTCAATGTCACTCTCTGAAAATTACAGAAGTCAGGCTCAATAGCTATTCCAGGCAGGAGGTTCGGTACCCAGTAGATGCTTCACGAAGAAATCTCGTCTTTTGCGTTCTCCGTAGTCACCACCTGAACTGTGACCGAGTCCCGGAACAACTACCAGTTCATGTGCTTTTTTATTTTTTATAAGCGCATTGACCAACTGATAAGTAGATGAGGGATCCACATTGTCATCTATTTCCCCCAGGATCAACAACAGTTTTCCCTGTAGGCGATAGGCATTTTCTACATTGGAACACGCTGCGTATTCGGGGCCGATGGGCCAGCCCATCCATTGTTCATTCCACCATATTTTATCCATACGGTTGTCGTGGCAGCCACAGGAGGCAACGCCCACTTTATAAAACTCCGGATGAAAGAGCAGTGCGCCGGCTGCAGACTGACCTCCTGCGGAAGTTCCATAGATGCCTACCCGGCTGGTGTCCATTTGCGGATACCGGGATGCGGCCTGCCTGATCCATCGTATTCGGTCCGGTAAACCTGCGTCTTTCAGGTTTTTATAAGCGATATCCTGGAATGCCTTGGACCGGTAGGAGGTGCCCATCCCATCGATCTGCACAACGATAAATCCCAGTGCGGCCAGTTCATACATACCCGCCGGATTGACACTGAAGGATTTGGGTACAAAGGCGCCCTGTGGCCCGGCATAGATATTTTCGATAATCGGATATTTTTTTGTGGCGTCGAAATTATCCGGCCGGATGATAATACCCCAGATATCAGTCTGCCCATCCCGACCCTTGGCATGAAAGACTTCGGGCGCTTTCCAGCCGGTAACCAGCAGGTCTGTAATATCGGCTTTCTCCAGTTCCATCAGGCGTTTTCCGGAGATATCCCGCAGCACCATCTCCGGTGCCTGATCCACCCGGGAGAAGATATCGACAAAAAGTGTGGATGTAGCATTGAAAATGGCGCGGTGATTTGCAGGCTCAGGTGTCAGCATTTCGGGATTGTCTCCCTCAAAACCGATCCGGTAATAATGTAGCAGGTAGGGGTCCTGTCCGCTTTCCCTGCCCCCGGCAGCAAATATGATTTTTCGAGACTGCTCATCGACATCTATTACATCCCGTACCGGCCAAGCGCCTTTGGTAATTTGATTTTTCAGCCGGCCGGTCCTGCCATCGAATAAATAGAGGTGGTTCCAGCCATCCCTTTCCGAAGCCCAGATGATTTCCTGGCCGCCCTCGATGTCATGCCGGAACTTTTTCCCGCTGTAATCGATAAAAGTATTACTGGTTTCGTTGATAAGGGTACGGGTCTCACCTGTTCCGGCATCCAGCTCCATAACCGCGTATTGCTGATGGCCTCTTTTATTATACTCGAAACGCAGGGTCCGGCTGTCGGAAACCCAGTCCAGCCAGGAAATGGAGAATTGGTTGCGGATCAGGTTAGAATCCGCCTGCAAAAGTCGGGCCTGGTCCAGATTATAGATAACGGGCAGATACTGCGGCAAGGAGTCGCCAGGTTTGGGGTAATCCCGGGTTAGCACCCTGGGTTGCAATTGATCGGCGGGGCTGGATTCGATCAAGGTGAGCTTACGTACGCCGACCGGTTCGATGCGGGAACTAGCCAGCTTTCTGGAGTCCGGAGACCAATGGATTCTGGAGGAATAATAATGATCGGCTGTTCCGTCAAAACTGATTTGCCGGGCATGGCTGCTGTCGCCGAAAGGCTGCAGGTAGAGATTATGATCTCTAACGAAGGCTTCGTATTTCCTGTCCGGCGAAGGGATGGACCGCCCGTTCCGCTGATCCCGTACCCGGCCCCAGTATTCATAATCTGCATGGCGATCTGCTACAGAATCCTTTATTTTGGTGAGTTGTCCTTTTGTTCGGTCCCAGCGCCAAAGGGCATTCTCCACCCAGAGTTCCAATTCCCGGGTAGATCTGAGCTTCAGCTGCCTTCCACTCAAATTTTTAAGTGCTACCGGTCGTTTCAGGACGCTGGTCAATGCCGAAGAGATATCGTCAAGTGTCAGCAGAATTTCTTTTTTGCGGGTTCGGGTATCCACCAGCACATAAACGGATCGATCCCCGGCCAGTGGCTTTTCGTACCAGAAGCAATCGCCACGCTGATTCCAATATATGGTCCGGGGTATATTGTAAACGCTATTATGTAGCCTTGTCTTGAGTTGTGCGGCATGTTGATAATCGGACAATTGGCCCTGTGAAAAACCTTTTACACTATAGAGCAGTACCAATAGCAGTAAGATCCGTTTCATATGTTGACATTTTATGGTTTTACCGACAGGACTCTTTTTCTCCTGACAAGATAGTACACGGGTATGCCCAGCAGGGCTATACCGATCCCCGGCCAGGTATAGCCTGGTTTAAAAATGACGAGCAATATAATGAAGCCGGTACCCATAATTATATATAGAACCGGCAGCAGCGGATAACCGAAAGCCCTGTAGGGACGCTCCAGATCCGGTCTTTTCTTACGCAGCAGCATGACACCTGTGATGGCCAGGACATAGAAAATGACCACCACACAGGTAATCATATCCAGGAGATCGCCGTATTTACCCGACAGGGACCAGACACAGGCAATGCCACATTGCAGCCAAAGTGCATTTCCGGGAACCGCTGCTTTATTAAGCCTCCTGATATTACGGAAAAATAGGCCGTCTTCGGCCATTGAATAGTACACACGGGCGCCGGCCATAATCAGCCCATTGTTGCAGCCAAAAGTACTGATCATGATCATAATGGCAATTATGATAATGCCGAAGGGGCCAAAAATCTCAGAGGCTGCCCGCATCACCACCCGGTCTTTGGGAGCTGCCGCCATTTCCGGCAGGCTGAGTACCGAAGTATACATCAGGTTGGTGATCAGATAGAGTGCGGTGACCAGCAATGTTCCCAGCGCCAGGCTCATTCCGATATTTCGCCTGGGGTTTTTGATTTCTCCGGCAACTGCTGAAGAACTATGCCAGGAATCACTGCTGAACAAGGCGCCTACCATGGCCGCCGAGAAAGCGCCCAACGCAGTAAAACTATTCGGATAAGTCTGATAATTGCCATCACGCCCCAACTGTCTGAGCAGCCAGGTATCTTCCTGTAACCAGTTGAATTGCCATATTTCATGTTTGAAGGCCATAAATCCAAAAAGGATCAGTGCCAGCAGGCTCAGAATTTTGATCAGGGTTAATGAGGTCTGGACATTTTTACCGCTGGTGATCCCACGGGAATTAATAAAGCTAAGGATGATTATTACCGTAATGGCGACCAGCTGCGCTGCGGATATTTTAAGGTTTCCCAGTATCAGCACAAAGACATCCTCATCCAGCGAAGGCAACAGATAGGCGGTGAATTTGGCAAAAGCCACACCCACAGCCGCGATGGTGGCTGTTTGTATGACGGTGAAAAAAGTCCAGCCAAAGACAAAGCTGACCATCGGTCCGTAAGCTTCTCTCAGGTACACATACTGTCCTCCGGCCTTAGGGAACATGGCACTCAGCTCCCCATAGCTTAAGGCTGCAATGATGGTCATAAAACCCGCTATCGCCCAGACCAGCATCATCCAACCCGCCGAGCCCGTGTTGCGGGAAATATCTGCTGCAACGATAAAAATGCCCGACCCGATCATACTGCCGGCCACCAACATGGTGGCATCCAGCAGACCGAGGGATTGTTTGAATTGAGGGTCTTGCATGAATCAGTGTTTGAAGTCATAAAACCGCCACCGGGTCTCATAATCGGGGCGCAGCGGCTGATTGAGCAGTACTGCTCTGAGCAATTCGATGGGCAGGTAATTTTCTTTAAGTATGCGATCGTGAAATTCGATATAACTCATCTTTCCTGAATCGACCAGTTCATATTTCAGGTGCATAAACTGCAGTCCGCCTACCAGATAAGCCAGTTGATAGAGCGGCCCATACATGCCTTCAAAAGATCTTTTAACTTCCCCATGGGCGTTGGCTCTTTCGTGACCTACTTTATCGACGAGATAATCCACGCATTGCCGGGGTGTCCACTGGCCCAGATGAAATTTGATGCTGAAAGTAATTCTGGCACAGCGATGCATGCGCCAGAACAGCATGCCGATGCGTTGTTCCGGTGTCTGCGCAAAACCTTTGCTGTAGAGCAATAGCTCCCAGTAAAGCGCCCAGCCCTCGGTCCAGAACGGATTGCCAAAGATTTCTGCCCGGTAGGGTTTGTACCGGCTGGTCATAAAGTATTGCAAGTGATGTCCGGGAATCAGCTCATGCTGAACAGTGCCACGGGAAAAATAAGGGTTGTTCCCACGCATACTCATCAGTTTATCCTGTTGCGACATACTGCTGGTGGGGTAGGAGATGCTGATTTCCCTGCCGCCCGTAAAAAATGGATTCACCAGTTGCCTTTCGGGACTCATCATGATCATGCCCCAGGTCTGGTCCGCCAGTTCCGGAACTTTTATCAATTGATTTTTGGCAATAAATGCCTGGGCATCTTCATAGAGCTGGTTTATAAGTTCTGGCTGTTGGCCGAGTGGAACATAAGTGTTTTTTACCTTTTCCAGTGCGGCTTTCCAGTCGGTCCCTAATCCCATCTCTTGGGTGGCCTTCAACATTTCCTTTTCACACCAGCTGAATTCCTGGTCCGCCAGTCGTAATAATTCCTCAGGGCTGTAACTGATCCAGGCTTCCCTTAACTGCTTTTCTAGAGCCTTTCGTCCGATCGGGGATCCCGATATCTGGCTGCCGTCATGGTACACTTGGCGATCGCTTTTTCGCTGCAGGGTCTGGATATAATGATGGAGCGCAGTGTCCAGCGCTTTATAGGGCTGTGGAATCCACCAGCTGAATTCCGGGTCATAGTCATTATAGAATTCATAAACAGATTTTAGACGATCCCGGAGATTGCGCAGCAGTGATGTTATAAAACGGGCATCCGTGTCTTTTAACTCCGGCCCGTTACCGGTCGCAGTGTCCAACCCTTCCACGACAATCGTCTTTTCAGTGAGCAGTGCCGCAGTTGCTGCGGCGTCCAGTTGATGGCCCCGTCTTCTTTTTTGTTCCAAACCTAACAGGGCATCGGCAAAAGGATAATAGGAATGCAGTCGCTGGTATTGTTCCTGTTGCTGATGCAAATCTGCCATTGCGCTTTCCAACTTCCTTTTCAGCAGAATATAATCCACCTGACCATTGGTGCCGAGCTGCTGAAAATTCAGCGCCTGCAGTCGTTGAAGGTACTGTTCCTGAATTTTGAGCAGGGCCTCAGATTGCTCGGGGGGTGTTACAGCCGGCGACCGAACCCACCAGCCCTGAGGCATAGGTCCATAGAAATAGTTGACCGCCTGCAGGTCCTGCTGGTATTGCACAATAACCGGTTCCAATGGCGTAGTATGCTCGTACCCGGGTGGCGCCTGTGCTTTCAGCACATTGAAGGGATTCCACAGTTGTGACAAACCAAACAGAAGCAACAGGAATTTATGAGGTACCGGTAGGGTCATATGGCTTTTTTTAGTTGAAAAAATGATTAGGGGACCGGAAGCTTATGGAGCCAACAACGGCATCATTTATGCCACCGCCGCGGTCGCTGTACCGGGCGTAGCCTGAGCGGACGGCCTTCCTATTCAGGTACTGATAAGGGGCCGGCTGGCAATCGCCGATTGTATAATCCGGGTAATATTTTCTTTTTCAATTCCCACGAGTTCCAATCGGGGTGCTCTGGTATATACCGTACTCAAGCCTTCGTAGCTGGCCGCCAGTTTGATATACTGCACCAGTTTGGGGTGGATGTCCAGTTCCAGCAAGGGCATGAACCAACGGTAAATTTCAATGGCTTTGGTAAAATCTCCTTTTTTTACCAGCTCGTAAAGATAGACGGTCTCGTTCGGGAATGCATCCACCAGCCCCGCCACCAGGCCGTCGGCGCCTAATACCAGGGACTCCAGACAAATTGTATCGACGCCCCCAAACAAAGCCAGCCGGTCGCCGAATTTATTGCGTAGGCGTGTAATATTGGTCAGGTCCCGGGTTGATTCCTTGATGGCCTGTATATTCGGCTCCGTAATCAGGGCCTCAAACATGTCCAGCGTGATATTGATGCCATAATCGACGGGGTTATTATAAATCAGTATAGGCAGGCGGGTGGCCTGGGCCACGGCCTTAAAAAACGTGACCACTTCCCGGTCATCGGCCCGATAACGCATGGGGGGCAGTACCATTAAGCCATCGGCTCCGGCATCCTGTGCTTCTTTTGCAAACCGGATGGCATCACGTGTAGTATTTTCCGTAAGGTTCAGGAGGACCGGAACCCGGTCTGCTGCAACTGTCTTGGCAAAGCGGAGTAAGTCCATTTTTTCTGTCGTCGAAAGGGCACTGGCCTCACCCAGGCTTCCGGCAATAATCAGGCCGTGGACACCCGCGGCAATCTGCGCCTGGAGGTTCTTTTCGAACATGTCATAATCGATTTCCTCATTTTGTTTGAAGGGTGTAAGAATAGCAGGGAAAACGCCTTTCCAGTTAATTGTTACCATAGATTTTTTTTCAAAACTATCTTTAAATGAGCGAAGCACCTTGACAATATTTACCCGATTTGCCAACGATTTTAACTCATTGTCGCGCTGTAATCGCCTGCCGCTCATAAAGAAGATGGTAACTTTGTTTTGAGCTGCCATCGTTATTGAATTTAAAATTGTAGCTTTGACAAATAAAATCCTGCAATGCCATGGCGGGTGATGTCTGGAAGAACAGGTGACTTGACCCCAGGATTTCGATGTAGGAACAGTAACGCATTTGCTTCATCAACTCAAAAAAGAATTCAGTGAAAAATTTTATTGCAGCAGGCATGGTGCCTTTTTTGTTGACCCAGGCAACAACCGGTGTTGCACAACAAAAGGACTATGAGATCCAACCGGTGGCTTTTACCCAGGTTCATCTTACAGATGCATTCTGGAAGCCCAAAGTAGATGTTAACGCGACAGTGACCATCCCCTATATCCTGAGAATGTGCCGGGAACATGGTCGGATGGACAATTTTAAAAAGGCAGCCGGTCGGATGCCCGCCGGCGACAAGCTTACTGATTTTACTTTCGACGATACGGATATTTATAAACTCATAGAAGGGGCTTCCTATAGCCTGCAGGTTCAATACAATCAGCTGTTGGATCTTCAGCTGGACAGCCTGATTGAACTGATTGGTGCTGCGCAGGAAAAAGACGGCTACCTCTATACATTCCGCACCGCCAAAGTAACCCACCCACATGACTGGATCGGAGAGAAACGCTGGGTAAAGGAAGAGCAGCTGAGCCATGAACTGTATAATTCCGGGCATCTGTTTGAGTCGGCCGTGGCGCATTTTCAGGCGACCGGAAAGCGCAGTTTTCTGAATATTGCAATTAAAAATGCGGACCTGCTGGTGCAGACTTTTGGTCCCGGCAAACTGGAGGAATGGCCGGGTCATCAGATTGTAGAAATCGGACTGGTTAAAATGTACCGGGTAACCGGTAACGAATCCTATCTGAAGCTGGCCAAATTTTTTCTGGACATCCGTGGCAGGAACAAAAGTCGGTATGCTTCTACGTACAGTCAGTCAGATAAGCCCGTGGTGGATCAGAAAACAGCCGTGGGTCACGCCGTGCGGGCCACTTATATGTATACCGGAATTGCTGATGTGGCTGCCCTGACCAGTGACCAGGATTACCTGCATACCATTGATGCCATCTGGCAGGATGTGGTCTACCGGAAATTGTATATTACGGGCGGTATCGGTGCTACCGGAAACGGGGAAGCCTTTGGAAAAGCTTATGACCTGCCCAATATGAGTGCTTATGCTGAAACCTGTGCTTCGATTGCCAATGTCTACTGGAATGAAAGAATGTTTTTACTCCATGGCGATAGCCGCTATATTGATGTGCTGGAAAAGACCCTGTATAACGGATTACTTTCGGGTGTTTCCCTGTCCGGAGACCGTTTTTTCTATCCCAATCCGCTGGCTTCTGTGGGGCAGCACCGCCGGAGTGCCTGGTTTTCCTGCGCCTGCTGTATCTCGAATGTGGCCCGGTTTATGCCTTCAATGCCAGGTTATATTTATGCCCAGCGTAAGAATGAAGCCTATATCAATCTCTATGTGGCCAATCAGGCAACGCTTCAACTTGAAAAGGGACCTGTTCAGCTCCGGCAACAGACCCGCTATCCCTGGGAGGGCGCTGTAGAAGTCATCGTGGATCCCCAGAAAAATAAGGATTTCGTGCTCAAACTGCGCATTCCGGGTTGGGCGGCCGGTGAGGCAGTACCTGGTGACCTGTACCGGTTCCTGGACGGGTCGGGATCCTGGAAACCCGAAATTCTGCTGAACGGCACTGCGATTGAATACCACCTGGAAAAAGGCTATGCCGTTATTAGCAGAAACTGGCAGCCGGGCGATAAGTTGCGTTTTGTGCTGCCCATGCCGGTGCAGAAAGTCCTGGCCAATAAACAGGTAGCGGCAGATTCCGGTTTTTTTGCCCTGCAACGGGGGCCCATTGTCTATTGCCTGGAAGGCAAAGATCAACCAGATAGTGCCGTCATGAATCTGGTGGTGGACACCAGTGCTGTATTTACCGATCGTTATCGTTCCGATAAGCTTAACGGCATTATGGAACTCAGCGCAGAAGGTACCATCGTGGCCAGGACGGCCGCAGATGGTGAACTTAAAAAGACCAAGGCTACAGTGACCGCCATACCTTACTACAGCTGGAACAATCGGGGAGCGGGGGAGATGGAAGTCTGGATTCCCTATAGTACCTCCCGGGCCCGGCCTACCCCGGCACCAACCATCGCGAGTAAAAGCAAAGCCAGCGGTTCCGATGTGAGCCAGCTGATGCTCCGTTCCCTGAACGATCAGTACGATCCGCAACAAGCTGCTGATCACAGCATGAGTTATCTGCATTGGTGGCCCAACAAAAATCAGAAGGAGTGGTTGCAATATGATTTCGACCAGTCCTATGAGGTACAGGAAGTGGAGGTTTACTGGTATGATGATAAACCCTGGGGTGGCTGCAGCCTCCCCGCTGCCTGGCATGTGGAATATCTGAAAGACGGTAAATGGCTGGAGGTCCAAGCCCTGCAACCTTATACGACAACCAAAAATACCTACGATAAGCTTTGTTTTAAACCCGTCAGGACGACGGCACTAAAACTGGTGGTTCAGCTACCCGGGGAAGCTTCTTCAGGGGTGCATGAGTGGAAAGTGAAGTAGTCGTCCGGGTTCAGTTGAATGCACCTGGAATCATACCGTTGCTATAGGTGTAATATTTCAGCATTAAGACCGTTCAGGCCATAAAAAAGGTTTTGCCGGTAGACAAAACCTTAAATTCAGTGATACAGCGATTTCCTAGAATACCAGTTGGCGCAGGTAGGTGGCATCTGCTTTGGCACATTCCAAAGGCGTCTTCTCATAGGCTTCCTGCTCTACAATATAGTATTGCATGCCCAGACTCTTGGCCTCACCCAGAATGGCTTTATAATCTATTGAACCCGTTCCAAGAATGCAACTTTGATTCTGTTCGCCTTCTTTGAAGGGTTTATTCTTCTTACGGTCTTTTACATGGCAGAGTTTAAAGCGCCATTTGTATTTTTTCATCCATTCCACCGGATCCTGACCTGCCGTGACTACCCAGTACATATCCATTTCAAAATCGACAATGGCGGGATCACAACTGTCCATGAAGATATCCTGAGGGAAGGCGCCATCCTGTTTTCTGAAGGAGTAGTCATGATTGTGGTAGGCAAACCGGATACCGTTTTTCCGGCAGATCTCGCCTGCCTTGTTGAAGCCTTCAGCGGCTTTTTTGTAATCATCCAATCTTCTCTGCTTACCCAACCAGGGGCAGATCAGGTATTTCATACCGATTTCGCCGGCTTCAGCTGCTTTTCGTTCAAAATCCTTGGTATGGTCGCAATGGCTGCTGACAATGGTCATGCCCAGGTCGTCCATATATTTTTTAAAATCCTTATGGCTCATGCCCCAGAACATGCCCTGTTGTCCTTCGTAACTTTCTATTTGTTTATAGCCAAAGGAAGCCACCTGCTTTAAAATGCCTTTGGGGTCTTTGGGCAGGTCATCCCTAAGGGTATATAATTGTAAACCCGGGTTTTTGATGGTGCCGTTAAAACCCAAACTGTTCTTGCCGCCGGAACAGGAACCCAGCGCCACACCCAGCGCCGCGCCTCCGCTTATTTTCAAAAAATGCTTTCTGTCCATATGTAATAGAATTTAATAATTGACTTGTAATTTAAACATCGCATACTTTAATGGCCTGCTCAAGGTTTTTGAAATTTTCAGCATCAGTTTTTCCGGTGGGAATAAATTCCTGTGCCACATGACCCTTAAAACCCGTTTCCAGAATAGCCCGCATGATGGCCGGATAGTAGAGCTCCTGCTGGTCATTGAGCTCATGTCTGCCCGGAACCCCAGCGGTATGATAATGGGCAATATAGGGATGATGGTCTCTGATATTTTGTATCACATTGCCTTCATCAACCTGCATATGATAAATATCATAGAGCAGTTTAAAATTTTCACTGCCCAGTCTTTTGCAGAGTTCCACTCCCCAGGCCGTATGATCACACATGTAGTCTTTGTGATCCCGTTTGCTGTTCAGCAATTCCATCACCAGCACTACTTTGTTTTTTTCCGCCAGGGGGAGGATTTTCTTTAACCCTTCCACGCAATTGTTCAGCCCGGTCTCATCGTCCATGCCCCTGCGGTTGCCGCTGAAGCAGATCAGGTTTTTGTACCCAGCTTTGGCTACCAGGGGAATGCCTTCTTCGTAATCCTTAATAAGGCCCTGATGAAAGTCACTCCCCGCGAAGCCATCGGTAAGGCTGACTTTCCCCGGGATATAACACATACTGCAGGTAATGCCGTGTTTCTGAATGACCGGCCAGTCCTTGGGTGCCAGCAGGTCGATGGCCTGTAAACCCATTTGTTTGACAGTAGTGCATAACTGTTCCAGGGGCACTTTACCAAATGTCCACTGGCATACACTGTGATTGATATTTCCTTTCAGTTTACTCATGTTATTTTCTTGATTTGCCAGAAGCTCCAGGGGACTCAGGCCGGCAACCAGGGTGCCGGCAGCCAAGGTCTTCAGCATTTTTCTGCGTGACGGATTATTCATTCGTTTCTATTTTTTGCTGGGTCTTGTCATGAAAGGACAGCGCAAATATAATCATTACCACCACTGCGATAATTGCGGGCACGATCCAGACCTGTTTCCAGAAGGCGCCTGCTGAGACGGAAGTCAGTTCCTTATAATGGTTCCCGACATATCCGGCGACCCAGAAACCGATCAACTGTCCCACACCATAAGTAGCCAGTGTGATCAGACCCTGTGCAGAACTTTTGTATTTTTCTCCGGCTTTGGAGTCGGTGTATATCTGACCGGATACAAAGAAAAAGTCATAGCAGATACCATGCAGGGCGATACCCAGGATCAGCATAAAGGAGAGTTCGCCGGCGTTACCATAGGCAAAAAGTAAATACCTGACTGCCCAGGCCAGCATGCCCATGAGTATCGTTTTCTTAAATCCGAAGCGTTTGAACAGAAAGGGGATCAGCAGCAGGAACAAAACTTCCGAAACCTGACCGATCGTCATTTTGCCGGTTGGATTGCTGAGTCCGATTTCTGTAAGATAATTATTGGCATTCTGATAATAGAAGGCCAGGGGAATACAAATTAAGACGGAGGAGATAAAAAAGATCAGGAAGTTTTTATCCTTCAGCAGCTTGAGGGCATCCAGGCCCAGAATCTGACTGATAGACGCGCCTGCTTCCGCTTTTTTGGGCGGTGTCTTGGGCAGGGTGAAACTAAACAGCCCGAGTACCAGTGAGGCAATGGCTGCCATGGCAAAAGTATTTCTCAGTGTATCATTGGCAGCATTGTTCTGTTCATTGTCCCAGTGGAACACAAAGCTGATGATCAGCCCTGCGACAATCCAGCCAATGGTTCCCCAGATACGGATGGAAGGGAATTGTTTTTCCGGGCTTTGCATCTGGTTGAAGGATACTGAATTTACCAATGCCAGCGTGGGCATATACAGGATCATATAAGCCAGTACATAAGGATAGAATACGGCGACATTTTCAGCCTTAAACATCATGTACATCAGCACCGCACCCACGAGGTGCAGCAGGCCCAGGATTTTTTCAGCATTGAAAAACCGGTCGGCAATCAGGCCAATGATAAATGGAGCGATAATCGCCCCCCAGGACTGGGTGGAAAATACATTGGCAATTTCAAAACCCGAAGCATTCAAATTTTTTGGCAGAAATGTCCCCAATGTAACAAACCAAGCTCCCCAAATAAAAAACTCAAGGAACATCATAAATGATAACTGGAACCTTGTACCTGATTTCATGTGTGATTTTTTAGTTTTTAATAATCATCACGCAAGACAAACATCGCTGCAACTGTTTTAAGTAAAATGGCCGCAGCGGCTTCTTCATACGTGCTGTCGTTTAGGATTATATGTATAGCAAAAAAGATTTAGCAATAAATGTACAATTATATTCCTTAAAATGGGAGGGCCGCTGAAAAATTTTAGACTAAGGCAGGAGTGGGCCGGGATATTCCGGATGCAGCAATCCGACAGGAACTGTGATGGGCCCGGAAGTCATTGTATACGATCTGTCAGCCGGGGTTGGGGCAAAATGATTTCCCGGGCCTGTAGCGATGATCCTTTAAGCCCGGAGGATAAATATAAAGTCTGTTAGCCGCTCCTCAGGAATTACTCAGGGCCGCTTTATACTGGCGGGCATTGGACTCATTATAATCCATGGCCGCATGGATGAAGTTAACAAAAATAGGCTGGGGGTTTTCTACCGTACTTTTGAGTTCCGGGTGATATTGTACGCCGATGAAGAAAGGATGTTCTGGCAGCTCAATAATTTCCACCAGTCCGCTGTCGGGATTTTTACCGCTGGCGATCATGCCGGCTTTCTCAAAGTCCTCGAGATATTTGTTGTTGAACTCCCAACGGTGACGGTGTCTTTCACTGATCTGATCGGTACCGTAAATCCGGTGTGCCAGGCTGCCTGCTTTGAGCTCACAGTTGTAGGCGCCCAGTCTCATGGTGCCACCTTTTTCCGTAACTTTTTTCTGATCTTCCATCAGATCGATAACCGGTTCGGTACTGTTTTCGTCCATTTCAGTTGAATTGGCTTCTTTGATGCCCAATACATTTCTGGCAAATTCAATGGCTGCCATCTGCATGCCCAGACAGATGCCAAAGAAAGGCAGTCCGTTTTCCCGGGCATATTTAACAGCCGTAATCTTACCTTCCACGCCCCGCAGTCCAAATCCCGGTGCGACCAGCAGTCCGTCCAGACCTGTTAGTTTTTCTGCAACGTTTTCCGGCGTGATGTATTCACTATGAATATTGGAAATCTGCACCTGACATTCATTAACCGCGCCCGCATGAACAAAAGCTTCCAGAATAGACTTGTAGGCATCCTGGAGCTCCAGGTATTTTCCTATCAGTCCGATCCGAACGACCGTCTTTGGATATTTAAGTTTATCCAGGAAACTGTGCCATTTGGTCAGGTCGGGTTCCTTGTATTCGGTGATATTCATCTTCTTAAGGCAGGTGAGATCCAGTTTTTCACGAAGCATAGCCAGGGGAACTTCGTAGATGGTCGACTGATCGGCGGCTTCGATGACCGCTTCCTGCTTGACGTTACAGAATAAGGCGATTTTCCTTTTCAGTTCCGGTGTCAATGGTCTTTCCGTTCTGCAAACGATAATGTCGGGGCTCACGCCTTCCTGACTCAGCATACGCACGCTGTGCTGGGTGGGTTTGGTTTTTAATTCCTTGGCCGCTTTCAGATAGGGGATCAGCGTCAGGTGAATGATCACGGTATCCTCTTCGGGAAGTTCCCATTGCAGCTGACGTATGGCTTCCACAAAAGGCAGACTCTCGATATCACCGATGGTACCGCCAATTTCAGTGATGACAATATCATAATTCCCGGTATTACCCAGTTCCATCATCCTTCTTTTGATCTCGTTGGTAATATGGGGGACAACCTGCACGGTTTTGCCCAAATAGGCGCCTTCTCTTTCTTTATTAATTACTGTCTGGTAGATGCGACCCGTAGTAACATTATTGGCCTGGGAGGTAAAAATGTTCAGGAATCTTTCATAATGGCCCAGATCGAGATCTGTTTCCGCACCATCGTCCGTCACATAACATTCTCCATGTTCGTAAGGGTTAAGGGTCCCGGGATCAATATTAATATAGGGATCAAATTTTTGAATGGTGACCCTGAGTCCTCTGGCCTGAAGCAGTTTGGCAAGAGAAGCTGCGATAATGCCTTTGCCCAAAGAAGAAGAAACGCCACCGGTAACAAAAATATACTTGGCCATAGCTGGTTGAATTACAAAAAAAAGACATCCGGTACTTATTACAAACAAGTAGTCCGATGACAAAAATGATTTAAATAAAGAAAAATTTATGCTCTCAACTGACCGGCAGAGATCTTCCCGGCTGGGAAAATTATGAAGGTCATGCAAAGATAGGAATCTGCCGCGAGATTCAAAATTTAAGTTTGACGAACTACCGGCAGCAGCGCCGGAAGCGGGACTCAGTCGCGGGCTATTTTCTTATAGCTGGCGATGACGCCACGGATCAGTGAGGAACTGAAACCCCGGTGTTCCATTTCATTTAAACCGACAATTGTACAGCCCTTGGGGGTGGTTACCTTGTCGATTTCATGTTCGGGGTGGTTGTTATTCGTCAATAGCAGGGTGGCAGCACCTTTGACGGTCTGCGCTGCGATCAGGCTCGCCGTCTGGGCATCAAATCCAATTTCAATTCCTCCCTGGATATTGGCACGGATATACCGCATGGCATAGGCTGTGCCACAGGCGCCCAGGACAGTAGCGGCATCCATCAGCTTATCATCAATTACAACGGTTTTACCCACCGTATTGAACATTTTTGTTACAAACTGTACCTGACGATCGGTGGCATTTTCGTAGCTGATACAGGTCATACTTTCCCGGATGGCAATGGCCGTATTGGGCATGGCCCTGAAAACCGGTAATGCCAGACCGGCCATTTCCTGCAGGTCGGTAACGGTTACTCCCGTAATGACCGAAATCAGTACCTGCTTTTTTGTGAGGGCAGGGGCAATGAGTTTCATGACGCCTTCCACCTGGAACGGTTTTACCGCCAGAATGACCACATGACTGTTGCGCACGGCAGCAGCATTATCCGAAGTAATCTTGACGGCCTTGGGCAGGCTGGCTTTCAGGCTGGAAATATTTCTTTTGGTAATCGTAATATCTGCTGCCGCACAGAAATTACTGTTGATCAGTCCCTGTGCAATGGCTGTTCCGAGATTACCGCCGCCGATAATGGCTATTTTTTCGCTCATAATCTTAATTTTTACAGGCTGCTCAGTGCATCACCGGCAGCTTCCTTTTTCAGCAGACACTCAATCGATGTTTGGTAAGCCTGTTGCCAGATCTGAATGTTGCCCCAGTTGTCTCCATCGATGACCAGATCTCCGGAACTTACTGAACCAATCCGGGCAAAAGGTAGAATGCCGGCAACGGCCGTTTCGAATTCCTCCGTTTTAGCCGCATCGACGGATACCACAACCCGGCTCTGACTTTCTCCAAAGAGAAAGGCATCGCTGCGGATATCGCTATTGGTCCGGATATCAAATCCCAAACCTTTATTGAACCCGCTTTCACTCAACGTTACAAAGATTCCGCCTTCGCTTACGTCATGTGCAGACCGGATCAGATTTCCGGCAATCAGTTGTAAGAGTTGCTGTTGTAACAAGTATTCCGCTTCCAGTTCAAAATGAGGGGCGGGGCTGTGCCGGACGCCATGGATATGATATAGGTATTCAGATGAATTGATATCGTCGGTCTGAAAGCCCAGCACATAGATATGATCTCCTTCGGATTTAAAATCCAGGGTCATTTTCTGATCGATCTCTTCCAGCAGTCCCACCATTCCAATCGTTGGTGTGGGATTGATGGGACCGTCAGGGTTCTGATTGTAAAAACTGACATTTCCGCCGGTAACGGGGGTATCGAATTTCCGACAGGCTTCGCCCATCCCTTTGATGGCTTCTACGAACTGGTAGTACACTTCGGGATCGTAAGGGTTACCAAAGTTCAGACAATTGGTTACACCCAGGGGTTGTCCGCCACTGCAAACGATATTGCGGGCCGCTTCACTCACTGCGATCATGGTGCCTTTATAAGGATCTGCATATACATAACGGCTGTTACAGTCGGTTGTTACTGCCAGTGCCTTTCGGGTACCTTTTACATGAACAATGGCCGCATCTGAGGGCGCATTGGTCGTACTGTTGACCGTACCTACCATGCTGTCATACTGATTATAGACCCATCTTTTAGATGCGATAGACGGCAGACTGATCAGTTTTTCGGCAACGGCTTTTAAGTCCTCAGGCACCGCTACCGAACCGGGATCGAAAGCCCGGATTTTAGCCAGGTAGGCGGGTGGGTGATAAGCTCTCTCGTATTGAGGTGCACCGCCACCCAGTACCAGTTCCTCAGCGGGCAGGGAGGCTTCCAGGGTGCCGTTCATATGAAAATTCAGTATCCCGTCATCGGTAACATGACCGATCACTGCACAGGGAAGGTCCCATTTTTCAAATACAGCAGTCACTTCCTGTTCCCTTCCTTTTTCTGCGACCAGCAGCATGCGTTCCTGGCTTTCACTCAGCAATAGTTCCCAGACTTTCATATTTTGCTGCCGGGTAGGCACTTTTTCGAGGTCGATATGCATGCCGGCGCCGCCTTTGGCACTCATTTCAGCGGTAGAGCAGATAATACCTGCTGCACCCATATCCTGCATTCCGACGATGGCGCCTGTCTGAATCACTTCCAGGCAGGCTTCCAAAAGCTTCTTTTCCTGGAAAGGATCACCCACCTGAACAGCGGGCAGTTCCTGAACACTTTCTGAGGTAATATCGGCGGAAGCGAATGAAGCGCCCCCAATGCCGTCCTTACCGGTAGCACTGCCGACAAACATTACCGGATTACCAGCGCCTTCTGCGGTGGCCGAAACCGTATCACCGGTTTTTACAATCCCCACACTCATCGCATTCACGAGGGGATTGGTATGGTAACACTGATCAAAATATATTTCGCCGCCCACCGTGGGTACACCAAAACAATTGCCGTAATGGCCGATGCCATGGACGACGCCTGCCAGCAGGTGCTGGGTTTTGGCTTCTTCCAGCTTGCCAAACCGAAGGGAATTGAGTGCCGCTATCGGCCTGGCACCCATGGTGAAAATATCGCGGTGGATGCCGCCCACGCCGGTTGCTGCGCCCTGAAAAGGTTCCAGTGCAGAGGGGTGGTTATGAGATTCAATTTTAAAAACAACGCCCAATCCGTCACCGATATCCATCAACCCGGCATTTTCCTCACCGGCAGCAACCAGCATCCGGCCCCCTTCCCGGGGCAGGGTTTTCAGCCATTTAATGGAGTTTTTATAACTGCAGTGTTCACTCCACATGGCGGAAAAAGCACATAATTCATTGAAATTAGGCATTCTGCCCAGTTTCTCCTGAATCAGTTCAAATTCTGCTGCGGTCAATCGTAATTGTTCGGCGGTTTTTACTGTTATTTCCATGAATTATATTGCTTGAAACGTATAATTGTAACCCGGGGTTTAAAAAGCGCAAATCTACAAACTACTATACAACAATTATTCATTATTTTTCCGCACTTATTCACAGGCTAAAGGATATTTTGGAAGCGCTACTATTTTGTACCTATCTTATATTATTTTCCTGGATCATTACCCGGATCCGGTGGTTTAAACTTACGGGACTTTCCGGAATACAGCTGGTCATGCTTTTTCTGACCAGCGTTATTTTTGGGATTCTTTATGGTTGGATCGGTATTTATGAAGCCACGACCGCCAATATGAACGATACCTGGACCTTCCATTATATGGGGATCAAGGAATCGAAACTGTTGTTTCAGCACCCGCAGCAGTATTTGCTGAACCTTTTTCAAAATCCCTACGGTGATGGCGGCCTCTTTAGTTCGGCGCATTCCTACTGGAATAATCTGAAAGGCAATGCATTCATAAAGCTCCTGTCCGTATTTGATTTGTTCAGCCTGGGTAATTATTATATAAATATAATTTTTTACTGTTTTCTGGTATTTTTCGCTACCACCGCGCTCTATCGGGTGTTTAGCGCCCATTTTGGACGCCAGTCACCATGGCTGCTGGTGGGCTGTTTTCTGATTCCGTCCTTTGTATACTGGAATAACGGTATTCATAAAGACGGACTCTGTTTCCTGGGGCTGAGCCTTTGTATTTTCAGCCTGTATTTTTATATCCGAAAAGGAAATTTTAACGCAAAAGGAGTGGGGCTGCTACTGGGCGGTGCACTGATCTTGTTTGTGTTTAAGAACCATTTACTGATGGGGCTGCTGCCGGCGGCGCTGGCCTGGATACTCTCTGAAAAGTATCCCAGGCGGCGCTGGTGGATCTTTGGTAGCGTTTATCTATTGGCTGTAATTGCCTTCTTTGGAAGCCGGTACCTGTTGCCCGGCTGGAACCTGCCGGCAGTCTTTGTCGAGAAACAGGCAGCTTTCAATGCCCTGAAAGGAGGGGTGACCTCGCTAAAAGTCCGGGCACTGGAACCGTGTCTGGAAAGTTTTCTTCAGCTCCTGCCCCAGGCGGTTTCCCTTTCTATGCTGCGCCCTTATTTTTCAGATATACACAAGTGGCTGATCCTGCCGGCTTATCTGGAAATGCTGATCATCTGGCTGATCCTGCTATTGGCCGCCATCCGGTCTTTTCGCCATAACAAAATGAGTCCGCTGGGCCTGTTTATTTTGTTTTATAGTATATCTGTATTGCTGATTATCGGATATACGGTAAATAACCTCGGTGCCACCGTACGCTACCGGAGTCTGCTGCTCCCCTTGTTTATGCCTTTTTTATTGATGGTTATATTCGGTAATCGCAGGCTCAAAATACATAATAAAAATAACTAATATTTGATTTTGACCGTTAAAACCGGAATTTAGGAGATTCAGGATCTGTTTTTTGCGTAAAAAAATCAAAAATTTTTATAATATTTTGGGAGGTTTGCTATATTTGCATCCAAATTAAACAAACTCACCACATGTCGTTAAGAATTTCTGCTTTAACAAGTATTCCTACTTCCACCGAGGAGCTGGGAAAAATTACACCAAAGGTCTCCAAGGTCTTCGGTTCCCATGTATTTAATCTTAAAACAGCCAGAGAGTACCTGAGCGATGATGCTTATAAAAGTATCCTGTCTTCCATTAGATCCGGTCAGAAAATCGACCGTAATATGGCAGCCAATATTGCCAATGGCATGCGTGCCTGGGCAGAAAGCAAAGGGGTTACTCACTATACCCACTGGTTTCAGCCGCTTACCGGAACGACTGCAGAGAAACATGATTCATTTTTTACCCTGAAAAGCGACGGAACCCCCATCGAAGAATTTGACGGCGCTACCCTGATTCAACAGGAGCCGGATGCCTCTTCCTTCCCGAATGGTGGACTGCGGGCTACTTTTGAAGCCAGGGGATATACCGGATGGGATCCTTCTTCTCCTCCTTTTATTATTGAAATAGGACATGGTCGTACCCTGTGTATCCCGACCATCTTTATATCTTATACCGGCGAATCGCTGGATTATAAAGCCCCGCTGTTAAAATCCGTAGATGCTTTGAATAAAGCTGCGGTGGATGTTTGTAATTATTTTGACCGGAATATTTCCAAAGTGACCGTGACCCTGGGATGGGAACAGGAATACTTTGTGGTGGATGACGGACTTTTCCGAGCCAGACCGGATCTGGTGATGTGTGGCCGTACCCTGTACGGACATAACTCCGCCAAAAATCAGCAACTGGAGGATCATTATTTCGGTTCCATTCCCGAACGCGTATATGCTTTCATGCGGGATTTTGAAAACGAATGTTATAAAGTAGGTATTCCGCTGAGAACCCGTCACAACGAAGTGGCACCTGCGCAGTTTGAATGTGCGCCGATTTTTGAAGAAGTGAACCTGGCGGTGGATCACAATACCCTGTTAATGGACCTGATGACCCGTATCGCCTTAAGACACGGACTGCGGGTATTATTGCATGAAAAACCTTTTGCCGGTATCAATGGTAGCGGTAAACATAATAACTGGAGTATCGCAACCGATACCGGAGTGAACCTGCTGGCACCCGGCAAGACGCCGAAAACCAATCTCATGTTCCTGACCTTCTTTGTTAACACCATCAAGGCCGTACATGATTATGCCGATATCTTAAGAGCCTCCATTGCTTCTGCCCAGAATGATCACCGCCTGGGTGCCAATGAAGCACCGCCTGCGATCATTTCTGTATTCATTGGGGACTATCTGGCCAAAGTGCTGAATGATATCAAAGAACGCGTTAGTGAAAACATGGATGAGCAGGATGAAAGCATGCTCAAACTGGATATTCATAAAAATATCCCGGATCTGATGCTGGACAATACCGACCGGAACCGTACCTCACCATTTGCCTTTACCGGAAATAAATTTGAATTACGTGCGGTGGGATCTTCTGCCAACTGTGCCAGCCCGATGACGATCATGAATACCATCATGGCTGAAACCCTGAAACAGTTCAAGAAGGATGTGGATGCTTTAATTGAGAAAGGTGAAAAGAAAGAGATCGCCATCATGCAGGTGATCCGCGAATATATCGTTAGCAGCGAGAAGATTCTTTTTGAAGGAGACGGATACAGTGAAGCTTGGGAGAAAGAAGCAGAAAAAAGAGGATTGCCCAATTTAAAAACCACACCGCTGGCGCTCGATGCCATGATCACCGAAAGGAATACAAAACTTTTGATCGAAAACGGCATCTTTACTGAATCTGAGCTTCATGCCCGTTATGAAATCGAACTGGAAAAATACATCAAGAAAGTACAAATCGAAGGACGTATTATGGGTGAAATGGCTACCAGTATGATTCTGCCTCCGGCCATTCGTTATCAGAACCTGCTGGCCAAGAACATTTCCGGACTCAAAGACGCCGGTCTTCCGGAGGAAGCTTATGCCAATCAAAAACAGATACTGGACAAAATCTCCGAGCATATCAATAAAGCCAGTGACCTGGTGGAAAAAATGATCGAAGCCCGTAAGAGCTGTAATGGAATGGAAGAATCCCGCGCCAAGGCGATCGCTTACGAGAGCCAGGTGAAAGCAGCCTTCTTTGATCAGATCCGTTACCATGCGGATAAGCTGGAATTACTGGTGGATGACAAGGAATGGTATCTGCCTAAATACAGAGAGTTGTTGTTCCTTCGCTAATTTAGAGAAGTTAATAAAACAGGAAAGGCCGCTTAGCAATAAGCGGTTTTTTTTGTGCTATCACGAAGTAATATCGGCATATGCTGACAGGTACTGGTAATGAGTGCCGAGCCTGCCCGCATTGGCGATGGTGGCCCGATCCAGGACAGGACTGCCGGCCCCGGTCAGATCATCTAGTACAAATTTGATTAATTGTTCACCAAAATAACGGCTGGCGTCACGTGGTAATTCGTTAGGCAAATTGCCCACAGCCATGATATCAATGCTGCCGGCTTGATATGGTGCCGTTTTTTCAAAACTTTCTTTGTCCACGCCATAGACGGGATTCTCGATGGGCTGACTGTCGATGTTAATCGGGATGGATCCGAATTTATCATCTGAAACATCGGCAATGGTTTGGATAATAAAATCCTCTTTCCGTATGTCTTCCCGATGGAAGATAGGGGGAATGCCCGGCTCCCAGTAGACCCCGTTGAGCAGAATATCTGTCTGTGCGGCAAAAGGCAAAAATTTGCAGTGATAGTTTTCCGGATGTCGATGAAAATCCTCTCGGAAATAGGTCCCCGTGGTTTTGTGACTGTATAGCATGCTCCCTTTCAGTTGGGTAAATACCGGGTATGAAAACCGGCGGACCAGATAGTCTTCGGGTTCTACTTCATGCAGCCCCATCAGGTTCATGATTTCAATCAGGCCGTGTGCCACCCGGCCGCTGCCGGTAATGGCGACTTTAAGATTGGGTAATTTCAACCCAAAATAAGTATGTATCAGCTCTTTGAAGTTTTTTTGTTTGTAGACCCGGTCCATCCGGTATAACCCCGTGCGGTTGCCATAAGCCATCATGCCGTTATGGGCGCCCACGATGCCGGCAAAAAAGCCAAAGCCAATCATCCGCTGGCCATCATCATGTTCAAGACATTCGTAATCAATCAGCGTAATCTTTTTGTCCAGCACTGCCCGGAGCAGGGGTTTATTATGGGGTTGCTTTTTCTTGGTATGAGAGAAAAACAGGTAAGTTTTATTATCAATCAACCGGTGGATAGGAACTTCCTTGATGCCCAGGAGGATATCACAGCCCGGCATGTCTTCACTCAGTTCAATTCCCGCCTGTTCATATTCCCGGTCCTTAAAACAACGGGTTGTTGATGGTTGCACCCGTATCTGAATGTCATTACGGATACCCAACAGCCATTTGCATTGCTCAGGGGTCAGGGCTACACGGTTGTCGGTAGGTGTCTTTTCTTCTTTAATTAATCCGATTTTAATCATATAACTTTGCGGTTCATTCTTTGTTGTATCAAAAGGAGGTCGATATGGCAGTGCTTAAAAAAATAGGTTTGTTCCTGGTAAAGATACTATTACCCAAAAAGAAATGTTGCAGGTAGCAGTTGTTCAATAATTCTTTTGAGCTGCTTATTATATTCAGGGTAAAAATACGTAATATTGCAGCCGATTTTGATCGAAGCAGCCCAGATGGCGGAATTGGTAGACGCGCTAGACTCAAAATCTTGTTTCGGCAACGGAGTGCAGGTTCGATTCCTGTTCTGGGCACTTGATTATCAATCAGTTAAAAAAGACTCACTTGATGGGTCTTTTTTATTTGCAAACAAATTTTTATCAGAAAGGTGAGAAAGAACTGATGTAGCTAAGTTAATTATTTTTTTCGATGTTGTTAATTGGGCTTCACATCATACTAAGTTGAATTAATTTATTGAAACGATATGTTTGAAAAATGTTCTTTATCCTTGCAATATTGATGCATGCGGAGGACATGCTTTCTGGTATAAAAAAATTAAAGTCTTATGTAACATTTTAAAAGCCTCGTCATATCAAGTATAGATAGTACCGGGGTATTTGAACTTCCAGTACATTTTCCTTCAGATACAGTTAAAATATCATCTATCGGATATTATCAAACTTTTCTCCCGTTCAACTCTTTAACATATAGAGATACGATTTTAATTGAGTTGCAAAAAAAAGAAGCATTATTAAATGAAGTAATTGTTTCGAGCTTTAGAAAGAAAGCTATTTATGGAAGGAATTAAAAATCAGGAATAATTCAAGTAACATTCAATCCAAAGAGAAATAGTATAAAGGATAATCTCGGAAATGAGATAGGAACAACTATATCTCCCAAGAAACCTACATTCCGATTGCATAATTTTAATTTCTTTATTTCATCTAATAGCTTTGAGGCTTTAAGATTTAGGGTTAATATTTATTCTGTAAATGAAGATAAGTTACCGGATTCTTTACTACAAAATGAGAATATAATTTATGACGTTCCAAGCAAATCAACCGGTTGGCAAAGGGTTGATCTCGAGAAATTAAATTTAATATTTTCTCAACCAATAATTATTTCCCTGGAATGGATTTCAAGCAATCCCGATAACGGAAACAAATCTGGAATAATTATTCCAGGGGTTGTGAGTATTGGAAACAATACGTTTATAAGAAATAGTAGTCAAGGTATCTGGTCTAAAAACAAAGTAAGTGTTAGTTTCTATGCCACTATTTCCCAGTAATAGTGCTCAAACGAATTTCCGAAGATGTGTATCCATTAGCTTTAAAAACATCCATTCTCATCTTTCCATTTTTAGTAAAGTTCGTAACATTTTGCTTTAATATTGATAAGTTGATTACTCAATAAAATCATTTTTCTTCGAAACGCACACCTTATGCAGCGCTCCAAATTCAAAGCATTTCACAATAAATAACTTATTATTTAATAATTTATAACAAATTTCATACTGATCGTGCTATTAATTGTGGCTAATATTGCGGCAAATTCAAACGCTATGAAGAAAATGCTATCGCCTACACTATGAAAAGAAAACTTTTGTTCATGGCCAATATTAGATGCAGGCCGTACATCCAAACTATTACTCCATTGGATGCCTTACTCCAATATTGATACTACTATTTCGAAGATCAGTTTGGGCATGAGACGTAAAGAAGCATAAGGATAGCAATAAAGCCCATAGTGTATGAAAACAGGTATTAATTATTTGAATCTAAAAACAATTACTTGAAGTCACAAAAAAAATTGTTCTTTCTTCTTCTTATGGGATATCTTTTTAATCCTTCTTTTTGCTTTGCACAAACGCAACGCATATCCATCTACGGGTATATAGAAGATTCCTTAACAGGCGAAAGATTAATAGGTGCAACCTTATCTGTCATCAATGGGGAAAAGCCTTTGGTTACTACTACCAATTCTTTTGGGTATTTCTCATTAACTGTCCCATATAGGAATAAAATAACTCTCACTGGAAGCCATGTAGGTTACATTAGTAAAACGAGTGTAGAAGAATCCATTGGCTCAAAATCCATTATTATAAAATTGACTCCCGACGTAACCGAGGAAGATGAAGTTATTGTAACAAGCAGCGAAAACCGGATAGCCACCAATACTATCGGCCAGCTAAAGCTCTCCGGCAGCCTGATAAAAAAAATGCCGAAATTTTTAGGAGATAATGATCCCCTGAAAGTTATACAAACACTTCCTGGGATTTCTCAGGGAATGGAAGGCACTACCGGCCTTATTGTAAGAGGCGGTAGCCCGGATCAAACCTTATTTTTACTGGATGGCATCCCCGTTTACAACCCTACCCATTTGGGGGGCATCTTTTCTCCTTTTAATGGCGATGCAATAAAAGATGTTAGCATATACAAAGGGAATTTTCCGGCGCGGTTTGGTGAGCGGTTATCTTCGGTTATTGACCTATCCACCAAAGACGGTAATATGAAAAAATTAGCCGGTGAAGGATCAGTAGGTATGCTTGCAACAAAAGTTCTATTTGAGGGGCCGCTAAAAAAAGATAAAAGTTCTTTTCTGATTTCTGCAAGACGAACCTATTGGGATTTACTGGCTTCGCCTATTGTTGCCTTAACAAACACCGAAGAAGAAAAGCGTAAGTTAGGCTTATATTTTTATGATGTAAATGCCAAGTTCAATTATATCCTATCACCCAAAGACCGCTTATACGCAAGCTTTTTCACCAGTAATGACAATTACCGGTTCAAAACCATTACACATTTAAAACAAAACGACTATAAAGAAGAAAACAATATTGAATAATGAATAGGAAGCGTTTTGAATAATCCTTTTAATATCTACTTCCTTCTCTGGTCTCGTTATATAGTCGTATATTTTTTCAATTCTTAAACTGTCTTCTTTTTCAAAGCAACCATTATATAAACCAGACTCTATTAATAGATCAACTAATTCATTCCCGTTTTTTAATTGGATGCACTGATCATCTAATTGATGTTCAGTTGTCTTCTTTTGTTTCCATTGACTCCACCAAGTATGTTGTGCTATGTCAAACTCTAAGGAATTGCATAAAGTCCAACTTTTCATCTCATATACAGAAGATTCAATTGCCGTATTAAAAGAATTTCTTATTTGATTTTTCTGGGAATCGCCAAAGCTGATAAAAAATTTGCATTGAATGACATCAATAGGTTCAACTCCAAGCTCTCCAATAAATATATCAATGCCGCCATCGCCTTGATTAACTTTTACAGCCTTTACATTTTTATTTTGATGCATTTTTCTAAATAAGGACTCGCAGATTCTTTCAAATCTTTGACGTGCTCCTTGCTCTCCATATTTTTCAAACATGGCTAACCAATCTTTGTTCATATCGCTTTTTAAAATAGGTTATTTAAACAACCAGTATTGGTAAAAATGAAATGCTAAAATACTTAGTTTTAGTAAACTAAACGCGACAAGTTATCCACTCTTATTTTTTAGCTTTTGAACCGAAGTATATGTTCTTCCCCCTGTTCAAATGCGTTACACTGCCTTAAATATTGCTCCATATCATTTAAATCTTCGCCATGCACAGTGGCGCTAAACTCGTAGGCACGGCTTAGCATACGCACGTAGGTTGCAGGGTCCTGTTTGCGCGTAAGCTTTCGTAACGCATCCAGGTAGTCGATCCGGTAAACAGTGGGGATAATGATTTTTGACATCCCTTTTGCCGTAAGCTCGGCATTCATCATTACACGGGCTATCCTGCCATTACCATCTAAAAACGGGTGTACCTCCGCTACCAGGAACATCATAAAAGCAGCTTTTGCAAAGGCATCCTGCAACAGGGAATACCACTGGTACCCCTTTTTAAGCGTTCCTGCCACTAATTCCCAATTTACGAATTCTGTTTCCCCGGCCCGGTTGTTCCTGTCTTTAAATTGGCCAGGCTTTTTGCCGGTTCTGGCCCGCAGCAAGACCTCGTGCCTTGCGCGCAGCAATTCTAAAAAATGATCCGCGGATTGCGGTGTAATGCTCATTTCCTTGCGGTTGCTTACCACCTGGTAGGTACCTAAAATATCGTGCGAATCTTCATCTCTTGATGGCATCGGAGTTTCGGTAGTAATGATTTCTTTGGCTTCGCTGATGGTAAACTCTGTTCCTTCTATAAAATTGGAGAAATAGCTTTCAAAAAAGGCAAAGCTATTGTAGGCTTTATCGGTAGTGTTGTGTTCGGTATAATTTTTAAATTCTTTGTCAGCCAAATAATCGTATAAAAGATTAAAGAGCGCATCCCTGCCTGGGTCAAACGGTTCGCCCTGGGCCCTGGCTTTGGCCACATCGCTGTTCAAAATTTTGGAGGAGCGGGTAGAAAGTAAGGCGCTGATCAAACCGTTTAAGCGCTCAAACTCCTTTGGCATATTTAAGACATCGCTTAGACTCCTGGCTTCATCCCGTATTTTGTTCAGTTCTTTTTCTCCTCTTGTACGTATAATCGCTTCTAGTTTGGCCTCCAGGGCTTCACGGCCAAGCGTTTTGGAGAAATCCGCGGTACTGCGGGTTGACTGCATATTTTCCAGGTAGGCTCTTGGTTCGGACGAACGGTGGAGTTTTTCAAACAAGTGCATAGCTCCTGCTTCGCTTCCGGCACCTTTTAATAAATGCACCGTAAGCCCGGGAAGCTGCACATTTCTTGTGGAGGAATAGCTAAGAAAAATATGCCCCTGCACCGGTTTACCCTCCAAAGCGCTACGGTGGCTGAGGACGGCACCCGGAAACAGGTGAGAAAGAATGAAGAACCAATTCCGGAGCACAATTTTATCCGGGTTATCAGCCAAATTGATTGTATACACCCGTGGGGCGATTTCTCTGAGCAGACCGGATTTTAGTTGCTGCCGGATTTTTTTTGATGCGGCTTTATCAGAAGAAGCAAAAACAATTTCATGAAGATTGCTCATGGGTAGAGAAAATTTGATACTAAAATGGCTAATTCTTCTATAAAGGTAGATATTTTTATACTATAAATAAAAAATGGTGGAATTTTATAGATTAAATTAAAGTGGCAGAAGAAAATTGTAGAAAAAAATAAGCTAATATTAAAATTAGGTAGAATTTATTAGGTTAACTTATAAGAAAGGCCTGCCTTTAAAAAAGCTGGCCGTTGCTAACCTATGAAAAACACCAGTTCTAAAAATACAAAATATTATTCAACCCAATAGCAACTCTATATATTTTTAGTTGGTAAAAAGGCATCAATTAAATCAGAGTATACGAGTGTTACTCCTTATTGTAGCAGTTCGGATAGCTGCTCACTAATCCAGTTTTTTAATACACTTGATGTAGATCACCAGGTTTTTATGTTCCCCTTTGCAAAACAATGTGGCATACGAGCCATCTATGGAAAGAATGGTGTAGATATTTGTTGATGAAAAAGGTGGTTGTAACTTCACTTTATCACCGATCTTGAGTTGTAACATGCCTTAAAGATAGTTGTTTTAAAACCGATAGGGTATGTTTGCCTGATATCGCCGCAATTAAATCTTTTCCGGGATTGTAACTTTATTTAACTATCTTTGTAACGCTGTTACTGGTTTTAACAGAAACTCTTTCAAAGTTTGTTGCAAATTGCAATTAGTATTTAGCTTGCTTTAAAGCAAATCTTCTTCTGATACTTCCATTCTTGTAATAAGTTGCTGCTTTATTAGAAAATACAGATAGGGGTATGCCCTGTCAGGACTTATTATCATTTATCAAATCATATATTATAAAAAAGCTATCATTTAAAAAATCAGCAGCTGCTGATTTTTCTACCACGCTAAAAGATCGTGTTGCGACTTATCTGAAGAGTAACGGTAAGGACCGGTTCGGCAACCGCGCCATGATATTAAAGACAACTTTCATGTTGTCGCTTTACTTTGTTCCTCTGGGCATCATTTGCTTTGGTGGTATTACCCAGGTGTGGCAATTGTTCGCCTTATTTATCCTTAGCGGGTTTGGAATGGCGGGAGTAGGTATGGGCATCATGCACGATGCTTTGCATGGCTCATACTCCAAAAGTAAAACGCTTAATAAATGGATGGGTTATACCATGAACCTTATTGGAGCCAGCGATGAAGTATGGAAATTACAGCACAACATGTTGCATCACAGCTTCACGAATATTGAAGAGCATGATGACGATATTAATGCGCCTTTTTTTCTGCGTTTCTCACCTCATGCCAAAAAGAACGGCCTGCATCCATTTCAGCATTATTATGTATGGCTGTTCTATGGCCTGTCTACGATGTCCTGGATAACTTCCAAGGATTTTATCAGGCTTAACCGTTACAGGAAACTGGGGCTGATTAAAAACAAGACCGAATATCGCAAGCTTTTGCTAAGGATCATTTTCTGGAAGCTTGTTTATTTTTCCTACATTCTTGTATTACCGCTGTTGCTTACTTCCTTTGCTCCCTGGATCGTGATCCTGGCTTTTTTAAGTATGCATTTTGTAACAGGCTTTTGTATTTCTATCGTATTTCAAACGGCCCATGTAATGCCCGACACTTCTTATCCTTTGCCAGACAGTATGGGCAAACTGGAACATGAGCGACTGGTGCATCAACTGGCCACGACCTGCAATTTTGCTCCTCAAAGCAGGTTATTCTCCTGGCTGATCGGCGGGTTGAATTTCCAGATTGAGCATCATTTATTTCCGCATATTTCTCACGTGCACTATCAGCACCTGGCGCCGATCGTTAAGAAAACTTCTGAGGAGTTTGGCATACCTTATTACAGCTATTCCACATTTTTTTCTGCCGTAAAAAGTCATGGCATGATGTTACGCAAGTTAGGTACTATGCCTTGTGAGGCGATCACTTAAAAAAAGGTATAGCTTATACATTTATCAATTAATACTTTAAAATAGACAATTATGAAACAAGGAACAGTAAAATTTTTCAATGACGAGAAAGGATTTGGCTTTATCACACCTCTTGAAGGCGGCAAGGATATTTTTGTGCACAAAAGCGGGCTTATACATCAAATTGATGCAAGCGACCAGGTGACCTATGCTACGCGCGACACATCCAGGGGACTTGAAGCAATTGAAGTAAAGCGGGCAGGATAAAAATACCTGTTAAGCAGCTCAGCTATAATATTTGCAGGATTACTTGCAAGTTTGTTATAGTGCTCTCCTGACCAGGTAAATGAATATTTGCAGATAATGAACGCCATCTAATAACGATGGCTTTCTTTTTTGAAAGAATTGGTGCATTGTGAGTGCCCCAGGCATATTTATATTAATGCAGCCTCTGGTGACAGTGATAATGCATTCCATTAGGAAATTTCACGAAAGAGATTAGGCTTTTTGTTTTACCCCTTTAAATACTATGGAGCGCGGAATATTTTTAAAGTGTTAAGCATATGAGCTATATTGTAGCAAAAGCGCTCCGCCTGATCCAGTGAAAAGCAGAGACCTCACTTTTGGCACCCTCAGGCAGATCACGAGTGATTGTTTGTTCAATAATTCTGCCTTCGCAGAGGCTGGAACGGCCGGCCAGCGATGCGTAGTAGTTGATCAGGAAAAGCACCTGGTCGCCGTTATTTTTATCAAAACTTCTGCGGCTGGGCTGACCACTAAAAGCAGGTTGCTCTTTACTCCAGGTGTAATGGGTTCCTGCCAGGTGTTGTTTTTGAAAATGCATAGTATTTATTTTTAAATGAGAATTAAAATGGAGAAACGTAACTTTAATAATCGTTATTATAATTAAACAAGAAAGGGGCCGGATGGCCCCTTTCTGTTGTTTTACCATTTTCTTCTGCTGGAAGAACGGTCTTCCCTTTCTTTTGCGGCGGCAACGGCAATTCTCCTGCCGTCAACATCCTTTCCGTCCAGCGTCTCCATTGCAAGAGTAGCATCTGAAACCGAACCCATTTCTACGAACCCGAACCCCCGGCTTCTACCAGTGATTCTATCCATAATTACTTTAGCAAAAGACACCTGCCCGAATGGTCTGAAAAGTTCTCGCAAATCATCATCAGAGGCATGAACCCCCAGATTAGAAACATACATGTTCATCGTAATAAATTTTTTTGTTAAAAGCAGAGGCTAAACGCGGCAGCAAAAAAAAAGAAGAAGGAGAAAATAAATGCTATTCTTATGTAGTAGATATTGGACTGATCCTGCCTTGAATGATGGAGTATTTATGCCTATTACAGTAAAGATAAGACTTTTTAAACAAACAGGGCTGTTTCTTTTTTAGGGAAAATCGAAAGCATAGAATGTTCCGGTCTATATCCACCAGATGCCCTGCGCAACAAGATTGTACGATTTTATATACAAATGGCTGACATCTCCCGGAGAAGAAAACATAGCCCGCGCATTTTTGGGCGTTACAAGCTCTATCATATCATTTTTGGGATTGATGAAAAATATTTCAAAGGTGTCAACCTCTTCTCTACGTTCTTCATCAAGCTGTTCTTCGGAAGCCCCGCTAGAAGGAAACCGTCTTATAATATCTCCTTTCTGTAGTAAATGCACCTGGGCTGCTGTTATCTTTTTGCTGGTCATACAAAACAATTTTTCTAATGTAAATGGATTATATCTATATTGAAGTGGAAACTGAAGAGAAAGGGACGTGCAGGTCAGAAAGAGTCTACTGTCCGGAAATGGTCCGTAGCCTCATGCAACAACTGCTTTACATTGAAATACCAGCTTTTTTAATGTCGGTGATAATATAACAGACAGCTCCACTTCTTAATTCTTTATACCAGTCCCAATCATTTAAATGTATAGTCATCCCGGTTATGGCATAATTATTTAACAATGCAATGGCATCCCCTGTAAAGCAGATATTGGTTGAAATATCGCTCTTATCTTCTTCCAGGATCTTCAGCGTAGTAGCTGCGTGAAATTGATTTTCTGACATAAAAATTATTTAAATTGTATACAAAACCAGCCTAAAAAATACGTTACACCTTAAGCCCTTCCGACTTTCTCGTATAACGTATGATACGCAGCCATTTTAATAAAAGTATAACGGGGTATACCGGATCTACTTCATGCCAACGATGGCCAAAATTTACAGAGGAGGGGTGCTTATGATGATTGTTATGATACGATTCTCCCAGCATCAGCACATCTACTACTATCAAATTGCGTGACGTATTTTTGAGCCTGAAATTTATATACCCGTACTTATGAGCATACCAGTTAATCAATGCGCCATGAAAGGCCCCCATAGTTATAACAACCGGCAGTAGCAGGTACCACCAAAAGCTGGAAGCAAATACAATGAAAAATGCGATGTACAGCAATACCCAAAGTATGCGTGACAGCGGGGAATTTGCCCAGCGATCAAAGCACTTCCATTCTGGCAGATTCTTTACAAATCGCGGTTCCACAGGATATTGGTCGTGCACGATCCCTGAATAAATATTTCTGGTACGCCACATCATAGTGAAGATACTGGAAGAAAAACTGGGCGAGTGTGGATCTTTTTCAGTATCTGTATAGGCATGGTGCATGCGGTGCATAATTGCATAAGCCCGGGCGCTCATATAGGAAGACCCTTGCGTAATATAAGAAAACAAGAAGAAGAAACGCTCCCAGAACCTGCTCATAGTAAAGGAGCTGTGTGTGGCATACCGGTGCTGGAAAAAGGTCTGGCTGAACAAGGAAAGATACCACAATACTATAAAAAAAAGCAAAATAACCATATAGCAGGATGCAGAAAACAGGAATGCAGAAAACGTGATGAAAAAGAAGCCACTTTTGAGCAAGAAGAAAAAGGGAGTGACAGCCCCGAAATGTTTAACTGTATCTGTAACTATTTAAAGATACGCTTTATTATCGGCATTATCAAATAGTATCCAATGAACCCACCTGATAAGAACAGTAAACGGCGGCGGTTCTAAATTTTCAGCTTGACCTTGCATATAAAAAAGGACAAGCTTTTCATTTCTTGCCCTTCCGGTTATCACACAATAGGATTCTTTATAGTATACTAAGTAATCGAATGGACCAGGCTGCGGTTATGGGTTGCACCTTTTTAAGGATACTGATCACTTCTTCCCTTTTTTTATTGAGTCGGATTCCTACGCTTTCGAGTAATTCATTTTCTTTTCCTTTCTCAAATTTCAGATCTGCATCAACCAAAGCCGGATATTTTTCTTTAAGCATTTTTGATTGCCTGGTCCAATCTCCTACTATTTTGAAATCTTCATTGTTTCTTATTTTGTCTTTATACATAATATTTTGTTTAAACTGAAACGGATTACAGGACAAATGTCAGTCCTTTTGGAGGTATTAATATTACACATAAGTTCAATAAACTTGCAAATATCACAGGTTTTCCAGATTTTGCTTGCGCTTTAGCTTCAACTGCTTGTAAAAAGAAGGAGAGAGTCCTGTTACTTTCTTAAACTGGTTGGATAAATGCGCTACACTGCTATAGTTAAGTTTGTAAGAGATTTCCGTTAGATTCAGCTCATCATACAATAACAGCTCCTTTACTTTTTCAATTTTATGCATAATGATAAATTGCTGCAGGTTGATGCCCTTTACTTCTGAAAAAGTATTGGAAAGATAGGTATAGCTGTATCCCAGTTGTTTGGTGATATAGTCAGAATAGTTTGATTTAGGTAATTCATCAGCATGATGGATCATCTACGTAACTACATTTTTTATCTTTTCAATTAGGATACTTTTTTTATCGTCCAGTAATTCAAAGCCATATTTAAGCAGATTTGTTCCAAGCTGATGACGCTGGCTTTCAGCAATTGCTTCCGGAAGGTCAACTACCCCAAGATCTACAGAGAGGTACCGTATGCTCAGCTTTTCCAGTTCTTCCTGTACTACCATTTTGCATCTTAGGCTTACCATGTATTTTATATATATTCTCATTTTGTAGTGCCGAAGCCTCATCTCATAACCCACTTCCGAAAATGGGATCGCCGATTAATTCAAAAATCTGCTTCCTGGCGGTGCGGGATTCGGGAAAGTCAAATAACATCCAGGCATGTATCATCCCCGGATACTCAAAATAACGGAACGGAATACCTTTGGCATCTGCAATCAGCTTCAATTTCCTGGTATCTGCTACCAGCATTTCATTTGTTCCCGCAAATACGGAGATAACGCCCAATCCTTCTAAAGACCCGTATATCGGGCTAAGCAGGAAATGATACGGATCTGTATCCCCCGCGTATGCGCGCCCTGCCATAAGCAACCCTTTTATACCAAGAAAGGGGTCCCTGCTGTCTAACGCTCCTATTTCTTTATTTGAAAGTGTAATATCAAGCCACGGAGAAAGTAATATAATTTGCGCCGGCTGACTGATATTATCCTTCTTTAGTTGTTGTGCTACGGCTAATGCGAGACCTCCGCCAGAAGAATCCCCCATTAAAATGACATTCTCAGGGTCAGTGTTTGCAACAACCTGTTTATATACAGATATAACGAACTCAGATGTAGCCTTATAGGTGTATTTTGGCGCCAATGGATAATCGGGTGCAATGACGGTACAATGTCTTGATTCAATCATTTGCGTTATAAAGGACCAGTGCAGTTTGGTAAATCCCTGAACATACGCCCCCCCGTGCAGATAAAGAACAAGCATGCCGTTTTTTTCCGTAGGATGGCTTAGTGTAAATACATTATGCCCGGCAGCCTCCAATTTTTCAATATGTACGCGTCTTTTAGCAAAAGCTGATGGTTCCGAACAATCGAAGAAGCTGGTTTTTCCAGCCAGTAATTGTTTTTCTAGAAAACCTTTTTTATTTACTACACGCAATAATGCGGTAAATACCCTGCTTTGTACACTTGCCACAATCTGTTTTTTAGGTCAGGAATAATTTTTCCGAAACCATCCATCCCATTAACAAAAGTTTGAAATGATTGTTGTAATATATACGCGCAGGTTTACAAAACGATGCCGGCACATGACTCATACAACTCAGCATAGAAAGCTTAATGATGATTTCTGGTTACGCCTGGATAATGCTGCTAAGATATATCCCGCTATTAAAGATCATGAACTCACCTCTGTGTTCAGAGTAGCAGCCGTATTAAAACACCCGGTCAGAATCCTACCCTTTATGGAAGCGATCCAGGCAATTGAAAACCGTTTCCCCTATTACAAAGTGAGATTAAAAGCCGGCTTTTTTTGGTACTACCTGGAACACAGCGATCAACCCATATCAGTAGAGCATGACACCGGTACACCCTGCAGATCTTTTAGCTCTAAAGAACTAATGTTTAGGGTGCTTGTTAAAAAAAACCGGATCAGTGTAGAATTCTCTCATATACTGACAGATGGTACAGGCGCGCTTGAATTTTTAAAAATATTGCTTGCCACTTATTTTAAAAAATGCAGCATCCTGTTTACCCCAGATATCTGCAGTAGTTTGCCGGAACAAATGGCTAAAGAAGAATATGAGGATAGTTATAACAGGTATTTTAAAAAGATAAAAGCCCCGTATGTAAGTATAAGCAATGCTTTTCATATACCCTTTTCGCTAAAAAAAGTACCCCGGTTTGATGTGCTGATTGCAACATTACCCTCCGCATCCATCCTGAACAAAGCAAAGGAGCATCATGTGAGCCTTACCGGATACCTTACATCAGTATATCTGTACGCTTTGCAAAAGGTGTACCTGGAACAGTCTGTATTGATGAAGAAGATAGCCCGCAAAATCATACGCGTTGAAGTACCCATTAATTTGCGTAAGCTATATCCTTCAAAAACAATGAGAAACTTCTCTCTCTATGTACTTCCGGGGATAGATATGCGATTGGGAACTTATTCATTTGATGAGATCGTAAAGATCGTTTATCACCAGATGCAACTCGAAACGGATAAAAAGCTGATCAATAAAATGATTTCCCGTAATGTCAGCGGGGAAAGGAACACATTTGTAAGAAGTCTGCCGCTTTTTATCAAGTCGTTTTTTTTATCTCGGTTATATACCGTAGGTACAAAGCAGTATAGTGGAGTTGTTACCAATATGGGCAAGATCAACTTAGGGTATCAGGAGAATGAACTGATCGATCAAATGATTTTTATAGCGCCTCCGCCCAATAAAATATTGAAGGTAAATTGTGCCGTGGCAGGTTTTGGTGACAAGCTAATACTGAGCTTTGGCAACATTAGTACGTCCAGAGTACTTGAAAAGCACTTCCTCACGTTTTTAACTCATCAGGATATACCCGTAAAAATAAGCAGACATGAAATTTTGTAATAACTGCGACGTAGAACTGGAATCATACATGAATAAATGCCCGCTTTGCGGACAGGAGGTTTCAATAGCGGGTTCGGGGAGGGAAACTGTGAATAGAAAAGGTGATAATGAACCTGGTTTTTTAATTAGAAAGATGTCCCCAAAACAAAAAATTCTTGTTTGGGATATTATTTCCATCATTTTCCTTGCTGTAATTCTTGTACCACTGGTCATCAACCTGATTATCAGCCATAACTTTAGCTGGTCCCAGTACCCGATGAGCATCTGCCTCTGCGCCTTTAGTTACATAACGTTTTTTGCTTTCTGGAAACGGACATTTATAATAAAACTCACTGGTAGTTTTATGGTATCTGCAATACTTTTGGTATTAGTGGACAGTTCTATAAAAGGAATAAGTTGGCCGGTAGAAGTAGCTCTCCCTGTCTTATTTATAGGTAATCTTATTGCAGCGATTTTGTATGCGATCATCATTCACTTAAAAAATAGGGGCATCGATATTATTGCTTTTGTTTTCCTGGGAAGTGGCTCTTTTTGCCTGGGCATAGAAGCCGTTATCTCTTTTTACAGATTTAAAACAGTGTACTTGAGCTGGAGCCTCATCACTATTTCTTGTGCATTTCTCATTTTTATCATATTAATTTTCTTTCACTACAAGTTAAAATGGGGAAGGAATTTGAAAAAGACTTTTCACTTGTAAAGATGATTATGGCTTAAATACAGATATAAACAGTATTAGGTCGGTATGGTTCAATAAGATACCTCCCCTGTAAAATTTTCATCTTGGGTGTCAACACCGGATTAGATTTTAAATGATCAGGCAGATAATAAAAGCTACATTTGCAGCAGAAGGCATTAAGGCGAACACAGCTCTTTTGAAATTGTATATTAAAAATATGGTTTGTATTCGTTGCAAGATGGTGGTAAAAGATGAGCTTGTTAAGTTGGGGTTGAATCATTCCCTCGTGGAATTGGGAGAGGCAGAAATTACTGAAAATATTACCCGCGAGCAACGCGATTTTTTGAAAACAGCATTATTAAAATCAGGGCTTGAACTCATGGATGATAAAAAAAGTGTGCTGATTCAAAAAATTAAGAATACTATTATCGAACTCGTTCATTACTCTGAAGAACCTCTTGTGGTTAATCTTTCCGATTATTTAAGTGAAAAGCTACATTATAATTACACCTACCTGGCCAATCTTTTCTCTGAAGTGCAGGGAACAACAATCGAAAAGTTTTTTATTGCACACAAAATCGAACGTGTAAAAGAGTTGCTGGTATATAATGAATTGAACCTTACCGAAATAGCTTATCTGATGCATTATAGCAGCGTGGCGCATTTATCTAACCAGTTTAAAAAAGTAACAGGCCTTACTCCTTCCCATTTTAAGCAGCTTAAAAACAAACGGCGATCAATGCTGGACGATTTATAGCAGCAACCTGTTTTAGATCAGCTATACGTGAATCTTATAACCTTTTTATAAAAAGGTGTAATAGTTAATACATTTAATAGCGCGATATTTACGTGTGATTTAAATAACTCCATTATTATTGGATCTCCATTATTATGATAGCATTTTTTAGCTTTATTATAGTTCGATCTTTTCTGTTTAGAAAGAATAATATTCCAATCCTGCAAAAAGCAAGAAAAAATGAAAACGCAGGGTTGTTTCACGAAGCAATACAAGACTACGAAAAGGCGCTTATTGAATTAAAAACAACGAAGTTTCACCATAAACTGAAAAGTGAAATTGGCAATAAGATCAAACTGTTACATACAGTGCTGAATTATAACAAGAATATATGCTTTACACGATGAGACTGCTTTTAATGTAATCACCGAAAAATAAAACTATTCAAAAATGGCAACAGCTTTTATCTCATTAAAGGATGCTGTACCTGTGGTAATGAGTGAACAAAGCATTCCCGTAAAGGTTGTGTCTGCACTGGTACATGAAATTCGTAATCCATTGACTGATATCACTCTGTCGACCCATATTTTAAAGACCGGCATTTCTGATAATCGGCTGACTACTTTCCTGGATATCATAACCAGGGGCTCAGAAAGAATTGACGACCTGTTAAAAAAAATACTGAATTCAGGAACGGCGAATGAAGCAACAGAACAGGATAATACGGTGCATCAATTATTAGATGAGGTGCTGGCAATTACAGCCGACAGCCTTTTACTCAGGCAGGTTAAGGTAAATAAGAACTATGCTAAGCAGAATTGTACCATTGCATTTAACATATCTCAAATGCGTATTGCTATTACCAATATTGTCATCAACGCAATTAATGCGATGGCCGCCGGAAAGGGAGAATTAACACTTATCACAAAAGCGATCGATCAGGGCTATGTGTTACAAATCGAAGATAATGGGTGCGGTATTTCGAAAGATGACCTGAAAAATATTTTCAGGCCGCTTTTTACAAAAAGGGCGGGAGGCCTTGGATTAGGGTTGGCAGTAACGCACGACATCCTTATTTCCAATCACGTAAATGTAACCGTAGAGTCAGAACCTCAAAAAGGAACCCGGTTTGTATTGTTATTTAAAAATCCTTTTTACGCTTTTCCCGCAATCCTTGATTGATTATGATTTTAATATATACGCCCGGATACGGGATATATGTGTGAATGATGTAACTATTTAGAACAAGCGTGTAATAACTAACCATGTAAATAGCTGCACCTTTGGTTTGTGAAAATTCTTTCACAAAGAAAATTTTTAAAATGAATACAACAAACGACAAAGCGGGAAAAAGCTTTAAAATCACCGGCGATTGGTCTGTACAATCTAAAAATCTCAAAAATAAATTTCCTCAGCTGACAACAGAAGATCTTAAGTATACAACAGGGCAGGAAACAGAGCTGGTTAAAAGGGTTTCAGCAAGACTAGATAAAAAACCCGAGGAAGTAATGGGTATTATTGCAAAGGGAAACCTGACTAAATAAGTAGACCCTCCTATGGAATACCATGAACAATAAATCGACAATTATTGTAGCGTGTTGAGACACGTGCCAAAGAAAAGGCAGAGATGAAAGCCTGCCTTTTCTATTATTCAGTTTTAATTAATCCTAACAATATTGGAAAGTCTAGAAATAGAAAAATCTAAAGTATTCATCATTGTTGAAATACTTGAGTATATTCCTAATTCAGTTGTTATCAAAACAATTATCCGAAAAGCGACGGGGAATGTAAGCGCAGTTTCATTTGATTCAGGGGAGGCATTGTCGGAAAAAACATCTCCTTATGATACTTTCATACAAATAATAGATGGCAAGGCAGAAGTGCTTATTGACGAAAGTTCAAATTTTTTGCAAACCGGTCAATCTATAATCATTCCTGCGCATTCCAAGAATACAATAAAAGCAAATGAGCGGTTTAAAATGATCTCAACCATCATTAAGAGTGGTTATGATGAGTAGCTTGCCATTGCGGAAACTATTGCCTTATAAACAACAACAGCAATATTCGAAAATAAAATCAATTAAGAAGATTTAAAAGCACAAATCAAAACGATGATCATAACGAATTTCCTGAATTATCTAAACATATAAAAGAGATGTCTGTAAAAGTTTCAGGAAGGAATACCGGGGAATAGATCGTAAAGACCTTGTAGAATATTACAATTCTTTAAATGAGTTAGTAAAAAAATATTCGAAAGCTCATGACAGGTGGCCAACCAGGCAGAACGCATTAAGCTTTCAAAAATCTGCTCTTATTTTTTAATTGCCGCTATTTGTCAGCATCCTTATTCTCTTTAAGTTTATGAAACAACGTATATATCTGGCCTTGTGGACCATTGTAGTACCGATTTTAGCCTGGCTTGCATATTGGGGTGTTTTGATGGGAGCAGACGGTGGATTTTTTCACTTATTGATCGCACTCTTGTTAACCGGGACCGTTCTCGCTGCCGTACACCATGCAGAAGTAGTAGCTCACCGTGTGGGAGAACCTTTTGGAACCCTGGTTCTTGCGTTGGCCATCACTGTGATCGAGGTAGCGTTAATAGTTTCCCTGATGCTTACAGATAACGGGCATGGGACGGCGGCCCTTGCACGGGACACCGTGTTGGCAGCAGTCATGATCATACTTACGGGAATTGTGGGCATTTGTCTTCTGGTAGGGGGTGTTCGGTACAGAGAGCAGGTTTTCAGCCTTCAGGGAGTTAGCGCGGCATTGGTTACTTTAACTGCCATATTGGTTTTTACGCTCATATTGCCCAATTTTACTACAAGCAGGCCGGGGTCCGAATACACACCTCTCCAGTTGGGGTTCGTTGCTTCAGGATGCCTCATCCTTTACATTGCTTTTACATTAGTTCAGGCGATCAGACACCGGGCTTATTTCCTGCCTCCCCATGCGGAAGGAAACGAGGAAGCCTATGCTGAACCACCGACAAACAAAGAAACATGGAGCAGTGTATTCTTGTTGCTCCTTTGTCTTGGAATAGTGGTTCTACTTGCTAAAGTTTTAGCGCCAGATATAGAACGTAGCGTTGCCAAAGCGGGCGCACCCAAATCCTTAGTAGGTATCATTATAGCAGCAGTGGTACTGCTTCCCGAAGGACTTGCAGCCTTTCGTGCCGCCCGAAAGAACCGCCTGCAAACCAGTCTTAATCTGGCCCTCGGATCTGCTCTTGCCAGTATAGGGCTTACAATTCCTGCCGTAGCTGTGGTATCAATAACAACCGGCATGAAAATCACATTAGGCATTGATATGAAGGCAATGGTACTGTTAGTGCTGGCACAATTTACAATTATGCTTTCGCTTGCAACGGGGCGTACCAATATATTGCAGGGCATAGTACTTTTGATGATATTCGTAGTTTACATCTTTTTGACTATTGCACCCTGACAATCTTTTCCCGAACAGTTATTTGTGATTCACAGATTTTTGTAGTTGTCGTGCATGGGATCGTAGCTCCTCCGCTTCCTGATTCATACGGTCCGAATCCCTCAATTTAGGATTCTGGGTATAAACCGGGTCCACTTTATTAAGATAACGCCGCATAAAGGTGAAGGATGTATATAGCCGGATGAGCCGGTACTTGGTATCATTTTCCTGAAATTTCCTCAGCTTTTGATAGGGACTGTGCCATCCACAGCAAAGCAGGCAAACAGTAATAAAAAGAACCCCTGTAGCCACAATGATCTTATGTGCATGATGGTGACGCTGCACCTTTTGCTGTTATGATTCGAATAATTGTTGGGTTATGGCAGACAACTTCCGGTAAAGCTCCTGGATGATTTTGCCGGGGAAACTTAACTGACCTATAGCGCCTTCCAGCTTTTCAACTTTCTTTTTTAACTAGTACCACGATGCTGTTTTCCGGGAGTTGCTGCTGCTCTTGGTCGCTGATCACCTACTGTACATTACCCGTTAGCTCTTTAATTTCACTCGTCAGCACTGCCATGTTCTTCGTATTTTCCTGGTACTGTTCGGAATATTCATTCAATACAAATAGCACTGTTTCCTTTTCATTAGAGGTAAGGTTCTTTTCTGTATTCATATAAAATTATTTTATGGCCGGTAGCCTCTTTTCTTCTTCTTTTTAATATTTCGATAGTATTCCCGCTCTATTTCTGATGCGGTATAATCGTCGGGGGATGGATATTGCACCTTGAACAGATCTGCAACAAGATCTGCAGCAGCACTTGTCATTTGTGTAGCTGCCTGTGTGATTATTTTATTGATGCTATTTTCCAGAGGATCGACCTTATAAGGTGAAAAAGGTACGATCCGCTGCCGGGCCTGAATACCTCGCTGCCCCGGATCGGTTTTTTGTTTTCCCTGTCTGTCTTTGAGATTTTGGGATTGTTTTGCCTGCAACAATTCTTCAATAGTACTTAAGGAAAAACCGAGTTCACTGCCTTTTACTTTTACCTTTTTGTCGTCAACAAAGCTGATACCGCGACCTTTTATGACGGTATAGCCGAGGTGTTCCATGTTATGAAAAAGATCGGTCAGGCTCGTTGCCCGTTTTAAACAATGTATCAAATCCTGCCGCATTTTTTCTTTCCGCGTGTCATGCCGGGGTATTTGCTGCTGATCTTTGGGTAAAAAGTGTTTTGGGCTTAATACCGATTGTAAATGAAATTGCTTTTCCAGCCTGCGGCAAAGCTTGTCCATTTTATAAAAATTGTTGCTGGTACTGGCGGCTTTTCCATCAAAGCCTACCCGGTTGGCCACAAAGTGAATGTGTTGTTCTTTGGTATCATGATGCTGGATAACCAAATACTGGTTACAGTCAACGCCTAATTCTTTTGCCATCTCTTCAGCAATGGATAACCATTGGTCACGGGCAAGGACATCTCCCGGTGCCAGGCCTATGCTGAATTTAACTTATTAAAGTACCTGGACCAAAAGTCAAAGTATGGGTTAAGCCTTTTTAATTCGTTCGCATACATCGATGCCCGGTATACCAGCGGTGAATTTAAAGGGAACCGTGTGGAAACGGCTAATAAAGTCATCAACAGGGCAGGCATCAATTTCAGCACGCCAAAACTTTCGTCTACCTTCCAGGTAAACTATACCGGAGACGCTTATGGTGATGCTTCCAATCTTAGAATAAGTGAAAACCCGGTTGGGGGTTATATTCCCGCCTACACGGTTCTTGATTTTAGCGCAACGTACAAGATAAATAACTATGCGATAAAAGCCGGCGTAAATAATATTGCAGATGCCGCTTATTTTACACGAAGGACGGATGAATATCCCGGGCCCGGCATCATCCCATCAATTGGAAGGAGCTTTTATATAGGGCTCAGCGCGAAATTTTAATTTTCTGCATCAACTCTGACACCGGGAATACGGAAAATGTTAATCATTGGGCTCTATATGAATTAAGCAATATCCTATCTGTGGCAATTCACTTCTAAAAGTATCCTTCAGATTATGGGCAATATCGTGCCCCTGCTTTACGGTGAGATTGCTATTTACTCTTACGTGTAAGTCAATATTATATTTTAATCCCACTTTTCTTACGAAACACTTTTCGGTATTAGCAACGCCTGCTACCGTTTGGGCTACCTTTCTTATTTCCACCACCAGGTCATCATAGGTATGTTCGTCCATAATTTCGCCAAGGGCTGGTCTGAATATCAGGTAGCTATTGTATAGAATGAAAACAGAAGCAAATAAAGCCGCCCAATCATCGGCCGTTTCATAACCCTTTCCCAATATCAATGCAATGGAAATGCCTATAAAAGCTGCAACAGACGTGATCGCATCACTCCTGTGATGCCAGGCATCTGCTTTGAGAGACGAACTATTCGTTTCCTTACTTTTCCTGATTACGATACGAAAAGAAATTTCTTTCCAGATAATAATAGGTGCAAGAATAAAAAGGGTCCAGTATTTAGGAAGTTCATGGGGTGTTCTGATATTATGAATGCTTTCATACGCAATAATAGTTGCAGAAATGATCAGGAATCCCACAACAATAAATGTTATCAGCGGTTCAATTCTACCATGTCCGTAAGGATGGTTCTCATCTGCAGGCCGTTTGGCATATTTCAACCCAAACAATACCAAAATGGAGGAAAGAATGTCTGCGGTACTTTCTATCGCGTCCGCAATAAGGGCATATGAATTGCCAAAAAAACCTGCAAGCGCTTTTATAGCAGCCAAGGCGGTGTTTCCCGCTATACTGAAGTATGTTGTTTTTATTGCTGTTTGTTCGTTGTTCAATTCTTCCATAATCTATTTTGTAAGGCGCTATTTAAATACAAATTTAAATAACGCTTACATTGCTGCAACGTTTATAAAGAATCAATATGCCAATCTAAGCATATCCGCAAATTCATCAGGAAGCACACTTTCTTCCAATGCTTTTGCAGCTTTTTCTATATCGTAGCTGAATCGCCTAAATTCTACATTGATGCTATTGGCGTCCAGAACTGTACTTTGTTCATTTATTGTAAGTAGTACGTAACAACCCCTGGGATCTCCATCTTTCGGTTTGCCAACAGAGCCGGTATTTATTACGTGTTTATAGCGGCCTTCTGACGTTGAGATGATCCGGTGGTAAGGTTTGTGGGAATGACCGACAAATAATACATCCGCTCCGGCTTCATTCATCATATCCAGCACATATTGCTGATCAGTGTCAATCAATGTGTATTCATCCACTTTGCGCGGGCTTCCATGAGCCAGGAACAGGTTTAATGCGTCATTATTTAACTGGTATTCCAGTTTCAGATAGGATGGCAAAGTTTTTAGATAGTTACGGGCATCCTCTTTTACAATATGATAGGCATACTTTTTCCCTGGCTGTTGCAGGTCTTCGGGAGTAGTATCCAGACCGATCACTTTTAGTAAACCTCTAACGAGGACGGCCACTGTTTTCTGATTTGATGCTTTTAGATTTGATATTCATTTTCAAAAAAGGATATCAATGAATGAGCAAACATCAAGTCCTGCAATCGTTCGCCGCAGTTCTGA
>NZ_BAAGRD010000005.1:0-462456 GCF_054783135.1 Niabella terrae
GATGGAAAGTAGAATTGTTTTTTAAATGGATTAAGCAGCATCTAAAAATAAAATCGTTTTGGGGTACTTCTGCGAATGCTGTAAAAATCCAGATCCATGTTGCCATCATTACTTATACGTTGGTAGCTATTATAAAAAGCCGATTGAAACTTGATCAATCAACGTATGAGATCTTACAGATATTAAATGTATCTCTGTTAGACAAAACGCCTTTGCGGCAGCTTTTTGAAAACCCTTTATCCCAAGATGTCAAAGAACAAAATTATACTCAGTTGAAAATCAATCTAATTTAACCGGACACTAATGAATTATTATAATGAACGTTCAATAGATAGTTTATGTTCATTATTTCCTCTCAAAAAAAGCGAAGAGGGGCTTTGCTTTTGGAAAACGCTGGAACGAAATAGTGAAAAGTCTGTTTATGATGAATATGGCATGATAAAAAATTACGAGTATCTCGGAGTTGATTCAACAGATTCGAAAGGGGTTGCTGTTTTCAAAGTACAATTTGCTAACAAAGGAGCCAAGGCTTTGAGCTTTAATCTTAAGAACCAAAAATTTGAAATTTTTCGCTTGAATACGTCTTCCGATTTTATAGAAGAAATGCTAAAGAAGAAAAAGTGACTGGCCGCTGACCTATCATAATAACGTAAATTCTTTTTAACAATGGTAGCACCAATGCATTTCCTGAGGTTCGTTAACGCTGAAATCAACGTGTCCACTGCCACATCGAGAGTATCAACGATATTTGCAGCTTCTCTTTTTCCAGATTTTTTATATAAACTTATGCTTATAATAGCGGATCCTGGATTATACCCTTGATCCGGTTTAGTCGCATTTTTAGTCGCAAAATCGGGTAGGAAGGTAGCGATTATTTCGCTACCTGACCTCCCACACCACCGTACGTACGGTTCCGTATACGGCGGTTCCTTAGCTAACCTGATGGCGTGATTGCAACTCCTTGAAGTAATCCAAGNGCAGCTATTTAAAAAAATGCCCGCTCATAAACGTATTCTATAAATATCGAATGATCGCTCGTGCAGCGATAACGCTAATCCAATATACATTAATTATGATGGAGGTTAAGGAAAAGACAGACATTGATCAGTATTTGGCCACGCATTATATCCACCGCAGTAACTGGCTGCGCGCAGCTGTGCTGGGAGCGAATGACGGCATCATTTCTGTTTCGAGCCTGGCGATTGGGGTCACGGCTGCCAGTTCTGAACGAACGCCGTTATTATTGGCGACCCTGGCAGCAGTAGTGGCGGGGGCACTATCCATGGCTGCAGGTGAATACGTATCCGTCAGTTCACAAATGGATATTGAGCGGGCGGATACGGAAAGAGAACGACAGGAACTGGAAGCCATGCCAGAGGCGGAGTTACAGATGTTAACGGCCATCTATGAAAAAAGGGGCCTGAAAGCCGAGACGGCTCAACTGGTTGCGCGGGAGCTAACGGCACATGATGCGCTGGGTACCCATATCAGGGAGGAGCTGGGCATCACTGAAACCAGTACAGCCAAACCGATCCAGGCGGCATTCGCCTCAGCGGCGGCTTTCCTAACCGGCGGCCTGTTGCCACTGCTGGTAACATTGTTGGTGCCGCTCAGCCAAATGGTGTATTTTTTATACGGCTCAACCATACTGGCACTGGTAGTGCTGGGAGCCATTTCAGCTAAAGCCGGTGGCACACCTGCCAAAGGCCCCATCTTTCGGATTGTCATATGGGGTACCGTTGCCATGGGACTTTCTGCGCTGGTGGGCTATTTGTTTGGTGTATCTATTTAGGCGAAAGGAATTGCATCGGTAGGGACCTGAAAAAATGAGACGATCCGTACAATAATTGATATAGTTTGACGCCATCGAAGGGACTGGGTTATTTAATTTTGGCTATTTTATGCATACTTCAATAGCTGCCATCGAGCCCCCGCGTAGTGTCCCACTTTCCACAAAACCCCATTATCCCATATTGGACGGTTTGCGCGGTCTCGCAGCCATTGTCGTTGTTACTTTTCACCTGACGGAACCATTAGGTACCGGTTACCTGGATATTCTGGTCAATCACGGCTACCTGGCAGTTGATTTTTTCTTTCTGCTTTCGGGATTCGTAATTGGCTATGCCTACGATGATCGTTGGTCCAAAATGTCGGTGAAGACCTTCTTTAAACGGAGGCTGATCCGCTTGCAACCGATGGTAGTGTTAGGGATGACCCTGGGTGCGATCGGTTTCTATTTTACCGACTCCGCCATCTGGCCCCTGATACATCAAATTCCCCTTTGGAAAATGCTGCTGGTGATGCTGATTGGTTATACGATACTGCCGGTTCCGCTGTCGATGGACATCCGGGGCTGGCAGGAAATGCATCCGCTCAATAGCGTAGGCTGGTCGCTATTTTTCGAATATATCGCTAATATACTTTATGCCATAGGCATTAGAAAGTTTTCGAGAACGGCGCTAGGGCTGCTGGTATTGGTGGCGGCACTGGCCTTGGCCCATATGGCCATTACCAGCCCGAATGGGGATGTAAGTGGCGGATGGACCCTGAATGCCGAACAGCTCAGGGTTGGCTTTATCCGCACCATGTATCCTTTTTTCGCCGGATTGTTGCTTTCCAGAATTGCCCGCCCCATCCGGATTAAAAACGCCTTTCTCTGGTGTAGTTTGCTGGTCGTCCTGGTACTGTATATGCCCCGAATCGGCGGTGCGGCGCATTTATGGATGAATGGTTTGTACGAATCAATCTGTATTATCATTGTTTTTCCTTTGATCGTCTATATGGGGGCCAGTGGTAACTTATACCAAAAGCGCGAACAGCGAATCTGTCAGTTTCTGGGAAGGATATCCTACCCGTTATATCTGGTTCACTATCCCCTGGTGTATTTTTATGTTGCCTGGATCAGTAACCAGAAATCCGTCAGTTTTGGGCAGGCACTGCCTTATGCTGTACTGATCCTGGTGGGCAGTGTAGGACTGGCCTGGATAAGCCTGAAATGGTTTGATGAGCCGGTAAGGCGATGGTTGACCAGGAAGTTCGCATAAGCATCCGAACAGCACAACCAAGGAACACCCGGGTCAGAAATTTTGCGCATTGCCTGTTTCGATACAGTCCCTTTAAATCTTGTCTGCTCCTGATGAACAGGTCCCGTACTGGTTTTAAACGAAGTTCTTGGTGATATTGCTGCAATGGTTGTGCTGCAACCGGTTTTTGTAAATGGTATTTAAGTTTCTACCTTTAATCGTATTACAACAGTAACTGTTATACCGCCAACCGGATGGGATAGTTTGGTTAGTGATTAATATAAAATTTATGTACCAACAGACGGGATCTCCGATATATGATTTTTTTACCGCCGATCACCGTCGGATCGAGGCCCTGTTCGATGCAGCGACGGCGGACCCTCAACGGGTAGATATGGAACAGTATCATGCATTCCGGGTGGGTTTACTAACCCATATCAAGATGGAAGAAAAAATCCTGTTTGTTGCCGCTCAGAAAGCCAATGGGGGCCAGCCCCTTCCACTACAGGCTAAATTGAGGCTGGATCATGGTGCGCTGACCTCTCTATTGGTATGTTTTCCCGATCCACAGGTGATCAATGTTATTACCCATATCCTGGAAGCACATGATTTGCTGGAGGAAGAACAGGGAGGTATGTACGAAGCCTGTGAACAATTAACGCTGACCGAAAGAGAGCGGATTCTGCAGGAACTCCATCAAGTGACCCCTGTACCGGTACATCCTTTTAACCGTGCAGCGTATGTTGTCGATGTGGCCCGGCGCAGCGTAAAGCGGGCGGGTTTTGATTTTGATGCCATTTAGTTTGCCGGATGCTCGCGAGCCTCAGGTATGACTGAATGCGGCTTATGGGAGTGGTGCCAGGTGCTGCCCCGAAATTGACTGCAAACACACAACTTATAACTGAATCGTTTTAAAATAATCTGCTTCCAGTGTCGTCAGGTAACTGGCAAAAAGACCGCATTTATCGGCGGTTCCGCTGCTGACAGCTTCCATTTGGTGAACCCGGGTTCCATTAATATAGAAAAACCACTGACCTTCTTTGATTTCAAGCCGCAGGCGGTTAAAACCATTGGGCTTGATGCTGCTGTGCAGGGCCCAGTCCTTGTAGGTAATATAATTTTCACCATCCGGATAGCCGGTGATTTTGAAAGCACCTTCACTGTTGATCCAGAATTCAAAATCAGCATTGGTCGCAGGCTTTCTTTGCCAGATCAATCCCCCGGCGCCCGGCGTATCATCCGCATTGGCGCTAATTTTAATGCTGGTCTCCATCGCAACACCATCGCTTATTCCGGTGAAAATATCCGGAAAAGTATTCCAGTAAAAGCCGCTGGTATTGGCATTGTTGAAATGATATCGGCCATCTTCAATCGAAGCGGTTAGATTGCCGTCCGTACCGGTCCATAATTTGCCGTCGTCGGTACTGAAATCGGTCTGATACAGAATGTTTTCATCTCTGGCACTGTCTTTTTTGCATGCGGAAAATAAGGCAAAAAGGCCGACGGTCATCAGCAAGGTTTTCCATTTCATAGTTTATCGTTTTGCCCAAAGATCCGTTCTATTCCGGAAGAAGCAAGATTATAGAAGTCTTTTTTACTTCAGAGACCCTTCCCCAACCTTATTGCTGAATCCTTGATTTCAGGGGGTCAGGTCCAGGATCCGGTTGGTATAGGACCTTGTTTGCTCCAGCAATTCCGGATGATCTTCCAATTGCTTGCCATAAGAAGGAATCATTTCCAGCAGCCGGGGCATATTGGCTTCAGCGCGGTCGGGGAAACATTGATAGAGCAATTTTAACATGATCGAAACGGCGGTCGAGGCACCCGGAGATGCACCTAACAGGGCAGAGAGACTGCCGTCGGCTGCGGTAACGATTTCAGTGCCGAATTGAAGAACACCACCATGTTCCGGATCATTATAAATAACTTGCACCCGCTGTCCGGCTTCCTGTAGTTTCCAGTCCCGGGGATCCGCTTCGGGATAGAATTGGCGAAGCACTTCCATGCGCTCCTTGAAAGAAAGACTGAGCTGCCGGATCAGGTATTTTTCCAGGTCCAGGTTTTTAACGCCGACTTTTAAGAGGGGAAACAGGTTCCAGTATTTGACTGTTCCAAAGAGGTCCCAATAGGAACCTTCCTTCAGGAATTTGGTGGAGAAGCTGGCAAATGGTCCAAAAAGGATGGCTTGCTGGCCGTCGATAATCCGGGCATCCAGATGGGGAACGCTCATGGGCGGTGCACCTACCTCAGCCTGACCATAAACTTTTGCCCGGTGTTTGCGGACTACCTCGGGATTACGGCAAACCAGCCACTGGCCGCCCACAGGGAAACCACCGTATTTTTTCCCTTCCGGAATATCGGATTCCTGGAGCAGGTCCAGGGAGCCTCCGCCGGCACCGATGAATACAAATTTGGCCAACACATGATATTTTTTCCGGGTTTTGAGGTCCTTGACAGTGATCCTCCAGCGTTTGTCCTCCTGCTGTTTAAGTTTTTTGACTTCATGATCCAGATGCAGGGTTGCGGTCCCGTCCTTCTGTAGTGCCGTAATCAATGCGCTGGTAATGGCGCCGAAATTCACATCGGTGCCCAGACGTGCCCGGGTCGCAGCTATTTTCTCTTCGGCGTCCCGGCCCTCAATTATCAGCGGAGCCCATTCCGCAATAGTACTTCGATCTTCTGCGTATTCCATATCCCGAAACAGTCGGAATTGCTGCAGGGCCTCATATCTTTTCCGTAGAAAAACTATATCTTCTTCGCCTCGCACAAAGCTCATATGATGCACCTGTCGGATAAAATCTTTCGGATTCGCGAGTCCCTGTTTGTCGATCAGATAAGCCCAGAACTGTTTGGATACTTCAAACTGCTCCATAATTGACTTGGCTTTTTCAGTATGAATACTGCCATCGGGTGCCTGGGGGGTGTAGTTTAACTCACAGAGAGCAGAATGGCCGGTACCGGCATTATTCCAGGCGTCCGAACTCTCTTCTGCCACCCGGTCCAGTCTTTCAAAAATATGCATTGATTTTCCGGGTGCCAGCTGATGGATCAGCATGCCCAGGGTAGCACTCATAATTCCGCCTCCGATAAGGGCAACATCTGTTTCGATTGTTTCTTTCATGTCTTGACCACTATAATTTAAAGATGGGGGGTAGCTAACGATACACAGCATAAACCGTTCGTATTTTAACCCCTGGGATTGGCATCAGACCTGTGGACTCAGGATTGCGGTGTTGACTTTGTACAAAAAACCGGTGAAGTGGTGCCAATTTGGCCGCAAAAGTAAGAAGGAATCTTTGATTTATCAGTTGGCTTGTTCAGAAATCCTGTCATCGGATGTAGGTACGAACAGCGCCGGCCGACTGTTCCTGTCCGGCTCATATTCGTACTCGGGAGACTTTAAAGGGGCGTCGAACCGCTTTATGGGCGGCGGCTTTCGAAATCCGGGACTCTTTTTCGGAAACTTTTTCGGGTCGGTAGCTGTTTTTGCGGACGTCTATCCCGAAAAGCTTTTCGAACCAGGTACAGGCAACAGTAAACCGACCATAATCCAGTTGCAAATGATAACCGTCTCGGGTATAGTGGTCGCCGATCGAAGAACTGCGTCCATTTTGAACTGCCGTGCCCGCCGGCACGATAAAGGCAAACCGACCCGACCGGTCAAGTTTTCTGGTCACATCCCTGATCTTTTGATACATGGTGGATTGCTGCCGGTTATAATTGGCAAAGCCGGTATGTTTGGCGTCCTGCTGATAGGCCCAGGTCTGATGATAAATAAGCCGGGCCTGCGGGGCCCTCGTTTTTACATAATCGACCAGAAAGGGCAGGTCTTTCATAATGATATCATATTTCCCCGACAATGGGCTGGCCTGTTGCAGACTGATATAGTCCCAGTCTTCATCCGCAATAGCTTCCTCAAGGCTCACCTGTTTGCGAACCCGCTTGATCCCGTTTTCATGGATTTTTCGGTAGGAATAAGCCTGTTTGTTACTGTCTGCATTGCGTGCATGGCGTTCCAACGGGCAACCACCGATATACATATTGCCGATAATGACGGACTTTCCGGCAGCTTTCGCCAGATCATACAAATAATTTTCGACGGCATCTTCTGAGAAACTGTTCCCAATCGCCAGTACTTTTAATGTTTTGGTGGTTTGAGCCTGTTGGGCGAAAATAAACTGAAACTGGAGCAGCAGCAGGCCCAGGACCATCAATAATTTTTTCATTTGCGTAGTTCTATAACTCATTACTTATTTTAGATGGATTAAATGCATTAAGGGGTAGGTACTGCACCTTATCCTCCCAAAGCCTGTATGACGTCGTATTTGGTAATAATATGAAAATTCCCCAGTTCATCCCGACTGAGTACCGCCCCGTTTTCCTTTGTGATCAGGGTACGTAGTTTGTCGACCGGAGTATTGAATTCCACAACGGGAAACAGCGGTTCCGCTACATTACTAATCTTTTCATTTTTGATATCAGGATTGCTGAAGACTTTCTGAAATAAACCGCCTTCTGAGATCGAGCCGGTCATTTCACCGCCGCGCGTGACCGGAATATGTTCAATGTCATACTTTTTCATTATATCCACGGCTTCGGCAACGGTCTGGTTTTCGTCAATGGTCAGCAATTGTTGTACCTGTGGTCGGCCATTGACAATATCTTTGAATGTTTTGACTTCCAGGAAGCCCCGTTCCATCATCCACTGATCATTGTAGATTTTAGCAACATAGCGGCTGCCATGGTCATGCAGGATGCAGACAACCAGATCGTCTTTTTTAAGACTGTCTTTGAGCTGCATCAGGCCCTGCAGACAGCTGCCTGCACTATAACCGCAGAACAAACCTTCTTCCTTTGCCAGTTTCCGGGCCATTATGGCACCATCTTTATCACTAACCTGGGTGAAAGCATCAATGACTTCCATATCGTAGTTCTTCGGTATAAAATCCTCTCCGAATCCTTCACTTACATAGGGATAAACTTCGTTATTATCGATGGTGCCGGTGTTATAGTATTTGGTCAGCAGGGAGCCGTAGGCGTCTACTGCCCATACCCGAATCGACGGATTCTTTTCTTTGAGGTAGCGGGCGACCCCGGTAATGGTGCCTCCTGTTCCTGCAGTACAAACCAGGTGGGTGATCCTGCCTTCGGTCTGTTGCCAGATCTCCGGTCCCGTAGTCTCATAATGTGCCTGGCGGTTGGCGAGATTATCGTACTGGTTCATGTGGTAGGAGTTGGGTATCTCCCTTGCCAGACGGGCCGCCACGCTGTAATAACTCTGCGGGTCTTCCGGTTCAACATTTGTCGGACAGACAATAACTTCCGCACCCATGGCTTTGAGTACATCGGCTTTTTCCCTGGACTGTTTGTCGGTAGTGACAAAAATACATTTATAACCTTTCACAATGGCCGCCAGTGCCAGTCCCATCCCGGTATTGCCACTGGTACCTTCGATAATGGTACCGCCAGGTTTCAGCTTTCCTTCCGCCTCCGCCACTTCTACCATTTTGAGCGCCATACGGTCTTTAATACTGTTGCCAGGATTAAAATAATCCACCTTGGCCACCACCTTGCAGGGCAACTGTTGGGTGATCCGGTTGAGCCGGATCATGGGCGTATTTCCTATGGTCTCAAGAATATTGTTTTTGATATCCATGCGATGTCATTAGGGTGATTCATAACCGGTACCGCACCGACTGGCGGCAGTCTTCCTTACAAAGTTAAGGGCTTTGGCTCCTCAATGGGTTGCTGCCAACAGCGCCAGTGCTTTCAGTACCAGTGTGTCGGTGATATTCATGACCTGATAATAACCCGGGTCCCGCCATTTAAATCTGGCCAGCCTTGCTTCCATACGGTCTTCGACTTTTTTCTTTTCAAAATCGGGTACACCCGAAAGATTTACCGTGTCTTTTTTGACCCAACGGGTAAATGCCGGCCACATACCTACAGAGGGTTCGAATTCCAGGGCGAAGGATTGGGGGTCCTTATAGGGGTCCAGCAGGGTCTTATGGTCCAGATAATAATGAAAAACGAAATCATTAAAGCTGCCATCCATAAATACCCGGTGTATTTCCCGGGAGTAATTCGATGTATCCAGGCCCACAAAGTTATCCGGCATGATACCACCGCCGTCATATACCTTTTTGCCACCAGGCGTAGTAAAGGCCTTGCCGGTGCTGACTTTATTGCTGTCCGCATAGTAAAGCTGACCACTGGCATAACGCTGCCAGACTTCATCCAGATAAATCTTCTTTCCGCCCGCATAAGACTTCTGGATAGAGCGACCCAGCGGGGTATAGTATCTGGCTACCGTCAACCGGAGTGCCGAACCGTCACCGAGTAAAAACGGTTCCTGTACCAGTCCTTTACCAAAACTGCGCCGTCCTACAAGCGTCGCGCGATCCCAGTCCTGCAGGGCACCCGCCACGATTTCACTGGCGCTCGCGGAAAGCTCATCTATCAATACGATCAGCGAACCTTCTTCAAATAGTCCTGGCCGCTTGGCCCGGTATTCTGTTTTGGGATTATTGACGCCCTGGGTATAAACAATCAGCTTATCCCCGCTTAAAAATTCATCGGCGATTTCAATTGCCTGATCCATATAGCCGCCACCATTGCTGCGCAGGTCAAATATCAGCCGGGTCATCCCCTGTTTTTTGAGGTCTTCCATGGCTTTCATAAATTCCCTGTAGCTTCTTTCCGTAAAACTGGCCAGCTTCAGGAACCCGGTGGTTTTATCCATCATATAAGCGGCAGTTACCGCAGGTGTGGGGATGCGGCCCCTGGTGACGGTTACCTGCAGGTTACGGTTCTTCCGAAGCAGACCCAGGTTGACCTGGGTATTGACTTTGCCCCTTATGATATTTTTGATATAGGTGATACTGATCTCAGGTCCTGTCAGGGTTTTGCCGTCAACGGTAATGATCTGATCACCTATCTGCAGTCCGGCTTTTTCACTGGGTCCTTCGGGGAAGACATAAGTGATATTTACGGTATCCCGAATCTGATTGAACTCCACGCCGATACCTTCAAAATTACCGGCCAGGTCTTCATTGGCCTCTTTTAGCTCAGCCGGCGGCATATAGACCGAATGCGGGTCCAGTTCATTCATCATTTCTGATATGGCCTGGGCTTCCAGGGTATCCACATTCACCGAGTCTACATAGCGGGTCCGGATAATATCCAGCGCCTGCTGCAGCGTATTGGAATGTTCTGTTTTGAATATTTTTTTACGGGGTTGACCGGTCGCGAACCGATAGCCGATATACATGCCTGCAATCATCACCAAAGCCAGTATCAGCGGCTGCCATATATCTATTTTCTTGTTCATTGTCCGGTAATTTGGAAGGCTGCAAAATAGACAAAAATGTGGGAACCCGTCCGAAGGCAGGCCTTCAAGTTCCTAAAAAAGATCCTAAAACCACGAAATCTCTTTTCTGCGGCCTGGAAGGATGATGGTTGGCAAGCTATTGCTGCTTATATTAGCATCTTAATTACCAATAACAGCAATATGTCAAAAACGATATTGATTGCGGATGCGGGTTCTACGAAAACAGAATGGTGCCTGCTGGGAGCGGGCCGGGTGAAGTCGATTGACACCCTGGGTATCAGTCCTTACTTTCTGAATACCGTCCAGATTACGGAATTATTGCAACGGGAACTGCAACCCCGCCTTAAAAAAGTGGTGGTGGATGAACTTTATTTTTACGGAACCGGCTGTCTGAATCCTGAAAACAACCGACTGGTTAAAAAAGCGTTGCGTAGTTTATTTCCGGAAGCTAAAATAGCGGTTACCCATGATGTGCTGGGAGCAGCCATCGGTCTTTGTGGTCGACAGAAAGGTATCGCCTGCATTCTGGGAACGGGATCCAGTAGTTGTTATTATGACGGCAGGCGGATAAAAAAGAATAGTCCGGGACTGGGCTATGCATTGGGCGATGAAGGCAGCGGCGCTTACCTGGGTAAGAAAGTATTACAATACTACCTCTACAATACCTTTGACGAAGATTTGCGTGCCCGCTTTGATGCCACCTATCTGACCAATGTCACCGAAATTCTTGAGAATGTTTATAAAAAGCCCCTGCCCAATCGTTATCTGGCTGGCTTTGCCAGGTTTCTGGCCGAGAACCGGGGCCATTACATGGTGGAAAATATTATCGAAGATGGTTTGAATGATTTCTTTTTCACGCATCTTTGCAAATATGCTGAAGCCTGGAAGTTTCCGGTTAGCTTTGTAGGCGGTATCGCATATGGCTTCAGCGATGTGATCCGGGATTTATGTGCATCATACAATTTTGAGATCGGCAGGATTCTGCAAAAGCCGATGAAGGGCTTAATTGAATTTCATAGTGTCGGTTAAAATTCGAAAGCCGAACCATTATTCCAGAAAATGAATCAGAAAATTACAGAACAGCCCAGCAACTACGATCATCTGGAAAAGATGAGTGTCAAGGAATTGCTGGTGTCTATCAATAAAGAAGATCAGACAGTGCCCCTGGCGGTTGCTGCGGTCATCGACCAGATCGAAAAGCTGGTAGAGGCAATCGTGGACCGGATGATGGCAGGAGGACGTCTGTTCTATATCGGTGCGGGAACCAGCGGTCGTCTGGGAATTCTGGATGCCAGTGAAATACCTCCCACCTATGGGATGCCACCAGGCGTCGTCATCGGAGTGATTGCGGGCGGTAGTCTGGCGATAACCACTCCTGTGGAAAATGCAGAAGACGATGAACAGCAGGGCTGGATCGATCTGAAAACCTATAATATTACTGAAAAGGATGTTGTGGTTGGTGTTGCCGCCAGCGGTACAACGCCCTATGTAATAGGCGCACTAAGATATTGCCGCGAAAATCACATTACGACCGGCAGCTTATCCTGCAACCCTCATGCTGATATCAGCCGTGAAGCGGACCATCCTATCGAAGTGATTGTCGGACCGGAATTTGTTACCGGCAGTACCCGCATGAAAAGTGGTACCGCACAAAAGTTGGTGCTCAATATGATTTCGACGACGGTGATGATCAAACTTGGCCGGGTGGAAGGCAACCGAATGGTCAATATGCAGTTAACCAATGATAAGCTGATGGATCGCGGCACCAAAATGGTCATGGAAAAAACCGGTATTACGGATTATGATACTGCCAGGAACCTGTTGGTTGAAAAAGGCAGTGTTAAAAAGGCCATTGACTCCGTTTTGCCACAGTCCTGATACGCGCCTGCTGGTTAGTCCTCAGGCAGGCTTGCCGAAGCTTACGGATAGTTTTCCGGACCTGCCTAAAGCGCCCGCCATCGCTGAACTACCCGGTGAAGGCTTCAGTATCTCATTTACATTTCTCGCTGAGTGAAAAAATAACGTAAAAAAGGAAGGTGATGCACCTTCCTTTTAGTATCGTTTTTATGTAATTGCTGCTATCGCTCTTTCGCCTTTTCCAGCCGAAAGAATTAGTTGGCTGCAGCAGCGTTAATTTTCTTCGCCAGCTTGCTTTTGAGGTTGGCCGCCTTATTGCGGTGAATGATACCTCTTTTTGCCAGTTTGTCGATCATGCTTTCTACAGAAGACAATTTTTCGGATGCCTCTTTTTGTTCAGCAGCTTTGATATCCCTGATCGCATTACGGGTCGTTTTACCGTAATACCTGTTCCGATCCCTGCGTTTAGCCGCCTGACGTGCATCCTTTTTTGTCGCTTTATGATTGGCCATCTGTTCTAGATTTTTTGGACGGCAAAGGTAAGGGTATTTTTAAAAAAAGCAAGAATTTTTTTGGATTTCCTGAGGTGCTGCAAAACACTTGGCGGTCCTTCTGTCAGCTACCCGGCAACTTTAGGTCCAAATGCGGACAATAAAACGTAAACACGATGATCTTTATTGTGTGCTATCCAAATTATATACTAATTTTGGGGCTAAGATCTGAAAGCTGTCCGATGACATTCTAAATCTCAGTTAAATTAAAATAATATAATATATATTAACGACTGATCTACAATGAAAGATTTCTCTTATATCACTGGTTCTTCTCCCGAGTTTATTGAAAATATGTATAAGGAGTTTGTTGCTGACCCTCAAAGTGTAGACCAGGACCTCAGAAAATTTTTTGAGGGATTTGATTTTGCCATGGGCAATGGGCTGGCCACTGCCAATGGAACTGCGGCAAAAACCAATGGGGTGGCAGTAGCGGCACCAGCAGGGGGGAAAAACGACTGGCGGCGGGAACTGGCTGTCTACCGGTTAATCCTTGGATACCGGAACAAAGGTCATTTACTGGCCAATACCAACCCCATCAAAAAACGTAAAGACCGCAAACCCAATGTGGAACTTTCATTTTATGGACTCGGAGACGCAGACCTGGATATGGAATTTGAGGCCGGCAACCTGATCGGCTTGGGTACCACCACCTTACGGAATATTTTTGAGCACCTTAGTGACTGGTACGCAGGTCATGTGGGGGTGGAATTTAAATATATCAGTGATCAGAAAAGAGTAGACTGGATCACCCGGGAAATTGAACAGAATTTTTCCAGACCGCTGCCGATTGAAAAGAAAAAAAGAATTCTGGAGAAACTCAATCAGGGGGTGATGTTTGAGAAATTTCTGCATACGAAATATGTCGGCCAGAAGCGATTTTCGCTGGAAGGTGGGGAGACCACCATTCCGGCCCTCGATGCCATTATTAACACGGCTGCTGCACTGGACGTGAAGGAAGTGGTGATTGGCATGGCGCACCGCGGCCGCCTGAATGTGCTGGCTAATATACTGGGCAAAACCTACGAACAGATATTCAGCGAATTTGAAGGGACGGGTGAAGTCACCCAGACCATGGGCAGTGGTGATGTAAAATATCACCTGGGATACGGCAGTGAAGTCACTTCAGCTGACGGTGACAAAATGTACCTGAAACTGATGCCCAATCCATCCCATCTGGAAGCCGTAGATCCTGTTGTCGCCGGATTTGCCAGAAGCAGTGCAAATAACCTGCACGATGCGGTTTACGATAAGGTAATTCCGATCCTGATTCATGGAGATGCCGCCATTGCCGGCCAGGGAGTTATTTATGAACTCTTACAAATGTCCAAACTGGAAGGGTATGCCGTAGGTGGAACCATCCATTTTGTGATCAATAACCAGATTGGATTTACAACGGATTTTGAAGACGCGCGGAGTGCCAATTATTGCACCTCACTGGCCGCTATGACCCAGAGTCCCGTATTTCATGTAAACGGTGATGACCCTGAAGCCGTGGTAAAATGTGTCGAAATCGCTACCCGCTATCGCAGCGAATTCCATGATGACGTATTTATCGATATGGTTTGCTACCGCAAGCACGGTCACAATGAAGGAGATGATCCCAAGTTTACCCAGCCTTCCATGTATTCCCTGATCGATAAACATCCCAATCCAAGGGAAGTCTATGTCAAATACCTGTTGGACCATGGTGAAGAGGATGCGAAGGAGCTGGCCAAGGAGATGGAGACAAAATTCTGGGCTGATCTGCAGGACAGGCTGGACGATGTGAAACAGAAGCCGCTTCCCTACACCTATCAGACGCCGGAACTTCTCTGGAAACAATTGAGAAAGGCGACAGAAGAGGATTTTGAAAAAAGTCCTGATACAGGAATCAGTTCCGGCGATCTGAAAAAGGTTTTTGATGCGATCATGACCGTTCCCGAAGGATTTACTCCTCTGAGGAAGGTGGAGAAAATTCTCCGTGATAAAATTAAATTATTCGAGACCGCACAACAGATTGACTGGGCTACCGCGGAACTGCTGGCATTTGGTTCTGTCATGTTGGATGGCGCCGACGTCAGAATGAGTGGTCAGGACGTGGGGCGCGGCACTTTTAGTTCAAGACATTGTATTCTGACCGATGAGAAAACCAACCAGCCTTATAACCGGCTGGACAATATCCAGGACGCGGCAGGTAAAATCCGGATGTATAATTCACTGCTCAGTGAAAATGCCGTGCTCGGATTTGAATATGGATATTCACTGGCTACGCCCAATGCACTGGTACTCTGGGAAGCACAATTCGGAGATTTCGTCAACGGGGCGCAGACGATCATCGATCAGTTCATTACCGGAGCGGAACAGAAGTGGAACCGTATGAGCGGTGTGATCATGTTGCTGCCCCATGGTTATGAGGGGCAGGGGCCCGAGCACAGCAGCGCCCGGATGGAACGCTTCCTGATTGCCTGTGCCGAACTCAATATTGTTGTAACCAATATTACAACGGCATCAAACTATTTCCACGCCTTGAGGCGTCAGTTGGCCTGGCCCTTCCGAAAACCCCTGATCAATTTTGCGCCCAAGGCCAACCTTCGCCATCCGGGCACCTATTCCAATAAGGAGGAATTTACCCAGGGGGGATTCCGGGAAATCATCGATGACGAAATGGTAAAAGCGTCGGAAGTGAAGAAAGTCCTGTTCTGCAGCGGTAAAGTATATTTTGATTTACTGGATCGACAAACCAAAGACAACCGCAGCGATGTGGCTATTGTCCGGCTGGAACAGATATATCCTTTGCCGACCAAACAGTTGGAAGCACTTTATAATAAATACCGCAATGCTGTTTGGTATTGGGTACAGGAAGAACCCCTGAATATGGGTGCTGCCTCTTTCCTGCAAATGAACCTGAAGCATATCAATTATGGTATCATCGGCCGCAAAGCCAGCGCCTCCACCGCTTCCGGATTTATGAAAGTCCACAAAGCGGAACAGGAGGAAATCGTCAATACAGCGTTTACCATCTAAATGCAGGTCACCGCGATCTGAAGCAAGCTATGACCCGGCTTTTAAAGAACCCCGCAGGCTTCATCCGGTTTCATGGGGCGGCGCAATGCAGCCGTAAAAAGTTTCGGGCGGAATAGAAATTCCGCCCTCTTATATTCAAAACTAAACATGAGATCTTTAAATAAGTTTCTGCTTCAGCGCTTTGACAACCGCCTCTGCAACTGAATTGACCTGAAGTTTTTCGTATATTTTCTTGATATGGGTATTAACGGTATGGATGCTGAGACCACAGGCCGAAGCCACCATCTTGTGGCTATACCCTTTTACCAGGAATCCCAGTACTTCTCTTTCGCGCGGTGTCAGTGAAATCTCCTGGTTGTTCTCATAAAAGACATTTTTCTGGAAAGCTGTCAGTACTTTACGTGCAATAGAAGCGGTCATCGCAGCATCACCATTATATACATCTTCTACCGCTTGTAAGATCTGGGCAGGACTGGACTTTTTCAGGATATAACCAGACGCACCGGCGCATATCGAGGCAAATATTTTGTCATCATCCTCAAACACGGTTTGCATCAATACCTGGACTTTCGGGAAATTTATCCGAATCAGTTTGACCCCTTCAATGCCATTGACATTGGGCATGTCAATGTCCATCATAACGACATCCGGCGCTGATTTTTTTACATCGTTGATTACATTGCTACAATCAAAGAAAGTGCCCGTACAGTGCATTTTTGACGATGAATTAATCAACATACACAGGCTTTCCCGCCGGTAAGCGTTATCATCAAAAACAGCCACTTTTATTCGTTCATTATTCATCTTGATTCAAAGATAGTTTATAGCCAATTGGTTTTTAATCCCTAATTTAAGGGATGTTTTCCAACCCGGACGGACAATCCCGGGAAATGGGATCGTCCGGGGGAAATGTCCGGGATGGAAAGTCTTCCCTAATGCGGTCACCGACGGAGACGAACCGGCTTCCCGCCTGCGGTCAATGCGGTACTGTGCCAGCGAAAAAGCCAATGCGGTTCGCTTTTTTTTGCGTAATTTGCCGCCTATTATTTTTAAATAGATTTAACCGATATATGGCTATTGATATCAAAGTGCCCACTGTGGGGGAGTCAATTAGTGAAGTTACCCTACTGAGATGGGTAAAAAATTCCGGCGATTATGTGGATCGGGATGAAGTTGTTGCCGAGCTGGAAAGCGAAAAAGCGACTTTTGAAGTGAATGCCGAGAAAGCCGGTCTGCTGACCACTTCCGTACAGGAAGGAGACACCATACAGATTGGAGATATCATTGGCAGTATCGATGAGACGGCTGCGAAACCGGCAACAGCAGCGGAGCAGAAGCCCAATGCTGCGCCCGCAGCACCATCATCGGAACCACCGGCCGAAGCGACGGAAGACGCCGGTAGCCTCGAACCTACAGGCAAGGAAGTGGAAGTGACCATACCGACCGTAGGAGAATCGATCAGCGAAGTCACATTGCTGAAATGGAATAAAAACAGTGGCGACTATGTGGAACGGGATGAAGTATTGGCCGAACTGGAAAGTGAAAAGGCGACTTTTGAGGTGAATGCAGAATTGTCCGGAATCCTGAAGACAAAAGCCAAGGAAGGAGATACGCTGAAAATCGGAGACGCGATTGCCCTTATTCAGGAAACCAAGGGAAAACCGGCCAAAACGGCTGCGGCAAAACCTCCAACAGCAGCGGGTAGTGAAAAAGCTCCGGCTGCGACAGGAACCCCTGCGCCTGCCACTGATATGAAAGCCACACCGGTTGCCTCGGCCATACTGGCTGATAAGAAAGTGGATCCCAAAACCGTTAAAGCTTCTGGCTTTTCGGGTAAGATCATTAAAGAAGATGTGCTGGCCGCTATTGCCAACGCCGGCCGGCGTTCCTTTGACGGTGGGGATTTATTCAGCCGTAATGATAGAAAGGAAAAAATGACCAGTCTGCGGAAAACGATTAGCCGTCGACTGGTGGAAGCCAAGAATTCCACGGCCATGCTGACTACTTTTAATGAAGTAGATATGCAGCCGATCATGGATATTCGGGCCCTGTATAAGAATAAATTCAAGGAGATTCATGGTGTGGGACTCGGATTCATGAGTTTTTTCTCTAAAGCCTGTGCCATCGCCCTGTCCGAATGGCCTACCGTAAACGCCTATATCGATGGCGACCAGATACTGTACCACGATTATGTGGATATCAGCATCGCCGTAAGCACCCCCCGGGGACTGACCGTGCCGGTAATCCGGAATGTGGAAAGTCTGGGAATGGCTGAAATTGAAAAAGCGGTTATCGAACTGGCAACCAAGGCGAAAAATAGCAAACTGACCGCAGAGGATCTGAGCGGCGGGACATTTACGATAACCAATGGCGGTGTTTTCGGCTCCATGCTGAGCACACCCATTATCAATATACCTCAAAGTGCCATCCTGGGCATGCATAATATAATTGAACGTCCGGTAGCAGTCAAGGGCCAGGTGGTGATCCGACCAATGATGTATGTAGCTTTGAGCTATGATCACCGGATCATTGATGGCCGCGAGTCCGTGAGCTTCCTGGTAAGAGTTAAGGAGCTGCTTGAACATCCGGAACTACTCTTAATCCAGAAAGATCCGATAAAATCATTACTGGAACTGTAAAAAATGTATGAAACCTGCCGTAAACTCAAAAGACTTTAAGTCTCAGGTTTACGGCGCAAAGTGCGCATAAGGCGCTTGCGGGTACAGTAGGGAGCGACGGCAGGACATTCGGTTTCCGGGGAAATACGCAGGTTCTTGTGACCTGGGAAGCTAAACAATTTCTGGTTGTCTGGTTGTTCAGTCAATGCCCGTACCCGTCTGGTAATGGCCGCTGATGTTAACGGACCATTTTTTAATCAATGATGTCATTCGATAATACCCATTCGCCGGATAAGCACCTGCTGGCGCATTTACGTACGGCAGTTGATTTGCTGGACGTCTATGATGGTGGTCTTCCTTTTTCACATTTTATAAAAGCCTATTTTTCGCAACATAAAAAGTACGGCAGCCGGGACCGGCGTCGGATTAGCATGCTCTGTTACTGCAGTTTCCGGCTGGGCGCTGCCTATCCCGGACTGGGCGGGGCTGCCAGAATATTGAAAGGGTTGCAACTCAGTCAACCGGCACAGTTGGCGGAATGGTCGGCTATCATGGACAGTTACGAATTGCCGACGGCAGCACCAGCGCGGATTTTTCCCTGGAAAAAAGCATTGAGTGCTGCCATAGATCCTATTGCTTTTGAAGCCTCTCACCTGCATCAGCCTGATTTATTTTTAAGGATCCGGCCCGGCTTTGAAGAACAGGTAACGGGTGCACTGGACCAAGCCGGACTGGATTATGATCAGGAAGGTGCCACAGTTCGGCTGCCCAATGCATCGGCGCTGCCCGATAACCTGGAACTCAATCGCCAGGTAGTAATACAGGATTTGAGTTCTCAGCAGACTGCGGGCGTACTCAAGCAACTGGCCGCTTTTTCCGTTGGGAAGCCGCGCGTCTGGGATTGCTGTGCCGCCAGCGGAGGCAAAGCCCTGATGGTCTCAGACCTGCTGGGACCCATGGAGCTGACCGTCTCTGATATCCGCCCCTCCATTATGGCCAATCTGAGAAAAAGGTTCGGGCAGGCTGGTATCGTTTCCTATTCCGCCCGGACAGGAGATGCGACAAAAATGCATTTTAAGCGGGGTTTTGATCTGATTATCGCCGATGTGCCCTGTACGGGCAGTGGTACCTGGTCCAGGACACCTGAACAACTCTGTTATTTTGATCCCGTGGCCATCGAAAGATATGCAAGCATGCAGCAGTCAATCCTGAACCATATTATACGATATCTGAATCCCGGCGGTTATCTGCTGTATATCACCTGTTCGGTGTTTCAACAGGAAAATGAGGCGCAGACCGGGTTTTTGCAGGAACGGGGACTCGTACTTCGGCAACAGATGCTGTTGGATGGTTATCGGAAAAAAGCGGATACTTTATTTTCTGCGCTGTTACAGCAGCCTTCGTAGTCCGCCCGGACTTACAGCTGGCCTTCCGCCAATTGCATTACAATTTCCAATGTTAAAGGCTTGGTTATATAAGACTTAATATCCGGAAAAGAGGCCGCTTTGTTTTTATCTTCCAGTGCAATGGAAGAACTTACTGTATAAACCGAGATGTCCTGCCTTTGCTGCTGAGGCAATTGCTGGTAATTTTCCAGAAAACTCCAACCATTCATGATCGGCATTTCAATGTCCAACAGAATGATGTCGGGTAATTTATCGGGAGGATTCAGGGATTTCAGGTATTTCATTGCTTCCAGTCCGTTTTCCTGAAAGACAATTTCATCAAACAGATGACTTTTCTCCAGCAGCTTTTTTGCGATCAGCCTGAAAATGGGATCATCATCAACCACCAATATTTTTTTGGAGCTGCTCATTAAAAGTAAATTTTAAATGTCGATCCTTTTTCCGGTTGACTTTCTACTTCAATCCTGCCACCCATGGCTTCTACCTGGTTCTTGGTAATATACAGCCCGATGCCTTTGGAATCAGGGTTATGGGTAAAGGTTTTGAACAGGCCAAACAGTTTCTGGCCATTTTGCTCCATATCAATACCAATGCCATTGTCTTTGATGATCAGTACTCTTTCCATATTCTCTTCGGCATATGTTAAGCTAACAAGGGGAAATGTCTGGGGCTTGCTATACTTAATCGCATTTGATATAAGGTTTAGGATAATGCTTTCAAGGTACGATTTATTATAGTCAATCACAACATCTTCGGGGACATTATTTAGGACAATCGCTTCCTTGGCCCGGATTTTATCCTGCAGAATTTTTATCGTATGGTCGATTACCGTTTTCAGGGAAAGCCGGTGTTTTGTGTAATCCAGTTGGGAATGAATGTTTACGACTTCGTTCAGCCCCTGCATGGTGGTGTGCAGGATGCCGGAAACACTGATCAGCGCGGCAATCAGTTCGCCTTTTTCTGCCTCATCATTCGAAGCATTGATCAGGTCACACAGCGAGCTCATATTGCTCACGTGAGAACGCAGGTTATGCGATACAATATAGGAGAAATTCATGAGCCGTTTATTCTGTTCCCGCAGAATATCCAGCGATTCAGCCAGCTGCTGTTCCGAATTTCTCAAATCGGTGATATCAATCATCACGCCGATTATGACACCCGGGCCGTAACTGTTTTCCCGGATACAATCAATAGTTTCCCGATACCACTTCGTTTTGTTGTCCCAGGTCTTCACCCGAAACTGACTTTCATAATGCTTGTTTTTCCTCAAATGGTCTTCCAGTTCCGGCAATATTCTTTCCAGATCCTCGGGGTGCAAAAAGTCTCTTTTCAATACAGATTTGCCAAGCCATTTTGCCTGTTTTTGACCGGTGATGGTAACCGCTTTTCTGCTGGAAAAGGTATACAGTAATGTCGCGGGATCTGCCGCCCAGACAATCCCATTGATATGGTCCAGTAAGGATTGCAATCGGATCGTTGCAGATTCGAGTTGTGCCTTGGAACGCTTCAGATCGGTCACATCGGAGGTCGTCAGAATAACATGATCGTAGTTATGTTCATGACCCGGAATCACCTGCCATTTCAACAAGGAGTTACCGAGGGCCCCAAAGCGGTCCCTGAAAGTACTTTCCGATTGAAACTGATGTTTTCCTGCACAGATAGCAGCCAGAATTTTCTGGGTGACGGTTTGGGTTTCGGCGGTCATGATATACTGCATGAAATTCTGCATCAGGTCTTCTTTGTTCAAGGCTTTATGCTGACGCACACATTCGTCATTAAATGCCGTGACCCGGACCAATTTCATGTATTCCATGGTAGCGTCTGGATTTTCGCGAAAGTATTTTAGGACCCGGGCCTGTGGTTGTCCCATCAGGCCGTCAAAGCGCAATTGCGCCACGACAGCCGAGAAATCCTCTTCCCATAAGGAGACCGGCGATTCATTAAACAACAGCTGGTATCTTTTGTCGGACTCCCTGATTTTCTCTTCGGCTCTGACACGCTCCGTAATATCTTCAGCTGAAATCACATAGCGGATATTGTCACGGTTATTATGATCGAGCAGGAAGATCCGGGCGTAGGTGGTTATCGTTTCTCCGTTTTCCTTGGTATGCCTGTAGTCAATATTGATTTCTGATTTCTGCCCGCTGATCAGTGCCGGTAGCTGCCGGGTGACCTCCCAGTATACCTGCCTTGGCACCAGACTTCTCATACGGATGCCGGAAAGAATGTCGGCTTTCTCGTAGCCGAAAATATTGCAAAACTTTTTGTTGGTGACTGTAATATGACCGCTGGCATTGTCAATAATAGCCAGACCAATGGGGGAGTCTTCAAAAATCGCTGCAAACTGGTGTTCGACGGCAGCGATTCCCCGTTCTTTCTCCAGTAACAGTGATTGAAGTCGAAATGGCCGTTCAAACCATTTTTTGGCAATCACCCCCAGCAGTATGGAGCCTAAAAAACTCAGAATAACCGGCAGCAGACTGGGATTATAAGCCCGCTTTCGGGGTACGATGTATAGTTTCCAGTTAATATTGGGGATTGTTTCCACATTAAAATCCTTTCGGGAAAGATCGGGGGTGCCATTGTAAAAAAAAGTTTCTTTTTTATCGGTGAGCCCGGTATGGGAAATATGGTAAACATAGCGACTACTGTCTTCATCCGATAGGATGATGGTTTTGATGGCATCTTTCAACTGTACCAACACACTGGTAAAGCCCCAGAACTCACCTTTCAGATATATGGGCATCCGGGCCACAACGGCACTGTCGTTATCAAAGGTTCGGAAAGGGCCGGAAAGTACAATTTGTTTGGAAGTCAGGGTGGCTTTGGCTGTGGCCTGTTCCTCGAGGGTGGTGGCGGTGAGGATATCTTTATTCAGTGAACGCAGTGAGGCCGGATAGGTATAGCGTATGACGGCATCCGGCGAGAGTGTGACATAGTGAATATGTGGATTAAGTTGACGGACTTCTTTGGCTGTAGCTTTGAAATTATTCACATTTCCGTCGGCATCCACGATCCGGGCCACCATGACCAGCGAGCTGTATAGTTCATTGAAATAGGCACTGAAGCGCTGACTGATTTCATCACTTTTTCTGGAAAGTTCAAGTTGGTTGGCAGAGAGGCTGGTGTCTTTTCTCAGACCAATAACGAATACGGAAGTGGAAAAAAGAATCGCCGTCACCAGTATTCCAAACAGGAAGGGCGATTGATTGATAAGATCGTTACCTTGTTTCGCTGCAGTTTTCATCCCGAGGTCCGATGTTTCAGTTTTTGATAAGATTTTAAAAGTACAGAATTCTCACCGTCCCGGCCAAGGGCAGACAGCAGGTTAAAGATAGTTAATTATTTGTCAATTACGCCAGGGCTGAACGGATTCGGGAAAGGCGTTGTCTTACGCGGATTTACTTGAATTTCTTAGCTGAATTGTCCCTATTTTTGCGGGTATGACAATCGAAAAATTACAGGATATGCGGTCCCGCGTTCTCGGGATAAGGAGGTTTCTTTGACGTCACTAATCGTCAGCAGAAATTAGAGCAGGACAGGCAACTTTCGCTGAGCCCGGGATTTTGGGATGACAATCAGCGTGCCACTGCGATCCTTAAAGATATCAAGACCAACGAATACTGGATTCAGCTGTTTAAAGAAGTTGAAACTGCCGTCGAAGATTTCGCGGTGCTTTTTGATTTCTTTAAATCCGGCGATGCTTCGGAAGCGGAGACCCAGGAGGCTTATGACAAAGCCCTGGGCGCCCTGGACGATGCCGAATTTAAAAGTTCCCTCAATGAGCCTGAGGATGAATTACCGGCTGTATTACAAATCAATTCAGGCGCCGGTGGTACGGAAAGTCAGGATTGGGCTGAAATGCTGGCCCGGATGTATCGGATGTACGGCGAAAAGAATGGCTGGAAAGTAACGGAGTTGGACTGGCAGTGGGGAGACGGCGCCGGTATTAAAACGGCGACCCTGCAGTTTGACGGCCCTTTTGCCTATGGTTTTCTGAAAGCGGAAAGCGGTGTGCACCGCCTGGTCCGGATCTCTCCTTTTGACAGCAATGCCCGTCGTCATACATCCTTTGCTTCCGTATTTGTTTATCCGCTAGTGGACGATTCCATCGAGATAGATATTAAAGACAGCGAAGTGAAAATGGAGACCGCGCGTAGCGGCGGTGCCGGTGGGCAGAATGTTAACAAAGTGGAAACCAAGGTGATGTTGACCCATATCCCGACAGGTATTGTTGTGATATGTCAGACAGAACGTACCCAGTTGGGCAACCGGGAAAAAGCCATGCAGATGTTGAAGAGCCGACTGTATGAGGAAGAATTGAGGCGCCGGGAAGCCCTGAAGGACGCTACCAATGCCAGCAAGAAAAAAATCGAATGGGGCAGTCAGATCCGCAGCTATGTGTTTCATCCTTATAAAATGATCAAAGACCACCGTACGGATTATGAGGTGGGGAATGTGCAACCTGTGATGGACGGTGAGCTGGACGGTTTTATCAAGGCCTACCTGATGAGTGGAACTGATGTGGAAAGTTCAGACGGCGCCGCTTAGTCGCTGTCTCCTTCCGGAGAATTTACGTCTCCCGCTGGGGCCGCTAAACAAATATTAACCTTTAATTATCCTGAATTAACTCAGTCCGGCCTTCGACGAGCGGTTCTGGCATTGATTGCTTTTCTTTGCAATTGTACTGCCTGACGGGCAGTGCCTAATATCAGAACGCGTCACTTAAAATATTGAGATATGCATCAGGGAAATTTTTCGTACCCGCTTCCGGCCAATGAACCCGTATTAAATTATGCACCAGGGAGTGCAGAACGACTGCAGCTTCAGGCGACCCTGGCAACACTGAAGGCTGCTGAGGCGGATGTGCCGATGTACATTGGAGGTCAGGAGATCCGCACCGGAAAGAAAGTAGCCATGCGACCACCCCATGAACACAGCCATGTGCTGGGATATTTTCATGAAGGGGAGAAAAAACATGTCGTACAGGCCATTGAGGCTGCTTTGAAAGCCAGGGAAAGCTGGGCGGCCATGAGTTGGGAGAACCGGGCCGGTATTTTCCTGAAAGCTGCCGACCTGATCGCCACCAAATACCGCAGTTACATGAATGGCACCACCATGCTGGGCCAGAGTAAAAATGCCTACCAGGCCGAAATTGACAGTGCCTGTGAGCTCATAGATTTTCTGCGTTTCAATGTTCATTTTCTTAATGAGATTTATAGCCAGCAGCCAAAGAATGCGCCGGGTACACATAATCGGATGGAATGGCGACCGCTGGAAGGATTTGTACTGGCGGTAACACCTTTCAATTTTACGGCCATCGGTGGCAACCTGCCAACTTCGGCTGCCATGTGTGGCAATGTCGTGGTCTGGAAGCCGGCCCATACCCAGGTCTATTCTGCTCAGATGCTGATGCGCATTCTGAAAGAAGCCGGTCTGCCTGACGGCGTGATTAACCTGATCTATGTAGACGGCCCTATGATGGGTTCAGTAGTATTTAATCACAAAGATTTTGCGGGGGTGCATTTTACAGGTTCCACCGGCGTTTTCAATACGATGTGGGAAACGATTGGCAAGAATATGGGTAAGTACCGGAGCTATCCGCGTATTGTGGGAGAAACCGGCGGCAAGGATTTTGTGATCGCCCATAAATCAGCTGATCCCCAGGTAGTTGCTACCGCTTTATTGCGGGGTGCTTTTGAGTTCCAGGGACAAAAATGTTCCGCTGCTTCGCGGGCTTATATACCATCCAATATTGCCAAAGAAGTAAAAAAGCGTCTGGTGGCGGATTTGAAAAGTCTGAAGATGGGAACCGTAGAAGATTTTTCCAATTTTATTAATGCGGTGATTGACGAACGCTCTTTTGATAAAATAAAAAAATATATCGATCAGGCCAAAAAAGCCAAAGGTGTCAGCCTGCTGGCCGGGGGCGGATGCTCCAAAAAAACCGGCTATTTTATTGAACCTACCGTACTGGAAGTTACAGATCCGCATTATGTCACCATGTGCGAGGAAATCTTTGGTCCCGTACTCACCCTGCATGTTTATCCGGCCGCCCAGTTTGAGAAAACACTGGAACTGGTAGACAGGACTTCCCCTTATGCACTGACAGGAGCAGTGATTGCCACCAACCGTGCTGCAGTAGAACTGGCGACCCGTAAACTGTCCCATGCAGCTGGTAACTTTTATATCAATGACAAGCCCACCGGTGCAGTAGTCGGCCAGCAACCTTTCGGCGGTGCCCGGGCATCCGGCACCAATGATAAGGCCGGTTCCATGTTGAACCTGTACCGCTGGCTCAGTGCCCGGACCATTAAGGAAACCTTTAATCCCCCGACGGATTACCGGTATCCCTTCCTGGCCTCCGAATAAGCTGGTACGGCAGGACTTAAATTTCAGAGATGGATCTTTGGTGTTATATTTGGAGCATCAAAACCTGTTGAAGGGAGGCTTCTGCGTCCCTGATGCGGTGAATGACGGTGCCCTGTACAGTAAGCAGCGGGCCGGAAATATGAACCCTAAATTGAAGTCGCTTGAAGTCGATACTGAATGAACGGCATATTGCCATTACCATAAAACGTCTGGCCCGGCAGATTATTGAAAATCAAATGAATCTGTCCGATCTGGTGCTGATCGGTCTGCAGCCCAGAGGTATATTTCTCTCCGACCGGATTTATGCGGAAATCTGCCAGCTGACCGGTGAGGTTCGATTGCCTTATGGTAAACTGGATATAACTTTTTACCGGGATGATGTAAGACAGGTCTTGCATAAAGCCAATGAAACTGATATTCCCTTTAGCATCCAGGATAAGACGGTCGTATTGATCGATGACGTACTGTTTACCGGCCGTACCATTCGCGCCGCCATGGATGCCCTGCTGGATTTCGGTCGTCCGGCCCGGGTAGCCCTCTGTGTGCTGATCGATCGCCGCTATAGCCGGGAATTCCCCATACAGGCCGACTATGTTGGCAGCTATATAGATTCCTTTGAAACCCAGAAAGTACTGGTCCGCTGGAAAGAAAACAGTCCGGCGGACGAAGTGACCATCACCGAAGGCTGAACGCCTGTTTTTTCACATATTGTGCATAAATCCCAAATACCGGTTGGGGTTGAGTTTGATTATATTTGCCGGACCGGCCGGCAGCGCAGCAGGCTGATTGCATTGTCTTGCTGCCGGAGCTGCAACATAGTTGCGAAGTAGCGATGGCTATGGTATAAATGATTAATTTAAAGTGATTTAATAAAAGGAGTTGATATATGGCAAAGGAGAAACTCAGCAACCCGGGCTCGGATTATGATGAAGACAGTATCAGGAGTCTTGACTGGAAAGAACATATCCGCTTACGCCCGGGCATGTATATCGGTAAGCTCGGCGACGGCAACAGCCCCGATGATGGCATTTATGTGCTGGTCAAAGAGGTGATGGATAATTGTATTGATGAATACACCATGGGTTATGGCAAAACCATTGAGTTGACAATTGATGGGAAAATGGTGACGGTCAGAGACTACGGGAGGGGAATACCGCTCGGTAAGGTCGTCGACGTGGTAAGTAAAATCAATACCGGGGCCAAGTATGACAGTCGGGCCTTTCAGAAATCAGTTGGTCTGAACGGCGTGGGTACCAAGGCGGTCAATGCCCTGAGTAATTATTTCAAAGTCGTGTCCGTAAGGGATCAGAAGGAGAAAACCGCTGAATTCGAAAGAGGCGTACTGGTGACCGAACACAAGGAGAAAAAAACCACCGAAGCCAATGGCACCCTGGTGCATTTTATCCCTGACGATACCGTGTTTAAGAATTTTAAGTATCACCATGAATTTCTGGAAAACCTGATCTGGAACTATTGTTTTCTGAATGCGGGACTGAAAGTACTTTTTAACGGTAAATCCTATATCAGCCGCAACGGATTACTCGACCTGTTGGAAAGGAAAACCAATCCGGACGAGATCCGTTATCCCATCATACACCTGAAAGGCAACGATATTGAAATCTCACTGACCCATGCCAATGAATACGGGGAAGAACTTTACAGTTTTGTCAACGGGCAGCATACCACCCAGGGTGGGACCCATCAGCAGGCTTTTCGGGAAGCGTTTGTAAAAACCATCCGGGATTTTTATAAGAAGGATTACGATACGTCAGATATCCGTACCGGCATTGTCGCAGCCATCAGCGTCCGGGTCGTAGAGCCGGTATTCGAAAGTCAGACCAAGACCAAACTGGGCTCTCAGAACGTAGATATCAACGGACCCAGCATGCGTCAGTTTATGGCTGATTTCCTGAGCCGCGAACTGGACAATTACCTGCATAAAAATCCAAAGACCGCCGAAGCCCTGAAAAAGCGTATTGAACAAAGTGAACGCGAAAGGAAGGACCTGGCGGGTATCAAGAAGCTGGCAAATGAGCGGGCCAAGAAAGCGAACCTGCACAACCGTAAATTGCGTGATTGTCGCTATCATCTTAACGAAGACCCTCCCGCAAAAGGGAAACAGGAGTTTATGGAGAAGCAGCAGGAAACCACGATTTTTATCACGGAGGGTGATAGCGCCAGCGGTTCGATCACAAAGGCCAGAAATGTGGAGACACAGGCTGTTTTCAGTTTACGGGGTAAACCCCTGAACGCTTTCGGATTGACAAAGAAAGTGGTCTATGAGAACGAGGAATTCAATCTGTTGCAGCACGCCCTTAACATTGAAGAGGGTATGGAAGGACTGCGCTACAATAATATTGTAATTGCCACAGATGCTGATGTCGACGGGATGCACATTCGACTACTGATCATGACTTTCTTTCTGCAGTTCTTCCCTGATCTGGTCAAGCAGGAAAAAGTATACGTACTGGAAACGCCCTTGTTCCGGGTACGGGATAAAAAAGACACCATTTACTGTTATAGTGAGTCAGAAAAGAAAGCCGCGATAAAAAAACTGACCGGTAAACCTGAAGTAACCCGTTTTAAAGGACTGGGAGAAATCAGTCCGGAAGAATTTGCCCAGTTTATCAGCACCGATATGCGTAAACAACTGATGCGGGTAGAACAGGGTGATCATATTCAACAGTTGCTGGAATATTATATGGGCAAAAATACCGCCCAGCGACAGGAATTTATTATTAACAATCTGGTGGTGGAAATTGATCAGGAAGATGAAGTGGCCGCACGTAAAGTCGAACTGACAGAAGAAGCGGCTGCCTGAAGATAAACATAGGATGGCTCTGTTGTGGCATTGCGGCCGGCGATGCAGCCCACAGGAGAAATCCTTAAATAAATTATTAGAAGATACATGATACATATAGTTTTTAATGAAGCGGAGATAGCGCTGATGCAACAGGTGCAGGAGCTGGATGAAACACTTTCCGGACCTGTAGTACTTATTCGGGATGATTATGCTGTCGGGCCCTTGACAGCACTGGACGAGCCTGCGGGTTACCAGGCCCGTCGGGACTGGTGGCAGCAATTACTGGAAGGCAGTCCCTATAAAGACCAGGATGCGGTAAATGACGATCGGCTGACCGTACATCAATTGCAGCGGCAACTGGAGGAAGAGCATGAAACTGAAGTCTGGATATGGATGGGACAAAACCAGCATGATGTCTGTGGATATTACTGGCTGATGCCGCAACTTCGCGCTTACCAGGGGCGGGTGATGATACTCTATCTCAACAACCTGCCTTTTATCAATGAGAAGGGACAGATTTTCTATCCCTCCTGGCTGCATGAAATCCAGCCCAGCGAATTTATTAAAGCCAAGAAGCTGGCCCGGCCGATCACCCTTAGTGAATATGAAGTGGACCCTGATGAGTGGAAAAGGTTGTCGGAAGAGGATGCCCTGGTGCGCATTCTTGAAGGCGGCAAGAAAATCGCCAGTCAACCGGCATCCTTTTATGATGCAGAGATACTGAAACATTTATCGGGAGAATGGCAAAAAGTTTCCCGGGCCCTGCAGCATATAATGAATCGGCTTCAACCCAGGACGGGAGATGTATTCATTATGTGGCGGATTAAGACCCTGATAGCAGCGGGACGGATCCAGGCAGAAGGTAATATCGATAAGGACTGGAAAAGTTTTGATATCAAAAAAGGCGCTGCACAGGCGCAGGAAACCGAGGTGTCAGCCGGACAGTCTGAAGCTTAAAACCGTTTGGTATATGAAAATAGTCTTAAAACTGGAAGAGCTGATGATGCTGATGCTGAGCCTGGTGCTGTTATGGAACAGCGATGCATCCTGGTACTGGTATCTGTTATTATTACTGGGGCCGGATATCAGCATGCTGGGCTACCTCGCGGGCAATACCACCGGCGCCGTCGCCTATAATCTGCTACACCATAAAGGGGTGGCTATCGGCGTTTTTCTGACGGGGGTATATTTGAATAACCTGATATTGCAACAGGCAGGTATGGTTATTTTCGGACATGCTTCCCTGGACCGTTTGCTGGGTTATGGCCTGAAATACCAAACCGGTTTCGGTCATACACATCTGGGCCCTATTGGTCCGGCATCCCGAAGCCAGGATACAACGACCCGTCAGGGTTCCTAATATTTGAAAGTGATAAAGCGTGGATATAAAAGATGAAAGAAGATAAAGCAGCATTTGCAGAACAGAGTGATAATAGTGGCATACAGGGACAGTTTAAAAACTGGTTTCTGGATTATGCCTCCTATGTGATTTTGGAACGGGCCGTTCCGGCCATTGAAGATGGCCTGAAACCCGTACAGCGGCGGATCCTGCATGCCATGAAACAAATGGATGACGGGAGGTTGCATAAAGTGGCCAATATTGTGGGGCAGACGATGTCTTACCATCCCCATGGTGATATGAGCATCCGGGATGCATTGGTAAACATGGGGCAGAAAAACCTCCTGATCGATACCCAGGGTAACTGGGGTAATGTCGAAACCGGTGATGATGCGGCGGCATCCCGATATATTGAGGCGCGCCTGAGCAAATTTGCCCTGGACGTCGCCTTCAATCCCAAAACCACTGATTGGCAGTTGAGTTACGATGGAAGGAATAATGAGCCGATTACCCTGCCTATGAAGTTTCCGCTGGTGCTGGCACATGGGGCTGAAGGAATCGCTGTGGGGCTTTCCACCAAGATCCTGCCGCATAATTTCTGTGAACTGATTGAGGCATCGATCAAATACCTGAAGGGCAGGAAATTTGAAATCTTTCCTGATTTTCAGACAGGTGGTATGATTGATGTGACGGATTATCATCAGGGCCGGCGGGGCGGCAAGGTCAAAGTCCGGGCCCATATAGAAGAACTGGATAAGAAAACCCTGTTGATTAAAAGCGTGCCTTACGCTGTGACGACCGACCAGCTGATCGAGTCAATTGTAAAAGCCAATGACCAGGGAAAAATAAAGATTAAAAAAGTTACCGATAACACGGCGGCAGTGGTGGAAATACAGGTAGACCTGCCGACGGGTATCTCTCCCGATATTACCATCGACGCACTGTACAAATTTACGTCTTGCGAGATATCCGTTTCGCCCAATGCCTGTGTGATCGTGAAGGGAGAAGATGATCATCCCAAACCACAGTTTCTATCGGTACAGGAACTGCTCAAGCAATCGGCGGACCATACCAAGGACCTGCTCGAAAAAGAACTGCAGATCAGGCTGGCGGAGCTCAACGAAAAATGGCATTATACTTCTCTGGAGAAAATTTTCTTCGAAGAAAAAATATACAAAGAGCTGGAGAAGAAACATGACAGTTGGGACAAAGTCATCGCCGCCATCGACAAAGCTTTTGATCCGTTTAAAAAGAAGCTAAAACGGGAAATTACCCGCGAAGATATACTCAAGCTGACCGAGAAACCGGTACGTCGTATTTACCGCCTGGACATTCATGAGTTGCAGGAGCAGATTAAGAATCTGGAAGCCGAAATAAGAGCCGTAAAACATGACCTGGGCCATCTGGTGGACTTTGCGATTGCTTATTTTGAGAACCTGTTGAAGAAGTATGGTAAAGGCCGGGAACGTAAAACCGAGATTCGTCAGTTTGAAGTGATTGAAGCGAAGCACGTCGTGATGGCCAATACCAAATTATACGCAGATCGTAGTGGCGGATTTATCGGTACCGGACTGAAAAAAGATGAATTGCTTTTTGAATGTTCCGATCTGGATGATATCATCGTTTTTACCAAGCGGGGCATCATGAAAGTGATCAAGGTTGCCGACAAGACTTTTATCGGAAAGGATATTATTCATGCCGCAGTATTTCAGAAAAATGATGAACGAACCACTTACAATATGATTTATGCGGACGGCAAATCAGGTGTCAGTTACGCGAAGCGGTTCAATGTGACGAGTGTAACACGGGACAAGGTATATGATCTAACCAAGGGCGATGAGAAAAGTAAGGTTCATTATTTTACCATCAATCCCAACGGAGAGGCCGAAGTAGTTAAAATAATTTTAAGTCCCAATAGCAGTGCCCGCATCAAGGAATTTGATTTTTATTTTGAAGAACTTGCTATTAAGGGACGCGGCAGCATGGGTAATCAGGTGTCCAAGTATCCCATAAAAACAGTCAAGTTCAAGGAAGCAGGACGCGCTACACTGAGTGGAAAGAAGCTTTGGTTCGATGATAAGTTCGGTCGGCTGAATACAGAAGAAAAAGGCAGTTTTTTAGGCATGTTTGAACCGGCAGATCAACTGCTTGTCATTTACAGCGACGGCTATTATGAAATAACCGATCAGGAAATGACCCAGAAATTTGATCCTGAGAAAGTACTGGTGATAGAAAGGTTTGATGCCGAAAAGATCATTACTGCCGTCTATGCGGACATGGACAAACTGCAGTATAATGTAAAACGATTCAAAATCGAAACATCCACCCTGAAATCGAAATTCCTCTTTATCAAGGAGGGGAAAAATAATTACCTGGAATGTGCCACCACTGCAGAAGAGCCGGTCTTGCAGGTACAGAGTGGTAAGGGCGCTCAGGTGCGAAGTGCAAAATTTAAGTTGGCCAAAGTGACGGAAGTAATGGGCTGGAAAGCTGTAGGCGCCAAGCTCACGGATTATTCCAAATCCGTAGAAATGCAATGGGTGGAAGGTAGCCGACCCACCGCGCAACAGGAGTTGTTTGAATAAGGACTAAAATAATAGCCATGCAGTATGTATTGGAACCGGACGATATTTATAAAGCGCTATTTGCACTGATAGCGGGCCTGATTCTGGGTCTGGAACGGGAACTGAAAGATAAGGCGGCGGGCATTAAGACCATCAGTGTGATCTGTCTGGGCGCCTGTCTGTTTACCGTACTGTCCCTAAAAAGTGGTAACCAGTTTACAGATGGGGCGCGGATCGCCTCCTATGTGGTGGCGGGCGTGGGCTTTCTGGGGGCAGGGGTCATTTTCAAGGATGGCCATAATGTGTCCGGCCTGACTACAGCCAGTGTTATATGGATTGCCGCCGCCATCGGCATGGCCATCGGTTACGGAGAAATATTCCTGGCGGCGGTCTTTCTGCTGGCCTGTATGCTGATAGTTTATACAAGCCGCTACCTGAATCTGGCCCTGTTTTCCGGAAAAACCAATAAAGTACTCGTTATGGTCCTGCCGCAGAACAGCTGGCAGCTCAAAGGCCAGATCATTGAAAAAATCCGGCAGCTTTCCTACCGGGTGGAAGAGCTGAAACTGGAATCTTATCCCGATAAACTGATTGTCAGCCTGGATATTATGGTCGTCACAACAAGGCTTCCGCAGTTGGAGGCTTTCCTGATTGAAGAGAAGCGCATTGAGCGTTTCGAACTGTAATAAGTCAACAACACCATTCAGAACTGGTGCAGGTAGGAAAGCCCATAGGTGAAAATCAGGTTTTGCTTGCCCGTGCGGCCGATTTTATTATACGTGAATCGGGAAGCCATACTCAAACCCTTCCAGATCGAATAACTGAGCTCTGAATCACTAGAGAGGATATGGTCACTGATCTGCTCGAAAGAAGGTTGAAAGTAATTACTGGTTCTGAATTGCAGTCGCTCTGCCAGCAGATACTGAAACTGGATGCGCAGTGAGTTCCGGATGGTCTGGTAGCTAACGATACTGCTGTCAGTTTCAATGATACGACTGCGCTCACCCAGGATCCCATCGCTGATATTGAGCCAGATATTTTTTTTGTTCAGCAGGTTATAGGCCACACCAATACCCAGTTGTCCCTGGCTTTTAATATTGAGGGAATAACTGCTGGTATAGTTCAGCAAGCCCCAGTAATAAAACTCCGAGCCCGATCGATAAAGGTTGACATTGCTGCTGAGCGCAATATCACTATTGGTCCGTTTTTCAGGCGTGCCGCCATAGAGCCAGGCTGCATTCAGGTTCAGGGCGCTCCTGCCTTTGCGGGCGCCAAAACTCAAATTATTGTTGAGCAAATAGGAGGTGCCATCATTGGTCTTATTCAGTGAGCCCGTCGCGCTCAGTTTTAAAGAAGCGGAAACCGTATCGGCTTTTTGGGCCCAGGCATGAAAGCTGGTCAATAGGCCGATAAAGCAAATAATAATTTTCATTATTTAATTATTTCAGTTAAGGTCGAGATGCCGGAACCTAAAATACAGTGGATCGTTGCATCGCTGAGGGGTTCAGTCCCGAACCGGAGATTCGGTGAAAGTGGTCTGTTGCCACGGCGGTAAAATTAGTAAAAGAAAACAGGCCGCCAGCCGGGAGCGAAGCGGATTGGCACTTCAAAACCCGGAAAAGCGCCGGGCCGGGTTGGAGGAAGTGCAGATGGACAGGATCCGCCTATCTATTTAAGATACCGCTTCATTTCCCGGTCCAGTTCTTTTTGTTTCAGACTTTCCCTTTTATCATAGAGTTTTTTGCCCTTGCCCAAACCAATTTCCAGTTTGATAAAATTCCGGTCGTTCATAAAGATCTTCAAGGGGATGAGCGTGAAGCCCTTTTCTTTGAGCTGGGCGGCTATTTTACGGATTTCTCTTTTCTGTAACAGGAGTTTCCGGTCCCTGTCGGCATCGTGGTTATTGACGGTGCCATGAGAATAGGGGGCTATGTGCAATCCTTTAATCCAGAGCTCCCCTTTATGAAGAAAGCAATAACTGTCATTAAAGCTGGCCCGACCTTCGCGCAGGGACTTGACTTCAGTGCCCAGCAATACCATGCCACACACATAAGTGCTATCCACAAAATATTCATGAAATGCGGACCGGTTCTTTATGGAAATGGATGCGGCCATAGCCTCTATTTCTGATATTGACTGCTGCGTGCCGCGGGTAGTTGCAGGAACTGGCGGCCGGGGATTTTAATGTCCGAACAGGTAGATGACCTGCGCAAGTTTCTTTTTTAAATCATGACGGTTGACGATGAAATCAAGGAAGCCGTGTTCCAGCAGAAATTCACTGCGCTGGAAACCTTCCGGCAGGTCTTTTTTGATCGTTTCCTTAATAACACGGGGGCCGGCAAATCCGATCAGGGCGCCGGGTTCGGCAATATTCAGATCCCCGAGCATCGCAAAGGATGCCGAAACACCTCCGAAAGTGGGGTCCGTTAGAAGGGAAATATAAGGCAACCGGGCATCACTTAACTGAGAGAGTTTACCGCTGGTCTTGGCCATCTGCATCAGGGAGAAGGCACTTTCCATCATCCGGGCACCACCGCTTTTACTGATAAGGACATAAGGCAGGCGATGCTGAATGCAATAATCCACAGCGCGGGCAAATTTTTCGCCCATGACACTTCCCAGCGAACCACCGATAAATTCAAAATCCATACTGGCGATCACCATTTCCTGACCATCCACCTTACCGACTGCTACCCGCATAGAATCCGAAAGATTGGAATTAGCTGCGATGTCTTCCAGCCGCTTTTTATAGGCTTTCAGGTCTGTAAAGCCCAGAAAATCCTTGCTTTTGATATTATTAAACAGCTCCTGGTATTCATTGTTATCAAAAAGCACTTCGAAATACTGGCTGCTGTTCAGGCGGTGGTGATAACCACATTTCGGACAAACATATAATTGTTCTTTTAATTCTGCCAGTGTAGAAATATAGTTGCATTCGGGGCATTTGGTCCAGAGCCCTTCCTGAGTTTCTTTTTTTTCAGAAGTTTTTGTGAGGATACCCTTTTTGATTCTCCTGAACCAGCCCGATTTCTGGTCCTTACCCTGCTCGCCGGCCAGGTCAGCATCAAAATCTTCTATCTGTTCTGCCATATTAACTGAATATGATTTGATAAGGTCACAAACCTACATAAAATTTTCCATTCCGGCTGTCCGTGTATTATTCGTACTGCTGACTGCTCCCGGCGGAATATCGGGTCGGCTACCACCCGGAACGATAGGGTCCGGGTGGTCCGCGATACGGCTATTTATGTAAGAACCGGGTTTTCCTGCCGGATTTTGCGGGAAGGCAGGCTGGTCTTTTTCTTTTTCCTGCGTCGTCCCCACCAGATCAGGAAGCCGGTGATAGGCAGGCTGGTGGCGATCAGTCCGCCCAGGAAAGTCAGCAGTTTGCCCAGCTGTCCCATCCATTTACCCATGTGCAGGTTCCAGTAGGCATTTTCCACTTTGTTATGCCGGTTGACATAAGCCGGGGGGAGCAGTTCGCGGCCCGTACGCTGATCCACATAGATCCGTTGGGCATTTTCGGCACTTTTCAGCCCAATGCTTTTGGCGATTTTCATCACATAATATGCGGAAGAGTCGTTCATGTCCCAGGTATAAATCTGAATTTCTTTCTTGTCCGGATATTTTTCGAAAAGCCTGGTTTCGAGGGTTGCATAATGGGCGTTGTGGCCGGGGGCAGTTCTTGCGTCTTCGATCTCATGTTCCCATTCGTGGGCCGCTGCCGAAGTACCAAAAGTTTTCAGGGTGAGGTTTTGTACCGGTTTAAAAGCGATAATCAAACCTGTTAGCGTAAGGATCAGACAAACGGTCAGTGCATAGAACCCCATGACATTATGCAGGTCGTAGTTCAATCGCTTGAATTTAGCCTTCCATTTGATCTTAAAACTGGCATCCCGATTGTGTTTGTTCCATTTGGCCGGCCACCAGAGTATCAGCCCCGTGATCAGCTCTATCAGAAAGATAATTGACGCAATATCGACGATCCAATGGCCGATTTCACCACTCAGGAGTTCAGCATGCAGGTGGGCGGTCACGTAGAAGAAATGAATGGTGGGATCCACTTTCAGAATCTTGCCGGTATACGGGTCCATATAGGCCATACGAAGCCCTTCTTTCGGATTGAATATATTCAGTCGGGTCGCCCTTTTGGGATCTTTATAACTGACTATATAACCCGGATTGCGTTCTCCGGGAAAGGCCGCTTGGAATTTGGCCACTATGGCTGCCGGGGAAAGCTTTTCAGCACCCACCTGTTCTACAAATCGATGCTTGCCGGCCGAAAGTTCCATGATCTCGTCTGAATAGACGACGATGGTACCCGTCAGACAAACTACGATAAGGATCAGCGCTGAAATTAAACTGGGCCATAAATGAATCCAGGCTATGATTTTGTCAAAAGTCTTGTTTTTCTTATGCTTTCTGGGTGCTTCCCCCCCTGATTTTCTTCCCATCATGGATCAATTGATTTCGGTTTGATAGTATTAGTGATTATGGGCAACTTCAGCAACAACTGGTTGAAGCCCCTGGTTCCTGAGAGATGGCCCAAAAACAGCGCTTGCCACATGGGTTTTTGCCGGGCCCTCTTTTCCAGGTGGCGCAAAGGGCCGACCCGGTAATTGGCTTGTAAACGAAATGGATAAACAGGTATGTAGAAACATGTTATTAGGATAATACGCGAGCATTCTTCTGTCTGTCCGTCCGCGCACTCCTTTCGAAGGCAGAAAACAGTCAAAAACGCTGCAAAATTAACCATACCGGTATGGCCGGTGTTTTCGAGATCGGGAAAAAATTAGGCAGGGAACCGGCAGGTCAGCATACTGCGCCAGCAGGAGGGTCCGCTTTTTTCAGGGTAAAGCAGCCAGCCTTCGGGGTTAGTTCCCTGGTATCTCCAGTTTTTGGGCCAGCCAACTTTCACCAAGGGGAAGGATCCAGCGGGTTTCCAGTTCCTTTTTTGACCCTACCAGATTATTGAAATAAAGGGTCTGATTATCAATAAAGCCCTGTTCCAAAGCATATTGTACCTGGCTGTAGGGGATTACCTGCACTTTGTCCTTTACCAGAAATGCCAGATTGGTTCTGTCGAAAAGACTGATTTGGTAGGTCTGCTCCAGGCTTTTAATAAACCGGACGGAACTGTCGGTACTGCAGCCACTTACGCCCGCATAGGTTTCGTCCGCCATCAATACGATGAACTGACCGAAGAAAAGGAAGGCGGCGGTTTTAAGGGCATTGCCATGACTTTGCCACTCCCGGCTAAACGTGCTCAGTCTTTCTTCAGCATCGAGCGCCTCACCCAATGATAGTATTCTGCTGGACTGGTAAATCCATACCCGGGATGCGGGATCAAAATCCACCGGCAGTTGTTCTTTATAGTTCAGATTCATAAAATCAAAATTCCTTGCACTGTAAAACCACAAAATTAAAGCTTCTCACCGGAATCCGGAAGCTCACCGGATACGGCACTGATACTGAGGGCTACAATTTCCGCAATGTCCAATACCTGGACCTGATCTTCCTGTTCGCTGTTCTTAATGCCATCGGTCAACATGGTGTTGCAAAACGGACACGCGGACGCAATAATCCCGGCGCCGGTCTCCAGTGCTTCACGGGTACGTTCGGTATTAATCCGCCTTTCGCCTTTTTCCTCTTCCTTAAACATTTGAGCCCCACCAGCGCCACAACAGAGCCCATTGGAACGGCAACGACCCATTTCTACGAGTTCGGCATCCAGCTGTTCCAGAATCTGCCGGGGTGCTTCATAGATATCGTTCGCCCTTCCCAGATAGCAACTGTCATGATAAGTAATTTTCCGGCCCTGAAAACTGCCCGATTCCTGCATCACAATTTTGCCGGTATCCAACAATTGCTGCAGGAAGGTGGTATGATGAATGACTTCATACCGGCCACCAAGTTCCGGATATTCATTTTTGAGGATATTAAAACAGTGCGGGCAGGTGGTGATGATTTTCTGAACGCCATATCCGTTCAATAACTGGATATTCTGATAGGCCATCATCTGAAACAGAAATTCGTTGCCCGCTCGTCGGGCGGGATCGCCGGTGCACATTTCCTCTTTGCCGAGGATGGCATAGCGTATTTTTATTTTTTCAAGAATCTGCACAAAAGCCCGGGTAATACGTTGTGCCCGCTGGTCGAAACTCCCGGCACAGCCCACCCAGAAAAGCACTTCGGGTGTTTCACCCCTGGCGGCAAATTCTGCAATTGTAGGTACCTTCATCATATATGGATATTAAGGTTGCTTAAAAGTACTCTTTTATCCGACCCGAACCAACAGGCGGCACAGGTTACCTGATGGAGCTATCGCATATTAATATTATGTTTGTGACCTGCGAATGACAAATTTTTTGAAGAAAATATCTGCCTGGGAGCGTTGGAATTTTTTTGTACTGTATGCGCCCATCGCCCCGGTATGGTTATGGTACTGCCTGCGCAGCAGGTCACTGTGGTTTTTCAGCGCTTCAAATCCGACCATTACTTTTGGAGGTTTTGAAGGTGAGGGTAAAAAAGAAATGTACGAGCAGTTGCCGGCTGAAATGGTTCCCCGCTCGATATACATTACCGCAGGTATGCCTGCCGATGTGTTGCTGAATAAAATTGCCGTAGAGGGTTTTTCCTATCCATTTATCGTAAAGCCAGATGTAGGTATGAAAGGGATTTTATTCAGGGTAATCGGCGATCGGACCCAGTTACTACGTTACCATGAACGGATACCTGTCGAATATATTGTCCAGCAGAAAGTGGATCTGCCGGTCGAAGTCAGTGTTTTTTACTACCGTTACCCCTGGCAACAGCAGGGCCATATTACCGGATTTATTCAGAAGGAACTGCTGCAGGTGACCGGTGATGGTCAGCACTGTTTGAAGGAACTGATCTTGTCCCATCCCCGCGCCCGGCTGCGTTTTGAAGAAATGGAACACCGGCACGGCCACCGTTTCGACCGTATACTGGAAAAGGATGAAGTATTCTATCTGTCATATGCCGGCAATCACAACCGCGGGGCTCATTTTATCAACCTGAATACAGAAATTGACGAACGGCTATTGGAAGTTTTTGATCGTATCAGCCATTATACCGGCACGTTTTATTACGGACGATATGATATTAAAACGACATCGGTGGCTGACCTGAAAGCAGGCCGGAATTTTCAGATTCTGGAGTTTAATGGGGCGGGTGCGGAACCGAACCATATTTATGATTCTGGGATGTCGCTCTGGCAGGCATATCGGGTAATCCTCCGGCATTGGAAGGTTCTTTTTAAGATCAGCCGTTACAACCATCGCCACGGCAGCCCTTACTGGGCCTATCGCAAAGGAAAGGATTTTTTACAGTCGGCCAGGAAGCACTTCCGAATGCTGGAGCAATACGATTAATGTCCTATCAAAAGGGTCGGTGATTTCTTTCAAAACGCCTTGAAAAATTACCTACTTTTAGGTTCAGGGAACATTCGCTTTGTTTTTAAAAGACCCGTTTCCCTCAGCATTCCATTTTGCCTTTCAACCACAAAACCAGAGACCATGAATGTTCAGATACGCCGCCCGATTTTGCTGAATCTTTTGCTTTTGGTATGGATGCAGGCAGGTGCCCAGCATCTGGATTCCAGTTATATCTCGGCCCATTATCAACTGAAGGTTTTTGATATTCCCATGCGGGATGGCATTCGCCTGCATACCCTGGTGTATCTTCCCCTTGATCGACAGCAGCATTATCCGATCCTGCTTAACCGGACCTGTTATAATGCTTCTTTGTTTGGGCACTATGCGTTCAACGGCCGACCCTCGGACTACCTGGTTCGGGATGGTTATATTTTTGTATTTCAGGATGTAAGGGGTCGTTATATGAGCGAAGGTGCGTTCAACAATATGACGCCCAATATTCCAGGGAATGACCCCCGGAATAAAAAAGATATTGATGAAAGTTCCGATACCTGGGATACCATTGAATGGTTACTGGCACATATTAAAGGCCATAACGGCAAGGTGGGGATTTTTGGAATTTCCTATCCGGGCTTTTATTCCTCAGCGGCAATTCCTGATGCCCATCCTGCCCTAAAAGCAGTCTCCCCCCAGGCGCCTGTTGCAGATTTTTACTTTGACGATTTTCACCATAACGGCGCCTATCTGGAAAGTTACACAGCCGCTTTTCCGGTATTCGGTGTGCCTAAACCAGGCAGGGTCAATGCCGCCTGGTACCAGGATCAGCTCGCGCCGTTTTATGAACAACCGCATCCCGATGCCTATGATTTCTATCTCCGTCTGGGACCATTGAAGCAGATCACGGAACAGCTGTACCCCGGAAATAATATTTTCTGGCAGCAGGTGACAGAACATCCCAATTATGACAGTTTCTGGCAGCGTCGCAATATCCTCCCGCATTTGAAAAATGTCCGGCCGGCAGTCATGGTTGTGGGTGGTTGGTTTGACGCTGAGGATCTCTATGGGCCGCTGAATACCTACAAAACGATTGAACGGCATTCGCCCGGTGCGGCAAATACCCTGGTAATGGGCCCATGGGGTCATGGCGACTGGGCCAGGGAAACGCAGCATGCCGTGCACAATCATCTTTATTTCGGCGATAGTATTTCTACCTATTACCTGCGTGATGTGGAACTCCCGTTTTTTCAGCATTATCTCAAGGACATGCCGGTAGCCGATGCGCCTGAAGCCCTGATGTTCAACACAGGCACCAAATCATGGGAGCGCCATGAGCAGTGGCCGGATAACGATCAACCCGTCCTGCATTTTTATTTCGGACTGGATTATACCCTGACCCGAAAAGCGCCTGCGCCTGGCAGCGAATATCGTTTTTCCTATGTCAGCGATCCTGCCAAACCGGTCCCTTACCGGTCTGAAACTGAAGGGCTGGCATTTACACCCCGCCTTTATATGAGCGACGATCAACGACAGGCGTCCAGAAGAACCGATGTCCTGAGTTTTCAGACCGATACGCTCCGCGAAGCCCTCACCTTCTCAGGAGAGATCATGGCCCGCCTTAAAGTTTCGATGACGGGCAGTGATGCTGATTTCATCGTAAAAATCATTGATGTTTATCCCGATAACACGCCACAGAATCCGTTGAATCCGCCCAATATAATTATGGGTGGCTACCAGCAACTTGTTCGGGCAGAGGTTTTCAGGGGCCGGTTCCGCAATAGTTTTGAAAGACCTGAGGCTTTTGTGCCCGGCGTTCCGGCCTGGGTGCCCATACGGCTTCAGGATGTGTTGCATACCTTCAAGAAAGGCCATCGTATTATGGTACAGGTACACAGCACCTGGTTTCCTTATATCGACCGTAATCCCCAGAACTATGTTGACAATATATATAAGGCCGATGCTTCAGATTTTACAAAGGCAACGATTACGCTTTATCCGGAGTCAGAGATCCTCGTAAACGGCAGACAAGATTAAAAGGCCCTAACGCTGGGTTCAGAACGGGTGTAACGCTTGAAATTCAGCCGTATTCATTTAAATTTGCCGGTATAGAATTATACTAATATATGAGTGCAGATAAACATGTGGAGGAGCCCCAAAGCCTGAATTTTCTGGAAGAAATTGTTGAAAAAGATCTGGCATCCGGTAAGTACCAGTCGATTATGACCCGTTTCCCGCCAGAACCCAACGGGTACCTGCATATAGGTCATGCCAGCAGTATCTGCCTTAATTTCGGTTTGACCGAAAAATACGGCGGAGGCACCAACCTCCGTTTTGACGATACGAACCCGGTTACCGAAGAAACCGCTTACGTAGAAAGTATCAAGAATGACATCCGGTGGCTGGGTTACAAGTGGGCTAATGAGTATTATGCGTCGGATTATTTTGAAACCCTGTATGGATTGGCCGTTCGTTTGATTGAAAAAGGGCTGGCCTATGTGGATGATAGCAGCAGTGAGACCATTGCCACTGAAAAAGGTACACCGACCCAGCCGGGGCGGCGCAACGCATTTGCGGACCGTTCAGTGACTGAAAACTTGCAGCTTTTTGCCGATATGCGCGCAGGTAAATATCAGGATGGTGAAAAAGTGCTTCGGGCCAAAATCGATATGGAGTCATCCAATATGCTGATGCGGGATCCTATTTTATACCGGATCAAGCATACTGCCCACCACCGTACCGGTGACAGTTGGTGTATCTATCCCATGTATGATTTTGCTCATGGACAGAGCGATGCCATCGAGCAGATTACCCACTCCATCTGCACTATGGAATTTGTTCCCCACCGGGAGGTATACGACTGGCTCATCAGGCAGCTGGAGATCTATCCTTCACACCAGTATGAATTTGCCCGCAGAAACCTGAGTCATACCGTAACCAGTAAACGAAAATTACTGGAACTGGTGACCAGGGGTTATGTCAAAGGCTGGGATGATCCCCGGATGCCGACGATTGCCGGTTACCGCAGACGAGGTTATACCCCTGCCAGTATCCGGGAATTCTGCCACAGGATCGGGGTCGGTAAAAGAGATAATATGGTGGATCTTGGCCTGCTGGAATTCTGTGCCCGTGAAGATCTCAACCGAATTGCGCTGAGAAGGATGGTGGTATTTGATCCCGTCAGGCTGGTGATTACCAACTACGAAAAAGACAATGAATTACTCGATGCTGAAAACAACCCCGAAGATCCGGATGCCGGACATCGGCAACTGAGCTTTAGCCGGGACTTGTTTATCGAAAGGGAGGATTTTATGGAAAATCCCCCTAAAAAATATTTTAGATTGGCACCCGGTCAGAAAGTGCGTTTGAAACATGCCTATATCATACAGTGTGATGAAGTAATTAAAGATGAAAACGGTGTCGTGCAGCAATTGAATTGTACTTATTTCCCGGATTCGAAAAGCGGGGATGATCGTTCGGGGATTCATGTGAAAGGCACCCTACATTGGGTGAATGCTGCAGACCATATATCCATAGACGTACATGAATATGACCGGCTTTTCACGGTGGAAGATCCTGCCGCTGAAGGAGGCGACTTTACCGACTTTATCAATCCTGATGCATTACGAACCGTTTCGGGTGCATTGGCAGAGCCGGCGCTGGCTGGTGCAGGCTCGGGAGATCATTTTCAGTTTTTGCGAAAGGGCTATTTTATTCTGGACAAGGACAGTCCGGAAAAGCCGCTGATTTTTAACCGGACGGTGACGCTCAAAGATGGCTGGGCCAAGAAGGGCCGTTAATGCTTTTTGGGGTTCATATCACCGGCATAAATGATTACCGGTATGCGCCATATCTACCTTTGTGACTGGCAGGATTTTTTTCTTTCGGGAGAGGGCTGGGGCTTTCTGCCTGAAGTGATGCTGCGTAGTTTTATTGCTTTTGCTGTGGTGCTGCTCGCCCTGAAACTTACGGGCAAGAAAGGCGTCAGGCAGCTCACCCTGTTCGAATTGGTCATTATCCTGACACTGGGTTCCGCTGCCGGTGATATGAGTTTCTACAAGGAAGTGGGGGTATTGCCAGCCGTGCTCACGATAGTGTGCATTATCATACTATACAAACTCATCACCTGGCTGATTGTCCGTTCTTCCCGGCTGGAACGTTTTATGGAGGGGGAACCGGTTGTGATCATTGAGCAGGGACGCTATACCCAGAAGGCGATCGAAGAGGAGCATATCTCTTTTGATGAATTTTTCATGGAACTCCGTCAGGCTGGTGTGGAGCATCTGGGTCAGGTCCGTTATGCTATCCTGGAAGTCAACGGGCAATTGAGCGTGTTTAAAAATGCCGAAAAGGATGTCCGGCCTGGTCTGCGTATTCTACCACAATACCTAGGGAAACATTATACCAGCAATTTTCCGGAAGACGGATGGTATGGTTGTGTGAGTTGCGGAACAACCATTTATGCCCATGGTGGCACTGCACCCGCCTGCCCTGATTGTGGTCATACCCGCTGGTCTGCGGGATCGGGAGGGACGACAGAGGCAGCACCCTAAAAAAAAATCCCGCCAATGGCAGGATTCTCTTTAATAATCTGAATGTTTTCAGCCTATGCTTTTGCTGCAGTTTTATCAGCAACAGCTCTGCGTTTTTCACGGATACGTGCGCTTTTACCGCTTCTTTTTCTCTGATAAAAAAGTTTGGCTCTGCGTACCTGGCCGACTTTATTCAATACGATTGAGTCGATATTGGGTGAAGTGTAAGGGAATAACCTTTCTACGCCAATTCCGTCAGAAATTTTTCTAACGGTAAATGTGGCCGTATGCCCGGTTCCCTGTTTTTTGATCACATCGCCTTTAAAAGACTGTATACGTTCTTTATTACCTTCTATAATTCTATAGTTTACAGTAATATTATCACCTGCTTTGAAAGCCGGAAATTTCTTTTTTTGAGTCAATTGCTCATGAACGAAAGCTACCGCGTTGCTCATAACTTAAATTTTTAAGGACTGCAAAGGTAAGGGAAATAGTTCACAATTTCATTCAACCCCGCCGAAAGATTTTAGACCTCCGCTGGTTCAGGTGGTTTCGAGAGGCAGACATCCCCACAGGTACCGGCAGGCTGACTGGTAAGGGCCTTTCCGGCAACACGACGCGCCAGAAATTTTCGGCCACTGTACAGGATCAACAGGGCGACGGTGGCACAAACGGCCATTACAAAACCCATCGGGACCGCCGTCTGATCATGAAACACGCTGACCAGGGCAGAAGAGATTGTACCTACGGCCATTTGGATGCAACCCATTAAGGCTGAAGCAGATCCGGCATTTTTTTCGAAGGGTTCAAGGGCCAGTGCCGAAGCATTGGGAAAAGTAAAACCCTGGCAAGCCAGAAAAATGCAACAAAGCAGTACCGAAGCCGTCATCCCCCACCAGCCGGCCATAAAACCTCCCAGCAGGAGCAGTCCTGTGACCACCTGCAGCAATACGGCTCTGGGTACGATGACCCGGCTGCTGGTGAACCGCAGAATCTGAGCATTGATCTGGGTGGCAATGATCAGTCCTGCGGCGATGATCGAGAAAATCCAGCCATATTCTTTTTCCGTGGTCCCGAAGATTTCCATAAAAACATGGGGCGACCCCGAGATATAGGCATACAGGCCGGCAGCGGTAAAAGCACCGGCAAAAGCGAATATGACAAATTGAGGCTGTTGGAAGACTTCCCCAAATTTGCGCAGAATGGAACGGGGGGCCAGCGAATATTCGGGATCGGGTTCCCGGCTCTCCGGCAGGTAGAAAATACAGAGAACCAGTACCAGGATACCCAGTAGCAATAAGACCGCAAATACATACCTCCAGCCCAGAGCAGCGGTCACATAGCCTCCCAGGGTGGGGGCAATAATCGGCGACACGCCTACCACCAGCATCAGCAGGGAGAATATCTTGGCATTTTCGGAGACCGGAAATAGATCCCTTACCATGGCCCGGGATGCCACCATTCCGACACATCCCCCCAGGGCCTGCAAAAATCTGAGGGCAATTAATAGGTTTACTGAACCGGCAAATGCGCAGCCTGCCGAAGCCAGGATATACACGACCAGACCGATATACAGGGGCTTTTTACGCCCGTATTTATCCAATAGCGGACCATAAAGCAACTGGCCGGCAGAAATACCGATAAAAAAGCTCGACAGGGTCAGCGAAACCCTGCTGACATCTGTGCCCAGATCCCCGGCAATACTGGGAAAGCCCGGCAGGTACATGTCGATTGAAAAAGGCCCGATCGCGCTCAGGAGCCCCAGGATGAATATTTTCAGGAATTTGCTACTGCCCTTCATTGAATAGTATTTACGGGGCAAGCTTTCGATACATTGAACAGCAAAATAACTGAATTTGTCAGAAATTGTTCAAAAGATATGAGAAGAAAGAATCTGTTTACCAGAAAACGCCGTTGAACGGTTTGCGGGAACAGGGAGGCTACTGTGTATTAAACAGGGGTCTCTTTGCAGGCGGATCCTGGCGCCGGGGCGGCCCATCTGGGTGCAAATCCTCCATTCCGATATAGACTTCCAGTGCTTTTTTGAGCTTGCCTTTGCGGGCCAGCTTATATGCGGCTTTATTGTTTTTTACCAGCCCGGTTACTTCTTCTCTGTCTGCGGCACGTATCCGGTCCTGATCTTCGATAAACAAGAGGTCTGAAGGGCTATTCGTCTGGTAAAAGCGTTCCACATTCCGGTGGAGTTTACAGAGCCAGTATTGATTTTCGAAATTAATCAGGGATTCCCGCCCGCCGGCAGTTTGTTGGCTGAGGCTTTTGATGGCTTCCGGTCGCAGGCTCCGGGTCCTGCCTTCCGCATTTTGCAGCTCCAGGATGGCAACGCCTTCCCGGATTTTAATCTGACCGGAACCCGTGATCCGGCTGCCGTCTTTGAGTTCGGCAAAGAATAACCGGCCATTGCCCTGCGAATGATCAGCGTTTTTCGGACGCTGCACGGGCCTGGCTGTAGTCGGAGGGTCTGCGGGTGCTGTTGTCTGGGCCTGAATCCTTGTCTGCAACAACAGACTACCACCCAGTAAAAATATAATAAACTTCATGTGATCTGGAATTAAAAGATCCGAAAAGCCAGCCGGTTTGCCGGTCGAACCTGCCTGTAAAGGTACCCTGCTATGCTCCGCCGGCCCACCAACAGCATGATAAAAAAAACTTAAACCCTGGACAAGGGCCTGAAAAAGCCGGTCAGATCACTGCCGGCTTTTAAAAAGTATTGAAATTTGGATGGATTAGCGGGCAACGTTAACCGCTCTTTTTTCCCGGATAACTGTGACCTTAATTTGTCCCGGAAAGGTCATTTCTGTCTGTATTTTCTGGGCGATTTCAAAAGACAGTTTATCGCTATCCTGGTCACTGACTTTTTCAGATTCCACGATCACCCGAAGTTCCCGTCCGGCCTGAATGGCATAAGCTTTTTCCACACCCGGATAGCTGGTCGCCAGGTTCTCCAGGTCCTTGATCCGTTGCAGGTATTGCTGCATGATTTCCCGGCGTGCACCCGGTCGGGCGCCACTGATGGCGTCACAGGCCTGAACAATGGGGGATATTACATACTGCATTTCCACTTCATCGTGGTGGGCGGCGATGGCATTGACAACAGCCGGATTCTCACCATATTTTTCAGCCAGTTTGGCCCCCAGCAGGGCATGACTCAGTTCGCTTTCTTCATCGGGGACTTTCCCAATATCGTGAAGGAGACCCGCTCTTTTGGCCAGTTTGGGATTCAGGCCCAGTTCCGCTGCCATGGTGGCACAGAGATTGGCAGTTTCACGGCTGTGCATCAGCAGGTTCTGTCCATAGGAAGAACGGTAACGCATCCTACCGACCATCCGGACCAGCTCCTTATGTAAACCATGTATACCCAGATCAATGACCGTACGTTCGCCAATTTCCATTACCTGCTCTTCGATCTGGCGGCGTGTTTTATCGACTACTTCCTCAATTCGGGCCGGATGGATTCTACCGTCGGCAACCAGGCGCTGCAAACTGAGTCGTGCTATTTCGCGGCGCAGGGGGTCAAAACAGGACAGCAGGATGGCTTCCGGTGTATCATCGACGATCAGATCCACTCCGGTAGCAGCTTCCAGGGCCCGGATATTCCGCCCTTCACGGCCAATAATCTGGCCCTTGACTTCATCACTGTCCAGGTTAAATACCGTAATCGAATTTTCGATGGCCTGTTCTGCCGCGGTACGCTGAATGGTCTGAATAACGATCTTGCGGGCTTCCTTATTAGCTTTTTGTTTGGCATCATCGATAATTTCCTGCTGGATACCAATAGCCTGGGTCTGGGCTTCATTCTTAAGGCTTTCCACCAACTGTACCTTCGCTTCTTCAGCGGTCAGACCGGCAATTTTCTCCAGTCGCCGGATATGTTCTTCCTGGTGTTTTTCCAGTTCGGTACGTTTGCGGTTAACTACCTCTATCTGTTTGTTGAGGTTTTCCTTGATAATATCGTTTTCCTTGATTTGTTTTTCGATATTATTTTCTTTCTGACTCAGGGATTGTTCTTTCTGCCGGATGCGATTTTCGCCTTCGGTAATCTTACGGTTGCGTTCGTTAACATCCTTGTCGTGAGCTGATTTGAGGCCGACAAATTTCTCTTTAGCCTGAAGTTCCTTTTCTTTCCGGATGTTTTCAGCCTTGAGTCCGGCTTCCTTGATAATGGTATTTGCTTTTAATTCAGCTTCTTCGATTTTTTGTTGGGTATTTTTGGCAAAAATAAATTTACCTGCCACGATGCCCGCTACGAGGCCTGCCAGCGCAACCAGTACAGTAATTATTATGGGATCCATTAAAGTTCATTTAAATTTTTCTTTCGAAAACGGTTCTACAAAATCATTATTATTAAAAAATACCCGGCCTTAGGGCGGGTAAGAGGCGAAGATAACAAAAAATGGGCTAGACCCTGTATAGAATTCTGCGGGTATTGGAACCCGTGCCGGCGCATTGCGTGACAGTCGTAATTTGGCGCATCTGCGCCTGCAGCTTCTAAAGGATCAGCAATTTTCGAAAACGATTTTGGGGGGTAGACTGGTGAAAAGAAGGGGTGCAGCTGACGGCTATGCCCGAACCGCCTCACCGGGGCAGGTGCAAATTAAGACAATTTTTCGTCGATAAGCGATTCGATCTGACCGAGTTTCTGCATCAAATGTTTTTCATCGGCCATCGAAACGTTTTTCGATGCACTCTCAGTGGCAAACCAGACCAGGACCATGGAAATATAGTCCTGCATATCCTTACCCGGCATGGCCTTTTTAAACTCCACAATCTTATCATTGATGATTTTGACCGACTGCCTGACCGTTTGTTCGTCCTCGGCGGACATATGTACATGAAAATTTCTGTCAGCGATATTGATATTGGCGGGGATTAGATTTTTTTTGGACATAAAAGCCTGAAGTTTTATCATTGAAGGCGCTGCTGCAGGTTCGGTTACCTATACACTCAACAGCGCGATACATTTATCGATTTCTTTAATGTAGCCGTTGATTTTCTTTTCGAATGCTTTCTTTTCCCCGGGTTCCATTCCGTTCTGGCTGTATTTTTTGGCGTCCAGCTGATGTTGAAGTGCTTCAGCGGCACCGGCTGCCGCCAGTGTCTGTTGTTTCGCTTCGTCGAGCGCGTTTCTTAAAGATTGATTTTCCTTGACGATGGCTGCATGCCTGCGGATCAGTAATTGGAGTTTGTCCTGAATGGATTTTATTTTTTCTTCAAGTACCTGGGACATAGCGGGAAAGAATCAAATAATATTGAAAAAATAGATACCGGTTACCCTATACTTTCCCGGCAAAATAGTTTCACGAAAGGAAAGATACGCTAAACTGTGCAAATATCATACCGTCCTTAGCCAGGTTTTTTAGAGATCAGTGGGCGTAATGCCTGCTGCTACTTGCGGATCTCTGCGTTCAGCTCCGTTTCCAGGCTACGCATGATTTTATTCATCCAGCCATCCACTTCCTGATCTGTCAGGGTCTTCTCCCGGTCCATAAAACTGAAGTTTAAAGCCAGAGATTTGCGGTCGGTACCCAGTTTCTCGCTTTCGAAAATATCGAAGAGCTGAACGGATTGCAGTTTTTTCAACCTGAGTTTTTCAATCTGGGCCGCTACAGCAGCATAGGGCAGGGATTTGGGGACCACCAATGCAATATCCCTTTGAACCGGCTGGAATTTAGGAATCGGCTTGAACGAGGTCTTAAATGCGGCGGCTTGCCGGGAGATCTCATCCCAGTTGAGATCGGCATAAAATACCGCTTGCCGGATGTCAAAAGATTTTAACAGGTCCCGGTTGACCAATCCCAGACTTCCCAGCAGGTTACTCCTGCTTCGGATTTCGAGACCGTACTGAAAGGCTTCCGTGCTGGCTTCGGCATATTCAATTTCGGTAATGCCCGCCAGGTTCAGCAATTGGGCGACCATACCTTTCAGGGTGAACAGATCATTGGATGCGCTTTTGCCTTTCCAGGCATCGGCGTGCTGTTTGCCACTCAGGTATAAACAAAGGTGTTCAGGTTCCTCAAACTGGCCCTTATCGTTGATCAGGTAGGTCCTGCCGTATTCGAAAAGACGTAACTGCTCGTTTTTGCGGTTCAGGTTATGGGCGATGACTTCCAGTCCTGTTTGCAGCATACGGGGACGCATGATATTCAGTTCTGCACTCAGACTGTTTTTCATCCGCACCATTGTTTCCGGTTCAAGAGCCGGGAAATAAGCTTTATTGGTAATGGAATTAGTCAGGATTTCATGTGCACCCAGCCCCACCAAATAGGCAGCTGTTTTCTCCCGCAACAGCGCGGTCGCCCTATACGGATTGATTGCCGGTGTCATATGGATGGCGCTCGGGATCTGGATATTGTCCAGACCGTCGATACGCAGTATTTCTTCTACGATATCTGCCGGCAGGCTGACATCGGGTTTATGGTAGGGTACCGCAATCTTCAGGGAATCGATATCTTCCTTTTCGATCTCAAAACCCAGGGCGCCCAGAATTTTTTTCACGGCATCCGGATGATAATTTTTGCCGCTCAGCTTTTTTAGGTAATGATATTTTAGGATCACCACCTTCCGGGGTTGGGGATCGGGGTAACGATCGACGATTTCGGATACCGGTTCGCCGCCACAATATTCCAGGATCAAAGCGGCCGCTCTTTTTAGTACATTGACAGTAGCCGAAATATCCGTACCCTTTTCAAAGCGGGTGGCGGCATCCGTTCTCAGCCCATGGGCAAAGGAAGTCCGGCGGATTCCGACGGCTTCAAAACAGGCACTTTCCAGAAATATATTCCTGGTGGTATTCGTAACACCGCTATTCAGACCACCGTAAACGCCGGCGATACATAGGGGGCCTTCTGCGTCGCAGATCATCAGATCTGAAGCATTCAGTTTGCGCTCTTTGCCGTCCAGGGTTACAAAAGGGCTACCCGGTTCCGGTTTTCGAACGATGATACGCCCCCCCCGGATTTTATCGGCATCGAATGCATGCAGGGGCTGGCCGGTTTCATGAAGTATGAAATTGGTGATATCCACCAGATTATTAATAGGTTTGACGCCTATCGCCCGCAGCTGATCCTGCATCCAGACAGGTGAAGGACCGATGCTTACATTGGTGATACTGAGACCGCTGTAACGGGGGCAGGCCTGGGTGTCTTCTATCGATATTTCAATCGGGGATTGCGTTTTCGATATAGGTAATGGGGCAATGGCCGGCAGGCGCAACCCGTCTTTTTTCTGTTCATGATGGGCCAGATAGGCAGCCACATCGCGGGCAACGCCCCAATGACTCATGGCGTCCATTCGATTGGGTGTCAGGCCAATCTCATAAATGGTATCCGTATAGACCGCCAATTGGTCCGCTGCAGGGGTACCGGCTTTTGCGGTGTCGGGTAAAACAAGAATCCCTTCATGCGAGCTGCCCAGACCGATTTCATCCTCAGCGCAGATCATGCCCTGGCTTTCCTCACCCCGTATTTTGGCTGCTTTCATCGTCAGGGGCTCACCGGTAGTCGGATATATGGTCGTTCCGATGGGCGCAACAATCACTTTCTGGCCCGCTGCCACATTTGGTGCACCGCAAACGATTTTCAGTGGCGCTGTGCCACTGATATCAACCGTAGTAAGGCTCAATTTATCTGCATTGGGATGTTTGGCTGTGGTCAACACTTCGCCCACCACCAGCCCGGCTAGTCCGCCAGGGACGGAACTATAGGATTCCTGGCTTTCGACTTCCAGTCCGATCGAGGTTAAGATCTGACTCAACCGGTCTGCCGCAATGGTTTCAGGCAGGTATTTACTCAGCCATTTATAAGAAATTGTCATATTTGCTAGTCCAAAATTTATAACCGGAGAACGCCTCCGAAGCGCCGCAAAGATACAGGATTTAGGGCGTGTAAGCCAGCCGCCATCGGCCCATAAATGTAAAATAGCCCCGGTCAAATGGCCGGGGCTGGGTTGTTACAGGGTACGGGTTTACTGTTTCGGATCCATGATCCGTCCCATAAACAAGATTGTATTCGAAGTCTTTTCACTTATGATCAGGCCAAAGGGTTTATTGCAGATGAACTGGGGTGGGGGCGCCGGTGCCGATGTGACTTCTACGCCAATCGTGGTTACTGCAGCGGCTTCCGTGCCCTGTTCATCCACTGCAGCGAAAGTATTTTGCTTGACAAAACTTACAAATAGTGGTTTTACCGGAGAAATACCTTCCAAATTTGCTGCGTCAGGCTGGAACACTTTTACCATTCCCATATCCTCCAGGGTCTTGTTTAAGTCATAAGCCGCTGAAAGCTTGAATTTGGGTAAGCCCAGTTGAACCGTGCGGGTTTGAAAACTTCTTTGCAGCTGTTGCCAAGCAGCGGCATCCAGCTGATTAAAAATATCAGTAATGGATTTATCCTCATCAGGCAGCAACAGGGTAGCCCGAAACTGCCCATTGCCATAAGCCAGTTGCAGGGCTCGGTAACCCGATCCGGTCGCCAGCTCAAAGGTATCTTTCCGCTGCATCATCTGAACCGTAGACGCGGTAGCGGCTTCCCGGTAAAAAGGCTGGGCGGCGGTGTTTTTTTTGTCGAACCGGATGCGCCAGTCGCCTTTGAAGTAGAGTGCATTCATTAATAACATGACCAGATTCGGACTCAGCTCCTGAAGTACTTGAGGGATCTTGCCATTGGTATGGTCACTGGCCCATTGATTGATAATCGTCAGATCTTCCGGCAGAAAGGGCAAAGCAGTGATCTCCGCATTGAAACTGTTATGCAGGATACCGAGAAATGGTGCCTCCACGGAAAAACCATTCTTATAAAATATGGCATTGGCCAAAGCCATTTCCACAGCAGGGTCTGCCTGGGGGAGTTCCGTAAGTAGGGTGCTGTAGGCCTGGTTCAGGGCTCCCTGGGAGAGTTGTTCCGCTTTCAGTGCGTTCATTATTTCTGTATGGGTGCTGCCTTCAGCACCGTTGGCCAGCATCCCCAGGGCGATATGTAGGCTGAGCGGTGATACAAAAAGGTCTTCAGTTACGCCGGCCCGGGATTGCTGGGTTTTAAAAAAATCGAAGGAGAAGCTAGTAAATACATTGGCTACGGGTGCCGCGAGGCTGATCGGGTGCTGTTGATCGCTACCCTTTCGGTCTTCCTGCGTTGGCAGGTTTTTTTTACTGCATCCTGTCATGATTAGGAGCGCAAACCCGATACTTAAAAAAAAGCCTGTTTTCATTAATCTCGTTTTTCGTTAATCAGGCGCCGGCGTTCCGCCAGCCTTAAAGATCACCTGGTCCTATTCCGGATTCCGATGGCAGTAAAGCGGCATTCGGCGGATGAACAGCCCTGAGCATTCTATTTTTTCAAGACGTTTCTGAAACGATAAATGCAACAGCAGCAGAATATTGTGTATAAACCTGTGTATAATTTACGAATTTTGTTGAGAAATAAAGATTTTTTTCTACCCCGTTTCAGGTCTAAATTCGCCTTTTGATTTAAGGGTACAGCGCCAGTTCAATATAAATTTTTTCTTAATTTACAAGTTGGATTGCACCTAGAAATCGTTGGTATTAAAACTAATGACGGGACTTTTATCGCCGGACAAGAACCATGGATATAACAAATGTAAATAAGGACAGAAAGCAGAAGAGAAGACCAGCAGTTGACCTGGGTACAATGGTATTTGGAAAAGTACCGCCACAGGCCCGGGAATTGGAGGAAGCCGTTCTTGGAGCCATTATGCTCGAAAAGGACGCTTTTGATTTGTCCATTGAGACCATCAAGGCAGAATGTTTTTATGTCGATGCCCATCAGCGCATTTTTCGGGCAATGGAGTCGCTCTCCAGTAAAAGTCAACCCATAGATATTCTTACCGTGGTGGAGGAGCTTAGGAGTAAGGAGGAACTGGATATTGTGGGTGGCCCCTATTATATTACCAAGCTCACCAATAGTGTGGTCTCGGCTGCTAATATCGAGGCACATGCCCGGATCATTCAGGAGAAGTTCATTCAGCGGGAGCTGATTCGTATGAGCGGAGAAATCATTAGTGAAGCTTATGAGGACAGTACCGATGCTTTTCAACTGTTGGATGAGGCTGAATCGAAATTGTTTGAAATTACCAACGCACACATGCGCAGCAGCATGCAGCCCATCGATTCTGTACTGATTAAAACCATCCAGCGGATTGAGGACCTGCGGGGTCGCAACGAGGATGTAACCGGGGTGACGAGCGGTTTCAAGCCACTGGATAAAGTCACTTATGGTTGGCAAAACAGTGACCTGATTATCCTGGCAGCACGTCCTGCAGTGGGTAAGACGGCTTTTGCGCTCAATCTGGCCAGAAATGCAGTCATGAATCCGGGAAAGCCGACACCGGTCGCGTTCTTCTCGCTGGAGATGAGCGCCAGTCAGTTGGTACAACGGATTCTGGCAGCAGAGAGTGAAATCATGCTGGAGAAGATAGCCAGGGGTAAGATGGAGGAGCATGAAATGAAGCAGCTCTATACCAAAGGTATCCAGCGGCTCTCCCAGGCATCACTTTTTATTGACGATACACCTGCCCTGAATATTTTCGAATTACGTGCCAAATGCCGAAAACTCAAGAACAAACATAATATCGGCATGGTGATCATCGATTACCTGCAGTTGATGAGCGGTACCGGTGACAACCGCAACGGAAACCGGGAACAGGAGATCAGTAATATCAGCCGGAACCTTAAAGGATTGGCCAAGGAACTGAATATCCCCATTATCGCACTGTCGCAGCTGAGTCGTGCCGTCGAACAACGTGGGGCCAAAGAAGGCAGCCGCATTCCGCAGCTGAGTGACCTGCGGGAATCAGGAGCCATTGAGCAGGATGCGGATATGGTCATGTTCCTGTACCGCCCGGAGTATTATGATATCAATACCAATGCAGAAGGGGAGGATCAGAAAGGGTTGACTGAGGTGAAGATTGCCAAACACCGGAATGGCTCCCTGGAAACGATCAAACTCAAGGCCCTGCTCCATATACAGAAGTTCATCGCCTGGGACGAGGACCCCTATAATGCCATCGGTTTGGGAGGCGGCAACTGGCGTCCGGTAGACGACGGAGAAGCCGGCGGCGGAGCCCGGCTGTTTCAAGCCCAGAGCAAAATGAACGATATGAAAGACGAGGACCTGGATGATGCGCCGTTTTAAAATTGCCATTGACAGCACCCATAGGAACCTAATTCCTGTCCCATATCTGAATGCCGTTTTAATGCTGGAATGTTACCTTATTTCTATATAGAGGATTTTGACAGCGGTCAGCGTTATCTGACCCTGAATGAAACCAATTCCCGGCATGCAGTGCAGGTTTTAAGGATGAAACCTGGAGCGCCATTACATCTGACGGACGGCCAGGGGAAGCTGTTGACCGCTTCCATTATCCGGGACCATAAAAAGCATTGTGAAGTAGAAGTGCTGCAGGTTGTCCTTCAGCCGGCCGTTGCTCCGGAAGTTACTATCGCATTGGCGCCTACCAAAAACAACAGCCGTTTTGAATGGTTTTTGGAGAAAGCCACTGAACTGGGCGTGCATCGCCTGATTCCGTTGATCACCCACCGCAGCGAAAAGCAAAAGCTAAAGGCAGAACGCCTGCGGCAAATATTGATCAGTTCCATGTTGCAGAGCCGTCAGTGCCGACTACCGGAACTCTGGGAACCGCTGCCCTTTGAGCAAATATTTCAACAGGATTTTCTTCAGGATATGGCACACAAATATATCGCGCACTGTATCGAAAGCGAAAAACATTTCCTGGGCTACCAGAAGGCTCCGTCACTGATTCTGATTGGGCCTGAAGGTGATTTTACTCCTGGGGAAATAGCGCTGGCTTTGGACAGGGGCTTTGACCCGGTTAGCCTCGGGGGTACGCGTTTACGGACTGAAACAGCCGGCATAGCCGCAGCAACGCTGTTACGGGTGCCACGAGATTGATACATTCTTTATTTTTATTTTTTCGCTCATTGGTTTAGGTTTGCCTGAAAATTACCAGAATGCTAGAAGCGATTACCGCCGCAATGATTTACGATGGATCCTCGGCCCATAGCGGCAAAGTAGTGCTCGTAGAAAATGGGCGGATACAAGCCATAACAGAACAGGTGCCCCAAAATGCACGTATCCGGGATCTGGGAGCGCATCATCTGGCACCTGCGATGATCGACCTGCAGCTCAACGGGGGATACCAGTATTATTTTTCCAAAGAACTGAATGAAACGGCCCTGGAAGATATGACGAATGCCAGTTTGGAAACCGGGGCGGGATATTTTCTCCCCACCCTGATTTCTGCGCCGCCGGAAGCGATTATCCGGGCCATAGAACTGGTAAAAGCTTTCATGAAAAAGGAACCGGCTGTTTTGGGGCTGCACCTTGAGGGCCCTTTCATCAATGTGGAAAAGCGGGGGGCGCACCCGGCGGCTATTATCAGAAAGCCAACAGACGAAGAATTGCAACAAATCATTGCGGCCGGAAAGGAGGTAATTAAAGTCATTACCATCGCACCGGAATGTTTTACCGAATCCCAGTTGCAAATGCTCCTGGACAGTGGCATTCATGTCTCCTTGGGCCACAGTACCGTCAATTATGAGCAGGCAAAACATTACTTTTCAAGAGGCATCAGAATGGTAACCCATTTGTACAATGCCATGAACCAGATGGGGCACCGGGAATGCGGACTGGTAGGCGCCGTTTTCGATCATCCGCAAGTCTATGCGCCCCTGATCCTGGATGGGGGGCATTGTCATTATGCTGCGGCAAGAATAGCCTACCGCCAGAAAGGCGAGAAGCTGGTTTTGATTTCCGATGCGGCTTTCCTGGGTAGAAAAAAACAAAGTTTCGAGTGGGAACATCTGAACATTAGGATGGTCGATGGATTTTACCGGGATGAGAATGATAACCTGGGCGGCGCCGCTATTTCAATGGCGGATGCTTTTAGGGCTGCTGTGAACTACCTGGAACTACCTTTAACAGAAGCCGTGGCGATGACCAGTAGCCGGGTAGCGACCTCCATTGGGATGGCGGAAGAAGTCGGACAACTCAAAGAAGGGTACCCCGCGCGGTTTACTGTATTTGATCAGAAACTTCAGTCATTCCGTACTTTGATCGTTTAAATCCCCGCGCTGCTGAGCAAGGTAGGGGTTTTGTTGGCTTGGATATAAGTATTCGTGTATAAACGTAAATATCAACCTGACACGTCGGTCGTTATTTGACATAGAATCCTGTCAGCTGATTAGGAGTGTAAGGTTTCAGTCATGCATACCAACTACTGAATACTCGTCAAATAGGGCTTTTACCTCCTGCCACAGTTCGTAAACAATATGGGCATCAGCAGCTAATATGGTCGGGTGGTTATTTCGTTTGTTTATTGGTGAAGCAAGTCCAGATACGATACATCAGTACATCCTTTCACCAGGTTAATTATCTGTGTACCTTACCTCCCATCCACGCTTAAGCGATGAATGGATTTTACGGCACATTGTATAAAAAACGGCACCATTTGTCTTCGAATGGTGCCGCTTGGCTTTAGTCGGGATGACTGGATTCGAACCAGCGGCCTCTTCGTCCCGAACGAAGCGCGCTACCGGGCTGCGCTACATCCCGAATTAATCATCGGATTTTCATTGTGAAACGGGGAGCAAAATTAATGAATTTCGCGTGATTTTTTTAACTGTCCGAAATTTTGATAGAATCTTTAAATTGATTTTTATCGGTTTTTGCATCAGTCTTTCTCCAGGTATGAACAAGCGCTGGCTATAGGTCAGCGCAAATCTTTTTTACGATAAGTGGACCCTCATAAATAAACCCGGTCCATACCTGAACCAGCTGGGCGCCGGCCGCCATCTTATCCCGGGCATCCGCTGCCGTAAAAATCCCTCCTGATCCGACGATGGGGATCTGGCCGCCTGTTTGACGGTTGACATATTCGATTAGTGCGGTACTTCTGGCCCTGACCGGTCGGCCGCTTAATCCACCGGCTCCGATTTTTTCCTGTTCCGCTATCGGTGTATTTAAGCCTGTCCGGTCTATTGTTGTATTGGAAATTACCAATCCGTCCAGTTTTACCTCCAGGGAAAGTTCAATAACGTCATCGACCTGCGCCTGCGTGAGGTCCGGGGCTATTTTAAGCAGAATGGGTTTGGCGACCGCCTTCCCGTTATTGATCATGGCCAGGTTCCAGATAATCTTTCTCAATGACTCTTTTTCCTGCAATGCTCTTAATCCGGGGGTGTTGGGACTGCTCACGTTGACAACAAAATAATCCACGTAACGGTGGAGCTTGTTGAAACAGGTGGCGTAATCCTTCCAGGCTTCTTCATTCGGCGTGACTTTATTCTTACCGATATTACCGCCTATAATCAACGGATGGGTTTCCTGCACCTGTGCTTTATGGGCCCTCCATTCTTGCAACCGGACTGCGATGGCATCCGCCCCTTCGTTGTTAAAACCCATCCGGTTAATCAGGGCCTGGTCACTGGGAAGCCGAAACAGCCGGGGTTGGGGATTTCCATCCTGGGGCAGGGGTGTCACCGTACCAATTTCCACAAAGCCGAATCCCAGAGCTTCCAACTGTCTGAGGTATTGCGCATTTTTATCAAATCCGGCGCCCAGACCCACCGGATTCTTCAACAACATATTCAAAAAAGAAGTTTGAAGTCTTTTCCGGTTCGTGGCGGTGAATGACTGTACCAGTTTCTTGCTCCAGGAGGCTGAGGTCAGTAGTCCCAGTTGCCGCATTGCCATATGATGGGCCTGCTCTGGGGGAAACTGAAAATAGAGTTTGCGGAGTAAAGCGTACATGAGTAGCAAATATAGCCCAAGTTGCGCTGAGTTCGGACAACTGCCGGCTGATCTTATCAACAGGAATTCTTCAGGAGAAGCCCTTGGTATCAGGAAAATTGCCTGAAATCATCTTCCTGCAGGGAGCGGCTATAATTCGCAAGGAAAGCTTAAATTTGGTTTACAAAGTTGTTTATGCAACCAAATATCACCTTTTAACGATCAATATGGAAGCCTATATCGTCGCAGGATACAGAACAGCAGTGGGTAAAGCCAAAAAAGGAGGATTCCGTTTTTATCGGCCCGATGACCTGGCGATCGATGTGATTAAGGGGCTGTTGGCTAGTCTGCCGCAACTGGATCCGTCCAGGGTGGATGATGTAATTGTCGGTAATGCGGTACCCGAGGCAGAACAGGGCTTGCAGGTAGGCCGGATTATTGCGGCCCGGGCGATAGGCATTGATACGCCGGGTGCTACGGTAAACCGGTATTGCGCTTCAGGCTTGGAAACGATAGCTATCGCTACCGCGAAGATCCGTGCCGGTATGGCAGACTGCATTATAGCGGGAGGAACGGAAAGCATGAGCCTGGTGCCGGCTTCCGGCTGGAAAACCGTTCCGGCTTATTCCATTGCCAGTACGGATCCGGATTACTATCTGAATATGGGTCTGACTGCTGAGGCGGTGGCTGAAGAGTATAAAGTGAGTAGGGAGGATCAGGATGCCTTCAGTTATCAGTCCCATAAGAAGGCATTAGCTGCTATTGAGCATGGCTATTTTAAAGAGGGGATTCTACCCATTACGGTAGAAGAAGTATATCTGGATGAGCACAACAAACGAGCCGTCAGATCCAGTGTAGTAGCCGTTGATGAAGGCCCCAGGGCAGACACCTCTCCCGAACGGCTGGCCCAGCTAAAGCCCGTTTTCGCGGCCGGGGGAACAGTAACAGCGGGAAATTCTTCGCAAACCAGTGACGGTGCGGCTTTTGTGATTGTGATGAGTGAGAAAATGATGCAGGAACTGCAACTGGCACCCATCGGCCGGTTGGTCGCCTGCGCGGTTGCAGGCGTCGAGCCCCGGATAATGGGTATTGGGCCGGTAGCTGCCATTCCCAAAGTACTCCGTCAGTCGGGACAGCGGTTAAGTGATATGGATTTGATCGAGTTAAATGAAGCTTTTGCCGCGCAGTCCATTGCGGTAATCCGGGAGGCCGGGCTGGAGCCTGAAAAAGTAAATATCAACGGAGGGGCTATTGCGCTTGGTCATCCGCTGGGATGTACCGGAACCAAGCTGACCATTCAGATCCTGGGGGATCTGAAAAGACTGAACAAGAAGTACGGACTGGTCACTGCCTGTGTAGGCGGCGGGCAAGGCATTGCTGGAATATTAGAGCGGCTGTGAACTACCAAACCACTAAAGATGGTTTGGCTTCGTACTTCATAGCAACTTGCTTACTGCTCCGAAGAGTTAGAAGTCTTACTGTCGCTCCATACGTGTACTCGCAAGTCCCTTACGAGGTTTTTTAAGTCTTGTACTGACAAAACAAAGGTAAATGGCTTTTGTGAAATAGCCAAATACGTTGTGCCTTACATCCCAAAAACTAAAAGACTTTTGGGTTTTACGGCACGTCTTATAAACCGTTTGTTTTACATGGTAAAGCTGCCTTGTGCAGCTTTTTTTCTGTCAGAACTGACCCTAGTGTTTTTGGGTGTTGGGAATTGCGGTTTGAGTTTCCAAAAGTTTTGAACGGAAAAATCCGTCTAACCTTTTTAAATCTTATCGGTAACTATGGTGAAACCTTTCTCTAAAACCCTGAATCTCGCAAATATTGTCCGGCAATTATGGCCTTTCGTTAAGCCCTACCGTAAAATGGTACTCGGGACCCTGACATTGACACTGATCGGAGCCCTGGCGGCACAGGTCAATCCGCTGATCCTGAAGTATACGGTTGATGAGGTCGATATGCTGCTGCATCAGCCAGATCCTATGCAACAGGGTGCCCGTCTGCTAATGATCATTTCTGCGGTGTTATTTGGCAAAGAACTGGTCAATATATTTATTCAGTTTGGCCAGAAATATTATGGCGAGAAGATCAGGATCAATATTAGTAACAGCCTCGCAGAAAGAGCGATTGAGAAGATTCTGACCTATAAGATGCATTTTTTTTCGTTGCCGGAAAACCAATCCGGGAAGCTGCAGACCCGGATTGATCGCGGGGTGGAAAGCCTCACCAAACTGGTCCAGAATTTTTTTATTGATATTCTGCCGCTCTTGTCGAATTCCATCCTGGCACTGGTCATCATGTTTATGGCCAATGTTTATGTGGGGCTGATAGCCGTGACGATATTGCCGGCCTATTTTTATGTAAGCTCCCGTCAGGCGAAAAAGCTGCAAGGTGTCAGAAGGCAACTGCGGCGGGGCCGCGAAAACAAGAGCAACGGCCTGCTTAACCTGATAGACTCTATGACCGTGATCAAAAGTTTCGTACGCGAAGATATTGAAGAAAAAAAGCAATTAACCATTCAGCAGCAGCTGACCAATGATCAGCTATACACCCGAAGAACCAATTTCACCTATGACGGCGTTAAAAGCTTTATTGAACAGATTGGCGTGGTACTGATCATTATCCTGACGGCCTATCTCGTCCTGGACCATCAGATCAGCATTGGTGCAATTATGCTGCATATTATGCTATTCAACAATGTTTCTTCTCCCATCCGGCAGCTACACCGCATCTACGATGAAGTCAATGATGCCTTTATTTATGCGGAAGCGTATTTTCAAATCATTGAAGATGATGATGAAATTGAACAGTCCGGGACCCATATTGTGCAGGAAGCAGACGGCAACTTCGAAATGCAGCATGTGGATTTTACCTATCCCAACGGCACTAAAGCACTGCATGACATCAGCCTGAAAATTGAAAGGGATAAAACTACCGCGCTGGTGGGATTAAGCGGCGCCGGTAAAAGTACCATCCTCAACCTGCTGAATAAATTTTATCAACCCGACAGTGGCCGTATCCTGCTGGATGGCATCGATCTGTCTGAGTACGAGAATGCGAGCCTTCGATCTGAAATCGGTCTGGTATTACAGAAGAACCATATTTTCAAAGGAACCATTGAAGAAAATATCCGCTACGGTAAAATGACTGCTACCTCCGAGGAGATCATGGAGGCGGCCAAGAAAGCCTACCTGCACGATCAAATTATGGAATTGCCGATGCAATACGAGAGTGACGCTCAGTTACTGAGTGGCGGACAGCAGCAGCGGATCGCTATTGCGCGGTTATTTCTCAAGGATCCTCCGATTATATTTCTGGATGAACCTACGGCGAGTCTGGATGCGATTGCTACCGAGCAAATTAAGAACAGTCTGGATGCGATAAAGAAGAACCGGACTGTGGTGATCATCTCGCATTCTATTTCCCAAATTGTGGACGCGGATATTATTTATGTACTCAAACAGGGGCGGGTCGTGGAAAGTGGTACCCATGAATCTCTGAGCGGGACCCCCGGCGTTTATAGGGAAATTTTCGAAGCTTCTGCACGCAGCCTGAATATTGAAAGAATCGCCCGCACATTTGTGGGCTGATTTAGATTTTCATTAACATCTTTTTGAGCGGACTACCTGTCTACTTATAAAGTATCCGTTATGAAAATGAAAATCGCATTTAGTATGATCGTTGCCGCAACAATGAGCATTGTTGGGGCACAGGCGCAAAGCCGTTATGTGCCCAAGCCTTCAGTACACATATCGATAGGTATCAATCAGCCACCTGTTTATTATGCACCCAGACCGGTTGCTGTTTATCCGGTACGCTACGCCAGCAGGCCCTATTATTCAGGATACCGCCATAACCGTTATCACCGCAGCAGGCATCATTATCAAAGCCAATATATGCCCCACGGGCATGCAAAAAAGTATTACAAATACAAATCCGTTAAGGGTTCTCACTCTGGTCATTATAAGTATAAAAAGCATCGCAGATAGCCGGTGCTGCTATTTCCGGAGATGGCACTTGCAAAAATTACAGGCTGTGTACCGGCAGGTCCCTATGCACAGACAGAATGATTAACCCAGTTTTATTTTATTAAAAAGAATGCCATGAAAAATTATCGTCTTAAACCTTTTATTGTAGTAATCGGTCTATTGTTTTTGTTTATCGTTGCCGGTTTCAGTTCCTGTGCGCCCCCCATGCATTCCCACCGGCATCACGGATATTATGGGCAGCACCGACATATGCCGCCCGGCCATGCAAAAAAATATTATGGCCAGAAATCAGCAAGGTCTTTCGCACCGGGGCATAACAAGAATAGGAAATACCGGAGATAGCTATTGATGCTGATACTCAACGGGAAACCTTGTCGTTTGCAATGAATAGCATTACGTACCATTTACTGGCATTTTCTTTGATCCCTTACGATAAAGCAATATCATGAAAACTTCTAAATGTAGACAGCCGGTACTCGTTGGCGGCCTATTGATAATGTTTATGTTGGGAGCAGGTTCCTGCGCGCCGCCCCTGCACCCACGCCGCCCGCCCGGGCACAAGCACCGTCGCCCACCACATGCTTATAATGAACAATTTCATAAACATGACCCATCTGTATTGTATTATAGCTACGTTCGATAAGAGATAAGTCCTGATGGTACTTTAATAGTAATGAGCATCCACAATGGATGCTTTTTAGTTCTCAGACCCGAATTTCCGTATATCGTAAAAAGATTTTCCCAAATTCGACAACGAGTCGGTGGGTTCTTTTATAGTTTTGTGTTAACAATGAAAAAGCGAAATGGGCGATACCTCCGCTTTTTATATCGGGAAACCAATGGTTTTATGTGAGGTCGGCCCAACTAAAATTGGATGAAAGATTTTTCCTTAAGCAGATAGTTTTCGAGAGCGCACCGTTTATGTCTATAAGTGGTGCTTTTTTTATACAGGTCGGCCTAACCGCATCCTGTCCGATATTTGCAGCCGTTTTCTCTTTTGGTCAGGGGACATTTATATATTTATGAATCTGGAGGCTCAGTTCCCATTGCGGATGCTTTTTAATATAGTCAACGATCAGTGGCTGCATTTCCTGCGCCTTGGACCATTCCGGTTGCAGGTATAATTTACAGGTGGGCCCCACCTGAGCGGCAAATTTTTCACCCCAGACAAAATCAGATTTATTATATACGATGATCTTTAATTCATGGGCCCGCTCAGTGACCTCCGGTAAAGGGGCTTTAAATTTCTTGGGCGAAAGACAGATCCAGTCCCAGCTGCCTGATAAGGGGGAGGAACCCGAAGTTTCAATATTGGTTTGAATGCCCCGATCCTGCAATGCGCAGGTAAGCGCATCCAGGTTATGGAGGAGGGGTTCGCCGCCGGTAATGACAGCCAGGGGGGCGCCGGATTGCTGCACTTTCTCCGCCATTTCAGTTACCGAGAATTCCGAATGGCCCGTCATCGGCCAACTTTCCTTTACATCGCACCAGACGCAGCCCACATCACAACCACCCAGTCGGATAAAATATGCCGCCCGCCCCTGATGGTAACCTTCCCCCTGGATGGTGTAAAAGTCCTCCATCACCGGAAGCAGGTTTTTTTGATGAATATCTGTCTTTAGGTTTTTGATTTTAGTAATATTTACTGGAAGAGACAAAGGTACGATATTGTGAACCGGCGATGAGAAGACCACCTGCGGAAAGAGGTCCGCTGGCAGCCCTTTGAAACCAATAGACTATAATTTAGATGCCGGCCTTAGTCCCGCTCCAAGCAGGATTTATAGGTATTTTTCATCAATGCGGCGATCGTCATCGGGCCGACGCCCCCCGGTACCGGCGTGATGAAAGCACATTTTGGCGCTACTTCTTTAAAGTCCACATCACCGGCCAGCCGATAACCGGATTTTTTGCTGGAATCAGGCAGTCGGGTAATCCCTACATCAATTACTACGGCGCCCTCTTTGACCATATCCGCTTTCAAGAATTCAGGGATGCCGATAGCAGCTACAATAATATCCGCCTGCAGACAGATTTCTTTCAGGTTTTCTGTCTTGGAATGACAGAGGGTTACCGTGCAGTTACCGGGATTCGCGTTTTCACTTAGAAGAATACTCATCGGTCTGCCAACAATATTACTACGACCCAGCACTACCGCATGTTTTCCGGCGGTAGGAACTTTATTATGTTCCAACAGCAACATGATGCCATATGGCGTCGCAGCAATAAAAGCCTCTTTTTCCCGAAGCACCATTCTGCCAATGTTCTGGGGATGAAACCCGTCTACATCCTTGGAAGGGGAGATGGTCTCAATGACTTTTTTCTCAGAAATATGTTCCGGTAAAGGCAGCTGTACCAGGATGCCGTCTACATCGGGATCTTCATTGAGTTCCTCGATCTTCTCCAGAAGTTTATTTTCAGCGATATCCGCTTCGTACTCTATTAATGTTGAAAGAAATCCAATTTCATTACAGGTTTTAACTTTTGAAGCCACATACGTCTGACTCGCGCCGTTATCGCCCACCAGAATTGCTGCCAGGTGGGGTTTTTTCTTTCCACTTGCCGAGCGTTGCGCTACGTCCAGCTTAATTGCATCCAATATGGTTCTGGATGTCTTCTTACCATCTAATAATTGCATAGCCTGCAAAGATGCACAAAGTTTTTGATCTGTATATCAATTATCAACTGATCCGCGGGTTAGCGAAAATTATTCCTTTTCAGATCTGACAGACGGACAGATTGTGGTTTTTTTGTGTGAATTTGTCCAGAACCCCGTTGAGCGAGAAACCTGCAAATACTTGCAAATTACAACTAACGGACGTTATTTTTTGGTTGATTTTGATCAATATTTTTAACAACTGCCATTACGGGACTTACCGGGTAAGAAATTGCCTATCAATATTTTAATAATCATCTTGATAAGATTCGCTTAAAAAGCCGACACTAACCATTAAAGTAATTTGAAATAATTGTTAAAAAAAATATAACTTGGTCTTGGCTAATTGCAGGTTTATCAAGAAAGTTGAAACCCTGTTTATGTTTTAATCCGATTTAATCAATTTTTTAACAAAAAAGTTTTACATGAGAAAAATTCTATTGCTATTAGCAATGTTTATGGGATTTTCGTTTCTGGCTTTTTCTCAAACCGGTACTGTTTCCGGTACAGTTATCGATGAAAATGGAGCGCCAGTTCCGTTTGCTACGGTAGCGGTAAAAGGTACAGAAACTGCCGTATCTGCGGATGCTGATGGTAAGTTTACGATTAGTGCGGCTCAGGGAGCTACCCTGGTATTTACAGCGACCGGCTTTAACGAGGCGGAATCAGTAGTGAGTGGCGAAGCCATGAATGTTGTGCTAACTAGAAGCGATTCAACGATTATTCCTGAAGTAGTGGTAACGGGCGCCTTTAATACAAAGCGTGCCGCGCGTGGATTAAGTTCCAATACCCAAACCGTAAGCAGTGATCAACTGAATACGATTCGCCAACAGAATATTAATAATGCGTTAGCCGGGAAAGTGGCAGGTATTCAGGTAAGAAGCCAGTCTGTCGCAAAACTGGGCGTTGAAACGGTAATTCGTTTAAGAGGGGAGAATGGTTTCGGCATTGGTGATGGCGCAATCTATGTAGTGGATGGTACCATCGTTCCCAGTGGTGGCGATATTAATATGGATGATATCGAAAATGTCTCAGTTCTTCAGGGACCTGCAGCCAGTGCGCTGTTTGGTTCTGACGGTTCTAATGGTGCCATTGTTATCACGACGAAAAGGGCCAGAAAGAATCAGAAAGGCATGGGCTTGGAAATTAACAGCGGCGTACAATTTGATAAAGTGTATATCATGCCTGACTTCCAGAATTCATATGCTGGTGGTAATGATTATGATATGCATAAATTTACCTATATACCAGGCTTTCACCCTGAAGAATGGGCTTCTCTGGATGGTAAATATTATCACGATTATCAGGAAGATGTCAGCTGGGGTCCCCGTATGCTTGGCCAAGAGTATATTCCCTGGTATTCCTGGTATCCGGGTACTAAATATACAGGTACAACGGCCAGCCTGGTACCACAAAAGAATAATGCAAGGGATTACTTTAATACAGGCGTAACAGCGGTAAACAATGTCAATTTTTCTAAGGCTGGCGAAGGGTTTAACTTTAGGGCGTCTTATACCAATACAGACATTAAAGGGTTAATCCCCACATCCTGGTTAAAGAGAAATATGTTCAATGTCAACACATCTGTTGACCTGGGTAAGAAGTTAACCCTGTCTGCGAACATTACTTATTTGGACCAGCGTTCCAATGCGGAAAATGATGACGGTTATTCGAACAATACTTCTGGCTCCTTTAACCAATGGTTCCATCGGGATCTGGATATTGATATTATGCGGGAATTTACCGATTACTTGAATGTATATGGACAACAAGCATCCTGGAACCATACAAATCCGAGTGGATACGATCCTGCGAATCCGACGGCTTTTTACCGACCCTATTACTGGTTCAGTCCTTATAGTTGGCAGAAAGGTATTTCAAATGTGAATGATAAAACCCGTTTGTACGGGAATGCCTCCTTGGCCTATAAGCCAATTGAAGACTTAACGGTCAGATTTACCTATCGGAAGGCATATCTGAATCAGAATACTGATAGAAGACAATATTATGTGTTACAACAGACCAATGCAGGTAATACCTCATCCGGATTTAACTATTGGGAGTTGATCTCCGGAAGAAGCGCTACCTGGCAAGGCTTTGGTTATTCGACAAACCGTTCAGATCGTCAGAATTTCGAGTTCCTGGCAAGCTATAACAAAAAACTTACTGAAGATTGGGAGATAGGTGCCAACGCCGGTGTGGATATATTAAAAACCGCACAGGAAGTAACTTCCTGGAACTCCCTTGGGGGACTGAATGTTCCTGATGAGTTTATCATTTCTAACTCTGTAAAGGCTAATCCTCCGGCCAGAACACTTATCAATGTTGGAAGACGCGCCTTGTTTTTGACCGCGAACGTTGGATTTAAGAAAGCTTTTTATATCGATGGAACTTTCCGAAGAGACTATTGGTCCACAGAACTTGAGCCGATTGATACAAAAAGCGGTGGTTTTGCGGTAGTTTTCAATGATCTATTGGGATTAAACAATAGTACGCCCCTTAACTATTTAAAACTCCGCGGTTCAATAGGTCAAATTGCCAATGCGTTGGGTGCCTATGACAACTCGTTGGTGTATGCGAATCTTTACCCAATTCCATTTGATGGTTCTGTGAGAATGGCTACCGAGCCTAATTCCGGATTAGATCCCAATCTTCATGGGTCTGTAAATACAGAAAAGGAATTAGGTTTGGAATTGAGATTCTTGAGACAAAGACTGACATTGAATGCTACCTATTGGGATAGGACAAATAAGGATTTTCCGTATAGTGTAGCTGTTGCGCCAACTTCTGGTATAAGTTCTTTACGTACCAACGTCGGAGAGATTAAGAAAAAAGGTATCGAGTTGCAAGTCAACGCCCTTCCTGTCGACATACAGAATCTTAAATGGAATATTAACGTGAACTGGGCATACCTGCTTAATAACGATGTTATTTCGATTTCTCCAGGTGTACCTTCGTTTACAATTTCCAGTGGACAGGCAGGCACTGATGCCTATGTTCAGATTGAAGAAGGTCACCGCTGGGGTCAGCTGGTTGGTAGAGCGATCATGAGAATTGACGGTCAACCCGTAATAGACGAAGATGGCCTGTTTGTCATGGACGTTGATGAAAATGATGCGGTGAAGCTGAAAAACTACGGTTCGGTACTGCCCAGGTATACCGGTGGTGTTCAAAACAGTTTTACCCTGTTTAACAATTTTATACTCGATGCGAGTATTGACTTTTCTTCCGGAGGTAAATTCATGTCAATGTCCAAAGCCTACGGTACCGCTACCGGACTGTGGAGCTGGACTGCCACAGCCAACGACAAGGGAAATCCCATCCGGGATGCTCCTGAAGACGGAGGTGGTGTGCACGTTGTAGGTGTGGATATTGACGGAAATCCCGTTGATACCTATGTTGCGGCGAGACCCTATTTTGAGCAGTTTGCTTACGGTACCGGAATTGTAGAACCGTTTATCTCAGATCTTACATTCGTGAAGCTTAGGGAACTAAGTTTGGGTTATTTGATTCCGTTGGAGAAAATAGGAAGGGTTGGTAACTATATTACCAATGCTACATTTTCTATCGTAGCGAGAAATCCCTGGTTAATATATGCCAAACAACCCGGATTTGATCCTTCTGAAATTTCAACTAACTACGGTGAGGATGGACAATTGCCTGGTACAAGATCGATTGGATTTAATTTGAAGATCGGTTTTTAAAATAGTTGTAAATTATAATATTAATAAAATGAATATAAAGAAATCAACAAAGCTGGTTACGGGCCTTCTGCTATTGAGCGTGATCGGATTCATTGGTTGTGATAAGTTGGGTGATTTTGGAGACAAGAATGTAAACCCAAATGAAAGTACTTATGCTTCTACCGGAACGCTGATCTCAACCGTTCAGTTAAGGCTCGGGGCTAATAATTTTGGTACGACTACATCCTCTACTGCTATACCAGCTGCCGAGATACTCAGTGGGCTGCTTTGTCAGTATTTTTCTGAACCGACATATCCGCAGGCTTCTATGTACTCTGCGGCTTCACTTAACATAAGCACGACAGCTCCTTATGTTGGCGTATTATACGATTTAAAAAAGGTGATCGACCGAAATATGGACGAAACAGAAAAGGTCGAAGCGGCAAAATCGGGTTCCAATGCAAGCCAAATCGCAATAGCGCGTATCATGAAAGCCTATATTTATTGGGTAGTAACTGATAAATGGGGAAATGTGCCTTATTCTGAAGCTTTGCAATCGCCCGATATCTTTACGCCAAAATATGATGAACAGGAAGCAATCTATACAGACCTCTTAAAGGAACTGAAGGAAGCTCAGGCGCAGTTTGACGGCGGATTTGCTGTCAGTTCCGATTTGATCTATAACGGAGATGAGTCTAAATGGAAGAAATTTGCTAATTCTCTCAGAATGCTGATCGCATTACGAATGAGTAAAGTATATCCTACCCCATCGGGCCTCGCTGCACAGGAGTTTTCAGCCGCTTTTAATGATCCCGCAGGATATATCGAATCTAATGAAGATGGATTTAAACTGGACTATCCAGGCAATGCCAATCCATATAATAATCCCTATTATGCACCTTTTAACAGTGCTGATAATGGCGTTTCTGAAACATACACTAAATTAATGTCTGGATTAGGCGATACCAGAATTTCTGCTCATGCTACCAATACAACCGGTGTACCTTATGGTAGTAAAAGTCCCGCAGCAACCGGCGTGGATTGGGCAAGAATTTTGAGTTCAGAGTTTAAACAAACGGAGGGCACGGTACATTTTATAAATGCAGCTTCAGTATTACTTGCGGCTGCCGAGGCGTGCCAGTTAGGATGGGTATCAGGTTCAGCAAAGGACCTATATGAGAAAGGTGTCGAAACATCTTTTGATCAGTGGGGTGTTGATATTCCAGCTAATTATCTTACAACGGGTAGTGCCAATTTTACGACTGGGTCGGGCGTAAATGACATCAGCGGTGAACTAGTTCCGGGTTCAACAGCTAAAACTAACAATCCGTTACAAAGGATTCAATTACAACAGTATATCGCTTTTTATCCTGACGGTCATCAAGGGTGGTCAAATTGGAGGAGGACTGGTGTGCCTGGTTTGAAACCAACTACCGACGCTCTAAACAGTTCGAAGGAAATATCCCGCAGATTTACATATGGAACTACGGATTATTCAACCAACGAAATTCAGGTGAAAGCTGCCGCTGCTGCGATGGGTGGAGATAATGATGCGGTTAGAATGTGGTGGGATAAATAGATTAGAGGGTACTACCAAATAAAATAATAAAATATTATATATGAAAAGGTCTTACAAATATTTGAATTTGTTTTTATTAATTTATTCAATTTACCTTTTGTCGTCATGTATCAAAGGGCAAGTGGATGAATTAGGAAATGCAGGGTCTCCAATGATTGGTCTCGGGGAAGTTCCTGATAATATCCAATACTTTGCACCCTATGAAGGGAACAAGAACATCGACCTGTTTACTTTAAGAAGAGAGGAGGTTAGTAATGCAGGAGTAAATCAAACTGTTAAAGCAACTATTGTCATAAATTCCGACTCTCTGGATGCCTATAATGAGGCTAATGAAACAAACTTTTCAGCATTACCAGATAGTATATATACACTAGTAACAGGCAAAGGAGTTGAAGAAGTTGCTGATGGAATTTATGAAATTACTTTTCAGCCTGGAGTAACAGCCGTACCCTTTACAGTTAATGTAAATGGATCAAAATGGGATCTATCTCAAACCTATGGTTTCTATTTTGTCCTTCAGGATGCTGGTGGAAAGACAGTAAAATACGGAACAGCGGAAACAATGGCTGCTATTGCCATCACAAATCAATACGATGGATACTATATAATGAAAGGTCATCATAATAGGTCGCCTTATGATTTTGAGTATGAAGTGGAAATGTTGATGGCTACTGTGGGGATTAATAAAGTAGCATTTTATTGGCCTGAGGCGGGAAGTGTAGGGCATCCTATTGGTGTAGGGGAAGGAGAGGTAAGTTGGTATGGCGCATCAATTGCACCCATAATTGAATTTGATGTGGAAACCAACAAAATAACCAATGTTTATAATGCAGCCGGAGATCCGGTAATTTCCTTGTATACTGACGCGACTGGTCCGGGGGCAATGAGTAATTTATATGATCCGGAGACCCAAACTATTTATGTGTCATGGATGTACAATAATAATCCACAACGTGCTTTTTTCGATGAATTGAAATTTTCGCATTCAAGGTAATCCATTAAGGGTTTGTTGAAAAAAAAGAGGCTGTCAATGAAGACAGCCTTTTTTTTTATATTTATAGGAGTTAGGTAAAAGGCAAGCTATGCGATGTATAATCCGGTGTCTGGAGAACCAATAAATCAGAAAAGTCAATCCTTAAAATTTTTTAGAAATGATAGGTATCCAAAAATGGATATCACTCTACGATCAGCAAATGGACTCCTGGATCGCCTGCCAACTATAAAGCGAACCTTGAAACGATGGGTGGTGCGGACGAAGTAACAGGCCGGGTTTGGTTTGATAAAGATTAACTACGGCAAATAGCTACGCGCATTTGTCCCTCAGGCAGCCCTGAAGCCTATCCGGAACTATATAGGCCGGAAGCTTCAGGGCTTGTTTTTTGCAGCAAAATTGCCAGTATAAAGCCCGCAACAATTGTTTTCTTACCTTCGCTCTTAAATAAAATACAGACATGCAGGAACAGCAACCCAACCAGTTAAATATTGAGATTTCAGAAGATGTAGCTGAAGGAACCTATGCCAATCTGGCGGTAATTACTCATTCCCATGCGGAGTTTGTGATTGATTTCGTGAACATCATGCCGGGGACACCTAAGAGCCGGGTGAAGTCCAGAATTATTTTTACACCTCAGCATGCCAAACGGTTTATGAAGGCGTTGATTGATAATATTGAGAAGTTTGAAGCGGCTCAGGGAACAATCAAAGACCTGGATGAAGTGCAGATTCCGGTGAACTTTGGTGGACCAACAGCACAGGCTTAAAACAGATGCAGATGCGGGATTGATGCCGGTATGCCGGTTTTTACCGCAATAGCTTAGCTGATTTTTATGTGTCAGAAGAGAAGGTTCAAGGATGTAGGGATCGCTTTCGGGAAGATTTCCGGGTTGCTGCATTCCGGTCATAAGCAGGCAGGGGCGGATCCGGTTGCTGTTTGATCCAGATCGTTATTTTTTTGGATATTGAAGAATCCGATTTCAGCGCCACAGATACCTGTACTTTTTTTGCTGTGGTCTGTTCGGGTAAGATTAGGTCGTTGCCCTCAAATTTGCCATAATCTGTTTTGAACACCAGTTCTCTGCTGGTAAGTGGTTTCCAGCGACCGTTGCTCATTTTCCCATCGACATTGATATAATTATGGGTGCCTTTTTTAAGGCTGTCCGTATAGAGATTAATATAAAAACTTTCAATATGCTGGGCTTTTGCCGACCAGCCCGCAATCATAAGAAACAGTATGTAAATCAATTTCTTCATCCGCATTTTCCAATATTTTATAGAATCTGGCGAAGTCCGCCCGGTGGCCACAGCCTCGTCGAATCTCCTGCCTTAGTGCTTGTAACTATGACGAGAAAAGCATAAAAAAGGTTTGCTTTGATTTTTGCGGATCGGGTTAGTTGCAAAGCTGCCTTTTATAAAGTTGAATTGTGTTTTCAAAACCCAGATAAAGCGCGTCGCATATGAGGGCATGCCCGATACTGACTTCCCGGAGCCAGGGGATGCTCTGGCTGAAAAACTGCAAATTCTGTAAGTCCAGATCATGGCCCGCATTCAGCTCCAGCCCCAATTCCTGCGCTTTTTCGGCAGCTGCGACAAAGGGTGTAATAGCTTCCTGGGGATCAGTTACATAACCTTTAGCGTATGATTCAGTATACAGCTCGATGCGATCCGTACCGGTAGCGGCGGCTCCCTGAATCATTCGGATGTCCGGATCTACGAAAATGGATACCCGGATACCGGCAGTTTTAAAAAGACCCATCATTTCTGTAAGGTATTCTTTGTGGGTGAGGGTATCCCAGCCGTGATCGGATGTCAGCTGTCCCAGGGCGTCTGGCACCAGGGTTACCTGTGCCGGTTGGACTTCCAGCACCAGGTCGATAAACTTTTGTTCCCGGCAATTACCTTCAATATTGAGTTCTGTCTGAATGACCTTCTTCAACTGACGCACGTCCTCATATCGGATATGTCGTTCGTCGGGGCGGGGATGTACGGTAATACCATCAGCGCCGAATCTTTCTGCATCAAGTGCCATTTTAACCAGGTCGGGATTATTTCCCCCTCTGGAATTCCTTAATGTGGCAATCTTGTTTATATTTACCGAAAGTTTCGTCATTTTGCTAATTTATCGTTGGGATTTGTAAGGGTTTTCAATCACCCGGCTATGAAAACAGGCAGTATTACATGCTTCCATCGGTGCAAAGATAATCGCTATGTTGCAGAAATTATGTATGGGTCTTTTGCTGGTGGGGCTAAGTGTCACCAGCAATGCACAACAGGTCGCGCCATCCTCCGCTAAAGCAGTCGTTGCAGCAGCCGTGCGCCAGGCGGCTCAAGAGCATAAGGCGGTATTTGTCATTTTCCATGCTTCCTGGTGCGGCTGGTGTCGTAAAATGGATTCGGCGATCAATGCACCTGAATGCAAGACATTATTTAATGATCATTATGTTATCAGGCACCTTACTATTTTGGAATCCAAAGACAAAAAGAATCTGGAGAATCCGGGTGCAGACAGCCTGTTTAAACAATATGCTCCCTTGCAGAGTGGCATTCCATTCTGGCTCATCTTTAACAACAAAGGCGAAGTAGTGGCGGATGCAAAAATGGCGGATGGATCTAATAGTGGTTGTCCGGCAGCGGAAGAAGAAGTCAAACACCTGATAGCGGTACTGCAACAAACTTCCTCATTGAGTCAGGCCGAGCTGGATATTATATACCGGCGTTTCCGAAAAAACGACCCGGACTTTACACCGTAATGCCAATAGCCATACGGCATTGCACCGGGTACTAAGACACCGGGGACTCCGGGGGTATGAAGAATGCTGGGAAAAGAACCGTTCAGCTGTTAATTTTCAAGTATGCCTTCCTGGAGTTCGGAAACTAGTTGGTCTTTATGGCTTTCCACCCATTCAGGTACTTCGTCCTTACTTTCCGCCCTCCAGGTATCATTTTCCCGGATCAGCCGGAAAAAAATACGATTACCACGATCATCTGCTGTATCTATATCAAAGACATAATCGCCGGCGTTATTGTTTTTTTTAAAGTTGAACTCTCGTAATCTGTTATTTATTTTTACCAACCGGGTGAAATGTACAATTTTGACAAATGAGTTGCTCATTTTATAGCTGCTTTTGCTTGTATCCTCCATTTTATACCACATTTAAACATATTGCCAAAAAGTGCAATATCGGCGAAAGGGCCATTAACCCGTCTAAGATAAAATAAAATAGGTAATCATCTTTGGTTTTTATAGCCGTGCGATAAAGCAAAAATGTTAAAGCGGTAGGAATCAATAATATAAAGTTTTCCACAAGCGTTTGGGGGCGGATTTGGTGGAGCCAGACGGTGGCCAGCAGGTTCAACAGAATACAAGCGTTGAACACAATGCGGATCTGAACCGGTGAAAGCAGGGTAACCAGACTTTTTACCCCGCCGGCTTTGTCAAATTCGCGATCGCGCAGATCAAAGGGGATGCAAATGGCAAAAATCAATAAGAACCGGTTGATGAAAAACAGGGTATAGCCAGATTGCCATGCTTCGTCCAGCAGTAATAAAGGTAAAGCGGAGGTCACATAAGCCCACATCAGGGCAAGCAGGAGGGTTTTGGCATAAATAAAATTCCGAAGCAATGTGAAAGGCGGAAAGGGTATTTTAGGCGCCGTATATATAAAGGTCAGCAAGACCGCAGGCAGAATCCATTTAATGTAGGCCAGTTCCTGCAGGAGCAAAAAACCACAACCCACGGCACTGACAATAAAAAACAGCAAATGGGTTCGTTTATTACGTCCCAGCCAGGGCGTTCGCTGTTCTGTAATTTCGGTACCGGCATCGGTCAGGTACCAATGAATACTGTAGCTGGCCAGGGTGGAAAAGAAAACAAAAGCAGTGAAATTCAACGGCGGCAGATGTCCCGTGAATAAATGGGTGGTATAGCAGGCCATCAGTACGGCACAGACAGCAATAAAAATATTGCTGAAAACAACGAAATCAAAAAAACGCCTTTTATACAATTTACACGCAGTTTTAATTTTTCAAAAGTACTAAACCCCTCAAATATTACTGTCCTGAACCTTACCGTTCCACTCCGAAGAGCCGATTGACGGAAAATAATTATTATTGTGCTTTTTTTTTCTCTTGGTATAATTAAAAATGAATTTTGAGACTCCAGACACCATTTGACCCGCAGATCCTGTTCAGACCGGAACTGGATTTTGATGCAGCGGCTTTGCAGTTGTTTCATTTTCAATATACGCATACCGAGATTTACAGAAGATATGTGGACCTACTGGGAGTGGATCCCGATGCGATCCATAGTGTAGAAGCCATACCCTTTCTACCCATCCGGTTTTTTAAATCTCATCAGGTGGTGGCCGGGGAAGCGGCAGGTGCTACGATTTTTGAAAGCAGTGGTACCACAGGGATGCAGAACAGCCGCCATTATGTGCAGGATATCCACATTTATGAGCAAAGTTTTCATGCGGCATTTAAAGCGGCTTATGGCCATCCGGATCAATGGTGCATTATCGGACTTTTGCCTTCCTATCTGGAACGTAGGAATGCATCCCTTGCCTATATGGTACAAAAACTCATTGACAGCAGCGGCCATCCGGATAGTGGATTTTACCTTCATGAAAATGCGCAGCTGGCTGCGATCCTGACGGAGCTCGAAGCCCGCCGGCAGCCTACACTACTTTTCGGTGTGACTTTCGCCCTCCTGGATTTGGCCGAATCACACCCTATGGGATTGCAGCATACCATTATCATGGAAACCGGAGGTATGAAAGGCAGAAGAAAGGAGCTCGTAAGAGCGGAGCTACAGGACCGGCTGCGACAGGCTTTTAGTCTGGAACAGATTCATTCTGAGTACGGAATGACGGAGTTATTATCCCAGGCTTATTCCCAGGGTCAGGGAAGGTTTCGCGCACCCGGCTGGATGCGGATACGTATGAGAGATGAAGAAGACCCGCTGAGCCTGAAACCACAGGGTAGCCTGAACCGGGGCCTGATCAATATTATCGATCTTGCCAATATCTATTCCTGCAGTTTTATCGCCACGGATGACCTGGGTCTCTTGTATCCCGATGGTAGTTTTGAAGTGACCGGACGCCGGGACCATAGTGATCTTCGGGGGTGTAGTTTGTTGGCATTATAGATTGATATACATGATTTTATGTATTTGTGCTTCTTGTTCGAACCGCCCGAATGCCAAATGGCAACGGGAATTACCCCCCTGTTTTGCACCGCTAGCCGGCCCGACTTTTAAAAACAATGATTTAGTCCTTAATTTGCATTATGCAACAATATCTTGATCTGCTCCAACATATTCTGGACAAAGGTGCGGTGAAAACCGATCGTACCGGGACCGGCACCATCAGTACTTTTGGATATCAAATGCGTTTTGATTTACAGGAGGGCTTCCCATTGGTGACAACAAAAAAGGTCCATCTTAAGAGCATTATTTATGAGTTATTATGGTTTTTGAAAGGAGCGACCAATACCGCTTATTTAAAGGAACATGGCGTCAGTATCTGGGATGAATGGGCAGATGAAAACGGAGCGCTTGGACCGGTATACGGCAAACAATGGCGGAGCTGGCAGGCCAGTGATGGTCATCAGATTGATCAGATTTCGAATCTGATTGAACAGATCAGAAAAACACCCGACAGCCGCCGGCTGATTGTAAGTGCCTGGAATGTGGGCGATTTACCGCAAATGGCTTTGATGCCCTGTCATGCCCTGTTTCAGTTTTATGTAATCCCCCCCGCAGAACAGGGAGGTCGAGGCAGATTGTCCTGTCAGTTATACCAGCGTAGCGCTGATGTGTTTCTGGGGGTCCCCTTTAATATTGCGTCCTATGCGTTGCTAACGATGATGATTGCTCAGGTATGCGATCTGGCTCCGGGAGAATTCATCCATAGTTTTGGAGATGTGCATATCTATATGAATCATCTGGATCAGGTCCGTCTGCAATTGAGCCGCGAACCTTATCCCTTACCCCGAATGGTCCTCAATCCTGAAGTAAAAGATATTTTTTCCTTTGGTTTTGAAGACTTCAGACTGGAAGCTTATCAGTGTCATCCCGGTATCAAAGCGCCGGTAGCCATATAGGATCCACCTGAAATTATACTTATATTCGTTGCATGAATATATCACTAGTAGCGGCGGCTTCTGAGAATAATGTCATTGGCAAAAACAACCAGCTGGTCTGGAATCTGCCGGATGATATGAAGCATTTCAAGAATGTAACCTGGGGTATGCCGGTAGTGATGGGACGCAAAACCTTTGAATCTTTTAAGCGTCCCTTACCCGGAAGAAAGAATATTGTTTTAAGTAACAATAAGGACCTGAAGATTGACGGGGCTATTGTATCGCACTCGATGAAGGATGTCGAATTTTTGGTACGGGAAATGGACGTCAGGGAACTCATGGTAATTGGGGGTGGAGAAATTTATAAAATGTATTATCCCAGGGCCAATAAAATTTATCTCACCCGGGTCCATGCAGTACTGGAAGGCGATACTTATTTTCCGGCGATTGAGGAGAAAGACTGGCAATTGGTCAGTACCATTCATAATCCTGCGGATCAACGGCATACTTTCGCTTTTGATTATGAAAGGTGGGAAAGGAGGTAATTCAAAGTAGTTTCGATAACAGCATTCGATTGTTAAATTTAATATTCTGAAAATTGGTGTATTCTCCTCTTCAGGCTGCGGCCAAATATTTCAAGTATTATATCCACGCTGCCAATAGCAAAGGACATGGCACCCATTCGCCCTTCGTATATGAGTTCATTACCAAGGTAATGAATGATTTTACCAAATACGAGGATTACACCCGGGTGGAAACGCTTCGCAAGCGATTGCTGGCTGACAACCGTACCATCACCGTACAGGATCTTGGTGCTGGTTCGGCTGCGACTAGTGCCGATGAACGCAGTGTTGCTTCGATCGCCCGGAATGCCGCCAAGCCCAAGAAATTTGGACAATTGCTTTACCGGATGGTAAGATTCTATCAGCCAAAAGTGATCCTGGAAATGGGAAGTTCATTGGGTCTTACCACCAGTTATCTGGCACTCGCTAATCCGCAGGCGAAAGTAATTACCCTGGAAGGTGCGCCTTCAGTTGCCGATCAGGCAGAACAACATTACCGGGAGCTGGGCCTCAATAATATCGAAATGGTTCGGGGCGATTTCGATGCCACGCTGCCCCGCGTACTGAAAAAGCATCCACAAATTGATTTCGCTTTTGTGGATGGGAATCACCGCCAGGAGCCCACGTTGCGTTATTACAGGCAGCTTCTAAATCATACCGATAATGAGAGCCTTCTGGTCTTTGACGATATTCACTGGAGTCAGGGCATGGAGCAGGCCTGGAAGGAAATCATTCAGGACGATGCAGTCGCATGTGATATCGATCTTTTTTATATCGGTATTATCAGTTTCAGAAAAGAGTTTAAAGAAAAGCAGCATTTTAGTGTTCGGGTTTAAAGGGTTTTGAATATCTTTAAGAAAGGATCTATTCTTGAAGATAAACCAACTCCTATGAAGCTCGGGATCTTGAAAGAACTGGACACTGAACAGAGGGTTTCCTTGTTACCGGAAGCAGTCCGCTCCCTGACTGCTAAACATATAACAGTATTGGTCGAGTCAAACGCCGGAATCAAAGCCCTTGCTGACGATGAGGCTTATCACCAGGCAGGCGCCGTTGTGGAAAGCAGAAATGTATTATTACAGGAAGCAGATATTCTGTTAACGATTCAGGGATTGTGTCCAGCAGATCTTACCCAAATTGCCGACCTAAGGAATACTGTTCCCGAAGAAAAATCAAGGAGAAGGATGCTGATCGGCATGTACCAGCCATTATACAACAAGCCATCCATGGAAGTCTACGCCCATGCAGGACTCACTGTGTTTTCACTGGATATGTTGCCTAGAATCACCCGTGCACAGCCTATGGATGTGCTCAGTTCCCAGGCTAGTATTGCAGGATACAAGGCTGTTTTGATTGCGGCTAATCTATATGGCCGGTATTTTCCGATGTATATCACGGCCGCAGGTAGTATCGCGCCGGCAAAAGTCTTGGTGTTAGGCGCGGGCGTTGCCGGCCTACAGGCGATCGCTACCGCCAGAAGGCTGGGCGCGGTAGTGGAAGTATTTGATACCAGACCAGTAGTGCGGCTGGAAGTCCAAAGCCTGGGTGCCCGATTTGTTGAAGTGGCCGGCAATGCCGATGCCAGTCAGGCCGGTGGGTATGGTGTAGAACAGTCAGCCGCCTATCAGCAGGCTCAAGAGGAACTGATTGCCACCCATATTGCTAAATCGGATATTGTCATTACTACGGCTCAAATCCCGGGCAAGAAGGCGCCGGTACTCGTAACCGAAGCAATGTTAACCTCGATGCGGAAGGGATCTGTTATAGTGGATCTGGCGGCTGGTACTGGCGGGAATACACCCTTCACCCCTAGCAATGAAACGATAAATTTTAAGGGGATTACCCTGGTGGGCGCCTCCAACCTGCCAAGCAGTCTGCCTGTAGATGCCAGTAAGTTATACGGCAATAATCTGGTCAGTTTTATCGATCTGCTGTTGAAAGATGGGCGATTGGAAATGGATTTTGAAGATGAGCTCATCAGGAAAACCTGCATAACCGTCGAAGGAAAAATTGTTTACGAACAATTGCTGTAAACGGGGTATGTGCCACCCTTGAGGAATAGGAAAGAATGATGGAAACGTTGAATCAAAATATGTAGTTATGAACATTTTCGAATGGATAACGCTGCATCAGCAAATCCTGTACATTATTATCCTGATGATTTTCGTTGGTATCGAAGTTATTGGTCATGTACCCAGCGTGCTTCATACACCTTTAATGAGCGGCGCGAATGCCATACATGGCGTTGTGATTATAGGTGCCATCATTGTAATGGGGAAAGCCGCTACTGATAATTATCCCGCATTAATTTTGGGATTTCTTGCCGTAGTTGTGGGCACCCTGAATGTCGTGGGCGGATTTGTAGTCACCGACAGGATGCTGGAAATGTTCAGTCAGCGAAAAGCAAGATCCCCGAAATCTCAGGGAAAGGAAACTTAGTTGCGTATGATTACCTGCTGTTATTTATTGGCTTCTGTTAGTTTTATTCTCGGACTAAAAATGTTGTCTGATCCTGCTAAAGCCCGGACAGGCAATCTGGTGGCAGCAGCAGGAATGACGCTGGCCATTATTGCTACGATATTTTTATACCGGGACGGGGCAGGTCACAGGCTGGGCAACTACGGGTGGATTTTCGGTGGCATTGCTATTGGTGCCTGTGGCGGTGTTCTTGCCGCCCGGAAAGTGAAAATGACTGCCATGCCGGAAATGGTGAGTTTATTTAACGGTATGGGGGGGCTTTGTGCCGCACTGATTTCGGTCGTAGAATTCAACGAAATAACTGCTGCCGGAACACTGGCTGACGGACATCTGATAATTATTCTAACTGGTTTGGTGATTGGTGCCGTTTCATTCGCCGGTAGCCTGGTGGCCTGGGCCAAATTGAACGGACGATTGAAAGATTTTTCTTTTCGGGGACAGCAGTTGTTAAATAGCTTGTTGCTACTGTCCATCGTTTCAGCCGCTATTATCCTGATGGGGCCTACATCCGGTATCCGGCAAACGACATCATTATTGCAGCCCGCTTCTGTCTTTTACAGCCTGTTTTTGCTTTCGCTTATATACGGTCTTTTTTTCGTATTGCCGATTGGTGGAGCAGATATGCCCGTTGTTATTTCATTATTGAATTCATTTACCGGCGTTGCGGCAGCCTGTGCGGGTCTGCTCTATGATAATTCCGTAATGCTGACAGGCGGCATTCTTGTCGGGGCCGCAGGCACCCTGTTGACAATCTTAATGTGCCGGGCAATGAACCGTTCACTTTTAAATGTGCTTATCGGTTCTTTTTCTGCAACCAAAACCGGTGATGGAGGAGCAGCGCCATCTGGCGTGTATAAGGAAATCCGGATCAATGACGCTGCTGTAGCACTGAGTTACGCGCATAAAGTAATGATCGTCCCCGGTTATGGGTTGGCTGTGGCACAGGCCCAGCATGCTTGTCACGACCTGCAGAAATTGCTGGAATCCAAAGGTGTGGAACTATATTATGCCATCCATCCGGTGGCGGGTCGTATGCCCGGGCATATGAATGTCCTGCTGGCAGAAGCCGACGTTTCTTACGATAAGTTGTTGGAAATGGACGCAGCCAATGAAGCTTTCCCTACAACAGATGTGGTACTGGTTCTTGGCGCCAATGATGTGGTCAATCCGGCTGCCCTGCAGGATCCTGATTCACCTATTTATGGTATGCCAGTATTAGAATTGGAGCAATCAAAGATGGTGATTGTAGTGAAACGTTCCATGCAAACAGGATACGCGGGTATTGAGAATGCCTTGTTTTTCCAGCCTAAAACTTCGATGTTGTTTGGCGATGCCAAGAAAGTGCTCCAGGAACTTATTGCCGCCGCCAAGGAGCTTTGAGAATTCCGAATTAAAACCGGACACAGCACTATTCTTCTACCAGGAATCTTTAGCATTTCTCCGTTTGAATGTGCGTATTATTAGGTGCATTCTCTAATTTTGCCCGGTGAATTTACCCCAGCCGTTTTTGCAGTCCCTGCGCGGATTGCCCGGATATAATGAATCCGAATTTCTCGCTGCACACGATCTGAAATCACCGGTAACCTCGGTGCGTTTGAATCCGCGGAAACCGTCCATTGTGTTACAGCATTGGGAATCCCGCGGCCTGGACACTGATACTATACCCTGGACACGCGATGGCTATTACCTTTCTGAACGCCCTTCTTTTACTTTTGATCCCTTGTTTCATGCAGGTGCTTACTATGTGCAGGATGCCAGCAGTATGTTTGTGGAACAGGCACTAAAACAGACCGTAGATCTTCAGTCATCATTGCGGGTGCTGGATCTTTGTGCCGCACCCGGCGGAAAATCCACATTGATACAGTCGTTACTGAATGATAGCAGCATGCTGGTCAGCAATGAAGTAATTCGTCAACGCGTATCTGTTCTTAAAGAGAACATTATCAAATGGGGGAGCGGCAATGTTGTGGTTACGCATAATGATCCCCGTGATTTTTCAAAATTTAAAGGCTATTTTGATGTAATTGTAGTCGATGCGCCTTGCAGCGGTAGCGGTTTGTTCCGCAAGGACCCGAAGGCGGTTGAGGAGTGGAGTGAGAATAATGTAGCGCTATGCAGCCAGCGGCAACAGCGCATCCTTGCTGATGTGCTGCCTGCGTTGAAACCAGAGGGGATATTAATTTATGCAACCTGCTCCTACTCCCCCCAGGAAGACGAACATATCCTGGACTGGTTATCGGAACAGTATTCTTTGGAATCTGTTGAACTAAAGACATCTTCAGACTGGAAGCTTACACCGGTCGTGACAGCCAACCGGAATTTCGGATACCGGTTCTGGCCCCAGCAGGTTAAAGGAGAAGGCTTTTTTCTGGCAGTTTTCAGAAATCAGGGTTTGGGAAACCATCGCTATAAACCGGGAAAACAATTGCGGCTGCTTTCTAAAAAATCAGAACCCCTGCTGCAGTCCTGGGTTCACACGGCTGACCACCGCCTCATTGACATTCAAGGAACAATTTATGCCTGGCCGGTACCGCTTATTGGAGACTATAGTTTGTTGATGGAAGGGTTGCGGGTCATTTATTCCGGAACACAGTTGGGAACCCTGGCACATCATAAATTTTTGCCAGCGCATGCTTTGGCCATGAGCAGCTTGCACTCCGAAGAAATCGCCCGAATTGATATAGACTATGATACCGCTATTTCTTTTTTAAGAAAAAGTTCAATTAAACTGCCCGATCACAGAAATGGTTGGCAGTTGCTTTGCTGGAACCAGCAGGCCCTGGGCTGGGTTAATGTATTGGATAACCGGGTCAATAATTATTATCCAAAAGAATGGCGGATATTGAAGGCTAAATCCTAATTTTAACAAATACGACCAAACTGACTTACTCAGTGCTTTCCTGAGTACAAAATTGAGCAAACGGTTGCGCAGCCATCGGTACCAGTTTTTTACTACTTTCATATTATAAAGGTTGATTGGGACAGACTTTGAGACTCTGGCTTTTGATATTTGAGAAGAGTTAAACGAAGACTGGAGCGACTTTTCAGGAAACGATGAGTTTTGAACTGTGTGAAAATGACTGGGAGAAAAATTAACATTTGAATTGTTTTATTGGCTATTTGTAACCGGATGACTTGCTTAGCTGAACTTTTTTCAGAAGTTGGTCAAAGAATCGTAAAAAAAGAAGAAATCTTTCCAGTTTCACGATGAGGCGGAATTTGCCGCAGCAGTCATGAAAACGAAAATTTGTGCCTTCGGCTTTATGTAGTGCATAATACAGCATAATGTAAAGACCGTAAGTGGAAGTTATTGTCTGGAATATATGTATCGCATAATACGAAATTCCGCAAAGTGCCGATTCAGTTCTTAAAGCCAGAGATAGCTGCTAAATAGGATCACATTATACATACCCACAGGATATTATGAGAAGATACATTACATCAAATGATTGCAGGCGCTTTATTGCGATCGGAGCGTTCTTACTTGTTGCTCAATTTGTTGCAAATGCTCAGGAGCGTAACAAGCTGCCGGAATCTGATACCATCCCTGAACTGGATACCACTCAGTATTTTATCGGGACCGACAGATCGGATGGTGTTTTTTTTCAAAGCAGCCAGCTGGCTGTAAATAACGGAGATTCCAATCTGCTCAACATGTTACCCTATGTTTCCATTCAGCAACAGGGAAAAGGAAGATTGAGTGGCGTATTAACCAGCGAGCCAAGCGGAGAACCCGGCACGGACCAGCCTATATTCATACAGGGCTTAAACGGCCCGTTGCTGACGAAGAAGGATTTATTTGATCAGCAGGCGACCGTATTTCTGAACGGCATTCCTCTAACCAGAGATCATCCGTTTGCGTACGAGATCCAGAAAACGGATTACACGCGTATCGGAACCAATACCAACAATCTGGCTATTTTTCATATCGATAATATCCAGTCGATAAAAGTGATTAAAGATCCTGCAGCGCTGGCTGCTCTGGGCCCGCTTGCTGCAAACGGAGCGATTTGGATTACTACCAAGAACGCTTCTGCAGGACAAAATAAAGGCAGTGTAAATTTGTATTCCGGTTTTGTTTCCGTTCCCGCAATATCGCCTACGAATTCCGCCTACGAACGAGCGTTCCGGCAACCATATTATAATAAATATGCCAGCATCGAAGACCTGATCAATGTGCCGGCATTTTTAAAGGATTCGACGAATGCTGACTATTATGGCCCGGCAAACTGGTATGAATCCTATTACAAGCCTACTTATACATATGGTGCGGACGCCAGCCTGGAAGGGGGATCTGAAAGGGCGAACTTTCGATTATTCCTGAGTTCAGTGAGAGATGCAAACAGTGCAGACCGAACCGCGCTGCAAAGACATAATGCATCGTTTTTTATCAATGTGGCGCCGCTGACATGGCTGAACTTTTCTTCCATGATCAACTATAACCGTCTCGATCGTACCCGGAACCGCAGTATTACGGAGCGACTGGCGGAACAGCGCTATTTACCCGATCTGGCAAACCCGTTGACGCCCAATAAAGTGCTCTATGATGAATACCTGCATGAATTTGATAAGGCTATTGATGATAATGTAAATAATAGTTTTCAATCATATTTTACATTAACTGCCAGGTACAAAACATTACAACTGCATTCTTCGTTGATGGTTGATTACAGCGATATTACCAGAGATGCGTTCTGGCCGCAAACCCTGTTGGAAAAAAATAATTTCGTATCTCACTATCTAGGTATTAACCAACGGGTACTGATTTCGAACGCAGTTTCCAATGAGTTCGAATTTACCGGGCCGCACCGGCTGAAACTTACTGCACGTCAATCCTATGTCACGGATATGTACCGTTACAAGTACGCGATTGGGTATAATGGTCCCAATGATTTTATTAAGATAAATCTTTATCACAATAATTCCGACGAAGCTGCTTATATCAGTTACTACTACCCCAATCGTATATCTACTGCCCTGTTGACATATTCCGGTGAAGCAGCATACAGCTATAATGATGTATTATTCGTGAATGCGGTCGTCAGGAGAGACGGTTCTTCGACCAAGGACCTGGACAATCGCTGGATAACAGGTTATTCGGGGAGTGTCGAATACGATCTAGGAAAACAACTGCAACTCGAACGTGCAGGTATGCGCCTTTTCGCAGGGTATGGGCGGATAGGAAAAGTCATTTCCGATGACCGGTTTTCTAATGGTCCGATTTATTCATCCTATGTCGGCTGGTCCAATGAGCCTACCCTGGGCACTTATCTGGGGCTCCCTGCGCTCGCAAGACCCTATAACTTTGGATGGGTCGGAAATGATCTACCCTGGGCTTATTACGAAAAAATGAATATCGGTATTCAGCACTCGTTGCTGGGTAACCGGGTTAACTACGCCATTGAGTTCTATAACAGAAATGACAAAAATGGCGCTTTGTTGGTCCCCACTCCGGCAGAATGGGGCTATGAAGGACAGTATTTATCGGGATTGGAAGTTAACAATCGCGGGTTGGATTTCTCGTTAAATGCGCTGATTATCAAGAATCAAAGAGGAATCAATTGGTCATTGAACGGTAACATAAGTTTTAATGCCAACAAACTGGTCGCGCTGCCCAACGGTCGATCCGAGATCATTGTTGCGAACTCGAAGCTGAAAGTGGGAGAAAGGGTCGATGCACTCTGGCTCTATAAAAATGAAGGGATTTACAACAGTGACGCCGATGTGCCCCAGAATCCCGCGACAGGGAAGCCGCTTACTTATAATGGTGTGACATTCGGTGCCGGGGACGCACGCTGGGTTGATACCAATGGAGATTTTGATGTCAATAATGCCGATCGCGTATTAATGGGCAACTACATGCCCAAACAGTTTGGAGGATTTGGCACACGCCTGGATTATAAGGGTCTCTCTCTTGATTTGCAATTCTATTTTGCAGCGGGACAGAAATACTTGAATCAGTATGCAGCCTCCAGACTTGATTTTGTCAATAGTGATTTTACGAAGGCTTTGAGTTCCGTTAAAGAAATTACTTTCTGGCAGAAGGGTGAGGACCTTTCCGGTTATCCACAGTATAACCCCTGGAGTAGTCTGGTGCCGTTTCAGTTGAACCAGGATCTTTTCATGCAGGACGCCTCTTATATTAAACTGCGTTCGGCGACACTGGCCTATAGCATTCCTACCAACGACCGATTGATTAAAAAGGCGCAGGTGTATCTGATTGGCAATAACCTGCTCACATTTACAAAGTTTAAGGGGGACGATCCGGAGCTGATCAATTATCAGGGTATATATGACGGCAAGGCCCTGCCTTTGGTGCGTACTGTCACGCTTGGTGTTAGAATTGATTTATAAAGATTGAAGTAATACAATATGCTAAAGAAAATGCGACAAACAACTTTATTGAGTGCTTTGCTGCTCGTTGCAGTTTTGATGTCTGTTTCCTGTAATAAAAAGTTAGACATAGACGCTTCCTCAGTAGTATATCAGAAGAATGCCTGGAAAACACTTGAGGACGCAAGAGGTGGTATTCTTGGAAGCTATGCTTTATTTAGAACTGCTGTGGCAAATAACAATGCTTATTGGCTATATGGAGAGTTTAGAAGCGGTGTGTTTTCCGCCATCAACAGTCCCGATCTCGCAGCTGTTATTTCCAATGAGCTGACTGCAGGATATCCTTCCATTGTCAGTGCATCTGACTGGACCAAATTTTATGCAGCGATTAACAGTTGTAACAGCCTGATTGAGAATGTAGGAAATTGTAAGACTGACATCCGGTATACAGATGATTATTTTCGGCTGGACGTGGCACAGGCCCGCGCATTACGTGCCTTTGCCTATTTTCTGATGGTACGGATCTGGGGTGATGTACCGCTCATTACCACTTCAGGTGAAGGCCAGGGCTTTCCCGAAGTGGCCCGAACTGATAAAGATGTAGTGCTCCAGTTCGCTGAAAATGAACTCATAGAGATCGCTAAAGACCTGCCATATCTGTATTCAGGTCAAGACCTGGAGAATAAGTTTCCTGCCAACTATTATAACAAATCAGCGGGGTTTTGGCTGAATGCCCCAATTACAAGGCTGGGTGCCTATGCGATACTTTCTCATATTAGTGCCTGGCAGGGCAACTATGCTGAAGCATTGGTATATACAGAGTTTGTCATTAATAATTCGAGTCGGGGAAACCTCGAGCCCGTGGAGACCGATGAACTTGTTGCAGGTACCGGAATGTTTCAGGCAGGTTCCAATAACTATCGACAGCTGGTAGGCTTCAGTTTCGACAAAGCCGATGGTGAAACAACGACAGACGGTCATATTGAAAATTACACTTTGGCGAATACGCCGGTTTTCCCCATGTCGAAGCAGTTACCAAGCTTATTTGTACCCAGAGAACAGATTCTGGCGATATTCAATGAGAATGGTGATGAACGCTTCGGAGTGGATTTTGATGTGACACCTGCCATCTATAGGGATGCTTACTTTGAGAATTTTAATGGTGAAATACCTGTATTTAAAAAGATTCGTGTTCTTGATGCCGGGAGCTCTGTGACCAATGGTCGCTTTGTTGTCTACAACTCTTCCATCATTTTCACCCGCTTCGAAGAAATCAAGCTGTTACGGGCCGAAGCATTTGCGGCTGTAAACAGATTAAACGAATCCGTTCAGTTGTTAAATGAAGTTCGGGTACTAAGGGGCCTGAATGCCACTTCATATACAGGCCGGGAAGATTTGCTTGAGAAAATATTTTTGGAAAGAACCCGTGAGTTGATGGGCGAGGGATGGCATTGGTTTGATCAGATCAGGAGAACCAGGTTACTGAAAGATCGTCCTGAGATGGAAATGCTGATCAGTACGGAAGGTATTTACTGGCCGCTATCCAAGAATGTTATCGAACGGAACGGAACATTGAATCAAAACGACTACTGGAATTAAAATAATGACAAGATGAAGCTGTACAATTTTCTGTTTATTATGATTATGGGCATTATGTTTTCTCTGAGCTCCTGCGAGAAAACTGATGATACTTATAAGAATTACGAAAATGAGCTGAACGTGTTTGACGGGAATGCTTATGATTATTTTCAAAGCCAACCCCCCGGAAGCTATGATTCGCTGCTCCTGGCACTGGACAGATGCCCTGATTTGAAAGAATTTATGAGTAAAAATGATGTGACGGTGTTTGCACTTGCCAATCGATCTTTCACTTTGTCTTTTCAGAACCTTAATAGTGCCCGCGCAGACTCTGTTCCTGCGCTGCCAGCATTGAACATTAGTACGATCGATACTTCGATGTTGCAAAGGTACTTGGCAAGGTATATTGTGGTGGATAAGTATACCACTGCCGATATTTCGGTTTCTTCTGATGGTATCCGGGTACCCAGTGTTCTGTATGATTATGATATGCACTTGCAGTATGTATCGACTGACGCGTCGGGTTTTGTCGGTGGCGGCCCCAAATCTTTATTGTTCAGCGATACCAATAATTCACTGGATATTAATAACTGGATACGGGTAGGGACCACAACGGTTGACGTTTTGACCAGTAACGCCATAATTAACTACCTGCCGGCCAACCATATTTTCGGATTTGGTACTGATTTTATCATGAATGTCAACAAGGACTGAATCTTTTAACTTTTATCGATTGAAAAATATGATACAGATTTTCAGCAATAACCGAACATTATTATTATTCCTGCTCCTGCCGGTTGTGATGGTTTCCTGTGACAAATATTTACCGGATGCAAGGGAAAATATTGGTATAGATTCGGAAATTCCGGTAAAGACCTACACGCCTGTCTTAGGTCGAAATTCCGTTTATTCGAATATCTTCTCCAAGTTGAGTACTTCCTATCCGGCCACTTTTAAACTTGTGAATCTGAGACGGAGGAGTGGAGACGATGCTCCTGAATTACGGACTGTAGTGCCGGTGAAGGTATGGTCCCATGCATATACTGGTGAAGAAACCTCTCTGGAAGAAATTGAAGCAAAAAGAGAAATACAGAATCGACCAGTATTCGAGATAGGGGAACATTCGGGCGACCTTATTTTCTGGAATACCGCCAATTCTAATTTTATCAGGGCCTTACCTGATTCGGGTTATCTGTTTGATATCGAAGTTTCCAATAGCGGAGGTCGGAGATATTTTCAGGACCTGCAGTTACAACCGCTACGCGAAGTAGCTTATGAACCCAATAGTTTTGATGCCTACACCGGTATGCAGACTTCTCCTTACGTACACCCGAATGATATTATCAATGTACAGGTAGATACATCACTTGCAAACATGTATATGGGAAATTTTGCGATTGATGTCACCTTCAACAAGATCATGGATGGTAACGAGAACAAGCTAACCTTCCGTTTTCTGGATCGGGATAATAATTTTATTAATCCTGACAAATTCACCGATACTGACTGGCCTGGACTGGTGCATGGGTTTAATATGGAAAAAACGGCTACTGGAGTGAGTTATGATGTGGCTTATCCAATACCACTGGCCCGGATACCAACGAAGTATACTTCCAATGGTGGTTTGTTAAACAGGGTGATGTTCCGATACCGCTCCCTTGGATTTGGAAACGCGATAGAGGAGAACTATTTCGGGTTGAACTTTGCGATATATGAACCCGGCAACTGGGAGATAATCTTCCGATTCAGCATTTTCAATCCCAAGTTCGACTAACGGCTTATTACTTCATAAAATATCCAAAACATTTCGTGATGATAACTTTCAGCAATAAATTTTTAATCTTATCTGGCTTATTTATTATGCTGGCGACGGGTACGATCGCTCAGAATAATATTACAGTTACCGGTAAGGTCGTGGATTTGAATAGTAAAAGTGGACTTGCCTATGTGAATATAGCCACTTTAAAAGATGATAATCACCTGGGGACCACAGATGCTGAGGGTGCTTTTACGATTACGGCTCCCCAAGGCACCACTATTCTATTTACTTATGCCGGATATGACAGTTACAAAATGGCAATAAAGACTACAGGACCGCTGCTGATTGAACTTTCTCCCAAACAAGGCGGAAAAGATGATGAGGTTATTGTACAGGCTTTCAGCGAAAGGAACCGTGATTTAAAAACAGGAGCTTCCACGAGGGTGAGTGGTGATGTGGTAAAGAATGTTCCGGCGTCTTCCTTTGTGGACCTTTTACAAGGGCGGGCTGCAGGGTTGAATATCCAGAATAATGCCGGCTCTCCCGGTGCTGTAGGTACGATTACCATTCGGGGTACTTCCCAGATTGGCGTTTCCAGCGATGGATTTTTGACACCCTCTTCGCCATTGTTTATCATTGACGGTGTCCCCGTGGATATCAACAGTAACTACAGTTATAATAATAATACTACTGCAAATAACGTAAATCCGCTGTCACTAATCCCACCTGATGATATTGAATCTTTTGATATCCTGAAAGATGCGGCAGCGATGTCTTTGTACGGTTCAAGAGCTGCCAACGGGGTGATTATTGTAACTACCAAAAGAGGTCGTTCCAGAATACCCCAGGTCAACTACCGTGCAGATTTTTTTGTAAACCGTCCGCCCAGATTACTCCCGACCATCGGAGGTGTTGAGGAGAGAAATATGCGGATCAATACCATTCTGGCTTACGATACTACCCGTCTTGAAACACTGAAAGCACTGGTGAATCAGTCTTTCTTTCTTGCAGATAGTCTGAATCCCTACTTCAATAATTCGACGAACTGGCAGGATGTTTACTACCGGCCTTCCGCCAACCAAACCCATAATATTCAGATTTCAGGTGGCGACATGAAGTTCAATTATAAAACCAACCTGAACTATTATTCAGAGAAGGGGATTGTAAAGAATACGGATTTTGAACGTTATACATTGAACATGCAGGCCGGTTATAATCCCAACCCGAAATTCAGGATGCTGGCTACGATCACTGCCGGCTACGGGGTACGGGGAAACGGGACCAGTGTCGATGGACTGCAGTCGGGTATCGCAAGTTCGGCAGCCACATCTTCCCTGTTGCCTCCGCCTACGCTCTATGATGTAAACAGTGCCGCTGCAGGCCCTGATACGAAGAATAATCAAAACCGGGCCAACAGCATTTCCGGTAATCTGGATGTGCAGTATACCTTTATCGATGGTTTGACTGCTCAGAATGCTTTTAGTTATAATTATAATACCAACAATAACAACCTGTTTATCCCCTCAGCTTTATCCGGAAGTGCCGCAGATGTCCGGTTTTTGGATGATCGAAATTACACGATCAATAACCGGAGTGTACTGAAGTATAATAAAGAAGCGGGGAAACATTCGTTTGCACCTTTTGTATTTTCCGAATTGAATGCCTTTGGTTCCAAATATTATAATGTTCGCCTGGCGGGAACCGCCAATGACCAGATCAAGGGACCGCTGGGCTATGAATGGGGCAGTTCTCAGGGAGCTATCGGATCTTTAGATGGAAATGGAAATGTAGTTAATCCGGTCAAAGAGACCCGTATGATTGGTTATGGGGGATCCATGTTTTACAGTTTTGATAAGAAGTATATATTCTCGGTGGATTATCGGGTGGATCTCTCGTCCAGTAATGGTCCGACCCGGGGCTGGGTGCATTCACCTTCTGTGTCAGGCCGCTGGAATTTCTTCCGGGAGAAATGGTTTGAAGATGCTGCCTGGTTATCTGAGGGTGCCATACGAGGTAGTTGGGGACAGGTAACAACACCGGTGGGCGATATCTTTAATGTATACGGTAAATATATCGTGGGTGCTCCCTATAATAATAACCCGACGGTGACTTTGGATTTTAATTCGATTCCGAATGTTGATTTTTCTCCCCAGGTGGTTACTTACTTAAATGGAGGTCTGGATATCGGATTGTTTAGTAATAATGTGCGGGTGACGCTGGATGCCTATTATAAAACCACTGAAAACCAGCTGACCGATATTCAACTCAACAATACCACCGCATTTGGTAAGTATGTCCTGAACGGCGCTTCTGTGGTGAACCGGGGTTTTGAATTTACCGGCGATTTTGTCATTCTCAACCGGGAAGACCTGAGAATTTTCCTGAATACCAACTTTGCCATAGATAAATCAACATTGGTAAAACTTCCTGGCGGGTTAAGGGAGCGGACGCAAAGTATCACTGATGGGACGATGAGCCTGCCGGTTTTGCAGCGGATTGGATTGTCGCAGTTTACCAATATTATGCTGATTAATAAAGGTGTCTATGCTTCCACGGATGATGTGCCGGTGGATCCGAACACAGGATTACGGTTGCAATATGGCCGGAATAATAATATGTTCTTTAAGGCGGGAGACCCCATCTGGGTGGATATCAATGGTGACTATGTTATTGATGATAATGATCTGGTTCCGGTGGGTAATCCGATACCGCTGATCAACGGGGGATTTAACCCCAGTTTAACCTACAAGGATTTTGTCCTGAATTTTAGTATTGCTTTTACCCTGAAAAGAGATATTATCAATCAGGTGCTGGCTTCGCGCATGGCGGCCTATACTAGTCCTTATGCACTCAATGCGCGCCAAAGCATCAGTGATTATAATTACTGGAAACCCAATAATGGCGACCTCGACAATGGTACGGTGGGAGCTGTTTACCCCAACCCCTATGACTATGTACGCTCGAATAGTTTGGGAACATTTCGACCCAATCAAACCCTGTACCTGGAAGATGGTTCCTATGTGAAAATGAACAGTATTTCATTAATGTACAATATCAACCGAAAGCTGATTTCCCGATATGGCCTGACCCAGTTTCAGCTGAGAGCCAGTATGCGTAATGTATTTACGATCACCAATTATAGTGGGGTGAATCCGGAGAGTGTTACCAGTCTCGGCCGGGATGTATCCGGCGGGTATCCGAATGCAAAAAGTTATTCTTTAGGTATCGGAATAATATTTTAAAACAGAAAAAGAGTCGATCTATGTATAAGTTTATAACAGCACTGGTCTTATTGTTAACCCTGACATTCAGTGGTTGCAAGAAGTTTGTGGACCTGGATCCGCCAAGTAGTCTCTCGGGAAATAATTTCTGGCAGTCTGTAGATGATGTGGAGGCATTTACCAACGGTACATATCAGTTATTGCGGGAATGTTTTACCCGCCCGAATCTCCAGGCAGGTAGCGGTACAGATGAATTTCCGTTCTTTCTTTTTGCCGGAGATCTGCGTGGCGCCCCGGTCATCCGGAACACCGCATGGAGTCGGGTGTATATTGACTATTTGTCTAATAATAACCTGAGGGCTTTCTTTAACGCCACCAGCTCGGGCGATGTCTACTGGTTTGATTTGTGGAATATGCAGCGGTTCAGTCAGTGGGATAAACTATATAAAGTAGTGGCATCTGCGAATATTGAATACGTGAAGGTGGACGATGTCAAAGATCCGGATATGACAGCTGCCCTGAGAACGAAGTATAAAGCAGAATCCATTTTTCTACGTTGCTTTGCTTATTTTATTATGGTTCGGCAATGGGGAGATGTTCCGTATTATACCAATGCCTACCAGACAGATCCGCTACCAAGAACCAAGATGGTAACCGTGCTAAAGAATTGTGTCGCCGACCTGGAATCGGTTTATCAGGAACTCCCCTGGACTTATGAAGACCCGGTATATGTGGCCGTCAGAGCGATGAGGGGATCGGCACTAGCACTGTTGATGCATATGAATATGTGGCTGGCAGCTTTTGATGCGGATAATAAGCAGGCGTATTATGAAAAAGTCACCGCTTACGGGAATGAATTAATTAGTGAGAATGGAGGCGCCTACCGGTTGCTTCCGATCGAACAAACCGGTGAGATATTCAAGGGCCGGTCACCGGAAGGCTTGTTTGAAATTCCTCAGAACAGACGCTATAATGAAAGTTTCGGCTGGGGTACTTATTTTGACCATATCAACGAACAAAGCGGTAGCTATGCCTATCCTTATATTTTCTATACGACAAAGTTTATGGAAGATTTATGGCCGCAAAGTGATGCTTCAACCGATCTGCGCAAAACTGTTTGGTACCGGGCTTCCACACTCTACACCCAGGACAACCAGTTCCGGATGTATAAATTTCAGTTGAGCATAGATGAAAACAATCCGGACAACGGGACATTTGACGCGAGCTTAACGGTATTTCGGTACACAGATGCGATTCTTTTGTATGCAGAAGCTTTGGCGGATCTGGGAAGGGATGACGAGGCGATAGAGGTAGCGCAACTGGTAAGAGACAGGGCTAATGCGCCCCGACTGACCAATTCGGGCGATGATTTAAAGGAAGATCTGTATCTGGAACGTTGCCGCGAACTGATGGGAGAAGGGCATTGGTGGTTTGACCTGATAAGAACCAAAAGGATTTTGACCAACCCTTACGGATACAGAGCGACGCTCTCTCAGTTTAACGCGGGTTGCTGGACCTGGCCAATTGATGAGAAGGCACTTGAAAACAATCCCGGAATGACATTGAATACCTATTGGGAATAAAATGAATAAAATGAAATTAAGAATTATTGGTACCCTGGTTCTGGCTGCTACTACGTTGATTTTCAGTTGCAGTAAAAAAGATTATTACGAGGACACCGGTACACTGAATCCGGAGTACAATGGAACGGTTATGCAGTACCTGGAGTCCAAGCCGGAGTATTTTGACAGTCTTGTCAGAATTATTAAAATGGCAGATTACGAAACAGTACTGAACCAGGAAAACATAACTTTTTTTGCACCGACCGATTCCTCCATCCGGGCTGCTATGGAGATAGCTAATGACTACAGAGAACGGGTGGGAAAGCCAAGGTTGTATAAGATCTCCGATGTAGCTCCTTCCATCTGGAAAAAATACCTGGGTCGGTATATATTTGAATTTGCCCGTGGACTCAATGATTTTTCTCAGATCGATTTCGCGAATATTACTTCCTATCCCGGTCAGATGTATACATCTTATTCGGGTGAACAGATGAATATCGGGTCAGTTTATACCGATCTGGTCAATAAGAACGAGGCGACGGGGACTACCACCACCATTAAATATGGAGGCTATCGCTTTCTCACGATTTCCTATTTAACAAGTCCGTTCAGTCCCACCGAGTATGATACCTGGAGGTCGGCAGTAGTTTCTTCGGTAAACATCAAGCCCAAAAACGGTTATGTACATGTATTGAGTATGTTGTTGCATGTTTTTGGTTTTGATGAAAATGAGTTTTCTCAGGATGTGGCTTATTACAATGATTAATAAAACGATGTATACAATGCTTATAAGAAGTTTTGCGTTTGGTTTCCTGTTGCTGATGGCAATAAGCTCCTGTACCAAGGACGTAGTACTGGCTGAACCGGTGTATCCGCCTGGCGAGCGCCCTGCCATTCAATTTTCCTCGGACAAGCCGATTCCGGCAAACAGTAATGTGGGTGGCACTGTTAAGTTTACTATCGCAGGACTTGATGCCTATGCCGGCCAGTTTAAATTTTATATCAATGATGCAGAAGCCGAAGTGGTGGCGTTGGATAATAATAGTGTAACAGTAAGAATACCTCAAACAGCTATTACCGGGAACGCTTCTATCAAGGTTGCAGACAAGACCTACTTTGGCCCACTTATTAAAATCAATGGCAGTATCGAGATTGATCCTAATTTTTCTACCGCTGGTTCACAAGCCGTTGGCACAACTTATGGCATCGTTCCGAGTCCGAATGGGTACTATGTTTACGGTACGTTTTCCGATTTTAATAATAAAGCGTCGATAACTGTTCCGATCCGGGGTGTTGTGAATATAAATGCTGATGGAAATTACTCGGATAATCAGTACTTAATGAGTCGGGTATTTGACGGGACCGGCGTCCGGAGTATGATCCCTTTAAACGGTGGCCGCTATTTTGTTGCCGGAGGTTTTAATAGTATTTTTTATGATGAGTCCAATGATGCGTTGGACCGGCGCTTCGACAATATCAACAATATGGCCGTTGTTTATCAGGAAGGCCTGCTGGATACGACAATCGTTGATATTATTAATTCCAATCCTGCAGAAAATCCTAACGGGGATAAAGATACCGTCAGTACTTTCAATGGAGGCGTTACGGCTGGGGATGTGGTAAAGGCATTTGTGGACAGTGATGGCAAAATTGTGGTAGTAGGGAACTTCTACGTCTACAGCTCCGTTTTTTACCCGGCGTCTACAGCCACCAGCTACTATACTGATCTGATCGTAACACCGGTAAACGTACGGATGAATCAGGACGGTAGTTTTGACTCTACTTATAATTATAATCCAGCTACTAAAAGAGGCGGAGATGGCGCTACCGGAAATATTCTGGATGCGGCAATGCTGCCGGGCGATGATATACTGCTGGCAGGTAACTTTACTGCTATCCATGGTGTAGCTGCGCGTTATCTGGCCCGGATCAAGGCCAGCGACGGTACTGTTGATGCTTCGTTTAACCCGGGTGGTGTAGGTCCCAACGGAGATGTAAGCTCAGTTAAGTATAACCCGGCCACCGGGAAGGTTCTGATCGCAGGTCCATTTACCACTTATAACGGCGTTGCCGTCAATGGTGTGGCGATGCTCAATCCCGACGGCAGCCTGGACAATAATTTCCAGTTTAAACAAATAACGGGTGGGCTCGTAAATTTTGCCCAGCAGCTGAATTTCAAGAATATTATAGTCGTATCAGGTTCTTTTACCCATTATAATAATCAGGTACGTCCGGGTCTGATGTTTCTGGATGCAAGCGGGAACCTGATTCCGGAGTATAACCGTTTTGGTTTGTTCAGTGGCGCGTTAACCGGCATCCTGGAACAAGCGGATGCCAATACCGGACTCACCAGCTTATTCCTGACCGGACGTTTCTCGAGGTTCGACAATATAGAAGTGGGTAATTTCCTGAAAGTTAATTTTCTGGAGTAAATAAAAAGACTTCTAACAGATACAAATGAATCAGATTTTTTAAGGATAAAATTAGTTCAATGATGCGGATTACTAAATGGTTGATCGTTGTGATGGCCGGGTTTTTGACTGCCTCCTGTAATAAAACAGCGGATTATAGCCTGAATTCTCCCCTGAATACAACCGATACTGCCCGGGCAGGAAACAAAGTTCTATTAGTGATAGTTGATGGTCTGGTCGGAGCCGAAGTAAAGGCTGCATCACCTGTGCATTTGACATCTTATGTACCCAATGCGATATTCAGCTATGATGCCATTAATTCCTATATTGATGACAGTGTTAGCAATGCCTACGGCTGGACAAGCCTGTTAACAGGCGTAAGAGCTGCAAAGCACCAGGTTACCGGAGATTTCGACGAAGGAGAATTGGATCTGTATCCGCCGCTGATTAGCAGAATGAAACAGCTGAAGCCCGCCCTTACTACTATTGGCATAACCACCAGTCAGTCACTAAAGGACGAACTGCTCAAGGATGCAACACAGACCTATGTTTTCGCACAGCAGGATGCACAGGCTTTTAGTAAGGCGAAGGAGCTGCTGCAATCTGAAAACCCGGATCTGGCTGTTGTACAGTTTTCGGGTGTGGACAGTGCGGGTTCGGCAACGGATTATACCGCTGCTACGCCGACTTATAAACAGGCCATTAACCGTATAGACGCCTATATTGGTTCCTTGGTTCAGACTATCCAGCAACGCAAGAATTATGACAAAGAGGAGTGGCTGGTAGTTGTGAGTTCCGGCAAAGGTTCGAATACCCGGTACCAGCCGGCTGGAACAGCCTGGGATGCTTTTAGTGATAAAATGCATAATACTTTCATTATGCTGTACAATCCCAGATTTGTAGGACGCCAGATAAAAAAGCCAACAGGTGTAAATCCTTATGTCGGCCAAACCTACAATGTTAAATCCGGAAATGCGAATATCGCCGACCGCAGCGCCCTGGCTTCGCTGAGTTATAGTAATTCTATATTTGGTGAAGAAGACGAGTTTACCATGCAGTGTAAAGTCCGTCTGCCTAAAAGTGCCAATGGCAGCTATGGCTATATCAGCTGTGGTTTTCTGGGCTTCAGGCGCAGCTCGGATAATAATGCAGCCGGGATTACATTCACGATAACCGGCAACCGACCCGCACTTGCGCTCCGCTCAGGAGATGGTGGTTCGCTCATCTCTCAGGTTACCGGTCCCACCGACGTTGCCGATGATTATTGGCATACCCTGACTTTTGTTAAGAGAAGGAGTACGTCTGGCACCTCCTATACCGGACTGTTCTATATGGATGGTAACATCATTGGTGAGATTCCTGGTATTACGGCTTCGTTCAATACTGAATCCCCTTTATGTGTTGGCATGACTAAATTATCGGTGCCTAATCCCATTGTAAATGCAACTTATGGCACCCAATCCAGCGATTCCTGGGCTACTACCGTACTGCGGGTGACCGATATCCGGATTTACAATACAGCTTTGACTGATCAGTACATACAAAATAACTATTGTGCTGTTGAAATTGCTGAATCCGACCCCTATTATATTAATCTCCTGGGCTTTTGGAAAGGAACCGAAATAGCAAAAGATGGTAGCAGTTTTTATTATCCGAACCTGGCCGCTAGTGACAATACATCACTGGACATTCTGGAAGCGGGGGCAGATGGGAATTTTGTGGAAATAAACGAAACTTCCAACAAAGTATGTCCACAGCTCAGCGAAACTACCTACAAGGAAATGATGAATACCGTGGATGTGACATATCAGATCTACAGCTGGCTGGGAATGCCTCCTGCCACCTCCTGGGGACTCGATGGTAAGGTATACCTGCCAAAATATATTGATATATCAAATTAAATAATCTGAACATGAAATATTGGGTTTACAAAGCAGCGTTTATTTGTCTGATCTGTGTGGGTGTGTATTCCTGCAAACCGGATCTGGGAGATTATAATTACGGGTTCAATCAGAACGGGCTGGATTCCACGAATCTGGAAGTTGACACTTCAACTCAGCTGACCAATACAAGTAAGTATGCTAAAGCCAGGGTCTTCCCGGGTCTGGTATGTGATAACGAACGGATCGATACGACGATCACACTGGACCTCAATTATCATTATGTGACGAACGCCAAGATTCGGATTAGTGTTCCTCCAACGCCTTTGTTCAGCACAGGCCTTTATGCTGCTCCGGGAGACCTGGTGACGATCATTGTTCCAGAAGGTGAGTATTCTCTGAGTGTTCAGGTAGGCGCATGGACTGACGATCTTACCGCAAAAGAAGCAGAAGAACCGCTTTTGCGCGACCCCAGAATAGTAGAGAGAAAAGCATTGTCGCCAGGTGTCAACAGGGTTCGAAATCTCTACGGAGGACATATTTATATTGTTCCTTCCAGACCCATTAGCACCCCGCTTACTTTTAAGTTTGAACGGGTGAATGCTTCTCCGGATTTTGTACTGGGTAAGACAACCAATGCAGCGTGGCAGCAGAAAATTCAGAATTCCTGTGTGCCCTGGCTGGAACTTCGGAGTAAGTATATCGTTTTTGTAGTTTCCAGGGAATTCTGCCTGAACCAGCGTATTGAGGATCCGCAGGCTTTGATGGAAGAATGGGAAACCGCCATCCGGGAAGATTTTTTCGGCTGGATGGGGCTGGTGGAACAGGCTTCTGACGAAGTGGATGAATCGCCGGCGCTACCGTATCGGGTAGTATTTGATATCCAGCCTTCGGTGGGCTATGGCCATAATGGTAGCCCAATAGTCGTCACCAACGATTATCACTGGTTCAGCTTCTGTTCCGATCTTACCTGGCTGAAAGGCTCCAATGCCTGGGGGATTTACCATGAAATCGGACATAACGCCCAAATGAGTGTATGGAGTTGGAGTACGCTGGGTGAAACCACCAATAACCTTTTTAATTATAAACTCGCCAGACGAAATGAACTTTCTGGATATCCCAATGCCTGGCCCGCAAAACATGACAGCTGGTCTGCGCAACTGGTAGAGACATTCGATGCGGCAATAGCATTTGCCAATTCCTCCGGTGGTAAGAATTTTGATGGTTCCAATGAAGCCATCGATGATCCCTTCAGAAGAATGACGCCTTTCCTTCAGATTTTTGATTTCGTGAAGCCCAATATGCCAGGTGTGAATAACAGCCCGAATGATGGCTGGGGATTCATGACTTATTTATATCAGCAGGGCCGACGCAGTGTACGGCCCCCGACCAGCGATATTCTCAAACATGATTTTGTTTATACGAATCTTTGCGAGTATACAAAAATGGACTGGCGCTTGTTCTTTAATGCCTGGGGAATTCAGATCAGTAATATTGCTTCGGCCGGTATGTTTGGCCGTTATCCGATCATGGATAAGGAGATATGGAACTACAATCCTGCTACACGAGATGCCAGCAATGTAGGTACAGTGAACGTAGATCTGTATTCGCCAGCTAATTGGGCCATTGAGAGTTTCACTTCGGAAGAGCCATCTGGAGAAGGCGCGTCCAACGGCAAGGCCATTTTCCTGATTGACGGCAACATTAATTCATTCTGGCACTCCCAGTGGGCTGCAGCTTCCGCAACGCCACCGCATATGCTGGTGGTGGACATAGGCAGGCTTTTTGGTATGCCGCTTACATTCTCCCGTATAAAATATGCACATCGGCAATCATTGACCCGCACAGCCAATTTGGTGCATTTTGATTACAGTAATGATAATGATAACTGGACAGAAATTCCCGGAAGTCCGTTCACATTACCCAAAGTGACAGGATATATCAACCTGGATCTGGGTACCACTATAAGTGCCAGATACGTGAGAATCCGTGTGGAAAGTGCCGCTGACGGCGATGGAACGAATTTTCTGGCAATTGGAGAATTTGCCGTTGAACCGTAATAACTTGAAAGGAGGTCCTTTCAAAGGGCATCCTTTACAACTAAAGCATAAGAAAAGGGGTGGCCCCGAAATCTAAAAAAAATAATTGCAGAAAATGAAAAGAGTATCTAATACATTCTTACTATCGGGGGTTCTGGCCGCCATCGTCTGGGCGGGCATTAGTACAGGATGCAAAAAGTTTGAAGATATGCCCCCATACTTTGAGCAGATCGATACCATAAAGTCGAGTGCGGTAAGAAAAGTGTTGCTTATCGGTGTAGATGGTGTTGTAGGTGAAGCCCTGCGTGAAATTGCCCCGGCCAATCTCACAGCAATGGAACAACACAGCAAGTTTTCCTATGAATCATGGGCAGATGAAGTAACCACAGATGCAGCTTCCTGGAAAACCCTGCTTTCAGGGGTTTCCTATGCAAAACATGCGGTCAGTGACAGTTCCTTTGCATATAATTTCGATGGTGAATCAGAAGATCATGATGCAGTGAAACAGTATCCTTCGATCTTCATGAATATTCTCAGTTCTGAGAAGGCGGATCTGTCAACGGCAATTATGAGTCCCTGGAACAACCTGATTACCAAGTTGACACCGGAAGTGGAAAATAATTATGTTGCGGCAGATGATGCGGCCGTCAGTGATTCTGCGATCCGCATGATTCAGCAAAACCGTACGCCTGCGTTTTCCGTAATTAATTTCAATGAGCCTGCCATTGCAGGGAAAGCCGGCAGTTTTTCCGCTGCTGACGCAGGTTATAAAGCTGCGATTAACAAAGTCGATGGCTATATAGGTAAAATCCTCGAAGCGGTAAAAGCCCGTCCTGGCTATAATACATCCGAAGAGTGGCTGATTATCGTCACCAGTACCCATGGCGGTATCGGTAATAATTATGGCGGCAACAGCGCCGACGAGATCAATACGTTTATCTTCTTCTACAACGAACGATTTTCCGCAACCGAGTTAACTAAGGAAGGTACTTTTTCCTCTCCATATCTGAATGGCACCGGGAGCTCAGCTGTCAGAGCGGTGATCGGGGATGTGACCGCTTATGATCTGAGCTCGGCCCCGATGACCTATGAGTTTAAGGTGAAAGGCTCACGTAGTGGCAATTATCCTGTATTCTTTTCTAAAAGAGGTCCGGAAAGTGGTAATACCATCCGGTCAAATAACGATCCCGGCTTTGCATTAATAGCCGGCAATGGCGGCGGGATTCAGAATTTTTTACGCGGTACCGGCTCCAATTCTCCAGGCTCGGCTTCCGGCTTCAATGTGCAGAACGGCAGTTGGCATGATATTGCCATGACTTATGAGGACAGCGCCTCTTTCAAATTGGCTAAGATTTATATCGATGGGGAACTGGCTTCCCGGGCCGATATTAGCTCAGCAGGCGATTGGAGCAGTTATCAATCGCCTTTCCCGCTTACTTTCGGATATAAACAGGGAGATTTTGTTTCTTCTTTTAATTGCTATATCTCGGATGTTAAAGTGTTCAATGTGGCGCTGACGGCTAAAGAAGTGGCGGATAATCTCTGTACCCAGAATCCACTGGAAAACCATAGTAGAAAAGATAAAATTATTGGCTATTGGCCCTGTAATGACGGTATTGGCGGTGTGTTCAAGAATTATGCCCCGGCCGGTGCAGGCAAAGATTTTGTCATTGAGAATATTGGAAGCTGGGATATCTCAAATGATATTCCCTGTGTTTTCCCGACCTCGCCAGGCGCTGGTAAACTTTCCCTGGTGCTGACTTCGCTGGATGTTGCACCTACAGTTATGTATTGGCTTGGTATTAATATCAACAACCGTTGGGGCTGGCAGGGATCTGCAAGCTGGATGGATCAGTTTGAAGTAGAATTTCTGGAGTCTTCAGGATTCTGATCCCGCTTATAGAACAACTGATTAAGGACCTGTCACTGTCGAAATACAGCGGCGGGTTCTTTTTATTGGCCTGGTCGAGCTGATGCTGCCTTCATTAACGGAAAGGTTCCGGATTGCTGCTTAATTGTAAACCGTGGATTTATACATTTTCCAAAGTCTCAACCATCAGATGATTGTAGGCTTCATCCAGAAAATTGGGAATCAGGTTGCTATTGGTACGGTAAATCTTGTCTGGATCTTCCAAATGTTCCAGCATACTGGTAAGTTTTGCTTCGGAGTGGTTACGAATCACGGTCATTCTTTTTTCCTCTTCCTGGAAATATTTATGCATGCCCTGCGCATCCGCCTCCGGGTGGAATTGTGTACCAAAAATATACGGACTGAAACGGATCCCCATAACGGCTCTTTCGTAGGGCACATGCGGGCGCTCTTTTTCGATACAGGTGACATAGGCGCCCATGTCATGGAGCAGGTCCAGATTAGGCTGTATGAGTTGAAAATCACGGCTGTCTACGGCGTAAAAAGGGTTTTTCAGATTTCTGAAAATGGGATCACCCAGCGCATCAGGAAGTATATGGATGGGAAATATGCCGAATGAGGTGGATTTGCGTTTGCAGATCAGCCCGGCATTAAAGTAGCGGCTGGCCAGCTGAAAAGAATGACAAATCAGAAAAACATATTTCTTTACGGTATTATCAGGATTTTCGTTCCACCGGATCAAATCTCCAAACCAGCGGCTCCAGCCTATATCCCAGTCTTCAAAGCGCGTACTCAGTGGATCACCGGGCCCTCCGCTTGAAATATAAATATCGTGGGACAAATCAGGAAGTTCGTTTTTAACCCTCAGGTCAAAAACGGTATATTGAATGGAGTAGTTTTTTGCTTCTGCCCAGCGGTATGCAATTTCACGGATACATCTCATACCCTGATTGGGATAACCTGCATTTAAGTCTAAAACGGCTATCTTAACCAGCCTTTTTTCGTTCTCAAGCATCCTGCGAAAGTAAGATTTTATTTTTTACCAGCGGGTATCCGGGGAATCTGAGTCAGTAGGCCAGGGGTTGAAAAGCCCGGAAATTTGATCCGGGTTAAGTTCTTTTTGCGGGATTTACCGGTATTTTTTGGCGATGGAATAACCAACGGAATCGTTGAGGCGGTAGAGTGGATAACCGTTAACCTGTTTTTTCAACGATCGTTCATATTTATCCACAATTCTGCCTTTTTTATCAAATACTTGTGGAGAATTAAAAAAAGTAAGCAGACAGTAGCTTTCTCCTTTGAATGTGCTGTTTAAAGCCTGGTTCCTCACGGCCATCAGTATCATATATTTTTTTTGGTATTGTTCGAAGTAATTCAAACGGGTAATCCAGGTGCATCCGATGGATTTCAAATCCCTGATCAGTCGCAAGACGGCTGGCCGGTCAAAATGATATTTGTCCAGGCTGTCACCAAATGCGGGTGCATCTATATTGAAATGATAGATGTATTTTATTTTCGGGGTAATGATTTCAAACGCGATTTCAGTAAATGTGCGGTTCTCAAAGAGCACGGTAAAAGGTTTGTCGTTATAGAGCTTTTCATAACGTTCACAGACCGAGTTCAGCGCTGAAGCATTATGATCAAAGAAATTCGTGCTGAAATTTTTAGGGTAGCCGCAGGACAACAGGGTCATCGTCCAGCAACCGGAAATAATATATATAAGAATCAGCTTCAAGTCTTTCGTTTTTTCGGGTTATAAGAAGTAATGCCATAAACAATATCCCTGAAAAGGCTGGCGGGTAATTGCTGCAAGGTCAGCCGGCCATAATCCCAGTATACGATCTCTATTTTATCTCCGGGGAGCCGGGCGATATGGGTCAACAGTATATAGTGGGTGGGGGTTTTGATAAAGGACCGGGAATGCCTCTTGCGGTAAAGCTTTTTATTGTTTATATACAGAAAGACTTCGTTATCATTTATTTTCCCTGCGATATATGCATAAAGACTGACCTTGGGTCGGATTAGATCTGCGCCTACCGATTTAATTGTACCTGGGAACAGCCGACGTGTCATCCGGTTGAATTTGGCAAAGTTGGTGGAGGCCCAGAAAGTGTTTTCATCTCCCATCTGAAACCGGCGATTGAAGAAATTCAGATATCCTTTAAAATGATCTGCCAGGGATAAAAACCACATCTGTCCGGCGGGATTGATGTCCAGTTCCGCTTTATATTTCAGTAGACCAGCCGCTTTTCGAACGTCCATTCCGGGTTTGATGACCGTTTTGCCCATGCGGGCCTCCCCGTATTTAAACAGGTGAATCATGAATTTTGAAAACCCGAGAGGATCGTAGGTCAGCGGTAAGTAGGTCAGCGCGGAATAGGCACAGAAATTCGTGGGTTTGCCTTCATGAAAGGCAAAAGGGCTGGTCGTGAAAGTTCTTAAATTGTCAAGCAGCAGGCCGGGATCCACATTTGGCCAGAAATGGCTTTTGTCCAGATGGGAAATGGAATCCAGGTAAGCCACCGCCTGGGCGGCGGTACTGGTGGCCGGTGCTTTGGGAACCTGAGCCATCAGGGAACCATGAAATAAGAGGGACAGTGCCAAAAGCAGCCGTCCGAATTGCTGAAAGTTCATTGTTGTCGGAAATAATATCTCTTTTTCCCGAAAGTAAAGATTTCTGTACAATCTGATTTCGGGATTGTTAAAGGGGAAGGGTGCATAAGCAGGCGGCGCAGATGCAGCCGATTGAAAAACTCAGTCAGAAGTGCATTTTCCGGCATCATCTGTTTAAGCAGGCGAAAAATTGTCCGGTTAATGCTCCTGCACCCGGCCATAGAATGAAATCGGGGTCTTGTTGGTCTGCAGCACCTGCAACGTCGCATATCCAGATGGAGAAACGGTCAGGTATAAATCTCTTACATCCCGGTTGTCATTGGGCCGGATTTCAATCACAAAATTGCCTTTCTTTCGGCTTTGCTTATAGGAAAAGTCAGTAGAAGTGAATTTGATCCCACCTTCAGAAGGGTTCATGGGAGCCGTAAAAGATCTGCCAAAAAAAGGTAAATAGGCTATGACGGAGTCCTGGCTCACCCTGAGGTCATATCCCAGGGATAGCTGATAAAGGTTATTGGCTGCATTGGGAAACATGAGCCGCGGATTGTAACGGCTGTCTTCCGTAGGATTTACAGATTGTGCGGCAAAAGTATATTCTTGCTGGTCGATCAGGGCTTCAATTTCCGGGTCAGTTGCTGATTTCCTGGAACCGGCACAGCTAAGTACCAAACTGGTAACCAGAGCAACTAACAAATAAGATAATAAGGGTTTCATAATGCTAAATTTAATTACTTAAAAAAGATGTAACCCGAAGGATAATTGCATAACAAAGTTCCTTAATTTTCAGTAAAAAAGAACTGCGGTTGACCAGTATGCCGACCGGAGTACTAATAAGTCATAAAAACCGATCACAAATGAGAAATATTTTTCTCTGCATTTTTATCATTTCATTAACACGGTTCGGAGCTGCGGGTCAATCTACCTCAGATTCAGTATGTCAGCGTGTTCAAACACTTTTCGATGCGATGCGTCGTTCCGATGCCGCAACGGTCAAAGACTGTTTTACGGCCACAGCCAGGCTGGAGACAGTAAAGGCCGGAGGGCTGGAAACAGAAACGATTGAAAATTTCGCTCAAATTTTCGCAAAACTCAGTCCGGGAGACGCCGATGAAAGGATCGAGTTTGAAGCTGTCCATATCGATGGAGATCTGGCGACGGTCTGGACGCCTTATCAGTTTTATTTCAGGAGCAAATTTTCACATTGTGGCGTCAATGCTTTACAATTGTTGCGTATCGAAGGTAAATGGAAGATTCATTCCATAATTGACACCCGCCGAAAACAACCTTGCCAAAAACAGCGCTAACGCCGCTCGAATATATAAGTCACGGTATTGATGCTGTTGTAAACCTTTGCCTTAAAGCGGTTGGCATTACCAAAGCGTGGGATCTCCAACTGGTCAAATTTGCGGCCGCCGGGTCCGTTGACATCGATGGTCAGGATAAAATCTGTCTCAGTTTCGTCATCGTCAGAATAATAAGTATAGGCATCCATTGACCAGTTCCCGCTATAACGTTGCTCTGTTCTATCATAATAAATGGCAGTATTGTCATTGTTAAACTGGAAATGGCCGCCGTCAAAAATAATGTGGCTATTGCCAATTCCGAATGTATTGACTTCGACAAGTGCCCAATTACCCACAATACGGGAATTGAATTTTTCGAGTCGTTGTTTGGTGCAACCCAGCAGGCAGAGGCTGATCAGAAATAAGTATATGGCTTTCATAAAGGGGGGATTTAATAGGTTGACGTTAAGCATTTAAGATCGGTTGCACCCCTTTTGATCCGAACAGGGATATGGGCCGACGGCGGGATTGAAAAAACCGCCCGAAGGCGGCTTTCCTATTCTCAGGCTTCTGAAAAACAGCGGCTCACTGTCCTTAATTGAGGATGATCAGTTTGGGTCGCAACTGATCCAGGGTAACCTGCCGTTTGCGTAAGGCGGTGGCCATTGTTGGTATCAGTGCTTTTTTATCAATCACCTTGACTACCTTGCTCCGGTAGGCATTTTTCCCAAATTTTTCATTGATTTTTTTCTCTTTAATCAGCCCAGGAAAAAGCACTGCAATATCCTTTGCATTCATTCCGTAGTTTTTGCCCGGATCCAGATTCAGGTCCGCAATGAGATGAACTTCAGCGTCCAGAACGATAACCTGTTCGGGAGCGCTGAGCTGGGCGAAGGCTGTCATAGTAAAAAGTAATGTAAAAGCCAGTATCAATTGTTTCATATTTGTTGTTATTTGGGATTACTAAGCAGGTCATTCGCGGAATAATCCGTATACGAACTCTTTGACGATCTCCTGCTTGTCCGATGATGGAGATTCAGGTTTTTGCACCAGGTTCAACTCCAATATTGCTTATAGCATGGACGGGGAGAGGCATAAGAATCATCCGTGGAAGAGAATTCTCCTGGTTTCTTGTTGGGTAACAATCAGCAGTTTTCGGGAGGAGGGGTCAATTTGGAGGCGGCTATCTGCGGAAGCGGGGTCTCGTCAAACAGATTTCTTTCAGGACCGGTTAACCGGGGCAGCGTCGGCAAACGAAAGAGAACGGAAAGGAATTTATGTTCAGGCTCAGCTTCTTTTTCCGCGACCGGATTCTCTGAACCCGATTGCTCCCTGTCACAGAGCGCCATGGTTTGCTGTGCACGCAGCAGCTGCATATTGCCGGCGATTTCCTTGCCCAGGAAAAGCGTCAGTAAGCAGAGGCTAATGATGTGCAGAAAAGGCTGTTTCACTACATGCAAATATATTATTCCGTGTATTGAATCAACAGAAATTTTTTTAAAAAAATCCCAAAAATAGCGGGTCTATTTCGGCGGGGGCCTCCAAAAAAGCCCGCCGTTTACGGGGCGGGCTCTTGGGGTTTACATCCTTATTTCGTCCTGTATATTAATAACGATAATGTTCCGGCTTATAAGGGCCTTCCTGGGGAATGCCGAGATAAGAAGCCTGGGTAGAAGTCAGGCTGTCCAGTTCGACACCGATTTTCGCCAGGTGAAGACGGGCTACTTTTTCATCCAGGTGTTTGGGAAGCACGAACACATTATTATCATAGCTATCGTGACGGGTCCAAAGTTCAATCTGGGCCAGGGTCTGGTTGGTAAAAGAGTTACTCATTACGAAACTGGGATGACCGGTTGCGCAACCCAGGTTAACCAGACGGCCTTCCGCCAGCAGGATAATGTCTTTTCCATCCACATTATAAATATCAACCTGAGGCTTGATGGTATCTTTGGTTCCACCATAATTTTCATTCAGCCAGGCAACATCGATTTCAATATCGAAATGCCCGATATTACAAACGATGGTTTTATCCTTCATGCGTTTGAAATGTTCTCCGGTAATCAGGTCCCGGCAACCGGAAGCGGTGACTACAATATCGGCTTCCTGCACCGCATCGATCATTTTCTTTACTTCAAAACCATCCATGGCTGCCTGTAAAGCACAAATCGGATCGATCTCGGTGACGATTACCCGGCAACCGGCGCCCGCCAGTGAGGCGGCAGAACCCTTGCCTACGTCACCATATCCGCCAACTACGGCTACTTTACCTGCCAGCATCACATCAGTCGCCCGGCGGATGGCATCTACCAGGCTTTCTTTACAACCATATTTATTGTCGAATTTGGATTTTGTCACCGAATCATTCACGTTAATCGCCGGTACGGGCAGGGTACCCTTGGTAACACGCTCATAGAGGCGGTGTACGCCGGTCGTGGTTTCTTCACTAATGCCTTTCACATGCTGCACCAATTCCGGATAAACATCCAGTACCATATTGGTCAGATCACCACCATCGTCCAAAATCATATTCAGGGTGCGATCGGCAGTTCCGAAAAATAAAGTCTGTTCAATGCACCAGTCTGCTTCTGCCTGGCTTTGTCCTTTCCAGGCGAAAACGCCAATACCAGCTGCCGCGATGGCAGCAGCAGCGTGATCCTGGGTAGAAAAAATATTACAGGAGCTCCATTTGACTTCGGCACCCAGGGCGACCAGGGTTTCGATGAGAACCGCCGTCTGAATGGTCATATGCAGACAACCGGCGATCCGGGCCCCTTTTAAAGGCTGAGAAGCGGCATATTCCTCACGAATACTCATCAGGCCGGGCATTTCAGCTTCCGCCAGACGGATTTCCTTGCGGCCCCACTCGGCCAGGCTGATATCTTTTACCTTGTATTTAAGATCAAAATCGATCTGCGATTTGGTTACGGTGGACATATTTTTTTTAGATTTTAAATGATGCGATAACGAGAAGTACTTTGCTTCGGCGACGGTACCCCAAAATGAACCGCAAATTTAATTTAATAGTATATAATACTAAAGTTAAACCTTTATTATAGTCATTTATTCTCATAAAATGCCTATTTTCAAGTAAAAATACCTGAAGGTCATGAAATCCAAGCTTTCTAAAGTAGAAAAAACTATCCCAACCTACCCCGGATTGGATGAGAAGGACATTGCTATTCTGCAACTATTGCAACGCAATGCGCGTATGAGTGTTAAAGAGATTGCGACAACCATCCACCTGAGTGCGACACCTGTACATGAGCGCATCAAACGATTGGAACAGTCCGGTATTATTATGCACTATGCCGCCATGCTCAACGCTGTCAAGCTGGGTAGAAAGCTGATGGTGATCTGTCATGTGTCCCTAAGGGAGCATAATAAGATCGCCGGATCCAAGTTCATTCAATCTATACTTGAAATGCCGGAGGTACTGGAATGTTACAGCATTTCAGGAGAGTTTGATTTTTTGCTGAAAGTGTTGACCGAGGATATGGAAACCTACTATGATTTCCATGTCAATAAACTGAGTCAGGTTGAAAATGTCGGCCATGTCCAGAGCACGTTCGTCATGGGCGTTGTCAAACAGCGTTACGAGCTGGTCTGAGCTCCGGGAGCGTCGTCATTACTGTGCTGTCGCCTTTTTAACCTCAAGTAATTCTACATCAAAAATCAACAAAGAACCGCCGGGAATGGTCGGAGGTGCGCCCCGCAGGCCATAACCCAGTTCATAAGGTATATAGAACTGAAATTTAGCGCCGGGAGACATGAGCTGCAGACCCTCGGTCCAGCCCGGGATGACATTGGCTACAACGATATTGAGTGGGGTACCCCGTTCGTAGGAATTGTCGAACTCGGTACTGTCCGACAGCCGGCCGATATAATGGCAAACCACAGTATCGGTAGCTGTGGGTCTGACGCCCGATCCGTCCTTAAGAATTTTGTATTGTAAACCACTTGGTGTGGTAATTACGCCAGGCTGGGTTTTGTTTTTTTCGAGAAAAGCCTGACCTGCGTCGATGGTGGATTTCGATTCCTGTTCTTCCTGTTGCTGGGAGAAGGCGGATAGAATGCTGTGGAGTTCTTCGGTCTGGAACCGAGCTGTCTGTCCGTTGAATACCGTTCGGATGGCTTCCAGAAAAGCATCCTTGTTCAGGTCCTTCAGATCTTTACTAATCGAGCTGGCGATATTTTGCCCAATGGCATAACTCGCGGAATCATATAGTGTTCTCAGGGCAACCTGATTCGCAGGAGGCTGGGATACCGGAGCTGCAGGTTTTTTGGTCTGTGCTGCCAGACTGCCGGCGAATAAAAGGGAAAGACCAAGTGTATGTAAAGATTTCATAATTATTTTATTTAAGTTTTTACCGAGCGACTTCACCGAAGCTTGTCCGGCTATGTTCCGAACGCCTCATTTTGCAGGCTGTCCTGTGAAAATGGAGCTGCAAAAATAGTCGTAACATTGTTACAGAACTGTAAACAAAAAACTATTTTCCATGAGCTACCAGCTGGAATTGCAGATCAGATGGGCCGACCTGGATGCCAACGGGCACCTGCGGCATAGTGTATATTATGATTGGGGGTCTTATTGCCGGATCGTTTTTCTGGCAGCGCATGGACTATCTGTGGGGCAGATGCAGGCCTTACATACCGGTCCTGTATTGTTTCGGGAAACCGCCCTGTTCAAAAGGGAAATTCTGCAGGCAGATACCGTTAGCATTGATCTGGAATTGCTCAGCGCCAGAAATGATTTCAGCAGGTTTTCTATACGACATAATATCCGCCGCCAGGAAGACATACTGGCAGCCGTCATCGAGGTAGAAGGTGCCTGGATGGATACCCTGCGCAGGAAACTGCATACGCCGCCCGAAGCAGTTGCCCGGGCCTATGAACATATGCCGAAAGCCCCGGAATTCGAGTGGCGTTGAGCCTGATTAGCCTTCCTGTGATGGTTGTTGCCTCAGGTAATTGAGTTTCATCTGAAACATGGCTGCCATTTTATCGCTGCGCCATTTGGCTTCTTCTGCAATAGCTCCGCTGAAGTGACTGTCAATGGTTTGTTTCCAGAGCCGCAGCCAGATTTCAAAATGCCGGGCGTCAATGGGTAAACGGGCATGTGGCGGAAAGGGGGAGCCGTAATAACTGTGTTCTTCCAGTAAAATTGTCTGCCAGAAGCGGTACATTTTATCCAGGTGCACCGGCCACTGATCGCCAATGACTCCTTCAAAGACCGGTCCGATTACCGGGTCCTGCCGGACAGCCGTATAAAAACGATCAACCAGCAATTTTATATCATCTATACTAAGAATGTCTTGGGGAGTTTCCATACTTAATTATTGCCTCAGCGTAAAATAGGTAAATAAATAAAACAATGCCCAGCCGGCAAAACCGATAATCAGGATCCAGACCCACCAGGGTATGCTCTGGGGTGTCTCGCTGCCCTCAATCAGAAAGGATTTCTGATCTCCTTTTCCGTAGGCATTGATCATCAAAGGTAAGATTCCGTCGACCACGGCACCCTCTTTAATGCCTTCAATCGCAATGGCCGGGCCGTTGCGTACCACGAAAGGAATCTTCCGAATGCCTTCTTTTCCTGTGGGATCCTTGCTGACAATTTTCAGCACATGATCTCCATCGGTGAGTTTGCGGGTATCCAGTTCAAAACTAACCGGTGATTTTACTTCGGCGATCGGCCGGACTTCTTCATCCAGGAAAATGAAGATGGTACTTTTGTCAATCATTTCAGTCATCTTTAAATCATTGATCTGTTAAAGGGTATCGTTGAGTATAAACCTTTTAATATGTGTTCCAGATTTTTCCCCGGGGCGTATCAGCCATTTAACCGAGTAGAAAAGTGTGAAAGCCACTATAATCAGGGCGATAGCCACGATCAGATAGTCCCATTTACTCTCAGGTCCGGCACCATGTGTTATGCCTTTTAATATCTTGGGCTGATTGCGTTCGCAGACCGGGCAGGCCAGCAGCCAGAGACTGCTGAGCAACAAACTTAAAGTAGCGATTAATTTTTTCATCTTAATATTTTTTGTTTACCATAATTCAACTTAATGACAGGCCCTGCTTTTCAGGTAAATACGGTATTTCAATGATGGTTATTCCGTCAGGGCGCCGCATTTAATTTGACAAAATCAAGTATTTTCTTGATTTCCTCAGGGGTTACTTTTTTACCATTATTTCCCCAGCTGGTCCTTTCGTGATTGATGATGGCCGCTACCTCTACTTCGGTAAAGTTCATGGTGGTGCCGATATTCGGCATCTGGCCATATTCGGGTCGGGCATCATAACCATTCATAATAATGTCCACGTACTTTTCCAGGTTATCGTCCAGAACCACGGCACTGCCTTTGAGCGGCGGGAAGGCGCCCGGAAGTCCTTCACCATTATCCTGGTGACAGCTTTGGCAGTTAGCGGTGTACAGTGCGGCGCCGTCAACTGCTGCCCCGTCACCGGAAGCGCCTTTTTCTTTGACTTCCCTTTTATACAGGAAGGCGGGCGCTTCGGTGCCATCGGGCAGTTTGGTTTGTTTGAGTGATTGCAGATAGGCCACCAGATATAGGGCCTCTTTGGTTGCGACTACCGTACCGGTCCTGCCATTCATATATGCCGCTGGTACTTTAACGACCACATCCGATTTGGATGCGGAATCCTTGACCCTGAACAACCAGGGATAGGAGGGCATAACCGATTCCTTGACAACAATCCGGGGGTTATATAAATGGACCAGATTCCAGTCCTTACTGGGCTGGCGGTTACCGATATCTGTAAGATCGGGGCCGGTTCTCTCAGTACCCATTAGCGTAGCCGTATTACGCCAGAAGTCTGTACGCTCAATGGCGGCGTAGTCAGCTGCCAGGCTCGGCCGGCTGCCCCAGGACTTGTCCATGTCGACATTCCGGACTTGCTGCGTATGGCAGGCTACACAGCCGTTGGATACAAAGATTGCCTTGCCCTTAATAGCGTCGGCACTCAGTGGTTCGGCACCCGGCAGGGGTTTATTATTATTCTGATTGCTGATGGCCGGTGCGATGGCCACCATAATGGTCAGGCCAACAAAAAGTGCAGTCGCTACACCAAAGAGTTTTTTATGATCATCGAAGAAATTCATATTCGTGTAGTTTAGAAATTAGCTTGAACAGAAGATTTTGTTTCCAGGTGACGGATGGCGGCCTCTGCGACATCGGTCATTTTTCTATTACGGAGCATTTTGTAGACGTTGTAGGCGAATAGTATATGGCTCAGCCACATCAGGCTGCCACCGATGGCCCGCCACAACCAATAGGGTGCCATCAGGGTCACACTATCAATAAAGGGTTTGCCCTGGATCCAAAGCAATCCTTTCAGGGTGCTGCCATACATCAGTGGAATGGTATAGAAGAGCATACCGATAAAAGCCAGCCAGAAATGCGCACCAATTAGTATCTGAGGCGCCTCTTTTCCGGTAAGTCTTGGGATAATGGCATACATACAGGCCCATAAGAAGAAAGTAATAATGCCGTACATGGTCAGGTGAGAGTGTGCAACTGTAAAATCAGTAAAGTGCCAGATCAGGTTCGTGGTCCGGAATGCTTCTGCCGTGCCCTGCATCGATCCTGTAAAGTAGAAGATGATACCTACCAGAAAGAATGGCAGGGTATAACTGTCTTTGATCTTGTACCAGGCGCCCTTAAAAGTCATCAGGAAATTGGTGGTTCCCGCAATGACCGGTATGGCCATTCCCGCACTGCCCACGATAGCCACCGTCTGCAACCACCAGGGGATGGAACTAAATACAAAATGGTGGGTGCCGATCAGGGTGTAGAAAAGTATCTGGGTCCAGAAAGCCAGGATACCCAGGCTGTAGGAATAAATGGGTTTGTTCAGTTGCTGGGGCAGGAAATAGTATACGATACCCAGGGTAAAGAGCATGAACCACATACCCACGCCCTGGTGCATATAATATCCCTGAATAATCGTTTCTCCCAGGCCATTCTGCCAGTAGGGGATATATGCGGCCAGTGCAATGACAATTGTAAATATTATGGCCGCGACCATATACCAGTTAGAGATATAGATTTCCCGTGTCGTGCGGCGGGCAATGGTTTGAATATAATTGATAAGAGTCAGTACCAGACCGATGGCAAAAAGCAGCATCACCGGCCAGATATATTCCCGGTATTCACCACCACCATTGTTGATACCCGCCATCAGGCAGAGGGTGCCAATGATTACCGATGCGTTGATCAGGATCAGGGTATACCAGCCATATTTGATATGGGCCAGTCGGGTATTGCTGACCCTTGGCACGATATAGTATCCCAGACCGATCATACCCAGAGAAGCCCAGCCCCAGAAAACGGCATTGGTATGCACCGGCCGCAGCCGGCCGAAACTCAGCCAGCTCAGGTGATCGGCTTCGGGGGCGACAAATTTAATACCCAGGTATTCACCAACCGTCGTACCAAAAAGCAGCCAGAAAGTGGCGCAACCCATATACCAGAGAATCATCCTGGACAGGGCAGGATCAATATTAGGTCGGGGCAGGGCCCGCTTTTTAGGTGCAACAATATTGATCCCTGTCTGTTCATTGAGTTGCAGCAAGCCTTTGTCATCTTCGGCTGCCAGTGCCCCTGAAAGTGCATGGCCCGAAGGCTGAAAATCCAATGCGGCTTTTCTTTTCTCCATTTGTTCCAGCAGGTCAGGGTCCTGCTGTGTTTCAAGGTATTCGGCCAGTTCCCGGGCCTGTTTGATTTTTCTTTTATTACGAATCTGGAATCGGGTATGGTCCACCTTTATCATCAGCAGTACCAGTCCGGCAAGGATTGGGATCAGTAATAATACTATTGTGATCAATATACCTGCTTCGCCGAACAGGGCGCTACCGGAATTCGGCGCTACTTGCTGTGCCAAAGCGGCAACGGGGGCGCCCAGCAGCGCTATACTGATCAGAACCAGAACAGTAAGTGCGGATGAAGAGTTCTTCTTTTTCAGGGCCAGCAGCCGCTGCAATTGCTGACTACTGAACCGGGTTAACTGTCGTTGCAGGGTTTCCCGATTGAGTTTTTCAGTTGTCGGGTCGGCTGGGCCTTTCAAGGCGCTGACTTTGACAGCCAGTACGATGGCGACGCAAAGTACAATCAGGGCCAGCAGCAGTAGCAGCCAGCGTACGGTCTGTGGAGCGCTAAAGGAGAAATCAAAAGGAAGTGCCCTGTTGGGCGGACTGGCCAGTAGACTGTTGAACACTTGTAGGGATGAAAAGTAGTGTGCCATAGTTGATTGGTTAAAACAAGATATTAATACCTTTTTGTCTTTATTTTAGAAAATTTTATTTTAAAATTTCAAATACTGTATCTCTGATTCCGGAATATCCTTGAAATCGGAAAGCCGGGACTTTTCCAGCATGGTATTCATGTCTTTTCGGATCTTTTTAAACTTATGGTGTATGGGGCAGGGATGCGCCTCAGAACATTTTTTAAGTCCCAGACCACATTCGGAGAAGATTTTTTCACCGTCTACGGCGCGTACTACATCAGCCAGGGAATGCTTCAGGGATTCAACATCGTGGTAGAAACCTCCATTGGGCCCTTTTACAGAAAGTACCAGTTCCTTGCGGCTGAGCTGCTGCAAAATTTTAGCAATGAAATGTTCAGGAGAGCCAATTCCCTCGGCTACCTCCTTTATGTTAATTTTATTGCCTTTTTCCGATTTATGAGCAATGTAGATCATCGCCCGAATCGCGTATTCGCAGGTCTTTGAGAACATTTCGATCGCTTTTGTCACGCAAAGGTAATGACAAAATTTAAATAAAGATAAAAAACTCTTTTATTATTTTTTTTAAGTGGTTCCGGGGCAAATTTCACCGGAACAATCGGTGCCAGTCCCGGACTATCTGAACTATTCGTCCTGAAAATCGGAATCCTCGCTGTCCTCCTGATGGAGGTCATTGATATTGAGCATACTTCCGAAGAGATCCTTGAATTCAATTTTGGTTTCAAAGGATTTTTTGCTAATCGTCGAATATGCTGCCAGGCCATGCAGGACAAATTCCATAAGCAGACCGGCCTGTGTTTCTCCTGCACCCGGAAAGAACTTCTGAACCAGGGGATACAGCCCGTCTACCTGATAAAGCAGTTGGAGTTTTTGATCGTCTCTCAGGTCAAAAGGCAGCTCCAGCTGATGCCCCTGATCAAACCAATTGATAATAGATCGATAAGGGTCTTCGGTTGCCCTGCCAGCTACAGATGGCTTGGCGGAATTCCGGCGTTTTTTTAACTGTTCGGGGTCCGGAAAATATTTTACAAATTGGGAACGTATGGACTTGTCCAGCAGGTTCATCGCCACCTGATAAGGGCCTTCCTGTTCACCTTCATATACCAGTTCGATTTTCCCGGTTACGGAGGGTATGATACCCATCAGATCGGAAATCCAGACCTGTGTCTGGTCCTGACCATTCACCAGGGCCCGCCTTTCGGCGGTACTGATGGCATTTTCACGTGCAGAAATACTTAAGCGGGCACTGACACCGCTTTTTTTATCTACAAATTCTGAGCTACGGGCTTCAAATGCCAGCTGTTCGATCAGTCTTTTGACCAGATCGTTGACGGCCACCGTTTTCGCGGCGGCGGCATCTATTCGGGCTTCCTGTTCGGTGATTTCGAGGGCCTGTTCCAGGGTCTTGGGATAATGGGTAAGAATCTGCGACTGGATCCGGTCTTTCAGCGGCGTGACGATGGAGCCCCGGTTGGTATAATCCTCGGGATTGGCGGTAAAAACAAATAGAATATCCAGGGGCATACGCAATTTAAAACCGCGGATCTGAATATCACCTTCTTCCAGGATATTAAACAGGGCTACCTGAATCCGGGCCTGGAGATCCGGAAGTTCATTGATTACAAAAATGCCCCGGTTGCTGCGGGGGATAATGCCGTAATGCAATACCCGTTCGTCTGCAAAGCTAAGTCGCAGGTTAGCCGCCTTGATGGGGTCAATATCGCCGATCAGATCAGCGACACTCACATCGGGTGTGGCCAGTTTTTCACCATACCGGGCTGAGCGGTGCAACCACTCAATAGGCGTATCATCACCTTTTTGGGCAATCAGGTCCAGGGCATAGCGGGAAATCGGGTTGAACGGGTCATCATTGATATCACTACCCCCAATGACGGGAATATATTCATCCAGCAGATTGATCATCTGTCGCGCCATCCGGGTCTTGGCCTGGCCTCTGAGCCCCAGTAACAAAATATTATGCCGGCTGAGCAACGCCGCTTCCATTTCCGGAATGACGGAATCTTCATAACCAATGATACCGGAGAAACTCTCGTCCCGCTGCCGGAGTTTTGTGATCAGATTCTGCCTGATTTCTTCTTTGATACTGCGGGATTGATAGCCTGATTTTTTAAGGGCACCCAGGGTTGAGGGCCGGAGAACTTCTTGTTTCAATATTATGGATTTGCGTTTAGATTCTGAAATGGGATAAGAAGCATGTTTAAAAGACGGTTTTAGATTTACCGCTTTCAAAATTTTTAAAGATAAAACTTCCGAGGTTATCCAGGGAAGCAAAATAAGCCAGGCCCTGGTTCATCTCCGTAAATTCCTGCACAAACCGCTGCAGGTAGGGATCGGTAGCGATCATAAAAGTAGTAATGGGTATCTTATTTTTCTTGCATTGAGCGGCCAGGTTCATGCAGCGGTTGACCACTTTGCGATCCAGCCCAAAGGCATTTTTATAATAGCGTTTGCCGATTTTCAGACAGGTGGGTTTCCCGTCGGTAATCATAAATATTTGCTTGTTGGGATTCTTTCTGCGGCGCAGAATGTCCATGGCCAGTTCCAGGCCAGCGACCGTATTGGTATGATATGGCCCCACCTGCAGGTAGGGGAGGTCTTTGATTTCCACCGGCCAGGCATCATTACCGAATACCACAATGTCCAGGGTGTCCTTGGGATATCGGGTAGTGATTAGTTCACTGAGTGCCATGGCCACTTTCTTGGCCGGCGTGATACGGTCTTCTCCATAAAGAATCATGGAATGCGAAATATCGATCATTAGCACCGTGGAGGTCTGGGTTTTGAAATCAGTTTCCCTGATGCTCAGGTCTTCTTCCTGCAACCGGAACCGTTCAAGACCGTGATTGATCTGGGCATTGCGGATGGATTCAGTAAAATCAATCTGTTCCAGCATATCTCCAAACTGGAAGGGGCGGGTTTCGGGGCTGACTTCATCTCCCTGGCCGGGCTTAAAGGTTTTATGATCGCCGGCATTGGATTTTTTCAGTTTGCCGAAAATTTCTTCCAGGCTCTTCTTGCGGATCCCTTGTTCGGTCTTAGGCGTGATTTTGATGGAGCCATCGATGGGCTCTTCGGAGAGATAGCCCTTTTCCTTCAATTCCTCCACAAAATCGCCGACACCATACGCTCTATCAGTCAGCTGGTACTGCTTATCCAGTTCATTGAGCCAGCTCAGGGCTTCGGCTGCATCACCCGAAGTATAAGTCAACAACTGCATAAATATATCCTTTAACTTGTCAAAGGGGGATTTAGCCTGCTGTTGCAAATCAAATTTTGAAAATTGAATGCCACGCATAATTTAAATATAACAAATTATGACGGGATTGGTTCCAATTCCGTTCGATCCGGCAGGAGTAAAAAAGGCCGCCTCAAAGGGCGGCCTTATAAAATCTGATGTCTGTACCAACTAAGGGTTGCTGCTGTCAACCGTAGTTGCGGCCGCACTGTCTGCAGCCGATTGCAGCCCACCCGGAATAATTTCCTGTCCCGGGTTCGTTACCGATTTCTTCATCGGATCATAATGCTGTTCGACCGCATTCAGGGTTTCACTCATGATCTCATTCAAAATCACTTCCGTGCCTTCCATGCCGGCATAAAATTCCGGTTTATTGGTCTTCAGATAATCATAATACGCTTTCTGGCTGCTGATGTCTTTTTTTATTTCTTCAGCGATCTTGCGGGCCATATCCAGTTTACCTGCCTTGTAATAAGCCTCCGTCAGCAGTATGCTGGTCTGGTTGTGTTGACTGTATACACTTGCCATGCCATAGGGCAGGTTCTCCGGATCAATACCCTGGGCTTCCTTGTTGAGCAGTTTCAGGGCTTCTTCCGTCTTGCCCGCGTCGGCCAGATTGCCCGCCGCCTCCGCAAAAATACTACGGATATTCAGCAGGTGCCGCCGGTTTTCCTCATCGAAATAAACACCTCTTTTACTGGCACCGCCGAAAGCATATTTATTCAGCAGGTTATCGTAAATGGCCTGCAAATTATTATCCCGTACCGAACTGCCGCCGGCCCGCATGGAACGCAGCGCCTGATCGGTTACCCAGTTTTCCTGCCGGTTTTTAGCCGGGAAGGGGATGAGCCGGTAGGCCAGTCCGTCTTTACGCAGGTACTGACCAAAGCCCAACTGACCGTAAGGTGCGGTAAAATAAATGGGCCGCCGCCACTGGTTGGTGGCGATGATATTGAGCATAATGAGGTCATTTCTGGCCAGACCGCCGCTGGCAGGTATTTCAAAAGCCATCTGATCGGTCACACTATCGGTCGGCAATGCCGTTCCGTTTTTCAATACCAGCGCTTTGTCCACCGGTATGAAGAATTTCCTGAAAGGCATCACACGTGGTCCAACATCATTGCCGTCTTCATCTGTTACCCGCTGACCGAGATACTGCGTCATGATGTCCTGCAGCGGATAAAAGGCATTGGCATCCAGTTGCTGACCCGGTACCTCACCCAGTTGGACGTATTCCCGGTTATGGCCTTCCACCTGGGCAGGGCTCCAGATGACGTCCACACTATCGGCATTGTTGATTTTATAACGTAACTGGTTGATGTACCAGTCGATCCCCAGCAGACTGGTATTGATGATGCGGATATCAGGCCGGATGCCTTCCACTTCCTGGGCATACCAGAGCGGATACGTGTCATTATCTCCGAAAGTGAAAATAATCGCATTCGGTGCGCAGCTTTCCAGGTAATTTTTGGCCAGGTCGGGTGCCATCGTCTTCTTGCTCCGGTCATGGTCGTCCCATTCCTGTTGGGCCATCAGTGCGGGTACCAGCAGACAGAGTACCGAAGCGGTAATGACGGCGGTTTTCCAGTTCTTACCTCCACCGGAAACTGCCCTGACGAGGTAGGTGACCGCTATTGTGACAATCAGGAAAAGCAGGGCGGCCATAATACTGGCCGTAATCAGGCCGCTGAAAGTGCCGTTGAGACTACTGAAAAACACAAAGAGGAAGGTAATGGTAGCGCCATAGACCAGTACTTTTTTGAATAATTCCTTGTCGGTCTTTTCACGTGCCAGCCGTACAAACCCAATAACGGATAAGCCAATCCAGATGGCGAAAGCGTAACAGGCACCCACAAACACATAGTCCCTTTCCCGGGGCATATTACCCGGTGCGTTAAGATAGATCACAATGGCTTCTCCCAGGAAGAAGAACAGCACAAATACTACAATAAAATCCTTTTTATTCCGGGCCAGCTGGAATACCATGCCCAGTACACCCAGAATCAGCGGCAGCAGAAAGAGCCGGTTATGGGCCTTGTTGATTTTCAGACTGGTTGGCATTTTGGACTGATCACCCAGCCGCGGACTGTCGATGAGGCCGATACCTGAAATCCAGTTGCCGTCGCGCTTGTTCCCCTTGCCCTGAATGTCATTCTGCTTACCCGCGAAATTCCACATGAAATAACGCAGGAAAAGAAAATCGGTCTGATAGGTAAATAACCAGTTGATATTATCGCCATAAGAGGGTGCACCGTATTTAACGACCTGACCGGTATTGGGATCCCGCTGCTGGTCCAGATTCAGCCAGTCGGCATAGAACTGGGCATGTCCCTGATCATTACTCTGATCCCAGATGCGCGGAAAAAGTTGTTTGTCTGCGGACTCATATGCATATCTTCTGGTACGGCCGGTTTTAATATATTGATCCGCACCCTTGACATACTGCATTTCTCCGTATTCGATTTTGGGATAACCGCTTTCATCCCGGGCTACCTCTGCTGCGAAATGTGGGCCATAGATCAAGGGGGCACTACCATATTGTTCCCGGGCCAGATAATAGACCAGGTTGATGGGATTGTCCACATTGTTCATGTCAATTGCGGGGTTGGCATTACTGCGGATGATCGACGTGAAATACATAAAATAACCCAGCATCATAAAGGAGAAACACCAGAGGGTGAGTTTGATGACTTTGATGGCTGCCGGTTTAATGAAATAACCCAGCAGGGCGCCTACTGCCAACAGTAAAATGATCTTTAAAATTGCAGCTGTCCCGGATGCAAAAGCGAAGGGCAGAAAGGCCAGGGTAAAGAACAGGGCCGTCCAGACGATGATCGTGGTTTTGGATACCGTGGGTTTAAAACGCAGCGCCCAGGCGATCAGCAGGGCCAGGAACAGGAAATAAAAAGTAAATCCGGAAAAGAAGGGTAGTCCGAAATTATTGACAAAGAATACGTCAAACAGACCGGCCGCTTTCATGCTGTATTGAATCACTGCGACTTGCACCAGGCCGGTAATGGCGCAACCAATCAGAAATGCGATAATGGCGCCCTTGGTGGTGGCTTGGTAGCGCCGGTAATAATAAATCATTACAATGGCAGGGATGGTCAGCAGGTTTAACAAATGCACGCCGATAGACATCCCCATCATAAAGAACAAAAACACGATCCAGCGTTCACTTTTGACCCTGGCTGCCTGGTCGGTGCCGGCGCGTTCATCGGCATGCTCCCATTTCAGGGCAATCCAGAAGACCAAGGCAGTGAAAAAAGAAGATAATGCGTAGACTTCACCTTCCACCGCGCTGTACCAGAAAGAATCGGTAAAAGTATAAGCAAGCGCACCAACAGTGCCGGCTCCCATGACTGCAATCAGTTCCGGAACCGAAAGCTCTTCACCTGTCTTGCCGTACATTTTACGTGCGAAATGCGTGATACTCCAGAAAATGAACAGGATGGTAGCGGAACTGGCCAGGGCACTCATAAAGTTCACCGCATTGGCTGCGGTTTGAGGACTATCACCGAAGAGCACGATAAAAAACCGGCCCAACAGGGTAAACATCGGTGCGCCGGGGGGGTGGGGCATGCCCAACTTAAAGGCGCTTGCCACAAATTCACCGCAGTCCCAAAGGGAGCCGCGTGCTTCCCGGGTCAGCATATAGGTTATCGTAGCGATGGCAAAAACCACCCATCCGGTAAGGTTGTTTACTTTTCTGAAGTTCATCGATATTAAAGTTTATAACGCTCGCAAAAATAGGGATAAACCCCTCAGAGCGGCGATTGAAAGACAGGTATATTTGAATTTCCGGTTCAAATTAATTTTCAGCGTCTGATATATGCAGGGTTCCGGTAGGGATCATTGTACCACATCGCATCAATTTCCCGGACAAAATTTTCTATGTCCCGGTCAAAAGATTCCCTGAGATTAAAATCCTGTTTCAGGTTCCCGCCATAGAAAAAGGCAACTGTCTGATAGACCCGCGCATTCAGCCCCCCTTTAAATTCCTTCAGTATTTCATAACAGTTGTTACCGGTCTGCCGGTTGATCAGTTTCATAAGGACTTTGCCCTGGTAGACCGAGAGGTTGGTCAGGGGGTCAGCAAACTGTTTTTTGAGTTCCTTCTCCTTACTTTTAATCACGGATTTTCGGTCCTTTTTTTTATCCATGCCCGCAATCTGCTGGTTGATATCATTAATCGTTCTGCCGGCGATCCGCGCATAGGGATAGCAAACATAGACCGCATTGCGCAAACGGTTATATTCCCTTTTTACTTTTTCGAGTTTTGCAGGCGGCAGTTTGGAAATCCAGATATTTTCCTCTTCCTTATATGGCAGCATTTTAAAGGAATTAAAATCGGTGCCGTACCAGATCGCACCTACCTTGGTCAGATCCCGGGGACCCCAGTCTTTCATGATTTCTTCCATCGAGGGGCGGGGCGGGATACGCAGGCTGTCAGCCGGTCCGTTGAACTGCGCATAACAGTAACCCTTTACAGTTAATGTTATGGCCACAACAATCGTATATTTCCAAAGGGACTTCAACCTCACAAAGTTAATGGCAATACGCAAATAAATGCCGAAGCGTAACAGTCGGAATGGTAAGAAATTCTTAATTATTTGTGTTCGATCTGGTATTTATCCGCTAAGGGCTCCGAGAACGGCAGCAGTCAATGCCCCGATCGCGGTACAGCTAAAATTCACGAGATTATTACCCATCAGCCCTTTTCGCTCCCAGAATGCGCCTAACAGGGAATCCGTCAGGTTGCCCAGACAGCCGGCCAGACCTATTATCCAAAAATGGGCAGTCCAGCCGTAAAAAGCACTGTACAGGCCGGCGATCAACAGGCTGCCGGCCAGTCCAGCCAGACTGCCTTCAATGCTTACCACCCCGTTGGCGCCCCGTTGCCCCTTCCTTAAATTCCGCAGATCCAGGAATTTACGACCATAAATATTCCCCAGTTCGGAGGACAGGCTGTCACTGCATGCAGCTGCAAGCGCCCCACCGATCCATAAAGGGGCATCAATACCTGGCGGGGGTAACAGGGTCGCAATAAGTCCCAGGGCGCCAGCCAGTCCGCCGTTGGCCAGCACCTGCCCCGCATGGCGCCGGCCGGTGGGACCTTCTGCCAGTCCCCGATTCTGTTTATCCTGCCATTTCCAGGCTGTAGCCAGCACGCCGCAGGCAAAAAACGCAGCCAATAATACCAGTCCGGCGGCTCCGGCACCCAGGTAGATGCCACCGGCAATTAAAAAGCCCATCAGGGCACCTGCAGGACTCAGTTTGCCCAGCCCACAGGCCGCGACTGCGGCTGCGAGTGTCAGTATCAGCAGCATCCATTCGTTCCAGGACATAGCCGCAAGATAGGAATTGTGTTCGCTCCTTGCCGGAATCGGTAAGAAATTAAGATAAGGGGCTGATCCTGTGACCGGAATTTGTTTTTCCACATCGGTTCCGGACAGACTGTGTATAAAAGCCGATACGCCAACCAATACATCGTTATATATTCGCCCTTGGATTTAAAATGATGTAAAGTGAGATTAAAAAGTTTAGAGATAAAGGGTTTTAAAAGCTTTGCCGATAAAACCATCGTGAATTTTGATGATAATATTACCGGGATCGTCGGTCCCAACGGCTGTGGTAAATCCAATATTGTGGACAGTATCCGCTGGGTAATCGGTGAACAGCGGATCAGCAACCTGCGGAGTGAGAATCTGGACAGCCTGGTTTTCAACGGCTCCAAAACCCGTTCCGCGAGTGGTCTGGCGGAAGTGAGTCTGACCTTCGAGAATACCCGTAACCTGCTGCCAACGGAGTTTAGTACGGTGCGTATTACCCGGAAATTCTATAAAAGCGGTGAAAGTGAATACCGGCTCAATGACGTGCAATGCCGGCTCAAAGACATCCAGAACCTCTTTATGGACACAGGCGTCAGTACGGATTCCTATGCGATTATTGCCCTGGATATGGTCGATGACCTGATCCGTGACAAGGAAAACAGCCGCCGCAAAATGCTGGAACAGGCCGCAGGTATCTCCATATATAAAACCCGGAAAAAAGAAGCCAAACAGAAACTGGACGCCACAGAGCAGGACCTGAATCGGATTGAAGACCTGCTTTTCGAAATCAATAATCAGTTGAAAGCCCTGGAAAATCAGGCAAAAAAAGCGGAGAAGTACCATCAGATCAAGCAGGAGTACCGTGAAATCAGTATCGAACTGGCCAAGGCCGCCCTGGAAGGGTTCAATCTGACTTATAAAGACCTGACTGATCAGCAGGAAGCGGAAACCGATAGGGTGGTGCAGCTGGAAGCCGCCGTCGCCGGAGCCGAGGCAGCTATCGAAGGAGAGAAATTGGAATTCGTGGAAAAAGAAAGAACCCTGCAAAGCATGCAACATGCTTTTAATGAACTTGAGCAACAGGTTCGTACCAGGGAAGGAGAGAAAAATCTGGCGGTACAACGCCTCCAGTACCTTAAGGAAAAAGGCACCGGCTTACAGGATTTTCTGGATAAATCCGACGCCCAGCTGAAAGGAATTGAAGAGAGCATTGAATTCACCTCCCGTCAGGTGGAAGAAGAGGAAAATATTTATCAGAGTCTGAACGGCCAACTGGAAGAACTCAAACTGGAAGCCGATGAGCGCCGCGGAGTTCTCGACAGCAAACGCAATACCCTGGACGAACTCAGGCTCGAGAATCAGCAGGTACAAAGACGACAGTTCGAAGTTGAGAAAAAGGTTGCTGTGGCGGATACTTCCATCCAGAACCTGCAACGCACCATTCAGCAGATCGAACAGGAATCCGAACAGCGCAATGCCAGCTATCAGCAACTGGAGTCACAGCGCAATGAACAACAGCAGGCCCTTGCCCTGCAACAACAATCCCTGGAACAATTGCAGGCCCATAATGCCCAAACCAAGGAACAGATCCTGCAGACCCAGGAACAGCTCGATCAGCTACGCAATGAAATGGCTGATGAGAGCCGAAAACTGGATGCCAAAAAGAATGAACATGACCTGCTCAAGAGCATGATTGACTCCATGGAGGGGTATCCGGACAGCGTTAAATTTTTGCATCAGAATCAGGACTGGGGCTATGAAGCACCCATCCTCTCCGATATAATATATGTGAAGGAGGAATACCGTACGGCCCTGGAAAACGTACTGGAACCCTACCTGAACTATTATGTGGTGGAAGACCTTCGGCAGGGCCTCCAGGCAGTCCACCTGCTGGATCAACACAAGAAAGGAAAAGCCAATTTCTTCCTCCTCGACAAAATTGATCCGGCAGCTGTATCGACCAGTGATCATCAGTTGGAGAACGCCACCCCCGCCTTAAGCGTGGTGGAAATAGAACCGCGGTACAGCAAGCTTGCCCGCCAGCTGCTCAGCAATGTATACATTGCAGAGGGTGAGCAGGCACTTAATCACAGCAACGGATTTACCGTAATTGAAAAAAATGGTAAATACGTGAAAGGGAAATACATGCTGACTGGTGGTAGTGTGGGCCTCATCGAAGGCAAGAAGATCGGCCGTGCGAAGAACCTGGAAAAACTCCAGGAGGATATTGCCGCTCAGGACCATGTGGTGCAGGAACTACGCCAGCAGATCCAGGCCCGACATAACGAAGTTATCGCCTTTAATGAGGACCTCAGGGAAAATGCGATCAAGGAGACCGAGAAGGAAATCCAGGTACTGACCAACCAGGTCTTTTCTCTGGAAAATAAGCTGGAAAACATACAAGGGCAGCAGGCTGCGTCCCGCAACCGCCTGGAAGATCTTAACCAGCAGTTGCAACAGACCCTGAATGATGTCGAAGGTTCCCGCAAGGAACTCGGGGAACTCAATACGGTATTACAGGAGCATGCCGACAGGCTGGCCGATGCGGAGCAGACCTATAAGTCAGCACAGGGCGCCCATGAAGAAGCACTGGGCTACTTCAACGAATTCAACCTGAATGTGACCCGGCAGCAGAGCAAAGTACAGGCCCTGAAACAGGAACTGAACTTTAAAAGCAACCAACTCGGTGAATTGCAAAGGCAGGTCAGCCAGAGCAGGGAGCAGCTTTCACATACCGAAGCGGATATCAGCACCAATGAAGCCGCGCTTGAACAAACGGAACAAAGCCTGCTGCAACTGATGCAGACAAGGGAAACCGATAAAAAAGTACTGGACGAAGCCGACCAGTCCTATTATAACCTGCGCAACCAGCTCAGCGAAAAGGAAAGCGCTTTGCGGCAGAAGACCAAAGAGAAAGAACAGGCGGAACATTTACTGGCAGCCATCAAAGACAAACTCAATGAGTTGAAACTGCAGCTGGCCGGTACCCGGGAACGTCTGAATGTTGAATTTAAAATTCAAATTGAAGATATCCTGGATGAGCAACGTAGCTCAGAGACGACTGTAGACGAATTGCAGGAAAAAGCCGACCGGCTGAAAAAGCGACTGGAGAACCTCGGGGAAGTCAATCCCACGGCCATTGAAGCTTTTACAGAGATGAAGAAGCGTTATGAATTCATCGTGGAACAGAAGAATGATCTGGTCAATGCCAAGGAGAGCCTGATGAAAACCATTGAAGAAGTGGAAGCCACGGCCAATCAGAAATTCCTGGATACGTTTAATCAGGTGCGGGAGAATTTCCAGAAAGTATTCAAATCCCTGTTCACCGACGATGACCAGTGCGATCTGGTACTGGAAAAACCGGACAATCTGGCGGAGACGGGTATCGATGTCATGGCCAGACCCAAGGGCAAGCGTCCTACTTCACTTACCCAACTCAGCGGGGGTGAAAGAACCCTCACGGCCACTGCCCTGCTTTTTGCCATCTACCTCATCAAGCCAGCGCCCTTCTGTATCCTGGATGAAGTGGACGCACCGCTGGATGATGCCAATGTGAGTAAATTCACCAATATGATTCGCCAGTTCAGCGATAATTCCCAGTTCATCATAGTGACGCATAATAAGACCACCATGAGTACGGTAGATGTTATCTATGGTGTCACCATGCAGGAACCCGGTGTCAGCAAGCTGGTGAGCGTAGACTTCAGAAGCCTGGCAGCAGCAGGATAACCTAATGGTATTGACAGTTCTGTTCGCAGCAGCACAGGTTGCCCCGTCAGCCCCACAGGCCGGGGCGCCTGACTATTGGTCCGGTTTCTACCGCACCAGTCATATTGATCGGATGGCTGTGCTTCAAAAAACTGTAGGGCTTTTCCGCAGCTCATCCTGACCCTTCTCCTGATTTGAAAAGAAAATGTCGTTGTCATTCACTCTTTTCGGCTTTAGGTGGCGTTGGACTGCCCCTTAAAACTGCCGGAGAAATCAGCTAAATCATCAAAATAGCGGGGAATTTGACAGAAACCTCATTAATTTGTAACAGCAAAACGATACGCGATTATGAATCTACCCCCATGTCGATCATCATTAGTAATACTATTTCTACTGCTCTGTGGCAATCTCCTGAATGCACAAACGCGACCGCAACTTACCGCTGCTGATTACGACCGCGCCTTAAGCAAAATGAGCAATAAGTTCAATGAACTGTTGCAACAATCAGCCGTTCGGGCAGACTGGATAGCCGGTGGTTTATTGCAATACAGGAAGCCTGGGGATCAAATGTTTACAATTTACGATCCGCGTACCCGGAAAACCAGTCAGGCCGCTAAAGCTGCGGCTGTCTATCAGCCCCGGCGTTATAACCGCGTCGCCGCCCAGGTGATCGCACCGGATGGTAAAAAAGCCGCCTTTGTCCGGGATTGGAATCTCTGGGTGAAAGATCTGGAATCCGGTACTGAAAAGCAACTCACTTATGATGGCATCCCCGATTTTGGTTATGCCACTGATAATGCCGGCTGGACCCATTCTGACAACGCCGTCCTGCTCTGGTCGCCGGACAGCCGACAGCTGGCGACTTTTCAACAGGACCAGCGCCATGTGAAGGATATGTACCTGGTTCGAACAAAAGTGGGCGCGCCTGAGCTGGAATCCTGGAAATATCCACTGCCGGGTGATTCCGCAGTTATCAAAATACACCGGGTCATCGTTAATGTTGAAACCGGGAATATCCTGCGGCTGAAAATGAATCCGGATGAACACCGGGGTACCCTAAGCGATGATATATCCAGTTCCGGTGCATTTGATGACAACCAATGGAGCAGTGACAGCAGGCAGCTGGCTTTTGTTTCCGTCAGCCGGGATCATAAAATCAGTACTTTTCGTGTGGCAGATGCCAGTACCGGCGTCGTCCGTACTGTATTTGAGGAAAAAGTCGCGACCCAGTACGAGTCCGGTCAGGGTGCCATCAACTGGCGCTTCTTACCGGAAAGCCGGGAAGTCATCTGGTACTCCGAGCGGGATAACTGGGGGCATCTGTACCTGTATGATCTGACCACCGGTCAACTGCGCCATCAGATCACCAAGGGCAATTTCGTGGTGACCAAACTGATGAAGCTGGATGCCGCCAAAAAGCGGCTGGTATTTGAAGCCAGGGGTCGGGAACAGGGTGAGAATCCCTATAACCGACATTACTACCGCATCGATTTCAGTGGTGACAACCTGATCGCCCTTACACCGGAAGCCGGCGATCACAGTATCCGGTTCTCGGCAGACAGCAGTTTTTTTATTGACAAATATTCTACGCCGGTAACGGCGCCTGTCACCCATGTCCGTGACCTGAATGGTCGCAGCATCCTCGATTTGGGTCAGGCAGACCTGGAGCCACTGCAGCAGGAAGGCTGGGTCGCACCGAAACCGTTCACAGTAAAATCTGCCAATGGTGAATTTGATCTGTATGGACTGATGTATCAGCCGGAACAGCTGGATGTACAAAAAAAGTATCCTGTGGTGGTGTATATTTATCCCGGACCGCAGGGTGGCAGTGTAGGCAATTGGTCCTTTTCTGCCCTGTCGGGCGATTTTCAGGCCCTGGCTGAACTGGGTTTTATCGTCGTGCGGCTGGAAGGTAGTTGCAATCCCAACCGTTCCAAATCCTTTCATGATGCCTGTTATGGAGATATGGCGGTGAATACCCTGCCTGATCAGATCGCTGGGTTAAAACAATTGTCAGCGAAATTTGGCTATCTGGATCTCGATCGGGTGGGGATTTGGGGCCACAGTGGTGGCGGATTTGCAACAGCTGCCGCTTTGCTGCGTTATCCCGATTTTTTCAAAGTTGGTGTTGCTCAGTCGGGTAACCATGACAACCGGAACTATGAGGACGACTGGGGCGAACGGTATATCGGTCTGCTCCAGGGCGACAATTATAAACGTCAGGCCAATCAGGAATATGCCGGCAACCTGAAAGGCAAACTCCTGATTGCGCACGGGGGTATGGACAGTAATGTACCGCCTTACGGCGCCTACCTGCTGGTAGACGCATTGATCAAAGCCAATAAGGATTTTGACCTGCTGATCTTCCCGAATGCGCGTCATGGGTATGGGGCTGATAATAATTATATGATGCGTCGGCGTTGGGATTACTTCGTGCGCTACCTGAAAGGAGCAGAACCTCCGGAAAACTATAAAATCGGCGGACGCTGAGCATGCGCCGGTTGATTAACACCATGAACGGGGGTGCCTAGTGTTTTTTAGCACCCATATGTCGGTGGGATTTCCAGCGTTTCATGGCGTCTCCATCGATCTGGAAGCCCATATCCAGACTCAACCGGCGGTTGGTAAAGGGAGCGGCGACCATGTCAGTAAATGCATTTTCGTAATCCTGTTCCACCAGCCCGTGATAATAGCTGATGCTGTGTTGTAACCGGATACCGTCGGCAATACGCACCGTCATGCCCAGGGAAGCTGTGGCACCTGCATCCACCTTATTATCCAGTGCTTTTCTGGTTTTTTGCCCGACAAAGAAGCCATCTTCATTTTCGGTGAATGTTTTACCCCCCACCAGAAAACCTATGGCGCCACCGGCACCAATAAAACCCCGGACCTTACTGGCCGGATCGCAAAAGTAGAAACGGGCGAACAGCGGAACCCGGATATAGTTCATCCTTTGTTCGAACCTGGAATCCTCATCCCCTGCCTCGTTTTTAAAGCTCACACCTTCTGTACTGAAGAAAGTTCCCAGTCCCAGAGATACCGTGGGATTAAAATTATATACGGCACTGCGGCCTATGGCGAAGGAGGGATGAAATTGGTATTTCAGGTCCTCATTGACCCGGTTGCCAACTGTCCAGCTGTGACCGAAAGAAACCTGATCTCCGATAGACCAGCCCTGCGCCTGCAGGTTTATGGTACCGCTCAACAGCAGCATTAGCGGAAGGATAATTTTGTACATTACTATATTTTTTAAGGTTTTTAATGATTCGGTGTCGAAAATGGTCGGGTCTGTAATTTCTAAGATGCCTGCAGCAACCTGTAAAAAATCTGTCCGGGCTGTAATTCCAGGTGCTGGTCAAAAGCCGGCAATACCCGAGGGAAAGCCTTTGCCGGGCCTTTATGATATACCGGCAAAACCATGCCAGATTAGCAGCAATGGGGAATTGTCAGCTGCTGCGCCCGGACCCGATCCCGCCTGAGAACCAAAACGAAGGGGTTGATGAATGAACGACCGGTAGACAGATTCTTTGCCTGCTCGCAATCATTCATTAATTTAGCGCACTTAAAATTGAAAGAAAGTTTATGATCAATATAGCGTTTCCAGATGGTGCCAGCAAAGCATTTGAACCCGGTGTGACCGCGCTGGATATTGCCAAATCGATATCGGAGGGTTTGGCGCGTAAAGTAATAGCCGCAAAAGTCAATGGTGAAGTATGGGACGCGACGCGGCCGATTCATACCGATGCCAGTTTGATTTTACTCACCTGGGATGATCTCGACGGTAAGAAAACCTTCTGGCATTCTTCTGCCCACCTGATGGCTGAGGCAGTAGAAGCGGCGTTCCCCGGTGTTAAATTCTGGGTAGGTCCCGCGCTGGATAGTGGCGGATTTTACTATGATATGGATCTGGGCGACCGGAAATTGTCCGAAGACGATCTGGCCGGTCTTGAAAAGAAGATGGCGGAACTGGCCAAAACCAACAGTCCTTATATCCGAAAGGAAATGCCCAAGTCAGAAGCAGTGGCCTATTTTACCGAGAAAGGGGATCAATACAAACTGGACCTGCTCGGTAATCTTACTGACGGAGAAATAACTTTTTACAGTCAGGGTAATTTTACCGACCTGTGCCGGGGACCGCATATTCCCAATACGGGTCTTATCAAAGCCATCAAACTTACCAGTGTGGCAGGTGCCTACTGGAAAGGGGATGAGAAAAATAAACAATTGACCCGGGTATACGGTATCAGTTTTCCCGCACAGAAAGACCTGACCGCCTATCTGGAGATGATGGAAGAGGCCCGCAAACGGGACCACCGGAAACTGGGTAAGGAACTGGGCATTTATACCATGGACGATGATGTCGGTCAGGGGCTGCCGCTCTGGATGCCCAATGGTACCATAATTATAGAGGAACTGGAACGTCTGGCAAAGGAAACTGAGGATGCAGCCGGTTATAAGCGGGTGGTTACCCCGCATATCGCCAAAGAGAGTATGTACCTGACCAGTGGTCACCTGCCCTATTACCAGGACAGCATGTATCCGCCGATGGAAGTGGACGGTCAGAAATATTACCTGCGATCAATGAACTGTCCACACCACCATAAGATTTTTGCGGCGGAACCCAGGAGCTACCGGGAACTGCCCCTGCGGCTGGCGGAATACGGTACCTGTTACCGTTATGAACAGAGTGGTGAATTATTCGGACTAATGCGGGTACGTTGTCTGCACATGAATGATGCCCATATCTATTGCACGGCCGATCAGTTTTACGACGAGTTCCGCGCGGTGAATGAAATGTACCTGAAGTATTTCAGTATTTTCGGTATTGAAAAATACGTAATGCGGCTTTCGCTGCACAATCCGGAGAAGCTGGGTCAGAAATATGTAGATGAGCCGGAACTCTGGCTCCAGACTGAAAAAATGGTTCGCGACGTATTGGTCAGGACCAATACCCCATTTGTGGAAGTACAGGATGAGGCTGCGTTCTACGGACCAAAAATTGATGTGCAGATATGGAGTGCGATCGGAAGGGAATTCACATTGGCGACCAACCAGGTGGACTTTGCCCAGGGCCGGCGGTTTAAGCTGGAATTTACCACAGCCGATAACAGTACGGACACACCCCTGATCATCCACCGGGCGCCGCTGGGGACCCATGAACGCTTTATCGGCTTCCTGCTGGAACATTATGCCGGCAAATTCCCGGCCTGGCTGGCCCCGGTACAGGTAAAAATCCTGCCGATCAGCGACAAGTTTCTGCCCTACGGCAAAGAAATTTTACAAGAACTCCGACGCAGCGGCATTCGCGCCGAACTGGATGACCGAAATGAAAAGATCGGTAAAAAAATACGCGATACCGAACTGCATAAAGTGCCTTATATGCTGGTTTTGGGTGAAAAGGAAATGAATGAAACAGCTGTTTCCGTCCGCCGCCAGGGGAAAGGTGACCTGGGCATGAAGGCCGTATCGGCCTTTATCAGCGAGTTACTGGAAGAAATCCGGAGCAAGCAGAGCCTGTAACCTCGAAGCCTAACAGCAAGGGCCGGATCCGGGTGCCCGGGCCGGCAGGGAAGCCTGGATGCTGCGGGCCGGTTCCGCATGTCTCTACCGCCGTTTGAGCAACTCCGAATCGCCCTGCTGCGATAAAAAATTCTATCCGGGACGCAATTTTATGTTTTAAACACCGTCTAAAAGGATTATTCCGAGAAACTTGCCTTATCAGAAATTTTACGGGAATCCGCCCGGAAAATGCAACAATTACTATTGAGCGTTGTTGTTGTAGTTTTCTTTTAGCCGGATTTGTGGACAATGGGGAAGAAAAAAATAGGGTAACTTTTATGATCTTTTTATTGAAAAGCCTCCGAAATAGTAAGCGCCTGCAACCTTGGATCGCATTGCTGTTCTTTATTGTTTTTACCATACCGCTCCGGGCCCAGCAAGCCGATACGGTTTTGACGGATGCCAATCTGCCCTTGCTCATTGATTATGCCCTGGATCATCAGCCTGCTGTCCGGCAATCGGTCATCAATGAGGAAATTACCGGGTTGCAGATCAGGAACAAACTGGCCGACTGGTATCCCCAGGTTAATTTCGGCTATAATTACCAACGTAATTTTCAATTGCCGGTCAGCGTTATTGGTGGTAACCAGATTCAGGCGGGACTGTATAACACGTCCTCCCTGCAGCTTACTGCTTCGCAGCAGATCTTCAACCGGGACGCCCTCCTGGCTTCGAGAACCCGGGACGACGTGGAACTGATGGCCCGCAAGCAGACCGAAACCACCCAAATCGACCTGATTGCGGAAGTTTCAAAAGCCTATTATGACCTGCTGGCGACCCAGCAGCAACAAAATATCAATCAGGCAAATATTCTGATGCTGGAACGCAGTCTTAAAGACGCCCGCGCGCGATACGATGTGGGTGTGGCTGATAAGACCGATTACCAACGGGCCACCATCGCATGGAACAATGCCCGGGCTTCGGCCACCGGACTGGAACAGGCGCTGCTTGCAAAGATTACCCGCTTGCGCAGCATGATCAACTATCCGGAATCCTTGGATTTTAGTGTAAAGTCTGACAGTGCACTGCTCGAACAGGAGATATTCCTGGATACCCTGCAGCAACCGGCTTATGCCCAAAGGGTCGAATACCAGTTGCTGACCGCCCAACAGCGTTTGCAGCAGGCCAATATCAAGTACGAAAAATGGAGTTATATCCCTTCGGTTTCGGCCAATGCAGCTTATCTGCGCAATTTTATGAACGACGACTTTGGTAAATTATACAACCAGGGTTTCCCCAATTCCTATGCGGGCCTGACACTGGGTTTCCCTATTTTCCAGGGCGGCAAAAGAAAAAACAATATCCACATTGCGGAACGGCAACTAGCCCTGACTGAACTGGACCTGGTCAATTTTAAGAATCAGGTCAGCAGTGAATACGCCACAGCGCTGGCTGCCTATAAATCAAGTATGGTACAGTACCAGACCCTGAAAGAAAATATGGAGCTGGCGGCAGAAGTACAACGCATCATTGCCTTACAGTACCGGGAAGGCGTGAAAACCTACCTGGAACTGATTACCGCGCAGACCGATCTGACGGCTGCCCGGATCAGTTATTACAATGCCGTCTATAACCTGTTGAGCAGCAAGATTGATGTCATGAAAGCCAATGGCGAAATTCACGCGGAATAATATTTTTGAGCATACGAAATCATATATGAAGCATTTTTATACCTACAGCATTATACTGGCAGCGCTGATTGGCTGCAAGGATCAGCAACAGCAGGGGCCACCCGCCAATGCACCGGTTCCGGTAACGACCCTGAAAGTAATGGAATTGGGCGCCAATTATTATGACGAATATCCCGGCGTGCTGGTTCCACTGAACCAGTCTGAGATCCGTGCCCAGGTTACCGGCTATATTACCGGCATACATTTCCGGGATGGGGACAAGGTAGCCAAGGGTCAGAAACTCTATTCCATTGATCAGCAGACCTATCAGGCCAATTATGAATCTGCGCTCGCCAATGTGGCGGTGCAGGAGACCAATCTGGAAAAAGCCCGCAGGGATGCCGAACGTTATCATGCTCTGGATCAGCAGGATGCCATAGCCAAGCAACAGGTGGACTATGCGGATGCGGCCCTTGAAGCGGCTAAAAAGCAGGTGGCTGCTGCCCGCGCCTCCGCACAGGCGGTTAAAGCCAATGTGCGTTTTGCCACCATCTATGCACCTTTTTCGGGTACCATTGGCATTTCTCAGGTACGAAACGGTACTTCGGTCATTGCCGGTTCAACCGTTCTTAATACGATTTCTACCGATGATCCCATGGCAGCGGATTTTACGGTCGATCAGGCTGAGGTCTATCGTTTCAGCAAATTACAGCAGCAAAAAAACCTGGTGGATTCCACATTCGCTTTGGTCTTTGGATCAGAAGTGTATCCGCGCTATGGCCGCCTGCAACTTATTGACCGGGCGGTAGATCCCCAGACTGGGTCAATTAAGGTGAGGCTGGTATTTCCCAATCCGCAACATCTACTAAAAGCTGGAATGAGTGCATCGGTACGGGTGCTGGATCTGACCCCTTCACGTGCCGTAATTATTCCGCATAAAGCCGTCACGGAGCAGTTGGGTGAATTTTTTGTCTACCTGGTAGAGCAAGGCAATAAAGTGACCCAGCGTAAAGTAGCACTGGGGCGCATTATCGGCGCCAACGTGGTCGTAGATTCCGGACTCAGCGCCGGCGATGTTATCGTAACGCAGGGTGTACAGAACCTCAAGGAAGGTTCGGCCATTACGGCAGATACGGCTAAGGCCGCTGTTCGGCCTGCGGCAAAATAGTCCTGCATGCGAGAAAAAGTGGCGCCTGTCTGTCAGCAGGGGCGTCCTTAGCATAAGTCTTAATAACAGCTGATTTTCCTTCGGCTGTCTGATAAAATAAAAATTAATGATCGCAGACGTTTTTATAAAGAGGCCGGTAACCGCAATTGTGGTTTCGATTGTGATTGTACTGGTAGGAATCATTTCGCTGATTAACCTGCCAGTCGCCCAGTACCCGGATATTTCGCCTCCCACCGTATCGGTTTCAGGAAACTATACGGGTGCCGATGCCCAGACGGTGGAACAGACGACCACCACTGCTATTGAAACCCAGATTAATGGTACACCAGGAATGACCTATATGACCAGTAACAGTACGAGTAGTGGTCAGAGCAGTATTACGGTAAATTTTGAAGTGGGGACCGATATCAATATCGCCACACTGGATGTGCAGAACCGTACCAGCGTGGCCGAGCCGACACTGCCGGATGTGCTGAAAAGGCTGGGTCTGACAGTGCGCAAGCGTAATCCCAGTATCATGATGGTACTGGCTTTTTATTCTCCGAAAGAAACCCATGATCCCACATTTATCGGCAACTATGTCAATATATATGTCAAGGATGCCCTCTTAAGGGTTAAGGGAGTGGGGGATGTATTTTCCCGTGCAGATGACTTCAGTATGCGGGTCTGGCTGAATCCGGAGAAAATGGCCGCCATGGGGGTAACACCTGCTGAAGTAAATGCGGCGCTGCAGGAGCAGAACCTGCAGGTGGCGGCGGGTACGATCGGTGGCAATCCCCAGAGCGAGGCCCAGACTTTCGAGTATAATGTACTGACCAACAGCCGGATCAATACCCCTGATCAGTTCGAAAATATCGTGGTACGCAGCCGGCCTGTGGATGGCAGCCTGGTCTACCTGAAAGACATCGCCCGGGTAGAACTGGGAAAATTCGACTATAGCGGTAATTCCTTTGTGGATGGGCAGCCCGCTTCCTTCCTGCTGATCTATCAGGCACCTGGTGCCAATGCCCTGGAAACTTATAACGGTGTGATGAAGGCATTGGAAGAGCTGCGGCCTTCCTTTCCTAAGGATGTGGATTTCAAGATCCCCAGCGAATCGGCGACGGTCGTGAAAGTTTCCATCAATGAAGTGGTGCATACCCTGCTCGAAGCCCTGGTATTGGTGGTATTGGTTGTTTTTATATTCCTGCAGAGCTGGCGGGCTACATTGATTCCGATACTGGCGATACCGGTGTCGCTGATTGGCACATTTATCTTTTTCAGCCTTATGGGCTTCACGATCAATACACTGACCCTGTTTGCCTTCGTGCTGGCGATCGGAATCGTGGTGGATGATGCCATTGTGGTGGTGGAAGCCATCCAGCATAATATTGATGCCCTTAAAATGTCACCCAAGGAAGCCACTGTAAAAGCAATGAAGGAAATTTCTGCCCCGGTAATCGCGATTGCACTGATTCTGGCGGCGGTATTCGTGCCGGTAGGCTTTATTCCGGGTATCGTGGGACGGCTCTACCAGCAGTTTGCGATTACCATTGCGATTTCTGTATTGTTATCCGCCTTTGTGGCCCTTTCCCTGACGCCCGCGCTGAGCATGATGTTGCTCCGACCTACCAAGGAAGATGTGAAAAAAATGAACTGGCTGGAACGTTTTTTCAACCGGTTTAATAACTGGTTCAACCGCCTTTCTATTGGTTATACCAGGAGTGTAGGGGCCTGGATCCGCCGGACACCCTATGTGCTGGTCATGATGGTGGTACTGTTTATCGGCCTGATTTTCCTGTTCAAGACCAAACCCACCGGATTTATTCCCACCGAGGATGAAGGAAGGTTATTTGTGACCTACGAAATGCCCGAAGCCACCAGTACGACCCGAAATATTACCATGATCAGAGAAATCATGAGAAGACTGGACGCCATACCCGAGGTGAGTAGTGTTGGTGGGATTGCCGGCCTGAATATCATTAGTTTCAGTAACAAGTCCAATGTGGGCACCATGTTCGTCCGTTTAACGCCCTGGGAAGAGCGTACCGGCAAAGGCCAGGACGCCCAGTCAGTGATCGGAAAAATTATGGCGGCTACCCAGGATCTGAAGGAAGCCCGGGTAATACCAATTGCCCCGCCTGCGATTCCGGGCCTGGGCGCGACGGCAGGTTTTTCCTTCCAGTTGCAGCAGAAAGGGACTACGGACGATATCAAGCAGTTCGAGGTGGTGGCCAATAAATTCCTGGGTACGGTCAACGCCCAACCTGCTGTAGGCAGGGCCTACACGTTCTTTAATGCCCGCACACCCAGTTATCAGATTGATGTGGATAAGGAACAGGCCAAGCGGATGGGCGTGAGTGTCAGCGAAGTGTATACGACTTTATCCAATTTTCTGGGTAGTAGCTATGTCAATGATTTTAATCTCTATGGCCGGAATTTCCGGGTCATGACGCAGGCGGAAAGTACTTTTCGGGGATCATTGGATGACCTTAAAGACTATTATGTCCGCAATAGTATTGGTGGGATGGTGCCACTCCGGAACCTGATCACGGCTCGGGTAGTCGAGGCGCCTGCAGTAATTTCACATTACAATGGATATCGATCGATCGATATTAACGGCACCCCTGCCGACGGCTTCAGTAGTGGTCAGGCAATTGATGCCCTGCGGGATGCCGCCAAATCCCTTCCAGCTGGATACGGCTATGAATTCTCAGGGATGAGTCGGGAAGAAATTGCCGCCGGCGGACAGCAGGCGATCATCTTTGCCATTTCCATCATTTTTGTTTTCCTGTTTCTGGCTGCACTCTATGAAAGCTGGAGTATTCCGTTCTCCGTACTGCTCGCGGTGCCGATCGGTGCATTTGGATCGATACTCACACTTACCCTGTTGCCCAAGCTGTCGAATAATATTTATGCCCAGATTGGCTTAATTACCCTGATCGGACTGGCTGCTAAAAATGCCATCCTGATTGTGGAATTTGCCAAAGAAAGGGTGGACCGGGGCGTGGACATTATACAGGCTACCTTGCAGGCCGTCCGGCTGCGTCTGCGGCCGATCATTATGACTTCCCTGGCCTTTATTCTGGGCGTGGTACCGCTGATGATTGCATCGGGTGCGGCTTCGGTAAGCCGTCGGACCATCGGCTGGACCGTGTTCGGTGGCATGCTGGCCGCTACTTCACTGGCCATATTTGTCGTGCCTGTCCTTTATGTGTTGATTACAAAGATCAGTATGGGACGAAAAGCCAAGAAGACCGCTGCCGATCAATAGGCCAATGAAGCAGCACTAAGGCCGATTTCGTTCCGGTTTCTGCCTTTTCAACCGTAAAAATCTGTCAACCGGCTCCGTAAAATAAAATTGCGGGACTGGTTTTAATTCTTAATCTTTGTGAAAATTTGTTCACATACCACCCGTAGGGTATTATCAAAAAAAGCAAATGACTTCTATACGGGTAAGAAGTAACCGAATTAAATTTAAATGAGCGTACCACAAAAACCTACTTTTAACCGCCCCTCAGGTCCCGGAGGACCCTACAGACCGGGTGGACGTAAACCAAAAGGAAATTTCAGGGGTCGTTTTCCTCAAAAAGAAGCAGAACACCGCATTAACCATTTTATCCGCGTACCACAAGTAAGACTGGTAGGCGATAATGTGGAACCTGGAATCTATGCGACCCAGGAAGCACTGAAGATGGCGCAAGGCAAAGAGTTGGATCTGGTGGAAATTTCCCCCACGGCTGATCCTCCCGTTTGTAAAATCATCGACTACAATAAATTCCTGTACGATAAGAAGAAAAAGGAAAAGGAAATAAAGGCGAAAAGCAAAGCGACGGAAATCAAGGAAATCAGGTTTACACCGAATACGGATGATCATGATTTTGATTTCAAGGCCAAGCATGCCGAAGGCTTCCTCAAAGACGGCAATAAGGTGAAAGCCTATGTGCAGTTTAAAGGAAGGGCGATTCAGTTTCAGGACCGCGGGCAGTTATTGCTGCTGAAATTTGCCGAAAGACTGGCAGAATTCGGAACCCTGGAGAATATGCCCAAACTGGAAGGCAGAAGAATGCTGGCAATGATTGCACCGAAAGCCGCTACCAAGAAGAAATAGGACTTCCTAAAACGGACTATAATGGATATTGCATTACTGCAATGTCCATTTTTTGTTCCAGACCTTTGCGGTTACTTGATTTTCCGGCTGTCTTTCCAGACCTGTTTCCCGTTTTTGAGTTCGTCGAAAATACCGGGACAGCGTCCGTCTCCACTGCCGCTAATGCCGCCGTCCGGATGGCAAATGATATTACAATCGCTGTCGTATAGGGTGCCAAAAGCATCACAACAAAAAGGAGGTTCGTAAAATACGGTAGCCCCCCGGTATTCATATTGCCAGATGCTGGCGGGCGGATTACGAACCGGTTCATTTTTCAGGGTTTCAATCCGTTTCAGGATACAATCCGGCAATTGGCCTATAGCGGTAGCATGTTTATCACAGGATGGAAGCAGGAAAGCACTACAGATGACCAACAAATATATCGTCTTCATTTTGAGTGTTTTATATAATGTGGTTTCCCCAAGCCCGAAATGCTTGAAAATTGGCCAGCCTTCGGGTTTGCAACTGATATGGGCCAAGGGAGGATTTTAACTGCATCTAATGCACCAAAAACGTACCAGTCTTAGCTGGTCCTTCCTTTAGAACGCAATTTTTGAGTCTAACGCAACAATGCATTTCATTCCAGGGACAAAAAAATCCCCGCGGATGGCGGGGACAGAAAATATAGATCTTTTTAACTCAGATGATATCCATTGCTTTTACAAAAAAAGTGGTCACAAAAGGCAGGATCAGGGTCAGCCATGGCCAGTGGGATAAACACGCGAAAATAAATGCTGCTGCAGAAATCAGGAACAATATCCACATTAAACCCTTGTTTTTGGTAGCTGATGACATATGCTTTTGAATTTGTGCAAACGTACATATTTTTTTTGATCCCCGGTGGAAAATTGAAAGGAAGCTTTCACCGATTGTCAATTTACTGTCAGTGGGATCTTCGCCGTAAATTCGCCATCCCAGTTGCCAGCTGAGAAAAAAGGAACAGGAATTGAATATTATTGATTTGAATTAATTACATTCGCTTTGTGTATGTGATACACAATGTAATTACAGATTGCTGTCAGAAGCCTTCTACGAAACTTAAGAGGAATGAGCCTACAATTCTATATCCGGTACCATACTGATTTTGGTCAGGACCTTTTTTTGGAGCTCCGGGATACCCATGGCAATGATCATTTGCTGCCTATGCAGTATCTGAATGAGCAATTTTGGTACCTGGAGTTACCGGGCAGGGACCTGGGTAGTTACCGCTTTGTAGTGCAGGACAATAATGGGAACCGCTTGCGGGAGGCCCGGGAGCGTATTTTATCCGCCACGGCGCAGCGCAGCAAGAATGACCTGAAAATCTATCATACCTGGAATTTTGGCGGTCAGGTAGAGAATGTATTTGATACGGCGCCTTTTAAGGATAGGCTGTTACCCACACGAAAACCCGCAACGCTCCGGTTACCGGAAACAACCACCCATGTTTTTAAGGTCAGGGCGCCGCTGCTGAAAGAAAACGAAGTAATCTGTCTGTTAGGTGAAATCGGGACGGCTCCTTACTGGAATACTGATGCACCCATCCTATTGCAGTATTCCGGTGATTATTGGGAAACAGCCATCAATCTTTCGGGTATGCCGTCACCCGCAGCCTATAAATATGGTATTTGGGATAAACAGCGAAAATGTTTTCTGGCTTATGAATCCGGCGACAACCGGCTTTGTATGGACGCTGCGGATCCCGGTCGGATAGTGGTGCTCGAAGATGGTTTTCTGCATGCGGAACCGGACAGTTGGAAGGGCGCGGGTCTGGCGATACCGGTTTTTAGCCTCAGGCGCAGCCAGGGCGCAGGTATTGGGGAGTTTACCGATCTGCACTTACTGGCAGATTGGGCCGCCGGGGTGGGACTCAAACTGATTCAGCTGCTACCGGTTAATGATACGACCGCCACTGGTACCAACAAAGATTCCTATCCTTATGCCGCCATTTCGGCATTTGCACTGCATCCCATTTATATCAACCTGAGCTCAGTTGCCGGCAAAGCGCATATCGCGATGATAGAAAAGCAACTTGAAGGCCCCGGCCGGGCATTGAATGAACTGGAAGATCTGGACTATGCTTCGGTACTGAACTTTAAAACCGGTTTACTGCGCCTTTTGTACAATACATTGGGGCCATCCTGTTTGCAATCGCCTGCCTATCGGGATTTTTTTGAAACCAACAGGCAATGGCTGGAACCTTATGCTGTTTTTTGTTACTATAGAGATACTTACAAAACGGCTGATTTTACCAGTTGGCCGGCCGAAACAGCCTATCAGGAGACCCAAATTGCGGCTTTATTTAGTGCAGAACATCCTGCCAGCAGCGAAATACTTTTTCATTGTTTTATACAATACCATCTGCATTGCCAGTTACAGGAGGCGGTAGCTTACGCCCATCAGAAAGGGGTGGTGATGAAAGGCGATATTCCGATTGGCGTTTATCGGTATGGCTGTGATGCCTGGATGGCGCCCGAACTATATAATATGGACCAGCAGGCCGGAGCGCCTCCGGATGATTTTGCCGATAAGGGACAGAATTGGGGATTCCCGACGTATAACTGGCAGCAAATGCAGAACGACGGTTTTGCCTGGTGGCGACAGCGGTTTGCGCAGATGAGTCATTATTTTGATGCCTTCCGGATTGATCATATTCTCGGATTTTTTCGGATATGGAGTATCCCGGTTGATGCGGTACAGGGTACCATGGGGCGTTTTGTGCCCGCCTTACCTGTCCGCGCGCAGGAATTTGGGGAACATGCGATCTGGTTTGACCGCGAACGCTATTGCCGCCCCTATATCACTGACGAAATTCTCTATCAGTTGTTCGGTGAACAGACATTCGAAATCAAAACTGATTTTCTGATACCCCTTCCCGGCGGACGCTATCAGCTCCGGCCAGAATTTGATACCCAGCGTAAAGTGGAAGCCTGGTTTGCGCATTCAACTGATGCGGCTGATTATGGCATACCGGTAAAGGAAAGCTTGTATGAACTAATCTCCAATGTCATTCTGTTTGAAGAAACCGGAGATCCGGAGGCTTTTCATTTTCGGATTGATATGGAGAAAACATGGTCCTTCCGCTGTCTTTCAGAAGCAGAACAATACAAACTGAAGCAGCTCTATATTGATTATTTCTACCGGAGACAGGATGATTTCTGGAAACGGGAATCCTTAAAAAAGCTCCCATCGTTGAAAGCCGCGACCAATATGCTGGTTTGTGGCGAAGACCTCGGTATGGTGCCGCATTGTGTCCCGGAAGTCATGCAATTACTCGGCATATTAAGTCTGGAAATCCAAAGGATGCCGAAGGCACCCGGTGCCGAGTTTTTCAATCCGGCTCAGGCGCCTTATCTATCGGTGATAACACCCTCTACCCATGATATGAGCACGATACGGGGCTGGTGGCAGGAGGATCCAGAAGCCACCCGTCGTTTTTATAATAAATTGATGGGGCAGACCGGCGAGCCACCGTTTTACTGCGAGCCCTGGATCTGTAGGGCGATAATATTGCAACACCTGTTTTCTCCGGCTATGTGGAGTATCTTTCAGTTGCAGGACCTGCTGGCGATCGGTGCAGAGCTGCGGCGGAAGGATCCCGATGCCGAACGGATCAATATTCCTGCGGACCCCAACCATTACTGGAAATACCGGATGCACCTCCCGCTGGAGGACCTGCTCACTGCCGCCGCTTTCAATCAGGATATCAGGGAAATGATGGAGCGAAGTGGCCGGGCGAACTAACCGGTTCCGGAATGTTCATCTCAGTAACTTACCTGAATCGTCCTTGTAATTTTTGACGACAGTTACATAATGCGCAGTCCCCGATGTCAGCCCGGTGTTTTCGCAATGGTTTGGCATCTGGTTGAAACCTGCTGAATTAATCCTATATGGTTAGATTTGCAAAAATCATTGTCATGCGAAAATATTTTGTACTTATCCTTGGACTATTGGCTGTGTTATCTGTTCAGGCTGAAATCCGTTTACCCGCCGTTATCGGAAATCATATGGTATTGCAACAGAAAGTTACCACCCGACTTTGGGGATGGGCGGCTCCATCTGAGAAAATTTTTATTACCACTTCCTGGAACAACCAGACGGATTCCACCACTGCTACCGGCAATGCGGATTGGGAGCTGGAATTAAAAACACCTGCCGCAGGAGGGCCTTATACGATTACATTGAAAGGGCGCAATACGATTGTACTGGAAGATATTATGGTCGGAGAGGTATGGGTATGCAGCGGTCAGTCCAATATGGAATGGGGCTACAGGCAAAACCTTCAGCAAATAAAGGACGAACTACCAGTCTGCTATAATAAGAATATTCGGCTCTTCAATGTCGAAAGAATTACTTCAGCAACACCGCAGGATGATTGTCGGGCAGCATGGGCCATTTGTGATAGCAACAGCTTAAAGGCATTCAGCGCCATTGGATATTTTTTTGGTAAAAAACTGAATTCCGATATGGATGTGCCCATTGGTTTGATCAATACTAACTGGGGCGGTACGCCGGCAGAAGTCTGGACACCCAGGGAGGCAGTAGAAAAAAATCCCGAACTCCTGACTGCTGCCAATAAACTAAAAGCCTATCCCTGGTGGCCTACAGCACCCGGGCGAACCTATAATACAATGATTGCACCGCTGATTCGTCATCAGATTGCCGGCGCCATCTGGTACCAGGGCGAAGCCAATACGGAAACAGCTGCTACCTATAGTGAGTTGCTCAATACCATGATTGGCAGCTGGCGCAAGGCCTGGGGAAAAGATTTTCCTTTTTATTATGTACAGATTGCGCCCTTTAAATACGGCGATAACCTAAATGGGGCGCTATTACGGGAACAACAGGCAAGGTCTGCGGCTTATCCTCATACCGGGATGGTCGTTATCAGTGATCTTGTTGATGATACCACCAATATACATCCGGTTAACAAAAAGGATGTAGCATTAAGGCTGGCCAACTGGGCGCTGGCTGATACCTATCATCAATTTCAGGGCGCCTATCAAAGTCCGGTCTATAAATCCATGCAGCTAAAGGGTAGTAAGGTCATATTGTCCTTTGATCATCTGCCCTCTGGATTTTCGGTAAAAGGTAAGAAGATAACGAACCTGTATATCGCCGGGGCGGACCGGGTATTCTATCCGGCCAATGCCAGGGTAGACGGAAAGACATTGATTGTTTCCGCTTCAAAAGTTAAAAATCCGGCAGCGGTCCGTTACTCATTCAGTAATACCGCTATCGGCAATGTATTCAGTAAGGAAGGGCTGCCACTGGCACCGTTCCGGACAGATAACTGGGAAATACAATAATTAATATATTCAGGGACTACTGGTTGATCCTCCCCATGGGGTAGGGTATGGGTCAATAACTGCCTGCGTCAGCAGCGGGCGCTCCGTTGACAATCGCTACGCCGGCACTACAGCCCAGGCGGGTGGCGCCCGCATCAATAAGTTCCCTGGCAAAGCCATAATCGCGGATACCACCGCTGGCTTTAATACCTGTGCCTTCCGGAAGGTGTTTTTTAAAGAGTTCGACCGCGTGGACACTGGCGCCTTTTTCAGCGTAACCCGTCGATGTTTTCAAATAATCAATACCGGCAGCACCATAAAGCTCGCAACATTTAATGATCTCCTCATCGGTCAGTATGCCGCTTTCGATAATGATTTTAACAACTTTGCCCTTTTCCTTGATGACCGGCAACAGGTGGTTGATCTCATTGGCAAGGTATTGCCAGTCCTGATTTTTCAGTGCAATCAGGTTGATCACAATGTCAATCTCATCTGCACCATCAACCAAGGCGAGCAGGACTTCTGCCAGCTTGGCTTCAATAGCAGAATAGCCAAAAGGGAATCCGATGACGGTACAGGTTTTTACCCCGGAACCTTCCAGCAGTTCCCTGGTAAGCTTGACAAAGGGAGGCGGTACGCAGGCGGCCGCAAACCGGTACTGCCTGGCTTCCGTGCAAAGTTTTTCGATATCACTGATCAGGGTAGTCGGCTTCAGGATGGTATGGTCTATATAACGGTTCAGTTCCATGTTGATGATGTATTAGGGCTCAAAAATAAGATTGTAGGTTTAAATAGACCATGGATTTTGTTTCTGGTTGGCATTACTTCATGACATGGCAACAAGTAGTATTCGAGATTCGGGGTTTTCAAAGATATTTGGAGGATAATTTGCTATATTAGTAAAAATCGATGCTTATGTTATTATTGAAGAATTTCAGTTGGGTCCTTTGTTTGACCCTGGGTACTACAGTTATGGCGCAACCGGGATCCCGTCAGCCACGACAGGTTGCTGCCGATCCGGTGGTAGCTGCGATGATGCAGGAGGAGCATACTAGTTCCCAACTCGAACAACTGGCCCATGAACTATTGGACGGCATCGGCCCCAGGCTGGTGGGTACGCCGGAAATGAAACAAGCAGGTGACTGGGCCCTTGAAAAATATAAAAGTTGGGGAATTGAAGCCCGTAGCGAACAGTGGGGGCAATGGCGGGGCTGGCAGCGCGGTCCGGCACATATAGACATGGTAACACCCCGCCTGAAATCGCTGGAAGGCACCCAGTTGGCCTGGAGCCCCGGTACAAATGGGAAGGCCGTCAGTGCGGAAGTGATGCTTTTACCGCGGGTGACCGATTCAGTAACATTTGCCCGATGGTTGCCTTCTGTAAAGGGCAAGTTTGTGATGATTTCCATGTTGCAACCAACCGGCCGACCGGATAAGAACTGGCAGGAATACGGAACACCGGCTTCTTTCGACAAAATGAAGCGGGAGCGGGACTCCATTGCGGATGCGTATTCGGCCAATATACAACGTACGGGATATAATAGCCGGACCCTGCCGCTTGTTCTGGAAAATGCGGGTGCCCTGGGCATCATCACCAATTACTGGTCCAGAGCAGTGGGCGCTGATAAAATTTTTGGTGCCTACACAAAGAAAATTCCTTCCGTGGATTTATCCCTGGAAGATTACGGAATGGTATACCGGCTGGCCGCTTCCGGCAATGCGCCCCAGCTACGAATGCAGATAACGTCTAAGGAATTGCCGCCAGAACCCACTTTTAATATTATTGCTTCGATTCCGGGTGTCGAAAAGCCGGATGAATATGTAATCTTATCGGCTCATTTTGATTCCTGGGATGGGGCCACCGGTGCCACCGATAATGGAACGGGCACACTGACGATGATGGAAGCCATGCGATTATTAAAGAAATTTTATCCCCGTCCAAAAAGAACGATATTGGTAGGACATTGGGGTAGTGAGGAGCAGGGGCTGAACGGTTCCCGCGCTTTTGTAGAAGATCACCCCGAAATCGTAGCAGGCATCCAGGCCGGATTTAATCAGGACAATGGTACCGGAAGGGTGACCAGCCTGCAGGGGCAGGGTTTTCTGCATGCCTATGAATTTCTGGGACGCTGGTTGGATAAAGTGCCGCAGGATATCCGTCAGTATATAGAAACGGGATTCCCGGGCAGACCGGGTACCGGCGGTTCGGATTTTGCTTCCTTTGTGATGGCGGGTGCGCCGGTGTTTTCGCTGAGCTCCCTGAGTTGGGACTATGGCACGATTACCTGGCATACCAACAGGGACACCTACGACAAGATTGTTTTTGATGACCTCAGAAATAACGCCCTGCTGACCGCCATTCTGGCCTATGCTGCCAGTGAGGATCCCCAGCGGACTTCGAGGGAAAAAATTGTATTGCCGGTGGATCCGCGGACCGGAAAACCCGGCCAATGGCCACAGCCGGTAGCTCCCAACAGAAAAGGCGGCCTGGATTAGCCGGGGAGGGGAATACCGGGTCATTTATATCCTGGCGTCACTGGTGGGCGACAGGATATTTAGTTGCAACAATAATCTTAAAAAATGATTTACTTAACACAGTTGATTTACCTGCATGAAGGGCAGGAGGCCGTCTTTGATCAGTTTGAAGCCGTCGCCATACCGCTGATTGCCCAATATCGCGGGCAACTGCTATTCAGAATCCGGCCACAGGAGAATGATTTTATTGAGATCAGCGGTGAAAAGCCCTATGAACTGCATCTGGCAACCTTCCCTACTGAACAGGATTTTCAGGAATTTGCCCGGGATGAATCACGCCGGCAATGGCTGCATTTAAAAGAGCAGTCCATTAGATCGGTATTGTTAATTCAGGGTGTTGCTATTTGAGCGGTTGCGCACGTACTATCTAAATGTTGTCGAAGCAGGGGGACCTAGTATGCATTCACACTGATAATCACAAAAAAACCTAACCCTGCCGGTAGCAGGATTAGGTATTAAGATTGTTGGACAACTGTGAAGGCGGGGCCGGGATACTATCTGAAGATGGGTCGTCGGGTTTATTTTTTCAGTTCTTGAATTTTCAGGCTTCTGAAATATACATGGTTGCCATGGTCCTGTAATAGCAAATGCCCCTTGGGCGCCATGCCGAAATTTTTCCAGTCCTTGTATTTGCTGATGGCGACCAGCGCATTAAATTCCTTGGAGCCGCGGGTGTAGGTAACCATTTTCCAGCCGTTTAGCCAGTGTTCTACCCGGTTGTCCGGATATACTTTAATCATGCCCTTGTTCCATTGACCGATTTGCTTGCGGGCGCGCCGCTCGCGGTTCGACGCGATCAGGTCATAGAGCGATGCCAGGGTGCGGTTGTTATCACGACCCAGTTTAGCGTCAGGATGACGGGCGTCATCCAGGATCTGGTATTCCAGACCAATTGCAGAACCTTTATTATGCTCGTTTTCAGTAACAAAATATTTGACACCGCTGTTGGCGCCCTCTGTCAGTTTGAAATCAAACTGAAATACAAAAGCGCCATAGGTCTTATCAGAAACGATATCGCCGCCATTGGTAGATTCTCCACCATTGGCAGGCAGTACTTCCAATACACCCTCCTTGACAGTCCAGCCTTTTTCAGGAAAACTTTTTTTATAGGCACCCCGCCAGCCCTTGGTGCTCACCCCGTCAAATAATAACCGGACACCGTTTTTCTTTTCTGCAGCAGAGAGATTATTAGGTATCATATTTACGACAAAGACGCCCTCCAGGGGTGCAGGTTTCAGGTTTTCGGTCTGGATGCGGATATTACGCCAGCTGATCTGACGTCCTGCTTCCTCCTGTTTGCCAATCGCATGTACCTGCAGCGCGATAAAGCCTTTGGGTGTCATATCATCAATTAAATGCGCGGCGGCAATACCATTCACCCAGGTTCTGATGGAATGACCGATGCATTCAATCCGGGCTTTGTTCCACTGATCTTTCTTAAATGCATGTTGCCCTGCGGGGTTCAGGTCCATCTGGTACAACCAGTCTCTTCTGGCTTCATCGTATATGCCACCAGTCCAGGCCCGGTCGGATGGATCTATTTCAAATTGATAGCCGTGTACCCTGCCTTTTTGATAGTCAGGAGTGCTGAGACTTCTGAACTGCACACCCGAGTTCATCCGGTTGTCCACTTTAAATTCGAATTCGAGTATAAAATCACCGTAGTCTTTTTCGGTCACCATAAACGAATTGGGTTCGCCAAATACCGTTGTACCGACAATCGTACCGTCCTTAACCTCGTACTTCGCTTTGCCGTTTAATTGTTTCCAGCCCGTCAGATCCGTTCCGTTGAAAAGATCTTTCCATTGCGCCAGTAAACTGCTCTGTATCAGTAAGGCAATAAGGGTAACTCCTGCTATTTTTTTCATCATGTTTGTATTAATAGTGAACTATGTTTATTTTCGGGTCCCGGCGGCTGGCAGATACTTTCTTGCAAATTTGTTCTGAAAATGCCGGCGAAGGGTTTTTTCAGCTTGCGCCAGGTACGTTTGCCATGACAAGCCAGCCTCAAATATATCAAACCTTCAAAAATTTAAATAATCTTTTTAAAAAATCTATTGCCAAATGAATGATCGTCGGAATTTTATCAGAAGAAGTGTAATAATTGGTACAGGAGCCCTGCTCTCTCAGGACCTGTTTGCTGCCATGAAAAATAAAGTCAGTGCCAATGACAGGATCGCACTGGGAGTGATTGGATGCCGGGGGCAGGGTTGGAATAACCTGAAAGCACTGCTGAAAGTTCCGGAAGTTAACTGCATCGCGCTTTGTGATATCGACGAGAATGTTTTGAGTCAGCGCCTGGGCGAATTGGAAAAGCTTAACATTAAACCCAAAAAGTATATTGATTACCGCCAGCTGCTGGATGATAAGGACATCGATATCGTGGTCGTAGCAACGCCCGATCACTGGCACTGTTTGCAAATGATTGATGCCTGTTCCGCCGGAAAAGATGTGTTTTGTGAAAAACCCGTGGCCAATTCAATATATGAGGCCCAGTTGATGCAGCAGGCGGCAGGTCGTTACGACCGCGTCGTACAAGTAGCCCAATGGCAGCGAAGCATGCAGCATTTTAACGATGCGATGGCTTTTGTACATTCCGGTAAACTCGGAACGGTTTCTTCTACCAAGGCCTGGATGTACCGGGCGGGCACCAAAGCCCTGCCGGTGGTACCCAATAGCCCGGTTCCTCAGGGGGTACACTATGACCGCTGGCTCGGACCGGCTTCCAAACGGCCCTTCAATAAAAATCGTTTTCATTATGAATTCCGGTGGTTCTGGGACTATGCCGGCGGCCTGATGACCGACTGGGGGGTGCACCTCATAGATATGGTATTGATGGGCATGAAAGCCGGTATTCCCAAATCGGTAATGGCTACCGGCGGTAAATATGTATTTCCGGGTGATGCCCGTGAGACTCCGGATATCCAGACAGCCTTATATGATTTCGGGAACTTTCAGATGAGCTGGGAGCACAATATGGCGACCGGCGTCGGTTTGTATAATATGCAGCACGGGATCGCTTTTATCGGATCCAATGGCACTTTGCTGCTGAGCCGGCGCGGCTGGGAAGTGCGCCCTGATAAAGATAAAATGGAGGCTGTTCCCTGGTCTAAATCCGTAGATGTAGGACTGGATAAACATGCCGTCAATTTTATTGATGTGGTAAAAAGCCGTCGCAAGCAGGACCTCCATTGCCCGATTGAAGCCGGCGCCCGGGTCGCGATTGTCAGTCATTTCGGAAATATTGCGGTCCGTACCGGTGAAAAAATATACTGGGACGATGCCAAAAACAAATTTGACAACAGGGAAGCCAGCCGACTGGTAAAACCGGATTATCACAATGGCTGGAAATTACCCCAGGTTTAAATTGTTTCGGGCGAGGGAATGGTAGAATTGGTTTAAGAAATTTGACCTATTTTGTGCGAATCGTTTTGAAGTACAGTGGATGAGGCTGCCATGAAGGACGCCATATGCGCCGGACTGGAAGCCGTTTCATCCGCAATTAATTCACTATTGAAAGCAAATAGATGAAAGCAGTCATTGGTATCATTTTATTGGCAGTAACGGCTTGTAAGACCGGGCCGGCACCCACGTCCATACCTGCTACGCCGCTTGCCCTGAAAATTGATCAGCAGCAACAGCTGGGTGGCCTTCAGCTGACCGTTAAAGAGATTCGGGAAAGCCGCTGTCCGATGAACGCCCGCTGTATCCGTGCTGGTGAAGCTATAGCGATGATCAATGTGTTACAACAGGACAAGGAGCGCAATATTCAGCTTTGCAGTGGAGCCGATTGCAGAAGAGCGGGACTGGGCAGTACCTATACCCTGAATGAAGGGGAGCTCAAATACCTGTTTCAGCTGGACAGTATCACCCCAGATCCCGGTAAAACCTTGGTGCGCAGTGAGAAGGTCGTTCATTTTACGGTCAGCCAGATCCGCTAGCCAGGCAGCGCCGGCGATAATCCTTTTGACGGAGATTGTAATGTAAGCAGCCGGACCGTTCCGTTTGTTCTAAGCCGGGACCGAGCTGCCCGATTCCGGTTTGCTTTATGTCGCCCCGACTTCGTTACCAGCTGTTTGGACGACATCCTTCCGGCCTGCAGGCTGATGCACTGTAGCGGGACGGCTTGTTGCACAAAATACGCTAATATCTATTAGCGCATACTGGTAAGCCACCAGGTATTGCCGAAGGGATCCTTGATGCCGCCGCTGCGGCCATAGTCCTGATCCGCCAGTTTGTTGACAACAGTTGCTCCGTGATCCAGTGCTTTTTGAAAGCTGAAGTCGGCATCTTCCACATACAGGAAGAGATTGGCATTTGCGACATCGAAAAATTCGTTCACGTCGGCAAACATGATATTACAGCCATTAATTCGGACTTCTGCATGCATGATGATCTGATTGTCATTGTCCCGATAACTTTTGAATACTTCCTCAGCACCAAAAACATCCCGGGTAAAATCGATGAAGCCGAGCGCATTCTTTAAAATGAGATAGGGCATGAGGGGTTGGTGTCCTTTAGGGATTTTCATAATTAAATATTTCTGATTGATTAAAACTACGGCTATCTGCCCAAATACCCTAAAATGGAGAAGCTGGTTTCCGTCAACCAGGGCGCGAACAGCGCCAGTATCCAGATCAGACCGATCAGCAGTTTTCCGAACAGGCCTATATCCATCAGCAGGGTTCGCTGTAATACCGAGGCCACCATTTGGGCGATTTTTTCTTCCCGCGCGCTATAGGTATAAGGAGGTGGGTCCAGCTGTTGCAGGGAGGGAACATGTTGTATAAGGGCGCTACGGATCTGCCAGTAATCTGCATCCGGAAGATTTTCATAGCTATTTTCCAGGGGCAGGCCGGCAGCTTCCATTTCTTTTTCCAATTTCTGATTGCTTCGGGTTGCGATTAAGCGATAGATAAATAGCGCAGGAAAAACAAACAGCAGATAGATTTCTGTATAGATTGCCAGCCAGCCGGTGATACCGGCTGATAAAATCATAAAAATAGTACTGAGCCGGCCTTCTTCATCCAGGTACACCCGGTTGAGCAGCTGCCCGCCGTCCAGCGGATAGACCGGTAGCAGGTTGAGGAGATTGGCCCAGATCAACAGCTGCGCCACAAAATCAAGCGGAACCTGGCCCAAATACAAGGGCTGGTCTTTGGAGATGGCCGCCAGCAAAAGTCCTAGCAGAAGGCCGGGCAGGGGACCCGCCAACAGGATTACGGCACTCTGCTGTTGGCTGATCTGATTTTTTCTGCCCCTTACCAACGCGCCGAGAAAAGGAAGAAATAAGATACCCAGGTCCTGGTAGCGGTAGTATTTCATGGCCAAAAAATGCCCCGCTTCATGCAGCAACAGCACACCTGATAACAGCAACAGCAGATCCCAGCGCCTCAATACCATATAACCCAGACCCAGGTAGAGGACCAGGCTGTACAGCCCCCTGATCCATTGCGTACGATGATCTGCCGTCAGCGGAAATTTAGGAGGCAGGTTGACTCCCGGCGCGTCTGTAACTTGATTTTCAGCGGCTGTCATCGGCTGAAAAATAAGGAGTGAATCGCTTGTGAAGGGCTTCGGGCATTTTACTGCGGCTGCGGTCCTGGGCGTCGATGAAATAAAGCAATATCCGGGCAGAAGCCAGCAATTCTTTTCTTTCATTATACAGCTCCTGTTCAAACCAGACCTTATGGTCTTGGGGAAGTTCCCGCAGCCGGACGGTTACCGTCAGCAACTCGTCATAGAAAGCGGGCCGCAGGTAACGGCACTGGACTTCTACCACAGGCATTACAACACCCATTTTCTCCATATCGGCATAAGTAAATCCCAGTTGCCGGATGGATTCTGCGCGGGAAACTTCAAAGTACTGAAAATAGTTGCCGTGATAGACGACACCCATCTGATCGGTCTCTGCATAGCGTACCCGGATCGTTGTTTCAGCTGTAAACATGGTATTTATAAAACCTGCCGTAAAACCCAAAAGTCTTTAGTTTCTAAGGCAGAAAACTGTTCTTTGTATAATTGTAAAATACATTTGTCTTTAGCAAATGGGTAGTTCACTTGCCGATGACTTTATCCAGACTGTATTTTCCGGGACCCATCAGGAAAAGGGCTATAAATACGACCAGATAGATACCGGCCATTTCCCCTTCGCCATACAGGTCACCACCATGCGCAAAGAACAAAGCGACCACCATCGTAATGATTAACGGAATCGATGCCAGCCGGGTCAGCAGACCGAGAATAATCAAACCGGCACAGAATACTTCGGAGAAAATGGCCAGGCTTAAAGATGCCTTGGTGCCAATGTAAAAAGGGTCCGCAAAGCCTTTTTCGGCAATTGCGCTGAAATTGGACAATTTTTTCATACCGTGGTCTACCAGGAGGGCAGACCCGGAAATCACACGGAGGAACAACAGGGCGATACTCACGGAAGGCTCTGCATATTTACTCGTCATTAACTTCATAATGTCTTTTTGCAAACAAACTTAGGAAAGCTTGTGGAAAAAAAAGCTTTTTTTTAAAGAACGAAGCCATCCCCATATAACCCAGGTTATTAAGTGGCAGTAGTTTGCCGTAAGGGGCCATGTACAGGGCAATAAGATGTACCGGCGATGATATCCGCAGGTGTTCCCGAAGAAAGCCTGCGATTGACTATATTCGTTTTAAATTTGACGGTATGTTCAATCTATTATCCAACTATTTACTGGAACATAAAAGTCTGGCACTGCCCCGAATTGGGGTTTTTGAAATTCGTCCCCGTAATGCCCGGGCAGATATGTCGACAGCTACCATTGAAGCACCTGACTGGAATCTGCATTTTCGCGCTGATAACAATCCGGTGGAAGCATTGCAGAATGGTCCCCTCTATGACTGGTTGTCGACGCGCATGCAGCTGACCCGCGAAGCGGGCAGGGAACGATTTGAGCAGTTTGTTCAGGATCTGGAACGCCGGCTGATGAATGGGGAGCAGGTGCTTTGGCCAGAGCTGGGACAGTTGGAATATAATGAGGGCGCTGTTTTATTTACCCCGCAGCAGGAAGAGCTTTCACCATTTAGTCCGGTAACAGCGCAGAAAGTATTACGTGAAAATAGCAGCCATGCATCGCTGGTGGGTGACAGGGAAACCACTACCGGAGCCATGCGGCAGGAACTCAGCCAACAGGAGGAACCCCGGCCCCAAAGCCGGTTACTGATGTGGATATTACTCGGACTGGCCCTGGCGGCCGGCGCATGGTATTTCTCTGTCAATGGTTGTAGTAAAACTGCAAGTGGTAACCGGCAGCAATTGGATACAAAGGAACCCTCGTCTACTTACCAATTGCGTTAAGAAATCGTCATGGCAGAATGGATCAGGAGCGCCATTATTCAGCAATGGTATTGATTAATTTTTTCTCTCCGACGATCCAGACAACATCTCCTTCCTGGAAGATCCAGGTAGATTCGGGATTAAGGAAACGTTCGCCGTTTCTTTCCACACCGACTACCAGACCGTGGGCCTTGTTCCGCAGGTCCGATTCGTGAATATTTCTATTCAGAAAAGGGGACTCGGCGCCGATTATAATCTGATCCAGTTTCATCTCCACTTCAGGACGATTTTCAGTTAGTTTTTTATCCGGGCGAAGCAAGGCGGATATCTTACGTTCCTGACTGTCAGTGCAGATAATATAGAGTTTGTCTCCCGGAAATATCATATCATTTTTATCTGGTGGGATAATGGTAATGAGTCCCCGCTTGATCATGGCAACATTGATGCCGACTCTTTCCCGCCACTGCAGATCTTCCAGTTTCCGACCGGTGATATTGATAGATTCTGAAGGAACATCGAAAGCGGATAAATGCGCGTCCCAGGGTGCCATGCTGGTGTTGCGCCGCAATGCCGCCTGTTCGGCCAGTAACCTTTTAGCTTCAATTTCCCGGGTGTTCAGGTTTCTGATAAACCTTGCTTCAATATCATTATAGGTACGTTGCAGTCTTTTACGAAAGATCACGAGCAGGATGACCAGAACCAGCGCAGTTAATATAGCCACGTCCCGGGAGTACACACTTCTCAGCAACAGGAGCATGAAAAATAAAGCGAGCACCAGCTTAATGGCCCGCATGATCCAAATCGGTCCCAGGTATCGTTGCTGGGCATATATGCGTATAAAACTTTCGTTTTTTTCGTTGCGTATTATTAGCGCCCAAAGGAAGGGTGACATGGCTCCCAGGGTGATAATAATGGTGGAAATACTTCCGAAGTTATATCCCAGTTCACGGAGCCAGGGCAACAGGTAGGCGGTACTGATGATGATCAGTGCCGTTACAATCACCGAAAAAATGATGCAATTCGACAAAAAAGATTTCAGCACCGCATGCCAGTCGCTCACCGACCGGAGTGCGGTTGCTTCCACGCTATACCGGTTCAGTCTTTCCTGCCAGGTGGCAGGCAACTTGCTGTTAATCCAGTTATATACCGGTACGCTGGCCAGTGTCTGGTAAGGAGCTGTGAAAATGGTCAGGGCGGAGACGACGATAATAATGGGGTACAGTTTGTCGGAAATAACATCGAAGCGGTTTCCCAGGGACGCAATCAAAAAAGAGAATTCACCGATCAACGCGAGACTCATCCCGGTTTGAAGTGAGATGCGAAGCGAATTGCCTGAAATGAAAGCACCGGTGGTAATGATAATTGATTTCCCGACGATGACTGTAGCTGCAATCAGCAGTATGGGCAGGTAATACTCCGCGATGATGTTCAAATCCACCAACATGCCCACAGAGATAAAAAAGATGGCGCCAAAGAGATCACGCACCGGAATGATCAGGTGTTCAATTTTTTCCGCCTTTGTGGTTTCCGCCAGTAGTGATCCCATTACGAAAGCGCCCAGCGCTGCAGAGAAGCCTGCCTGAGCAGAAAAATAAACCATCACAAAACACATGGCGACTGAAATGATCAGCAGAATCTCATCAGAAAGAAATTTACGGGCTCGCTTTAGTATGGAGGGTACCAAAAGGATGCCACCGATGAACCAGAGGACCAGGAAAAAAATCAGTTTGAAAACGGACATCAGGATTTCGGTCGCATCAAAAGCATGGCTGGCTACAAATGTACCCAGTAAAACAAGCAGAATCACGGCAATCAAATCTTCCACCACAAGTATGCCATAGACCAGTCCGGCAAAGTTTCGCTGTTTGAGATTAAGATCATTAAAGGTTTTAATGATTACGGAAGAAGAGGAAATAGTCAGGCAGGCTCCCAGAAAAATGCAGTCCATATAGGGCCAGTTCATCAACCGGCCAAGAAAGAAACCCACCACTGCCATGCCTACCGCCTCAAAGCCCGCGGCCGTTGTTGCTGAACCACCTAGTTTGGCCAGTTTTTTAAAACTGAATTCCAGCCCCAAACTAAACAGCAGAAAAATCACACCAATCTCTCCCCATGTCTGTACGGCGCTGATTTCATAGACCTGAGGGGGGAAAATTTTAAAATTCGGGCTGATCAGAATACCCGATACCAGGTAACCCAGTATCAACGGCAGCTTGAGACGCTTAAAGATAATGGTGATCACTGCGGCGACCCCCAGTATTAAAGCAAGATCGGATATTAAATGTGGTAGATGCGTCATATATTTTATTAACCGCCTTCAAAATCTCCCCGATTGTAGATGGTCATACTGAGATGTCCATCTTACAATAATTGATGAAACACAAAATTAATGGGTGCAAATGTTGATATTTCCGGAATTACGGAACTTTCGGTTAGCACCGAATATAGAAAAAAAATGGATTTTTTACAATTTTATTTTCGGGTCAATGTCGCAAATCTAAAATGCTGACATACAGGAAACGCAGCTCCGGGCTAATGCAGTAAATTGCAGCTGCAGCGCCTAAGGGAAATGGGCTTTGCCGGTAGACTTAAATTTTGAGCCCATGCGTTTTTATTGTATAGATCAAGAAGCCCAATCCTGCCTGTTAAAAGACGGCAGCAGATTTTCCCACGCCGGCGGTTCTGCTGCCATCCGGTGGCTGCTGCTGGTCCTAGTCTTAATCGGATGCGGGCCCGCCAGATTAAAAGGCAGGACTTCGACCCTGGCTGATTCAGGTGGAAGGGGAGCCGACATTTACGTATCACTGATGCAGTTTAATATATGGCAGGAAGGAACCAAAGTGCCCGGAGGCTTTACTGGTATTGTAGATGAAATCGCAGCGTACCGGCCGGATTTTGTCTCATTAATAGAAATACGTAATTACAATCATATAGATTTCCTGCAGCGCCTAACCGATAGTCTGCAAAACCGGGGTCTGAAATATTACTTTAAAAGCAGCCAGGGCAGCGGACTCATCAGCAGGCATCCAATTCTTGCATTTTATCAAGGTGATAGCCTGCCTTCCCTGCATAAAATCATCGTCGAACCGGAGGGGGTAAGGTTGGCGGTTTACAGCGCACACCTGGATTATACGCATTATGCACAATACCTGCCCCGGGGCTATGATGGATCCGGAAAGAAACTACCGTCGCCAATAACAGCTGCCACCGCGCTACTGGCGGAGGATGCAAAGTCCACAAGGCCCGCCGCCATAGCTGGATTTCTGCAGGATGCAGCCGCGGAAAAAGCCAGGGGTGGCCTGATATTACTGGCGGGGGATTTTAATGAAGCGTCGCATCTGGACTGGACGGAAAGAACCAGTCATTTGTTTGACCATAACGGAGCAGTAGTGAACTGGCCCAGCTCCCGAAGTCTGTATGCACACGGGTTTAAAGACAGCTTTCGGGAACGCTGGCCGGATGAAGTCCTTTACCCGGGCTTTACCTGGGTGGTTCGTCAACCCTGGATCAACGAGGCCGATGAGCGCGACCGCATCGATTTCATATATTATTTTGATGATGGACGCATCCGGCCTGTTGCCAGCTGGCTGATCGGCCCGGGGCTTTCCTGGATTGCGGGCCGTCAGGAAGCAGACCCTGATGCAGCCAATATCCGGCTTCCCCAATCGGTTTGGCCCTCTGACCACCGCGCCCTGCTGACCCGTTTTCGCATCAGCAGGAAGTAGCAACAGCGGGCTGACCGCAACGTTAGTATCTCGGGTTTCGACGCCTTTTATCCAACATCTGGTGTTCTAAAAATCAGGTGCCGGCGCCGGGAATATCCTATTTTTACCGATTTTCAACATTCAATCGAGTTCAAATAGCGACATGCAGTTTCAACAGACCACCACAAAGCCCCATTACGCCATTCTGGATGGTATGCGGGGTATCGCTGCCATTATTATTGTCATTTTTCATTGTTACGAAATACTTACCCCGGAGCTCACTGATAATCCGGTTGCCCACGGTTATTTAGCGGTGGATTTCTTCTTCTGTCTTTCCGGATTTGTCATCGGCTATGCCTATGACAACCGCGTAGCGACAATTGGCGTGAAACGTTTCCTGCTGAATCGGCTCATTCGGCTGCAACCCCTGGTGATACTGGGCACCCTGCTGGGGCTGGCGGGACTTTTTCTGGATTCTTTTACGACCGTATCGCCTGTACAGGAATTTGGTTGGAGTCGTATCCTGGTTGCAACCCTTGGTTCCCTGCTGCTGCTACCCGCACCCATCCTGGGCCGGTACGGAAATGTATTTCCGCTGAATGCACCCGCCTGGTCACTGTCCATGGAATATTTTATCAACCTGTTCTATGTATTTGTGCTGGTGCATCTTTCCCGACGGCTGCTCTTGGTTTTTCTGGTGGCAGCAGCAGCCTTTCTGATTTGGGTAGCGGCCACAGAAGGCATCATCATCGGCGGCTGGTCCGCGGCCAGTTATAGGGACGGTTATGCCCGCGTCCTGTTTTCTTTTATCGCAGGCCTGACGGTCTACCGATTCCGGCTGGTTGTCGCAAACCGAATCCCGTTCTGGACCTTCACCCTCTTGTTAGTCGGCATCTTCCTGATCCCGCATACCGATCGGGATTGGCTGGTAGAATTACTATTGGTGGTGCTGGCTTTCCCTTTACTAATTGCCCTGGGAGCCGGCAGCCGGGCCAGGGGCTGGGTGCACCGCTTTGGCCTGGCACTGGGCGCCGTTTCCTATCCCCTGTACATGGTTCATTACTGGATGATCTGGATCCTGGGTGCTTATGCCGCCACCAATCCGGGGATGCCGGCGCTGTATCGTGCTTCGGGCCTGATACTGGTGGCTGCCCTGATCCTGGCCTGGCTGGTCCTCAAATATTTTGACGAACCGGTCCGTAAACGTCTGACAATCATTATGAAACAAAAAAATAAATCCGAAACAGCCGATAAATCGTAAAATGAGCGTACCTTTGCCCTCCGATTTTTTGAATCGGCATTGCCTGAAGAGGTTCGAAAAGGATTCCGCCGGTGCGGAAACGCCTCAAGGGTGTCATAATAAATATCAATTTACCATGCCAAAGGTAAAAACAAACTCCAGCGCCAAGAAGCGCTTTAAAGTAACAGCTACGGGCAAAATCACCCACCAAAAGAGTTTCAAACGTCACATCCTGACCAAAAAATCCACAAAACGTAAACGTCATATGCGTCTTGACGGCGTTGTGGCAAAACCCAATCTGGATTTTGTAAAACGTTTGCTGAGACTGAAATAATGCTCAGACTGTAAATCAGTATACTCTTAACAATTAAACTTATCAGATATGCCTCGTTCAGTAAATGCAGTAGCTTCCAAAGCACGCAGAAAAAAAATATTAAAACAAGCCAAAGGGTTCTATGGCAAACGTAAGAATGTATATACCGTAGCCAAGAACGTTGTGGAAAAAGGGATGACCTACATGTATGTGGGTCGTAAACTGAAAAAAAGAGATTACCGCACTTTATGGATTGCCCGTATTAATGCGGCAGTTCGTGAAGAGGGTTTGACCTATTCCCGCTTCATCAACCTGCTTCACGAAAAAGGGATCGAACTGGATCGTAAAGTACTGGCAGATTTAGCGATGAACAATCCCGAAGCGTTTAAAGCGCTGGTGGCCTCCGTTAAATAAGTCGTATAAGCCTAAAATAATGAAGGCGATGTCTGCGGACGTTGCCTTTTTTCTTTTTACAGCCCGGAACAAGTCCCCGGAGCTTATTTCAGATTTTCGGATACCCAATTGCTTATTTTCATAATTTAGCGTCCTTATTTAAAAACCAATAAGTGCCGGTGCAGCCGGCGTCATGGCAAATGAATAATTCATATCTGGGACTGGTGGAACAGACCTTTAACTTTCCTCAGGAAGGTATTGAAGTAAAGAAAGGCGATCTTATCTTTAATGGTATCGATTATAAAGCCCTGGTAGAGAAGCACGGCACCCCGCTAAAAGTAAGCTATCTGCCCAAAATCGGTATCAATATCAACAAGGCCAAACAGTATTTTGCCAATGCCATCAGGAAATATAAGTATGATGGGAAATATTTCTATACTTATTGCACCAAAAGTTCTCATTTCTCTTTCGTGGTAGAAGAGGCGCTCCAGCATAATGTCCATCTGGAAACCTCCTATGCCTATGATATTGAAATCATCAACCAGTTATACAAAAGACGCAAGATTACCAAAGACATCAGCATTGTCTGTAACGGCTTCAAGCAGAAAAACTACACTTCCCGGATCGCCAAACTGATCAACAGCGGATTCCGGAATGTGATTCCGGTGCTGGATAATAAAGAAGAATTAAACCTTTACAAACGCAGTATTCGTACCAAGGAACCCTTTAAAATAGGGATCCGGATTGCTGCGGAAGAAGAGCCGACTTTTCCTTTTTATACGTCCCGGCTGGGCATCAAGGCCAAGGACATTCTGGAGTTTTATGTAGATGAAATTGAGGGCAATGAAGATAAGTTCCAGTTAAAGATGCTGCATATCTTTTTAAATAAGGGAATCAAGGACGATATCTATTACTGGAGTGAATTGCGTAAAAGCATCAACCTCTACTGTCAGCTGCGGAAAATCTGTCCCGAACTGGATTCTTTGAATATTGGCGGCGGCTTTCCGATAAAGCACAGTCTGGCATTTGATTATGACTATCAGTTTATGATCAATGAAATCGTAAGTAATATAAAGTCGGCCTGTAAGAAAGCCAAAGTACCGGTACCCAATATCTACACAGAATTCGGGAGTTATACCGTGGGAGAGAGTATGGCCCATATTTATAGCGTGATCGGTGAGAAAAGACAGAATGACCGGGAAACCTGGTATATGATCGATTCTTCCTTTATCACGACACTGCCCGATACCTGGGGCATTGGCGAGCGTTTTCTAATGCTGCCGATTAATAAATGGGACAATGAATACCAGCGGGTGGTATTGGGGGGTATTACCTGCGACGGGCACGATTACTACGATAGTGAGGAACATATCAATGAGGTTTTCCTGCCAAAAATAAAATCAGATCCTCCGGCCAAAGACCTGCACGAAAGAATTGAAATGCCGGCAGAAAAACCGGCGGACCGGCAGGAGCGGGAAGAGCAGAATAAGGAACCACTGTATGTCGGCTTCTTTCATACAGGGGCCTATCAGGACCAGATTTCTGGTTATGGAGGCATTAAGCATTGCCTGATACCTTCGCCCAAGCACGTTATCCTGGAGTACGACAAGAATGGTAAGCTGACTGAATGGGTTTATGCGAAGGAACAGTCTGCCCAGAGCATGCTCAAAATTCTGGGCTACCTCAAATAAGCACCCGGAACGCCGGAAGGCTGTTTGATCTTTATCTACCTGGCCTGCAAATTCAATTTCCAGGTTCTCAGATACACTTGCCGGACCCTTGGTTTCTGTTTGCCATAATCGGGTAAAGCCCGTAATTTAGAAACTTAAATGCGATACGATGCGGGTGTACTTTCAAGGTTTTTCCCTATTGATGTTCTCCATCCTGCTACTGGCCGGCTGTAGCCGGCATACCGCACCGCCGGGCAGCACTATGCATACGGAGGCGCTGCATCATAAATGGAAGATCATCGAAATAGACCAAAAGCCGGCCGGAGACAGTGCTTTTATCGATTTACGGGACCCGGCGCATAGTTGGGTTAAACGGGATTGCCAGGGATATTATTTTGTTCCAAAATATGGAAGAGGAGGACGTATGCAGCTCAGTCACCTGACTACCGTAGCCGGCAATTGTCTTTCTGTAAATTCCCTTTACCCGCTGCTGGCCGGCATCAGCCGCTTTTCCCTGTCACAGGAGGAATTGGTGCTAAGCAACAGTGCGGGCAACCAGCTGCTTCGGGCCGTCAAAGCGCCGGATGACGAGAACGGCAGCCTGCAGCGCAACTGGCAGATTCTGGAAATGATCAACGGAGATTCCGAACAATTAAAGAAAGATCAGGCCTTTCTGGACCTGCGTCAGGCAGATGGCAGCGTCGCCCATCTGGGCTGTAATCAGTTTCGTTTGCAAATCCACCAGCAACCACCTTATTTACTAAGGATTACCGGAGGGGCTGCCACCCGGAAATTTTGTGCAGCGGCGGCCCGAAACGAGGAGGTCTTTGGGAAAATGCTGCCCCTTGTGGCCAAATACCAGATTGTCGGCAATATCCTTCGGCTTTTTGACCGGCAGGACCAGTTGCTGCTGCGTGCCCGGTCGGCCCTCTAAGTCTAACGGAATACTTAAATTTCGATGGTTTCACCCACCGCAGGCAGCAATAATTTTTTACCCGCCGCCGTGAAGGCATGTTGGGCCTGTTCGGTGTCAATTTGAATCAGATCAAACGTATTGTAATGCACCCCGATAAGGGTATCACATTTGATAAAATCAGCGGCAATTATGGCGTCTGCCACACCCATGGTGTAGTTGCCACCAATCGGCAGTACCGCGAAATCCAGTTCGGCAAACATCGGAATCAGCTGCATATCCATGGTCAGTGCCGTGTCTCCCGCAAAATAGAAATGCTGACCGGATCCGCTGACCACAAAGCCCAGCGGATTACCTCCGTAGGAACCGTCCGGCAGGTTGGAGGAATGAATGGCGTTTACCGCCCGCACCCGACCAAACTCGAAATCCACCGGCGCCCCGTGATTCAGTTCATGGAGGTTGGTAATGCCCTGTGCCGCGAGCCAACCGCAGATTTCCGGGCAGGCGATAACTTTGGCGCCGGTATGGGTGGCAATCAGGACGGCGTCGGCCACATGATCGCCATGGCCATGGGAAATTAAGATATAATCTGCCTGAATATCAAGGGGATTCAGGTGTTTGGCCAGAGGATTGCCGGTAATAAAAGGATCAAATAATAATCGTTTACCGCCCAGATCCACTGTAAATCCGGATTGGCCCAGATAAGTGAATTGCATATTGATATTTTTTGCTAAGCTATTAAATTTTACGGCTTTTGGAAAGGAAGCTGCGCTGCTACCGAAATTTACTGTGTCCGCTTTATACGATTTTTAACGTTTTTAGACATGTAGCCACAATAAATCAGCATCTAATGCAGTACATATAGAAAAAGCCAGACTTCGGATGCAAATCCGGGTCCGGACCATTAATTACCATTAAAACCAATAGACATGAAATCGATTCATTTTTTTCTAATTCTGGTCCTAGTGGCCGCAGTAGCCTGCAGTCCGAAAGTGCAAAGCAGTGATAATCAATCACAAATAAAAAGACAGTGGATGTTAAAAACCCTTCCGGGCGTAGCAGACAGCCTGGTGATTCGCTCCGGCGCATCCATCGATCTGACCGATTTAACCAAAACCGGCGGCAAGGCAGGCTGCAACCGGGCCATGTTCAAGACGACCACTGACGGGGCAGGAAGCATCAGCTTTTCACAGGCGGCGACAACCCGGATGTTCTGCAAGGATTTTATGGAAGTTGAGGCCGCTTATGTGAAAACCCTTCCCGAAATCAAGAAATATGAGCTGAAGGGACACCAGATATCCTTTCAGGATGCTGCGGGCAATACCCTGATAGAAGCAGTAGCGGCAGACTGGGATTAAGGGATTTGCCGCGTTTTCGGTGCGGTATAATTCTCAAAAAAATCCGGATTTATACCGGATTTATCCTACCTTTGCGCCCTAAAATTTGGGTATTTGGCTCAATTTTGGGGACCGGGCTGGCAGGAAGATGCCCCTATATTGCTTTACAAAGTGGCAGGCATTGGGATGACGGGCTGGTTAACAAAAAAATAATAATTACACAAAATCATGGCAGATTTAAAATTTCAGAGAAACTTTGGTATTGCCGCGCATATCGACGCCGGTAAGACCACCACTACCGAGCGTATCCTTCGCTATACGGGGATGATTCACCGTATTGGTGAAGTACACGACGGCGCTGCAACCACCGACTGGATGGAGCAGGAAAAAGAGCGCGGTATTACCATTACTTCCGCGGCTGTTAGTTGTAAATGGAATTTCCCTACAGATAAGGGCAAACCCATTCAAGGCACGACTAAAGAGTATTCTTTTAATATCATTGACACTCCGGGTCACGTGGATTTTACTGTTGAAGTGGAACGTTCCATGCGGGTACTGGATGGTCTGATTGCCCTGTTCTCTGCTGTGGACGGTGTGGAACCCCAATCTGAAACTGTCTGGCGTCAGGCCAACCGTTACAAGGTTCCCCGTATTGGTTTTGTGAACAAAATGGACCGTCAGGGTGCTGATTTCCTGAATGTGGTAAAACAGGTTCGGGAAATGTTGGGTTCCAAAGCGGTGCCCCTGCAGTTGCCGATCGGTGCTGAAGATAATTTCAAAGGGGTAGTGGATCTGATCAAAATGAAAGGGATCATTTGGGATGTGGAAACTGAAGGTATGACCTATGAGGAAATTGATATCCCCGAAGATATGAAAGCCGAAGCTGAAGAATGGAGAGCGCAACTGGTAGAAGCAGTTGCTGAATATGATGATGCGCTGATGGAGAAGTTCTTCGACGATCCCGGTACAATTACTGAAGATGAAATTCATGATGCAATCCGTAAAGCAGCGATTGACCTGAGCATTGTGCCGATGATGTGTGGTTCTTCCTTTAAAAACAAAGGTGTACAAACTGCCCTGGATGCGGTTTGTCGTTACCTGCCTTCGCCGGTGGATATCGATGCGATTGAAGGTTCTGATCCGAACGATCCCGAGAAGAAACTGGTGCGTAAACCTGACCCCAAAGAACCGTTTGCAGCGCTGGCCTTCAAGATCATGACCGATCCTTTCGTTGGTCGTCTGGCTTTCTTCCGGGCTTATTCCGGGCATCTGGATGCGGGTTCTTATGTTTTAAACGTAAGGAGCGGTAAGAAAGAACGGATCAGCCGTATCATGAAAATGTTTGCCAACAAGCAGAATCCGGTTGATTTCATCGAGGCAGGGGATATCGGAGCTGCAGTTGGATTTAAAGAAATAAAAACCGGGGATACCCTTTGTGATGAGAACCATCCTATCACATTGGAAAACATGTTCATCCCTGAGCCTGTGATCTCTGTGGCGGTAGAGCCCAAGACCCAGGCCGATGTAGATAAAATGGGCATGGCTATTTCCAAATTGGTGGAAGAAGATCCTACCCTGCGCGTTAAGACCGATGACGATACCGGTCAGACCATCCTGAGTGGTATGGGTGAATTGCACCTGGAAATTATCATCGACCGTATGCGTCGTGAATTTAAGGTAGAAGTGAATCAGGGAGCGCCTCAGGTAGCTTATAAAGAAGCATTTCAGTCTACCATTGAACATCGGGAAATCCTTAAAAAGCAAACCGGTGGTCGTGGTAAGTTCGCTGATATCCAGTTTAGCCTGGGTCCGGTGGATGAAGAATGGCAAAAAGAAAATCCCGATAAGCATTACCAGTTTGTTAATGATATTTTCGGAGGTTCTATTCCCCGTGAATTTGTTCCGGCTATCCAGAAAGGTTTTGAAACTTCAATGACCAGTGGTGTGCTGGCCAGCTATCCGGTAGATAATATGAAGATTCGTATTTTCGACGGTAGCTTCCACGCTGTGGATTCCGATTCCATGTCTTTCGAACTTTGTGCCAAGCAGGGTTTCCGTGAGGCTGCGAAGAAAGCAAAACCCATCCTCCTGGAACCTATCATGAAAGTGGAAGTACTGACGCCCGAACAATACATGGGTGATGTAACAGGTGATTTGAACCGTCGTCGGGGTATGATGGAAGGTATGGATACCCGTGCAGGTGTTCAGGTAATCAAGTCCAAAGTGCCTTTGAGTGAAATGTTTGGTTATGTGACCCAATTACGTTCCCTGACTTCAGGCCGGGCTTCTTCTACCATGGAGTTTTCGCATTATTCCCCCGCTCCCAACAATATCGCGGAGGAAGTAATCTCTAAATCTAAAGGTAAAGTGACAGCTTAATCAGCCTCACATTTAAAATACCATCCCCGCTTCGGCGGGGATTTTTTTTGGGGCTGTATCCTTTGATCTGATTTCAGGCTTGCCCAATTACTGAGGCAAGGCATTTGACTACGCAGGTCTTATGCGCACCCATTGAAGGCTTCCGGTTGTTTGTCATCAGGAGGGATGGGAATAAATCGCCGGGCGATGAAAAAACGGCGATACTACCTATAACAGCATCAGGTAATAATGGGCTCCTTGTTGGCCAGAAATCCATTATAACAAACCAGTAACATGAAAAGAAAGGCTACGATATAAGAAAAGGAACCGAATAACAGCAGGTCCGGAGCCATCAGATATCCAAGGATATTAAACACAGCAATGACCAGGACCTGGGCCAGTGCATTGAGCCGGGGCCATTGACCTCCCAGTGTCCAGATGGCCAGACAGATTTCTCCCACGCCGATGATAATGGTATACAGGTGTGCATGTGTGTTGCCGAATACCCGGGCGACAATTGCTTCATGCCGGGGAACCAGGTTCAGTATCTTACAAAGCAATCCGTTTATAATCCATACAACCGCTATGAAATATTTTATGAACAGTCTTAATTGCACCTTTTTGGTTTTAAGTATGGCAATAACTGCCCTATAAAGTTAAAAAAAACCTGACAGGGGGGCGGGTTAATTTATTCGGTAACAGCTGGCAAGACCTTTTACAGATTGAAAGACAGGAATATAACCATTGAAAACTCAGAGGAAGACGATAATTCCGGCATCCAGCGACCTGAATTTATGATCACCTGCTCCAGGCCGTGCATTATTCAGCCCATGGCTGTATTGGAGATTGAGTCCGATCTGGTCAGAAAGAACCAGCCCGGCTACTGCGTTGGCTCCATATTGGAAACGTTGCAAATACCCGGCATTCCCCGGTTGAGCGAGGACAGGCGGTTGATCCGTCCAGTGAATTCTTTCAGCGACCTCGTCTCCCGCTGCCGTTAATACGGAGAATTTATTTTTTCCTCCGATGCCAAAATCAATATAGGGTCCCAGGCCGAGATACAGCGCAACGGCGCCAAGGTCTTTCTTTAGTAATAGATTCACCGGGAGCTCCAGGTACATGGCGTTTAACTTGCCATTTTTTTCCAGTACGGTTTCATAGTTGCCGCCCTGGGTCTGCAAATCCAGGCCTGTTCGTAAAGTCAGCAGGCGGTTCAATGCAATGTCAGCAACGAGACCCGCATGGAAGCTTAGCCGCCAGTCCTGTAGCTCGGGTTGTGGGGCTTCTTTCAGCTCCAGGGTATTGAAACTGATGCCACCTTTAACGGCAAAAAGTATTTCCTTCTGTGCCCTTACCTGAAAGACCCCCAATAGCATTACCATTAAAATGAGGCCAACCGGGCAGTACCTGCGAATCAATGAAGGAGATATGTATTGTACGTTCGTTTCAATAGGCATGTGTAAACGGGATAGGTTCAACAAAACGGATGTCGTAAAATTAGGGATTTGTGCCCTAAATAATGAGTTCGTTTTTAAATAGTTACATTTGCTGCGATAATTCACCCGATCTATGAAACTAATTAACGATGAATTGTAAAAGCTTTTTATCCGGAAACCGGTTTTTCCTACTCTCTACTTTGCTACTGAACGTTTGGCTGCTGGCCGCCTGTCATAAATCGGAAAGTCTGCCGGAACAGCAGACCATCCTGGACTACGACTGGCATCCGGTTGCGGCCGGCGGTCATGTATCTATGATCCTGAAACCGGATGGATCTGTATGGGCCGCAGGTCTCGGAACACGTGGTCAACTGGGGAATGACATGTTAAAGTCGTCCAATAAATATGTCCGTGTTACCGGTGATGTCGCGCGGATGAAAGGCGGTGTTTATACGAATCTGTTCTTGAAGACCGATGGCGCCTTATGGGGCGTTGGATATGCCAAGAAGGGGCAGCTGGGAAGTGATTCTGCAACTGACAAATCATTACCGGTACTAATCATGAATGGAGTAAAAGATATGGATGTGGGCTATTACCATTCGCTGATACTGAAACAGGATGGCAGTCTCCTGTCGTTGGGTAATAACCAGTATGGTCAATTGGGGGATGGTAGCGGTAAAAATACGCTGGAGCCGGTATTGGTTGCCACCGATGTCATAAAAGCAGAAGCAGCGCATCATACCAGCTATTGTATTAAAAGTGATGGCAGTTTATGGGCCTGGGGCAGGAATAATGCCGGGCAGGTGGGTAATGGCACAACAGATGCCGTAAAAAAGCCGGTAAAAATACTGAGTAATGTAAAGGCAGTGTCTGCCTACTATGCCCATGTACTCATATTAAAGAAGGATGGGACCGTTTGGGGAACGGGATATAATAAGACGGGTCAACTGGGCATCACGACGGAGAAAACCTACATTAACAAACCTGAGAAAATTATGGAAGATGCCATTGCCGTGGCTGCAGGATCGGCTTTTTCGCTGGTGTTGAAGAAAGATGGTTCTGTATGGGCAATGGGATCCAATGCAGTGGGTTGCCTGGGTGTAGCAACCACGGAAGAGAATGTATTCAGTCCGGTAAAAGTCATGTCGGGTATCATCGATATCGCCGCCGGTTCCAGCCATTCCCTGTTCCTGAAATCCGACGGAACCGTATTGGTCTGTGGTCACAATACCCATGGTGAATTCGGAACAGGCTCTTCATCTGAAATGAGTGTAAAACCTCTGGTTTCCGGATCGGTAACTCAAATGAATTAATCTGGCTGCCGAAATCTGTCCAGTTAGCCTTTTCTGATTTCAAAGCGGGTATAAGCCCAGGCGGTGAACGGCATCAGCAAAATCAGGAGCCACCAGCACTGTAGTTCTGCCTGACAGGCCAGCCCGACTATCAGTAATACATATAAGGGATAGGTCAATAACAGAATGCCGAAACGGACCGAATCCACATGATCTGTTTTACGAAACCAGGTGCGCGTCACGAGTTCGGTCATTCCGTATAGGGGAAGGTGCAGTATGGCGCCTGCTGCTGCCGGCAGGGCCAATAGACATTTTTGCCAAAAAGGGGTGCAGCCAAATAGTTCCCTGAATTCCCGGGGGTTGTCGGGATGGGGTTTCAGTACCAGTCTGCTGAGTTGGGCTTCCAGTTGGAAGTTAAACTCCTTGTATCGCTGCCCATCCGTTTGCAAGTCAGGAAAATCATTACGGACCAAAAAGTCGCCCAGATTGATCAGGACCCTTACCCCATGTTTTCGGAATGCACTGTAGTTTAAAGCTGCAGGTAAAATATGGAGCGGCAGGCCTTTATCCCAGGCCTGAAATGCCAGTCGGGCCGTACCTTTCTTAAGAGGCCTCAGTTTCCATTCATTCACACAGAGGCCTTCACTAAAGATCAGCACTGCCTCCTTCTGGCGAAACAGTTCCAGGCAGGCGTCAAAACTGTCATAGTTGATGTTCAGATTGGCTGCTCCTTCCCGGATCCGGTAAACAGGTAACATTTTGAGCCGTCGCAGCAGCTTGAAGATTTTCTCGTTTTTAAATGCATCACCACGGGCCAGGGAAGTCACTGGGACCCGAAAAAGTATATCATAAAGGATCGCATCGAGAAAGGAATTCGGGTGATTGCTGGCGATCAGCAGTGGACCCGCAGACTGCAATAAATTCCTCCGGTTTACTATCAGACTATGACAGAGCAGGGGTATCATGCACCGGACATATATTTTTAGTAACTGATAAAGCAATGGGTACTTTTCTGTTTTAGTTCACCGGCTGCCACCCCGAAAATTTTACTAAATTAATTGATTTTTTTGTTAAAAAGCCCAAATATCATGACAGTACATGACGGTTAGCCTTTCACCAGTAATTATTTTCGGACGGATAATTATTGCTTACTGTATTGAAATTGATAAGTCCATGAATGCTATACTCGGCGTTGTTTTTCACTTTATTGGCGGATTTGCATCCGGCAGTTTCTATATACCCTATAAGAAAGTAAAGGGCTGGGCCTGGGAATCCTACTGGCTCGTAGGCGGCCTGTTTTCCTGGCTGATCGTCCCGCCGATAGCCGCCTGGCTGACCATTCCTAATTTCACCGAGATTATCAGTCAATCCAGCGGTTCGGTCCTGGGCTATGCCTTTTTATTTGGACTCCTCTGGGGTATTGGGGGGCTGACCTACGGCCTGGGCGTTCGTTATCTGGGGGTTTCGCTCGGAAGCAGTGTCATCCTGGGCCTCTGTATGGTATTTGGTGCGCTTATCCCTGCCATCTATTATCAGTTTACGCCAGCTGTGGGTAAGGACACCATCGGTTTACTCACCGGAACATCCTGGGGACTGACAGTCCTGGCAGGTCTTCTGGTATGTATCATTGGTATTATTATATGCGGCAGGGCGGGTATGCGAAAGGAAAAAGAACTGGCAGGTACGGGCGCAAAAACCACCGATCCGCATGCGCTGGAATCTGCAGATACGGAAGCCCATCTTTCCGGTAAAGATGAATATAAGTTCGGACTGGGGATTCTGGTCGCTGTCATTTCCGGGGTACTGAGTGCCTGTTTTAATTTCGGGATTGAAGCGGCAAAACCGATGGCTGATGTGGCCAACGAACTCTGGAAAGCAGCCCATCCGGGGCAGGGTGAATTTCTGTATCAGAACAATGTATCCTATATAGTGATTCTTTGGGGCGGATTGACCACCAACCTTATCTGGTGTTTGATTTTGAATGCCCGTAATAAAACATTTTCGGATTATACCAACCGTAAAGTGCCCGCAGTTTCCAATATTATTTTCTGTGCACTGGCAGGAACTACCTGGTTCCTGCAGTTCTTCTTCTATGGGATGGGAGAAAGTAAAATGGGCAATGGTCCCAGTTCCTGGATCCTGCATATGGCTTTTATCATTCTGGTGGCTAATATGTGGGGACTGATATTAAAGGAATGGAAAGGCGTGAGTCGTAAAACACTGATGACGGTTATTGCAGGAATTATCGTGATCCTGATCTCAGTATTGCTGGTTGGCTGGGGTAATTCAATGCGATAAAAGTTCGGATCTGGCAAGAGCAACTAAATATGCCCAATGGGCAGCTGAATTGAAAATAAAAGATACAATGACTAAGAATTTTAAACATGTAAGTTATTTATGGGATGAGTCCAAAGCGGCGGAGCTGGCCGGCGATGAAGTGGGTCTGCTGATCTACCGTTCGAACCTGCTGGGTGCGGATCTGCGGCTGACCAATTATGGGGGCGGCAATACATCCTGTAAGGTAACGGCCAAAGATCCGTTGAGTGGTGCGGAGAAAGAGGTGATGTGGGTGAAGGGCAGCGGAGGAGATCTGGGTACCCTGAAGCGCAGTGGTCTGGCGGCGCTGTATGTAGACCGTTTGCGGAGTCTACAATCTGTATACCGCGGACTGGAGCATGAAGACGAGATGGTCGAACTGTTCAACCACTGTATTTACGATCTGAAGTCCAAAGCGCCGTCTATCGATACGCCGCTTCATGGTTTTCTGCCCTTCAGGCATATCGATCACCTGCATCCGGATGCAGCCATTGCCATCGCGGCGGCCAAGGACAGTAAGCAGATCACCGAGGAGTTGTTTGGGGGTACGATAGGCTGGGTGCCCTGGCAGAAGCCCGGTTTCGAACTGGGACTGATGCTCAAAAAATGCCTGGAAGACAATCCCGGCATCCGGGGCATTATGCTGGGCTCCCACGGGCTGTTTACCTGGGGAGATACAGCTTATGAGAGCTATATCAATACCCTGGAAGTCATTGAAAAATGTGCTGAATATATAGTAACGCAGACCGGGAAAAAAGGGCCGGTATTCGGTGGGGAGCAGGTGAAGGCCCTGCCGGCAGAAAAGCGTCAGGCGCAGGCAGCTGCCCTGGCACCGGTACTGAGAGGGCTGAGTTCCTCCCAGCGGCAGATGATCGGTCATTTTACCGATGATGATCGGGTGCTTGAGTTTATCAACTCCCGGGATCTGGAGCGGCTGGCCCCGCTGGGTACTTCCTGCCCGGATCATTTTCTGCGCACCAAGATCAGCCCGTTGGTGCTGACCCTGTCACCGGATGAAGACCTGAGTGATGTAGCTGCCATCAAAGAGAAACTGGCGCCGCTTTTTGAGGACTACCGCCAGATGTATGAGCAGTATTACGAGGGCTGCCGGCATGCGAACAGTCCCGCCATGCGGGATCCGAACCCGGTAATCATTCTGTATCCCGGGGTAGGGATGTTCTCGTTTTCCAAAGACAAACAGACGGCGCGGGTAGCAGCCGAGTTTTATACCAATGCGATCAATGTCATGCGGGGAGCGGAAGCCATATCCGAATATACGGCCTTACCCCGTCAGGAAGCATTTAATATAGAGTACTGGCTGCTGGAAGAAGCCAAACTGCAGCGGATGCCGCCGCCCAAGGCGCTGAGCGGGCGGGTGGCGCTGATTACAGGATCCGGTGGTGGTATCGGCAAGGCCATAGCGAAGCGTTTTGCGCGTGAGGGCGCCTGTGTGATCATCAATGATATCAACCAGGAAAGGATCGATGCTACCACTGCCGAGTTCCAGCAGGAATTTGGGAAGGATGCGGTTGCGGCCGTCCGTCTGAATGTGACCGATGCCGCTTCCATCACGGCGGCCCTGGACCAGACGGCCCTGGCCTTCGGCGGGGTGGATATTGTGATTAACAATGCGGGCATCAGTATCTCCAAAAGTATTGCCGAGCACTCCATCGAGGAATGGGACCGGCTCTATGATATACTGGTGAAAGGCCAGTTTATGGTATCCAAGGCTGGTGTGGCCGTAATGCGCAAACAGGGCTTTGGCGGCGATATCATCAATATTGTATCCAAGAACTCAATAGTGGCCGGTCCGAACAATGCGGGCTATGGCTCTGCCAAGGCGGCCCAGGCGCATTTATCGCGGCTGCTGGCTGCGGAACTGGGTGCCGACAAGATCCGGGTCAATGCGGTGAACCCCGATGCGGTAATTTCAGATTCGAATATCTGGGCCGGTGGCTGGGCAGAAGGCCGTGCCAAGGCATATGGTATTACGGTGGAAGAGCTGCCGGCCTATTATGCCAAACGCACGCTGATGAATGCCATCATCCTGCCGGATGATATTGCCAACGCCTGTTTTGTGTTTGTCAGCGGACTGTTGAACAAGTCCACCGGCAATATACTGAATGTGGATGGTGGTGTGGCAACGGCTTTTGTAAGGTAAGTAATCGAAAACGGTGCTGAGGTGAGCGGGAGCGGTGTTCAGCATAAAAATGTAACAGTTACATAAAGAGTCTTCATATAGCAAAGCAACAAGGGTTGGCGGTTTTCCAATCGGCTGACCCGTTTTTTTATTCTTTCCGAACAATAAATCGTCAGAAAGAAGCTTAGTTTTGAAGACCTGGTGGCAGGTAGAAAGTTTACTACAGCGCCCAATTAATGATAAAATAAATGAACCATGATAATTGATAAATCACAAATTGCAGCACATAATGATCGTTTGCTGACTGATCATAAGAAGAAGCTTGCCTATACTTCGGAGCTTATTGATACTGCTGAGGATATTATTCAAAAGTTGATTGAATTTCAGGTGGCGATACCTTCCTGGGCCCTGGGCAACGGCGGGACGCGGTTTGGTCGTTTCAGTGGGGGGGGAGAACCTTCCACCCTGGAGGAAAAGCTGGAGGATATTGGATTGCTGCATGCGCTGAATCGCAGCAGCGGTGCCGTTTCACTACATATTCCCTGGGATATTCCCAGCGATGCCAAAGCCATCAAGGCCCTGGCTTCTGACTTTGGGCTCAGTTTCGATGCAATGAACTCAAATACATTTCAGGACCAGCCCAATCAACCGTTGAGTTATAAATATGGCTCCATGCAGCATGTCGACAAAGCAGTACGGCGGCAGGCCATTGACCATAATATTGAAGTCATCCGTTACGGTGAGGAACTGGGTTCCAAATCTCTGACCGTATGGCTGGCAGACGGCTCTTGTTTTCCCGGTCAGCTGAATTTTAGAAAGGCATTTGACAATACGTTGGAGAGCCTGACCGAAGTCTACGCGGCATTGCCTGATGACTGGAAAGTATTTGTGGAGTACAAAGCTTTTGAACCTAATTTCTATTCTACGACTGTTGGAGACTGGGGCCAGTCCCTGCTTTATACCAGCAAACTGGGTGAAAAGGCTTACACGCTGGTAGATCTGGGGCATCACCTGCCTAATGCCAATATTGAGCAGATCGTCGCACTGTTGTTAAATGAAAAGAAGCTGGGTGGTTTTCATTTCAATGACAGCAAATATGGTGACGATGATTTAACGGTCGGCAGCATCAAACCTTACCAGTTGTTTTTAATTTTCAGAGAATTGGTGGACGGCATGAATGCCCGGGATATGAACCATGCCAGGGACCTGGCCTGGATGATCGACGCCAGTCATAACGTAAAGGACCCGCTGGAAGACCTGTTGCAAAGTGTGGAAGCCATCCAGCTCGCCTATGCGCAGGCATTGCTGGTGAACAGCACCGCCCTGGAAGCTGCACGTCAGCAGAATGATGTGGTGACGGCTCAGGAACTCCTGCAGGATGCTTACCGGACGGACCTGAGACCCGTACTGGCAGAAGCAAGACTACGTGCCGGAGCGGCATTGCAACCATTGCAACTGTACCGGGATGCCGGTGTCCGCAAACAATTGATATCCGACAGAGGTGCCGTGACGGTAGCTACCGGTCTTTAGTGAGAAATTATTATCAGTTTGTTTAATTCAGACTTTCGTAAAAACCCGTCCGGCGGACGGGATAAAATGCAGTTTTGATTCCAGTTATCGCAATATTCGACATTGGTAAAACCAATAAAAAGTTCTTCCTGTTTAATGAAGATTATAAGATTGTCGAAGAACAGTCTATGAATTTTCCGGAGATCAGTGACGAGGATGGTTTTGCCTGTGATGATGTACAGGCGCTTTCGCGCTGGCTGGTAGCTACCTTGAAATATTATCTTCACCACGAGACTTATGATGTCCGTGCGGTGAATTTCTCCGCTTATGGTGCCAGCTTTGTACATCTGGATGCCGATGATCATCTGGCGGCGCCCCTGTATAATTATCTGAAACCTTATGATGCAGCGCTGGAAAGCCGCTTCTATGCAAACTATGGTACTAAGGAAACTATTGCGCTGGAGACCGCATCACCGGCACTCGGCAACCTGAATTCAGGTTTGCAACTTTATGCGCTCAAGTATAAGCGGCCACAGATATACAGTCATACCAGAAGTTCACTGCATTTCCCGCAGTACCTGAGTTTCCTGGTAAGCGGTCAACGTTATTCAGATATTACCAGTATAGGATGTCATACTGCCTTGTGGGATTTTAACAGCCAGGTCTATCATCGGTGGGTATTGGCGGAAGATATCGATCAGAAACTCGCACCTATTTTTTCTTCGTCGAAAGCATTTGAAGTCGATTTTGACGGAAGGAAACTCCAATGCGGTGTTGGACTGCATGACAGCTCGGCTGCGTTTATTCCCTATATCCAAAACATCGATACCCCTTTTCTGCTGATTTCAACCGGTACCTGGTGTATCAGTATGAACGCATTTAATGAAACACCGCTTACACGAGAAGAGCTGGACCAGGATTGTCTTTGTTACCTGACTTACGAGGGGCGCACGGTTAAATCTTCCAGGCTATTTGCGGGCTACGCTCATGAACAGGTAACCAAAAAGCTGGCCCGACATTTTAAGGTGGTTGCGAATTATTTTGATAAGGTGGCTTATGATAAAAGTCTGTTGAGACCGGAACCGGAACTAGCGGATCTGAATGATTTTGATCCGTCGGCTTACGACAGTTATGAGGCAGCTTATCTGAATTTTATCCGGCATCTGGTACGGGCCCAGCAGGGTTCCACGGATCTGGTCCTGAATGCGCAGGTAGGTAAAATATTCGTCGATGGTGGTTTTGCGAAAAACGAAACCTATATGCAACTGCTGGCTGATGCTTACCCGCAGGTGGAAGTCTATGCTGCTTCTGTCTCCCAGGCTACAGCTATTGGGGCCGCCCTGGCCATTCATCAGTATTGGAATCATCTCGAGCTACCCGATAATATTGTCCGCAGCAGACGTTTTTATGCAGATTTGCCGAAAAAGGATGATTAGTAATTATTTGAGACGGGAATGATTTTTTTAATTTTCAGGTAAGACAGCGGGATATTGAATTTTTTTATGCTCCTTATAGGCATTAAACAACTGAAGAGATGAAATACCAGAAAGGAAAAAACCTTTTCCATACTTCAGGCTTGAAAACGAAAACCAAGGATACCCCGCTATTGGGAGGTGATGACTTGTGATGTCCGGACTAATACGTTCCAATGAAACTAGCCTTTTGGTACTAAGATTGTAAATGAAATTATTCTGATATTTACCTTCGGTACTTTGATATCCAAGATAACTTTTTTAAATTCAGTTTAAAAAGTAGTAGATCTCCAATTAAAAATATATTATCAATTCCCCTTATTATTTTAGCCCTATCGACATTCAATTGAGCGATACTATCTATAAACCTGCCATTAGTTGCTCTAAGAATTTCTTGCGAATATATTTTTTGATTGGCAAATTATTTTTTACATCACAACTAATAAAAGAAAAAGTAGGTCGTGCTAGGTAAATCCACCAGCAGCTAGATGGAGCGCACTTGATGACCCTTTCCAGACAGCAGATATGTAACAGTCGATGTAAACGAAAGCTAATGGTTCTTCCGGAAAATAATTTTAATTCGTCCTGATATTATTCTTTTCTCCTTTACTCATTGGAAGGACAATGCTCTTATCCGCATTGCGAGTAATCTTATACAATGCTTTGCCTAAATCATCTATAATAAAGCTTCTGTAGAGAATTTGCCCATTAGGAGTTTTCTTGGGATCTTCAACAAAAACAAAAGGAGCAATGATGGTACAATCTGGCTGCTTAGCGAATTTCACAAGGTCAATTTCAAGTGTTTGCTTATCCTCCTTTTTAAGGTCAGTTGTATCAAAAGTGTTTCCATTCTTCGATAGTAAAACACCGTCTGCCAGTCTATTGTTTTTAAGTACACAAACGATCAAATATATATTCCCGATAGTCGAAAACTTAGGTTCATATTTGGAAATAACCTTACCTAAAGACCAGTCTATTTTCTCCAACTCAATATCGGCTTCCGCTTTCTGCGCATGAGACAATTGAGCGAATACTAAGAGATAAATAAGGATGATTGTTTTCATTATGCATCATTTAATTTTATGGACATTTTGCACCCTTTTGTAGATTGGTAGTTGTATTCCTTTTAGGAAGAAAAACTAACAATTTTTTACGAAGAAATTAATTTTTAATATTTTTTTTAATTTCTACAATTGGATTAGAATTAGATAATTTTACGCTATATATATAAATTTATTGTAAACCTTTTAAAAGTGAATTAGTAAATCATTCTGATAAAGGAGCTACTAAGATAGATTGATATCGCGATCTTGTATCAGTATTTTGAGTGGTGAATTTAAGCAAGTATTTATTTCTATTGCTAGAATATCAGCGTTTGAACTTGAAGTAATGGATGCTGTAAAAATGACCATGTACAATTTTTATTCGTCACATACTTCGTGTTTCGAAGCCGTTTTGAGTTTGGCAAAACACAAAAGCTTGTCAAAGAAATTTTGGAATGGATATACTTTCTGGTCAGATGATTACTTAGTTCAATAGGTGGAGCAAGTCCTGAAAGGGTTCATCAATATTTTCTTTCACAAGGCGAAATTTTTTGTGGTTTACACCCCAAAATCTGAGATTTTTTAGGTTTGCGGCAGGGTGTATTAAAAAAATATTTGCTCGTTTTTGAATGCTATCTTATCTTGTGCACCTGAATGGCGAAAATCATTGTTCATATTACCATTAATTACACAGTAGTGCCCTCCACTACCACTACCACTATTACAACCCCTTGCGGGTTGTAAATTGTCATATCCCCACTGGACCTTAGGGTCGTTTTTTCTGAAATTCTCTTCTTTCATCTTAATAATTTAAACCATGCAGGTTTTAAAGTTTGGCGGTTCTTCTGTCGCCAACGCAGACCGGATTCAACAGGTAATCGATATAGTAAAAAACGCTATCGATAAGGACAGTACGATTGTAGTGGTATCAGCGTTAGGGGGCGTGACCGATTTGCTCCTACAAGCGGCCTCCCTGGCTGCCAACGGCGACGAGGTGTACAAGGAACTGGTCGCTGATGTCGAAAAGCGGCATTTTGAAACAGTCAAGAATTTGATTCCGGTTGCCCACCAGAGCCATTTATTAAGTCTGGTAAAATCGGCCATCAATGAAATCGAAGACATTTGCAATGGCATTTTTCTTTTAAATGAAATTACCCCTCGTACCAAAGATCGGTTGGCCAGCTACGGTGAATGGCTAAGTTCACAGATCATCGCCGCGGGTTTGCATTACAAGGGAATCCCCGCCCAGTGGAAAGATGCCCGGGAACTTATACGCACCGACAGTGATTACACCAGGGCACAGGTAATGTTTGAGACAACCAATCACTGCGTTATTGATTATTTCAGTCAGCCGCCTGCAGAGAAAGCGGTACAGAAGCAACAACACCGGCTCTATGTATTACCTGGTTTTATTGCGGCCAATGAAGAAGGCGTTACTACGACCATCGGACGCGGCGGATCAGATTATACGGCGGCAATCATGGCAGCCGCTTTGCAGGTGGAAGTATTGGAAATCTGGACGGATGTTAGTGGTATGATGACGGCTGATCCCCGCCAGACCGGGAATGCGAAAGTGATTGAAAAGATTTCTTATGGAGAGGCCATGGAACTCTCCCATTTTGGTGCCAAGGTTATTTATCCACCAACCATCCAACCGGTGATGAATCTGAATATACCGGTGCGGATCAGAAATAGCTTTGCACCAGGCGATCCGGGCACTCTGATCGTCAATAACGGACAGGCAGCCCCTACCAATAGCGATAACCTGATAAAGGGAATTTCCAGTGTCAGTCAGCTGGCACTATTGAGTCTGGAAGGAAGCGGCATGGTGGGTATACCCGGGTTTTCGAAGCGGCTGTTTGAGGCACTAAGCATCGCAAAAATAAACGTCATCCTGATTACACAAAGTTCCTCCGAGCATTCTATCTGTGTGGCGGTAGAGGCGGCGCGGGCAGAAGATGCACGCCGCGTGGTTGATCAGGCTTTTGCCGCTGAACTGATTACCCGAAAAGTAGAACCATTAAAAGTCGAATCCGATCTGGCCATTGTCGCGCTGGTGGGTGAGCAAATGAAAAGCCACCCGGGTGTCAGTGGTCGTATGTTCAGTGCACTGGGGCGCAATGGAATCAATGTAAGGGCGATTGCCCAGGGGTCATCGGAGAAGAACATCAGTGCGGTAATTGCGATGACCGATGTGCAGAAAGCAGTGAACGTACTACATGAGGATTTTTTTGAATCCACTTATAAACAGGTGAACCTGTTTATTGTCGGTGTTGGGAATGTTGGTGCGAAATTACTGCAGCAACTGAACCTTCAGTTCCAGTCCCTGCAACAACAGCTGAAAATGAAATTTCAGGTAGTAGGGTTGAGCAGCAGCCGGAAAATGATTTTTGAAGAGAAAGGGATTGATCTGAATCACTGGGATACCCTGTTACAGCAAGGGGGTCCCGCTTCGCTGGATACCTTTGTACATACAGCACTGGAAAAAAATCTACGGAATGCTGTTTTTGTAGACATTACTGCCAATGAAAAGGTGGCCGGCGTATATGAACAGTTATTACAGAAAAGCATCTCTGTGGTTGCCTGTAATAAGATTGCCGCATCTGCCGAATATCCGCATTACCGGAGGCTCAAGGATCTCGCAAGCACCTATAACTGTCAGTTTCTGTTTGAAACCAATGTAGGTGCGGGACTACCGGTTATCACGACGCTGAATGATCTGGTACGCAGTGGTGACAGGGTACACAAGATCGAAGCCGTATTAAGTGGTACGCTGAACTTTGTATTCAATCATTACGATGGCAGCCGGCCTTTTACTGAAGTCGTCCGCCAGGCGCAGGAAGAAGGTTATACCGAACCAGATCCCCGCCTGGATCTCAGTGGGGTGGATGTGATGCGTAAGATTCTGATCCTGGCCCGGGAAGCGGGCTACCCGCTGGAAATGGAAGACATCGATAATGCGGCTTTTTTACCGGAGGAATGTCATCGGGGTTCCGTGGAGGATTTCTATAACTGTATGCGCGTCCATGAAGCACATTTCAAGAACCTTGTGGATGCCGCCGCAGAAGCGGGCGCCAAACTGAAGTTTGTCGCTACTTTTGACGAGGGCAAGGCTTCTGTGGGACTGCAGCATATCCGACCAGAGAATGACCTCTATCATTTATATGGTAAGGACAATGTCGTACTGTTTTATACCGACCGGTATCCGGAGCAACCCCTGGTGGTAAAAGGGGCGGGTGCAGGCGCCGATGTAACGGCCAGCGGGGTCTTTGCCGATATCGTAAGGGCTGCGCTCTAGGCTTTCCGTATTTATTAGTAAAAATCGCAACTATGCGCTTCAAAATAAAATCACCTGGAACAATCGCCAACCTGGTCTGTGGTTTTGATATTCTTGGACTGGCTTTAAAGGAACCTTATGACGTCATGGAATTTGAGTGGACGGATCAGCCGGGCGTCATCATCGAAAGCCGGGACACTTATGGCCTGCCAACGGATCCCTTGCAGAATGTGGCAGGGGTGGTGCTGCTGGCAGCTCTTGAAAAAGCCAAGAGCAACAGAGGGATCAAAGTGATTATAGAAAAACGGATCAAACCGGGTAGCGGTTTGGGATCCAGTGCGGCTAGTGCCGCCGGAGCCGCCGTCGGTGCCAACCTGCTTATGGGTGAAATATTTTCGCTGGAAGAATTGGTACAACTGGCGATGATTGGTGAAAAGCTTGCTACGGGTGTCAAACATGCTGATAATATTACGCCCTGTATTCTGGGTGGTGTAACATTGATCCGATCGATTCATCCACTGGATATTATTCCCCTGGCCAGTCCTGATCTGTACGTTTCAGTAGTACATCCCCAGATAGAAGTCCGCACTTCGGATGCCCGACAGATTCTGCGCAAGCAGGTATTGCTCAAAGACGCTATTCGCCAATGGGGGAATATTGCAGGTCTGGTAGCAGGCTTTATGAACAATGATAAGGCGCTGATCGGCCGTAGTCTGGAGGATGTTATTATTGAACCGGTCCGTAGTATCTTGATTCCCGGATTCGACGAACTGAAACGGCGCTGCATTGCAGCAGGCGCTTTGGGAGGCGGTATCTCGGGTTCCGGACCTTCGGTATTTATGCTGAGCGCAGATCAATCGGTGGCACAGGCTGTAGGCGATATTATGCGGGAAACCTACGACCGGCTGAAAATCGAAAACAATGTTTACCTGACCACTATTAGTAAAGAGGGCGTCGCCCCCACAGATACCAACTTTTCAACTTTAACTTAATTGAACGGCTGTCGCCGGATGCGGATCAGCCGGGAGGAATTTATATGCAATACTATAGTCTCAACCATCAGTCACCCGTGGTAAGTTTTAAAGAAGCTGCCATTCTGGGACAGGCGCCGGATAAAGGCCTGTATTTTCCTGCGCAGCTGCCACAGGTGGATGCTGCATTGATCAGGGATATCGGACAACTGTCAGCTGCTGAGCTCGGATTTCGGGTAATGCGACCTTATGTTGCGGGATCACTTCCCGATGAAGTGCTGCATCAGATTGTTGCCGAAACGATCAATTTCCCCATACCACTGGTATCCGTCACATCGCAGATGATGGCCCTGGAACTTTTTCATGGTCCGACCCTGGCGTTTAAGGACGTGGGCGCCCGATTTATGAGCCGCTGTCTGGGTTATTTTCTGCGGGATGACCGACGTACTGTAACGGTTTTGGTTGCCACTTCGGGAGATACGGGTGGTGCGGTGGCTAACGGATTTCACGGGGTTGAAAATGTCAATGTCGTCATACTTTACCCCCGGGGCCGGGTCAGCCCGGTACAGGAAAAACAACTAACCACGCTGGGTGAGAACATCACAGCGCTCGAGATCAATGGAAGTTTTGATGATTGCCAGCGCATGGTCAAACAGGCATTTGCTGACCAGCAGGTACGTGAGCAATGTTTTCTGACATCTGCGAACTCGATTAATATAGCTCGCTGGCTGCCGCAACAGATCTATTATTTTCTTGCTTATCAGCAATGGGAAAATAAGAGCCAGGCTCCTGTGGTCTGTGTACCCAGTGGTAATTTTGGAAATATATGTGCAGGTCTGCTGGCAAAGCTTTCCGGTCTGCCCCTGGGTCATTTTATTGCAGCTTGCAATATCAATGATGTGGTTTCAGAATATCTCCGTTCGGGGAGCCTCGAACCACGGCAGACGCGTTCGACGATTTCCAATGCCATGGATGTAGGCAATCCCAGCAATTTTGTCCGGATCATTGAGCTTTTTCAACAGCAATTTCCCCGGCTGAAAGAAAGTTTGTCCGCCTATACTGTAACTGACGACCAGACGAGGGCCACCATACAGGCAGTCGACCAACAGTTTGGGTATACGCTCGATCCCCATGGTGCCGTAGCTTATTATGCACTGGATCAATACCTCAAAGCGGCTAACGCATCTGCCGGTGCTGCCGGCTGGATACTGGAAACCGCACATCCTGTAAAATTCCCGGAATCTGTAGAACAGGCGACGGGTAGGGAGATTCCTATTCCGGAAGCTCTTCAGGCGATGATGACTCAGGAAAAAAAGGCGCTGGAACTGGCGCCCGATTACGAGGAACTGAAGCGTTTTCTATTGTCCTAGGGCCGAAGGGGTTCCCGGGTCGGGACTGCTTTGTCAACCGCGGTGCAGTCTCGTTTAAAGACAGGTTAAAAAACATCTGAGGCTGTTTGAAGTTCCTGAAAATCGTATTAACTTGCCGGCGAGATGCACGAACTGGAGCCTTTCTATAACTGGCAACACATTTATGTGAGTGAGGAGGATGAACGTTCTCCATTTTATGGTATTGAACATTCTCAATTCGAATACATCGATACCATCTATAATTATTATATTCATCCTCAATGGGATTATTTCGGCAGCCGCAATCTCTACCTGAAAGTGCTGATGGCTGATTACGAAGAGGGCTATGCGATACTTGAGCTGATCGGAGAATGGAATGATGCGGTAGAAAATGACATCATGACTTTGAAGCGTGATGTGCTGGAAGTCTTTATGGCTGAATCGGTCTGTAAATTTATCCTGATCGCTGAAAACGTCCTGAATTTTCATAGCAGTGACAAGGATTATTATGAAGAACTGCATGAGGATCTTACCGATGCCGGCGGTTGGATCGTATGTCTGAATATGCCTGCGTCCACCCAGTATGAATTCAGAAAAGCGCACCTGAACCAGTATATAGAACTCAAGGAAATTGTTGACTGGCGGGTATACAAACCCTATCATCTTTATAAGAAAATCGACACCGAATTGAACCTCCGATTGTCCTGATTCTAAGCGTTCCGCAATCGTTTCCGTACTTTCTTGTCATATTTTTGTCACGGGATTTGATAATTCTGTGTTACTTTTGTGGCATTCACAAACAAGATTTAGCTTATATGAAGTGGTCCCAAATTTTTACTTCGAGTGTTGGAAAAAAGATTGTTATGGCGTTAAGCGGGCTGTTCCTGGTGGCCTTTCTGGTCGTACATGCCGGGCTGAATGCCTGTATCTGGGCAAATGACGGAGGCGTCATGTTTAACAAAGCAGCTCATTTCATGGGTGCCAGTTGGGTCCTGCGGGTGTTGGAAATCGGCCTGTTTGTCTTCTTTTTGATTCATATCATTCAGGGACTGGTACTGGAAGTGCAGAACCGCAGCAAAAGAAAACAGGGATATGCCATCAGTTTGGGTAACCGGGGCAGCAAATGGTACAGCCGGTCCATGGGTATCCTGGGATCCCTGATCCTGATCTTTCTGATCATTCACCTGATTGATTTCTGGATTCCTTCCAGGTTTGGAGGTTTGACTGAAGTAATTATTGATGAGAAATCTTATCATGATCTCTATGCAGAAATGAAATTTAAATTTGCTGAATTTGAATACCATTACCTGATTGTCACCATTTATATTCTGGGTGTCATCTCTCTGTTCTGGCACCTGGTTCATGGGTTTCAAAGTTCATTTCGGACCCTGGGGCTGACCAATCAAAGATACGTGCGGCTGTTCACCGGGCTGGGCTGGGCTTTTGCTATTGTCATTTGTCTGGCATTTGCGCTGATGCCCATCAGTTTTCTGGCCGGATGGATTCAATAATGCGTTGCGGTCACAACACAAATATTAACAATTCAACGAGAAACGTTTTACAATATGCTTGATTCAAAAATACCTGCCGGAAAGCTGGAAGAAAAATGGAATGAATACAAGGGGCACAGCAAACTCGTGAACCCGGCCAATAAGCGTAAACTTGAAGTGATCGTGATCGGTACAGGGCTGGCCGGAGCCTCGGCAGCTGCCTCCCTGGGGGAACAGGGGTACCGGGTGAAAGCTTTTTGTTTTCAGGATTCTCCCCGTCGGGCACACTCCATTGCAGCGCAGGGTGGGATCAATGCAGCCAAAAACTATCAAAATGACGGGGACTCAGTTTTCCGTTTATTTTATGATACGGTCAAAGGCGGCGACTACCGTTCCCGCGAGGCCAATGTATACCGCCTTGCTGAAGTAAGTGCCAATATTATAGACCAGTGTGTGGCACAGGGTGTTCCTTTCGCGCGGGAATACGGTGGTACGCTCAACAACCGCTCCTTTGGCGGGGTGCAGGTAAAAAGGACTTTTTACGCTGCCGGTCAGACGGGTCAGCAATTACTCATCGGCGCCTATCAGGCACTGGAACGTCAGGTAGCACTGGGTAATGTACAAATGTACAATCGGCATGAAATGCTGGATGTCGTTATTATCGACGGCAAGGCCCGCGGAATTATCGCCAGAAATCTGATAACAGGACAATTGGAGCGTTATTTTGGACATGCAGTGGTGCTGGCCTCCGGTGGATATGGTAATGTATTTTATCTGTCGACCAACGCCATGGGCAGTAATGTAACAGCCGCCTGGAAAGCACATAAAAAAGGGGCATATTTTGCAAACCCCTGTTTTACACAAATTCACCCCACCTGTATTCCGGTCTCCGGAGATCACCAGAGCAAGCTCACCCTGATGTCGGAATCCCTAAGAAATGACGGCCGGATTTGGGTGCCTAAAAAGCAGAATGATACCCGTAAGGCCAATGATATACCGGAAGAAGAAAGAGATTATTATTTGGAACGTCGCTATCCGGCTTTCGGGAACCTTGTTCCCCGGGATGTTGCCAGCCGGGCAGCTAAAGAGCGTTGTGATGCCGGTTATGGAGTGGGTACCACCCGTCAGGCGGTATACCTCGATTTCCGGTACAACCTGTTGAACAAATATGGCCGCGCTGAAGCCAATAAACATGGTATTCAAAACCCGGATGAGGCCACCCTGGAACGACTGGGAAAGGAAGTCGTAAAAGAACAGTACGGCAACCTGTTTGACATGTATGAAAAAATTACCGGCGAAAATCCTTACGAAGTGCCAATGCGGATTTATCCGGCGGTCCATTATACCATGGGCGGTCTCTGGGTGGATTATGAACTGATGACTTCAGTGAAGGGACTCTATGCACTGGGTGAATGCAATTTCAGCGATCATGGAGCCAACCGACTGGGCGCCTCCGCGCTGATGCAGGGACTGGCCGATGGCTATTTTGTAGTACCTTATACCATCAATAATTATCTGGCAGACGAAATTGGCGTAGCGCCGATACCTGTTTCGGATAAATCATTTGTGGAAGCTGAAGCGGCTGTTAATGCCAGGATTCAGCAGTTGATGAATATAAAGGGGACCCAGTCAGTGGAAAGTTTTCACAAGCGTCTCGGCAAGATCATGTGGGAGAAATGCGGTATGGCCCGTAACGAGAAGGGGCTGCAGGAAGCTATTGCTGAGATCCAGGAATTGCGCAGAGATTTCTGGAAACATGTGCGGATACCAGGTGGCATCCATGAAATGAACCCGGAACTCGATAAGGCCAATAGGGTCGCTGATTTTCTGGAACTGGGTGAACTGATGTGTAAAGATGCGTTGGAACGTCGGGAGAGTTGTGGCGGACATTTTCGCGAGGAGAGTCAGACACCGGAGGGGGAAGCGCTTCGTCAGGATGAAGCGTTTTTACATGTATCAGCCTGGGAATATCAGCAGGGAGAGAATTGGGAGATGCATAAGGAGCCTTTGGAGTATGAGCTGATCAAACCGACCCAAAGAAACTATAAGTAAGGACGGATGCGTCGGCTGCCCCTGAGGCAACGGATTCATGCACCTGCGACTTAATCAATGCATATTCAGCAGACCAATAAGCTTTTTTATTATTTACAGGGATACTACAACCTGATTGCAGGAAACCTTGGATTCAGAAAAAGTTTTCCTAAAGCGTTAGATCGCTGGTCCGCTGCAGACCGTGCTGATTTGTATGACCGGGTGAATTATTATAACAAAATGCCGGATTTGCACCTGAAACCGGATTTGACTAGTTCTTTGAGCATTGCGCAGTACAACAGGCCTATGAAGCCTTCTGCGTATTTTTTTGATCTGATTCGTTACCTGCGCTTTTTTGACAGGAATCTACGGCTGCATCATCTGTTCGGTGATATCACTTTTGTTCCTGAACAGCCGACTTTGGTGAAAAGCAGACCGGTGAGAGCAGGAAATGAAAATTCGATATTACTGAATCTCAACCGCGCCCGTCATTTTAAGTTTGTGGAGGATGACTTGGATTTTGAGAAGAAAAATGATCGGTTAATAGGCAGGGGGGTAATCACGCAACCACACCGGATTGCATTTTACGAAAAGTACTTTGATCATCCGCTATGTGATCTGGGCCAGGTGAATACATCCGGAGGTAACAATGAATGGATCAAACCGCCGATGTCGATAGAAGCACAACTTCGAAACAAATTCATTCTTTGCCTGGAAGGCAATGACGTGGCTACGAATTTAAAATGGGTAATGTCTTCTAATAGCATCGCGGTGATGCCCCTACCCAGTTATGAGACCTGGTTTATGGAAGGCCGGCTTCAACCGGATGAGCATTATATTTGCATCCGGCAGGATTTTGAGGACCTGGAGGATAAATTGCAGTACTATCGGTCAAACCCCCAGGCTGCCGCCCGCATCGTAAAGAGTGCGAATCGCTATGTGAACCAGTTTCGAGATCGGAAGCGGGAAGATATGATAGCGCTGATGGTGCTCCGGAAATATTTCATTGCAACCGGACAGTTGTCAGGGGATATAATTAACACTGAGGCGTAAATTAAAATATTATTTGACAGACTATGGAACATTATAATATGAACCTCACTTTAAAAGTGTGGAAACAAAAAAATTCGGCCACGAAGGGCAGCTTCGAGACTTATAAAGTAAAGGATATTTCCTCTGAAATGTCCTTTCTGGAGATGTTTGATGTGCTGAACGAGCAATTGGTACATGAAGGCAAAGAGCCCATAGCTTTTGATCATGACTGCAGGGAAGGGATTTGTGGTATGTGTTCCATGTATATCAATGGCCGTCCTCATGGTCCCTGGCACGGCACCACTACCTGTCAATTGCATATGCGGGCTTTCAAAGACGGGGATACCATCGTAGTGGAGCCCTGGCGGGCGAATTCATTTCCGGTGGTGAAGGATTTAATTGTTGACCGTAGTGCTTTTGACCGTATTATTCAGGCCGGAGGCTACATATCTGTAAATACCGGCAATGCCATCAATGTGGATGGCAATGCGCTTCCCGTGCCGAAAGATGATGCAGATAAAGCCTTTGCGGCTGCTGCCTGCATCGGTTGTGGAGCCTGTGTGGCTGCCTGTAAGAATTCATCTGCCCTGTTATTTTTATCTGCGAAGACTTCTCATCTGGCTTTGTTGCCACAAGGACAGGCAGAAAGAAAGCAAAGGGCACTGGACATGGTTGCTCAGATGGACAAAGAAGGATTCGGTAGTTGCACCAATACCGGTGCTTGCGAAGCGGTGTGTCCCAAAGAGATTAAGATAACCAATATCGCGCGACTGAACCGGGATTTCGCCTCGGCTTCCATGTCAGTAGATAAGGACTAATCAGGAAACCGGCGCCGTTTCTGTTCCGCGCCATTCAGCGATGGCGTTCTGTTCCTGCCGCGATGCGCCGGGCTGCTGAGTTGATATATATTCTGGAAACCTATGAAAAAAAGCACCCTTTTTTTAAGCATTTTCCTGTTCCATATTACGGCTTGTCACCGACCGGCTCCCCGAAAGTTAATGCGCAGAACCCTGATGCAGATAGAGCTGGTTACCGTAAATTTCACACCCGCTTATTTCAGTCAATTGCAGGATTTAAAAGTCCAGGAACGACTGATCGTATTCAAAGAAGACCATAGGGCACGGGTCTCAGCGGCAGAATACCTTCATTACGACCTGGTAGTGCCCGTTCAGGAAGCGCTGCGGGACCTGAAACAGGTGCGTCCCCGCTCCGATACCCGGGAATTAATAAAAGCCTGTCGACTGGTACTGGAATTGGGAGAGCAGGTTTTCGAAAAGGATTATAAATACGTTGCCAGACTGATCGATGCCGGCCGACCCCAAATGCAGATTGACAGTCAGGTCGTCCGCATATTTGAGCGGAATGGCCCGCGCCTGGAAGTCCGCTTACGGGCATTGAAACAGGCCGCCCTTCCGTTTGCGGAGGACCACGGGATAGAAATTCAACGTACTTTGCCCAGGTGATGTGCAATAAGCTGGGATAGCTCTGCCCAAAATCACCGATTTTTGCGACAATACAAAATCCGGCATTTGCGTTGCTTCCAGATCATATCTGTATTCCTTATTGTTCTCCGCCTTAATTCGGAAGCGGGTGCACAGACTCCGACGGAAAGCTATGCCGGTAATCTGAGGCAGAAAGTCATTCCGGTGACGCCGGGAAAACTATACATATTGGACAGTGTCAGTATCGTTCCCGGCAGTTTTTATATACCGGCTTTGGATACCATGAGTTATCAAATCGACTACCTGCATGCCGCATTGTTCTGGAAACTTCCTCCCCAGGATTCGTTGGTAATTGTCAGGTATCGGGTTTTTCCCTTCAAATTAAATCCAACCGCTCAGAATCGCAGCTTTGACAGCCTGTTACGCTACAGTGCCGCTCCGATACCCCCACCTGCAGATCAGCGTGCGGACAATCGCAGCCTTTTTAATTTTGGAAATATCAATGCCCAGGGTAGCTTTGGCCGACAGGTGGGATTTGGTAATAATCAGGATATGGTTCTTCAGTCGAACCTGAATATTCAACTGAGCGGCATGTTGGCGGACAGTATTGAACTGCAGGCAGCCATTACCGATAATAATGTGCCGATTCAACCGGAAGGGAATACACAATATCTCAACGAATTTGACGAAGTCTATATTCGTTTTAAGAAGAAGAACTGGCAGTTGAATGTGGGTGATATGGATCTGCGGGAAGACCGGAGTCATTTTCTCAGTTTTTACAAACGTTTGCAGGGTATCTCCTTTGAAACCCGCCAACAGCTTTCAAAACAAACGCAGAGTACCACCCTGGTCAGTGGTTCGATTGCCAAGGGGAAGTTTACCCGTAATGTATTTCAGGGGCTGGAAGGCAATCAGGGGCCTTACCGGCTGACAGGTGCTAATAATGAATTGTTTTTTATCGTTTTAGCCAATACTGAACGGGTCTTTATTGACGGGGAGCTGCTACAGCGGGGTGAAGATCAGGATTACGTCATTGACTATAATACTGCTGAACTCAGCTTTACACCCAGACGAATGATAACCAAAGACAGCAGGATCCAGGTGGAATTTGAATATGCTGACCGAAATTATCTAAACACCAATCTGTTTGTCAGCCAGGACCTTAATTTTAGTGACAAACTGCGCTTACGAATAGGGTATTTCAGTAATAGTGACGCCCGCAACTCTTCCATTAATCAGGTATTGGATAACCGGCAGAAGCAATTGCTGTCACAGATCGGTGACAGCGTTGGTCAGGCCTATTATCCTGCGGTAAGCCTGGATTCCTTTGCTGCGGGAAAAATTCTTTATGAGAGGGTCTATGACAGTTTGGAGGGCCAGTTGGTGGATTCTTTTTACCGCTATTCCACCGATCCGGAGCGCGCCCAATACAGTCTTAGTTTTACGGAAGTTGGTGCCGGTAAGGGTAACTATATAGCCGATAATACCAATGCCAATGGCAAAGTCTTTATTTATATACCACCGATAGATGGAAAGCCCCAGGGAAATTTTGAGCCGGTGCAACTGCTCATCGCACCCCGAAGACAGCAGCTTCTCAGTCTGGGCGCCGATTATAGCTTTGGTTCTCACACGGTTCTAAAAACTGAGTTTGCGGCCAGCAGTCTGGATGTAAATACCTTGTCGCGGCATAATGACGGTGATGATAAGGGGTATGCCGCTAAAATAAATCTTACTGATTCCCGGCAATTACGCGGGAAAAACAGGCTGGAACTGATTTCCTCGTTGGATTATGAATGGGTACAGGACAGGTTCGAGCCGGTGGAAAGATTGCGGGATGTGGAATTTTCCAGGGACTGGGGTCTGCCGCTTCTCCCTGGCGCTGCCACAGAAAACATCCTTCGGGGAGCTGCCACCCTGCGTTCAGCTTCCGGCAACCAGCTGGCTTATCAGTTAACTCACTATCGTCGTAGTGACGACTATCGCGGCCTTCAACAGCAACTTACCCAGCATTCCGACTGGAAATTCTGGCAGTTTAATAACCAGTTAATGCTGACCCGTTATCAAACAGCGACTTACCGGGGACATTTTTTTCGACCGATCCTGGATGTAAGTAAAACCCTGCCCTGGCTCGGCAACTGGCGCCTGGGTGCTAAATATACGCTGGAGGAAAATATAAGTCGTGCGCATCAATCTGATACCCTGCTGCCAACTGCTTTTTCATTTGATACCTATACCGCTTATCTGAATTCCGGAAACCGTACGAAAAACAAATATGGCATAAGTTTTTACACCCGATCTGATAAATACCCAGGCAAACATGAACTCGTTCGCGGTGACCGCAGTTATAACCTGAACCTGCAAATGGAACTTCTGTCCAGTGCCAAAAGGCAATTTTATCTGAATACCACATTCCGGCAACTGAAAGTCTACGATCCGCAGTATAGCGGACAACAACAAGACCGGGCAATACTGACCCGTGCGGAGTACACAATGAATGAGTGGAATGGTGCACTTACAGGAAACGTTCTGTATGAAGCCGGGGCTGGACAGGAACAAAAAAGAGCCTATGCTTACCTGGAAGTGCCGGCAGGAACAGGACAATATACCTGGATTGATTATAATGAAGATGGCGTACAGCAACTCAATGAGTTTGAACTGGCTGTTTTTGCGGATCAGGCTACTTTCATACGGATATTTACACCTACCAATCAATACGTCAAGGCCAATTATACGACTTTGAATTACAGCCTGAATTTTGATCCCCGCCAGTTTTGGAAAAATGGTGATCCCCGACAGGAAAGTTTTATAGCCCGCTTTAATCTGATCAGTTCCCTTCAAATTACCAGAAAAGCATTGGCTGACGGCCTTTTTGAATGGAATCCGTTTGGCAATATCAATGATACCAGTCTGATTACTTCCAGTACTGTCATTGCCAATACGCTGTCATTTAACCGGCACAGCACCCGGTGGGGGCTGGATCTTAGCAATCTGAATAACAACAGTAAGGCATTGCTGACCTACGGATACGAAACCCGGCAGCAACGCAAATGGTCGTTGAAATACCGTCATTTTCTTTCGGGATCGATTTCAATCCATATTACCGGTAGTGCCGGTCAGAATAACCTGTTCACTGCAGACAATCAGTTTGAAAACCAAAACTATGAGATCAGAGAAAGAAGTGTAGCGCCCGCCATATCCTTTATCCAGGGGACGAAGTTCAGGCTCACCGGTTCCTATAAGTATGAACAAAAGGCTAATGCGGTAGTATATGGCGGACAGCAACTTCGTGCGCATGCCCTCACTGCGGAGACCAAGTATAATATCCTGGAAAGCGCTTCGCTAACCGGCAGGTTCACCTATGAAGGTTTGCATTATCGGGCTGATGAAGAATCCGCGCTGACCACCATCAGCTATGTGATGTTGAATGGATTGCAACCGGGGGGGAATTATTTATGGAATATTATGCTCACGAAAAGACTACTGAAGAACCTGGAATTGAACTTTCAGTACGATGGCCGAAAGCCTGCCGGCACACGTACAGTGCATACTGGTCGGGCGACGCTTACGGCTTTATTTTAATACTGAACGTTGCAGTTATCGATATCGCTTTCAAAATTGCTGGGATATCCGGGGCAGTTGTCCTAACTTCCACCTTTATTTATTTGCCTTTTTGAAAAATTGAGTTTATGCTTCGATGCCATTTTAGACATTATCTGATGTTACTACTGGTACAATTAGTTTTCTTCAGTTTCGGCGCAGTGAGGGCACAGGAAATCATTGAACTGTATCCCACGGGCAAAATACGATTTGCCAAAACCGGTACGGAAGTGCCCAAACTCACTGTGTACCGGCCCTCGACGCCAAAGACGGATATTGCAGTAATCGTCTGTTCTGGCGGTTCCTATGGGGGAAGGGCCAATGATTGGGAGGGTATTCCTGCCTGTAAAAAATTGAATGAGGCCGGTATTACTGCATTTTTACTGGATTACCGGTTGCCCAAGGCAGCACGTATGGAACATAAAGAGCTCGTGCCGCTTACCGATGCACAGAAAGCCATACTTTATCTCAGAGAACACGCCTCGGATTTTAAAATCAATCCCTCAAAGCTAGGTATCATGGGATTTTCCGCAGGAGGGCATCTGGTTACGACGGTTGCCACACATTTTGGCAACACAGCGTTGGAGAATCCCAAGAATACCAGCCTTCGGCCGGATTTTTTGATCGCAGTTTATCCCGTCGTAAGCTTTGCGGACAGCCTGACCCATATTCAATCGCGTAAGAACCTGATCGGTCCGGAAATTACGCCCGAGCGCATCCAAGAATACTCCAATGAGTTGCAGGTGACCAGTGAGACACCTCCAACCTTCCTCGTATCTGCCATTGATGATGATGTAGTAATCGTGCAGAATACGCTGTACTTTGAGGCGGCGCTGCGTCAGCACCGAGTTCCGGTACAGACATTTTTTTACGCCAGGGGAGGTCACGGTTTTGGTGTGGATCATTTAAAGGACATGGCTGTTCAGTGGACTGAGCCCTGTTTTAAATGGTTGCTTTCTGAATCCTGGAAAAAGTAATGCATCCAAGATATGACCTGTAAAACCATCATCTTGTTTGGTCTCAGTCAGATCAGTTGCCTCTCTGCAAATGCACAGCCACCGCGCATCGTCAATATCATCAATTTTATCCGGGCTGTGGAACCCAGGGAGCCGGATCGGATTACGAGGGATGTCCTGTATGAGACCGTGGTTCGTCAGATAGATCTGATGCGGAAGCATCATCTGGGCGGAAGTTTCTTACTGCAGTATGATGCGCTGATCGAACCCCGCTACCAACAGCTCCTTAAAGCGCTTCCCCGGGATAGCTTTGAAATTGGTGCCTGGTGGGAATTACCTCAGCCTTTGGTTGAAAAGGCGGGCATTGCCTGGCGGGGCCGTTTCCCCTGGGACTGGCATGCAGACGTCGGTTTTTCAACCGGTTACACACCCAAACAAAGGGAAGTTTTGATTGATGTTTACATGGCGGAGTTTAAAAAGATTTTTGGATATTATCCCCGTTCGGTAGCCTCCTGGTTCATCGATGCCCATAGCTTAGCCTACATGTATGAAAAGTATCATATCGTTGCTTCAGCCAATTGCAAGGATCAATTCGGCACCGATGGATATACCTTATGGGGCGGTTATTGGAATCAGGCTTATTATCCCAGTAGCGTTAATGCCTATATGCCGGCGCAGACGCGGGAGGGACAGATACCGGTGCCGATTTTCAGAATGTTGGGCAGTGATCCTATCCATCAGTACGATGATGCGCTGGAACAGTCAAGGCAGGGTGTCATTACGCTGGAGCCGGTATATCCCAAGGCAGGAGGTAATGCTGACTGGGTTCGCTGGTACCTGGATCAGTGGCTTAACGGTCCTTCAATGGCATTTAATTATACACAGGCTGGTCAGGAAAACTCATTTACCTGGGCGGCGATGGCCGCAGGGCTCCGGATACAGTTTCCCTTGCTGGAGCAGCTAAGGGATCAGGGTAAGATACGGGTAGAAACCCTGGCTACTTCCGGCCAATGGTTTAAAGAGCAGTTTGAGGTGACGCCACCTACTGCATTCTCCGCGTTGGAAGATATGCCCGGCAGTGATAAGCGAACCGTCTGGTATAACAGCCGATTCTATCGGGCCAACTTGCTCTGGGATCAGGGCAGTCTTCGATTCCGGGATATACATATGTTTGATGAGACAATGGCTTCCGATTATCTGGAAACTCCGGTAGCATCCAATGAATGTGTATTCCAAACCCTGCCGGTAATGGATGGTTATATCTGGAGTCGGAAAGGAAGCTACGCTGGCGGCTGGTTTATGTTGAATAGTAACGGCCAGGAGATCCGGCTGAATACCGGTAAACCGGTAGTCGATGATCGTCAATCTGGCCTGCTGCGCATCAGTTGCCCGCTGACTGATAGAAATGGTTCCCTGGAATTTGAGTTTTCAGAGCAGGGCATTCAAATATCCGTGAAAGCCGCACCGGCGCTTGCCTGGTATATTAATATGGAGCAGGGCAGAGAAGTGACCCTGCCATTCCTGTCTGTACATCCCCGGTCAATAGCGGCTTCTTTTAATAATCATTCTTATACGGTAAATTTGCAAAAAGGATTTTTCAAAACGAATGGCAGCCTGTTCAGAATCCTGCCGGAATCTGACAGTATGCATTTGTTGTTAAACAACAAACAGCCATTACGCTGAACCTTAACTCAAAAAACGATATCTTGACAACCAGAAAATTTAAACAACTACTTATTTTCGGATTGCTAATCGGACATAGTCCAATCGGCGCACAGACAGCCGGTATCCTGGGGTTACAAACAGAACATTTAACCCGGCCGCTGGGTATTGATCAACCCCATCCACGTTTTAGCTGGCAAATAGCCACGGACCAGGCTGCATTTCAACCGCAGCGTTACCGGTTGTTACTGGGTACGGATTCCGCGGCAATTGCTGGAGGCCAGGCCGACACCTGGACCTATGAAAGCAATGATGCGTCCAGGCAATTGGTGGCGTATGCCGGTCCGGCCTTGCGACCGTTTACTACTTATTTCTGGACGGTACGTGTAACTGATGGTACCGCCCGTCACCTGCAATCTGCAGTTGCCCGTTTTGAAACCGGAATGTTGGGTCGCCATAATTGGCAAGGCGCATGGATCAGTGATCATCAAGATATAGCATATCGCCCTGCTCCCTATTTTAGAAAAGAGTTTTCAATTGAAAAAAAAATTGCCTCCGCCCGGGCTTATATTGCAGCGGCCGGGTTGGTTGAACTTTCAATCAATGGCAGAAAAATCGGGAATCATGTGCTGGACCCGGTCTATACCAATTACGACAAAAGGGTGAGCTACCTGAGTTTTGATGTGGGTAGTGCCCTACAGCAGGGCGGCAATGCGGTAGGGGTCCTCCTGGGAAATGGCTGGTACAATCATCAGTCGCTGGCAGTTTGGGATTTTCATAAAGCACCCTGGCGGGCCCGCCCGACTTTCTGTATGGACCTGCGGATCCGATATATGGACGGTACGACCCAGGTCATCCGCTCCGAGCGGGACTGGAAGACCGCTGCAGGTCCCTTAATAGCCAATAGTATATATACCGGAGAACAATATGACGCCCGAAAAGAGATGTACGGATGGAATCTGCCGGGATTTGATGACAGCAAGTGGGAAGGTGTTCGTTACCGGCAGGCGCCCGCTCCTGAAATTACTTCTCAACAGATGGTACCCATTCGCCAGGTGCAGGCTTTTGATGCGGTTGCAGTTAACCGAATCAATGACAGCATTTGGGTTTTTGATATGGGCCAGAACATGAGTGGGGTGACCCGCGTCAGTGTTAAAGGCCCTGCCGGGACTAGACTTAAAATACGACAAGGCGAGCGCCTTCATGCCGATGGCCGGCTGGACCTGTCCAATATCGACGTGTATTTTCGGGGGGATAAAACCCTGGACCCTTTTCAAACGGATATCCTGATATTAAGCGGCCGCCAGGATGAATTTACGGCACGTTTTAACTACAAGGGTTTTCGTTATGTAGAAATCGTCAGCTCCATTCCTATGTCCTGGTCCAGGGACCAGGTACGATCCTTTTTTGTGCATAGCGATGTGGAGCCCGTGGGCAGTATCGAAAGTTCATCTCCATTGATCAATAAACTCTGGAAAGCTTCCAATTATTCTTATTTGTCCAATTTGATGGGTTACCCTACGGATTGTCCACAGCGGGAGAAGAACGGCTGGACCGGCGATGGACATCTGGCGATAGAAACCGGGCTCTACAATTTCGATGGTATTACTGTTTATGAAAAATGGCTCCGTGACCACAGGGACGAACAGCAACCCAATGGGGTATTGCCCGATATCATTCCTACCGGTGGCTGGGGTTATGGGACGGCCAACGGGCTCGACTGGACGAGTACGATTGCCATAATTCCCTGGGAACTCTACCTGTTTTATGGCGACTTGCGCCCGCTGAAAGATAATTATACATCGATCAAAGCCTATGTTGATTATGTCGACCGGATCAGCCCGGAAGGGTTGACCAGTTTCGGTCGTGGTGACTGGGTTCCGGTAAAGACTACTTCCAATCTGGAGCTGACGTCATCTATCTACTTTTATGTGGATGCGGATATTCTGGCGCGGACGGCCCAATTGCTCGGCAAAACCGCAGACTTCGAACATTATGATGCTTTAAGGCGAAAAATTAAATCAGCCATCAACAGCAAGTATCTCCATACGGATAAAGGAATATATGGCAGCGGCACCCAGACAGAACTAAGCATGGCACTGCACTGGAAAATTGTTCCGGAACACCTGATTGCGCAAGTAGCAGCGCAACTCAATGAGCGGGTTAAATCCACTGACTTCCATCTTGATGTGGGCGTACTCGGTGCAAAAGCGTTATTGAATGCACTCAACGATAACGGCTATCCGGAAACAGCTTACAAAGTAGCCGTGCAGGACAGTTATCCGTCCTGGGGCTGGTGGATCGTAAACGGAGCAACGACCCTGCTGGAGAACTGGGATCTTAAAGCCACCCGAGACATATCTGATAACCATATGATGTTTGGGGAAATCGGCGGCTGGTTTTTCAAAGGTATCGGAGGCATCCGAACGGACGAAAAGGCGCCCGGCTTTAAACATATCCGGCTGCAACCACATTTCCCTAAAGACCTGCAGTATTTCACGGCTTCGCACCGGGGCCCCTACGGAAACATTGTCTCTTCCTGGAAACGCAAAGGCCGGAAAATAACTTACGAAGCAGTCATCCCTCCGAACAGTACGGCTACCGTGGATTTTGCCGGTCAGCAGGGGCTTGTGACCGATCAGCAGGGTCGTCACCTCGCCTCAGATCAACCGCTGCTCTTATCGGCAGGCAGGCATATTTTTACAATTCAATAAGCGACTGAAATGCAATATATCAGGATACATTTTTATGAATTATTATTGGCAGTCAGCATGCCCTTCCTGGCCGCAGGACAGCGGAGTCAGGTGAATGTATTTCTGGGAAGCTCAGGTGATCATGGACAGCTGTCACCCGCTGCCGGCGGACCTTTTGGGATGATGAGCATTTTGCCGCAAACTGAACCTCACGGGCATACCGGCTATGAGCATTATGCAAAAAAAGTATACGGCTTCACCCATACCCGTTTTGAGGGCGTGGGCTGTATGGGCAGTGGTGGCAATATACTGATCCGGCCTTTTTTGGGATCTGATCCGGGACCACAGCCATTATATAAGAAAGCAGAGAGCGGTCGCCCTGGAGCCTACGCCATTCAGTTTACCAATGGGCTTTCGGTCCAAATGCTGGCGAACGATAAATATGGCCTGGAGACCTACCGATTCCCACAGGCAGCGAACGGGTTTGTCATAGATCTCGCGCATACCCTGGCAAATGCATTTCGGGCAGAGACCCATGAAATTAGCCCTGGACAGATTTCCGGAGAAATCAGTTCGGGTACGACCTGCAATAACGGGACCTATATACTTTATTACGCAATTGGTTTTAACCAACCCGTTGAAATTTCGACCTATAAGGAGCATCAGGTCCTGGTGCGTTCCCAAGCCAGGACCATTCAGATAAGAATCGCTTTTTCCGCGCAATCCGTGGCAAAGGCAGTGGAAGCGCTGCAGGGGGGGCTCCCCGAAAGACTGGCGCCCCAGGGTGGCCGGGATTGGGATCGCCTGCTTTATGGTTTAAACGCAAACGGTGACACCGATGAGCGCGCATTGTTGTATTCCCTGCTTTACCGTGTATTACAATCGCCATTTCTGATTACAGAAGCAAGTTCAGTCCCGCGCTATAGTGGCTGGACAATCTGGGATAATTATAAGACCCAGTTGCCACTCCTGTCGCTGCTGTATCCCAGCCAGTATCAGCATATTATTCATTCCCTGGTCGATTTGTATAAACGGGGGAAAAAAAACTGGGCGACAGACAACGAGCCCTCCAATACCGTCAGAACTGAACATGCTGCGGTTGTGTTGCTGGATGCTTATCGGAAAGGCTATCAGGTGGATTTTGCCGCAATTAAGGAACCATTGCTCCGGGAAGCCCGGGGACTGGCTTTTGAGAAGCCGGATCAGGCCCTGGAATCCTGTTACGACAGTTGGGCTATAGCCAATATTTTTGAAATACTCGGCGACAGTGCCCTGGCCCGTCAGTATTATCAGCAGGCGGCGGGCTGGCGTCGTTATTGGGACAAGGATTTCAAAGATCTCAGCCGCAAAGATGTGGACCGGCTTGGCGCGCGTGGTATGTATCAGGGAACCATCTGGCAATATCGCTGGCTGGTACCCTATGATTTGAAAGGGCTGATGGAAGCTTGTGGTGGTGTCGAAGATTATATCAGTCAGTTAAGAAATTTTTTTGATGACAATTACTATAATGCAACCAATGAAACAGATATCCAGGCGCCGTATATGTTTTCCGGAAGTCCTGAGCCCTGGCATTCCCAGGAGATAATCCACCGATATGCACACGACAGTGTGGCCCAATTGTATTTTAATGACAATTCCCGAGGTATTGACGCCGTTTTTGGTCGGGTTTACCAGAATCAACCCCGGGCTTATCCCCGCACGATGGATGATGACGGAGGCGCTATGTCGGCTTGGTACGTTTGGGCCGCGACAGGCCTGTCTCCGGCCTGTGTGGGCCAGCCTGTCTACTATCTGCATGTTCCGTTGTTCCGGGAACTGGAATGGCAGACGGGTGACAAGCCGTTTCGGATCGAAGTGCGGCATTTTGGAGAGGGTAGGCCCTATATCGGTTCTGCGACATTGAATGGCCAACCATTACGCCGTAATTGGCTGACCCATCAGGAGATCCAGCAGGGGGGACAGTTAATCATTGAAGCCGCCGCAAGCCCGAACCGGGAATTCGGCCGGCAGCAGCCCTGGATCAGTTCCCTTCCGGCTAATATGCCATAAAGTAAGAAGGGCGATAAGTCTTATTGAAAAAATAAACCCCCTTCGGTGATTGAAGGGGGTTCATAGTTGAATCAATTTGAGTATTACTCAGATCTACCGTGACAATGTTTGTATTTTTTTCCGCTGCCACAGGGACAGGGATCATTTCGACCAACCTTAGGTCCTACCCGAACCGGTTCCTGTTTTACAGCGGGTTCGCCGGATGGATCGTAATAATCTTTCTCGTTGGCAGCATAATCATCACCAGCGGCATCGATTTCGTCCTTGTTGGCCCGCATTTTACTAAGATCAGTCTTTTGTTGACGGCCTTCTTTAATGGATGCGCCCTGCTGCTCCTGCACCGGCAGTGAAGCCTGGGTCAAAAATCCAATGATGTCCTTGTTGAGGTTGGTGGTCATTCCATTGAACAACTGGAAGGCTTCCACTTTATAGATGACCAGCGGATCTTTCTGTTCCAGGTAGGCGGTCTGCACACTTTGCTTCAGATCATCCATGGCCCGCAAATGTTCTTTCCAGGTATCGTCAATTACTGCCAGGGTAATTGACTTCTCCATCGACTGTGCCAACGCTTTACCTTCTGTACTGATCGTTTTATCCAATGGTGCCAGAACATTGATAGCTTTTCGGCCATCAGTAAAAGGCACGATTACGTTCTCGATATGCTGACCTTGGGTTTCCCGGATATTTTTAAATACCGGTAATGCGTCAGAGGTGACCCGCATCACATGTTCGTTGTATTTCCGGGTAGCTTCTTCATATAATTTATCAGCAAGTTTTAAGGCATCCCTGCCTGCAAATTCTTCCTGGGTAATAGAAGTGTCCATGCCGAAATTTACGATACAGGCAAGTTTGAAGCCTTCGTAATCTTCCTGCTCTTTAAAGGAAGTGGTCAGGCTTTCTGCTACAATGGAAAAGGCGTTATCGATATCCAGTGACAACCGTTCACCGAACAAGGCATGATTCCTTTTCTCATAAATGGCATTCCGCTGCTTATTCATTACATCATCGTATTCCAGCAGTCTTTTACGGATACCGAAATTGTTCTCTTCTACTTTTTTCTGTGCCCGTTGGATGCTGTTGCTGATCATGCTATGCTGTATCACATCTCCTTCCTTATAGCCCAGCTTATCCATCATGCCGGCAATGCGTTCACTCCCGAACATTCGCATCAGATCATCCTCCAAAGAAACATAGAATTGTGAACTTCCGGGGTCTCCCTGACGTCCGGCACGACCTCTTAACTGACGGTCTACCCGGCGACTTTCATGTCGTTCAGTTCCTATGATAGCCAAACCTCCGGCATCCTTTACACCCGGACCCAGTTTGATATCCGTACCCCGTCCGGCCATATTGGTCGCGATGGTTACAGCGCCTGCCAGTCCTGCTTCAGCAACAATACTGGCTTCACGCGCATGCTGTTTGGCGTTTAGTACATTGTGTGGAATCTTTTTCTGCTGCAGCATCCGGCTCAGCAGCTCACTGATTTCCACCGAAGTGGTACCTACAAGAATGGGACGTCCCGCATTGCGGAGGGCTTCAATTTCGTCAATAACCGATTTGTATTTTTCCCTTTTGGTTTTGTAAACCAGGTCCTGGCGATCGTCTCTGATAATCGGCAGGTTGGTGGGTATGGTTACCACGTCCAGTTTATAGATGCTCCAGAGTTCTCCGGCTTCGGTTTCAGCGGTACCGGTCATACCTGCCAGTTTGTGATACATCCTGAAATAGTTCTGCAGGGTAACGGTGGCATAGGTCTGGGTGGCTGCTTCAATTTTGACATTCTCCTTGGCCTCCAACGCCTGATGTAGTCCGTCGCTATACCGACGTCCTTCCATAATACGACCGGTCTGTTCGTCAACGATTTTTATGGCACCGTCGATCACTACGTATTCATCGTCTTTTTCAAACAATGCAAAAGCCTTCAGTAATTGCTGTACGGAGTGGATACGGTCTGCTTTTTGAGAATATTCATTGAGTACCTGCTCCTTCTGTTTCAATTTTTCTTCAGCGACAACTTCACTTTTTTCGATTTCAGCCAGCTGAACACCAATATCCGGCAGGACGAAAAAATCAGGATCTTCTCCGGATTTGGTAATGGCCAGCAGCCCCTTCTCCGTCAGGTCCACTGAATTATTCTTTTCGTCAATGCGGAACAATAGCTCCTCATCAACAATTTTCATATTGCGTTCCTGTTCCTGCAGGTAATAATGTTCTGCTTTCTGGAGCTTGACTTTGATCCCCGGTTCACTCAGGTATTTAATCAGTGGGCTGTATTTAGGCAGGCCCCGGAAAGCGCGATATAAATGCAGACCGCCTGATTTGGGATCATCTTCACCTTTGTCGATCAGCCGCTTCGCTTCGTTAAGGGCGTGGCGGGCAATTTTTTCCTGCTCCTGAAAAAGCTGCTGTACCCTGGGTTTGAGTATATGGTATTGCTGATCGTCTCCTTTTTCTACCGGACCGCTGATGATCAGCGGTGTCCGCGCATCATCGATTAATACACTATCCACCTCATCCACCATTGCGAAATGGTGTTTGCGTTGTACCATTTCATCGGCAGCATGAACCATATTGTCCCGCAGGTAGTCAAAACCGAATTCATTATTGGTGCCGTAAGTGATATCGGCAAGATAAGCGTTCCGCCGGGCAGCACTGTTGGGCTGGTGTTTATCAATGCAATCCACCCGCAATCCCAGCCATTCAAAGATGGGGCCGTTCCATTCCTGGTCCCGACGTGCCAGATAGTCATTGACAGTTACGATATGAACGCCCTGACCGGCGAGTGCATTCAGGTAAGCCGGGAGCGTCGAAACCAGGGTTTTACCTTCACCTGTAGCCATCTCGGCAATCTTACCGCTGTGAAGTACAGAGCCGCCTATCAGCTGAACATCGTAATGCAACATATTCCAGGTGACCGTGCCGCCGGCAGCAGTCCAGCTGTTCTTGTAAATGGCGTTATCGCCGTCCACAGAGATATAATCAGCTTTAACGCTCAGGTCACGATCCAGATCCGTAGCGCGGGAAATAATATTTTCGTTCTCTTTAAACCGCCGGGCAGTTTCTTTGACTACCGCAAAGGCTTCCGGCATAATTTCTTCCAGCGCCTTTTCAATTTCTTTGTTGCGGTCTTTTTTAAGGTCATCTACTTTTTTATAAATTTCATCTTTTTCCAGCAATGCCTCATGGGAAAGGGTTTCGGCCTGTTGGTTCAGGGCTTCTATTTCTTCGTCGATTTTTTGAAGGTGGGCCGCGATACGTTCTTTAAATTCTGCCGTTTTACCTCTTAACTGATCGTTGCTGAGTGACTGATATTCTTCGAAGTATTTATTAACTTTTTCTACAACAGGAAGCAATTTTTTGGTATCCTTTTCAGACTTACTACCACCAAAAACCTTAGATAAAAAACCAAACATGAATAATATTTTAATTAAATTTTTTCAAATGAACGATTAAGCGCTTCAAAAACAATGCTATGCTTATTTACAGACATTTTGACAGGGGTGCAAAGATACGGAATTAACCCGCACAGATTGGGGGGGAACCGGCTACGTTTCCGGTACTGTGGAATCATAGGCCGGCTGCTTTCCGGGTCGGGTCGCCGGATGGCCCGACAATGCTAATATTAAGGAATTGTTATCAAAACTTTAAATTTGCGCGGCAAGTGGTCAATTATGGTCTATAAGGCAAATTATTATGCAGTTGTTATATACCGGATGTTTCTGGTGTTGGTATTGTTCATGATTTGCCGGCTGCTCTTTTTTGGCCTTAACTATCCGATGTTCAGTCAGGTGACCAGCGCCGACTGGACGGGCATTTTGCGGGGCGGATTGCGATTTGACATCGCAGCATTGTTTTACTTTGAAAGCCTGCCCCTGCTGTTAATGGTGCTGCCGATTGCCCCGTACTGGCGTCAGCATTCCCGCTATCAGCGACTCATTAAATGGGTGTTTTTTATTTGTACCGGCCTGGCGCTGGCCCTGAATTGCATTGATTGCATTTATTACCGCTTTACCCTCCGGCGTACCACATTTGATGTTTTCCGGGAATTTCAACATGAGCAGAACAAAGGTGCCCTGGCTGGCAGGTTCCTGGTAGATTTCTGGTATGTGGTGCTGATTTTTCTGGCCCTGCTGGCCCTGATGGCTTTCTTATACAATCGGTTGGTTCCCCATAGGTCAAAATTTCAGGCGAGACTGCGCTATTATGTAACCGCTGTAGTCGTTATGCTGCTCACTGTCTTTCTGGCGGTCGGGGGAATCAGGGGCGACTATCGGCACAGTACACGACCGATTACCATTAGTAATGCCGGAGACTATGTCAAAAATCCGGCTGATATCTACCTGGTGTTGAATACACCGTTTACTTTTATTCGGACCACCAGCCTGAAAGGGCTGAAAAAAGTACAGTACTTTTCAGAGGCAGAACTGGAGACGATTTACAGTCCGGTGCACCGGCCGGATCCGAATCAGGTTTTCCAAAAGAAAAATGTGGTGCTGATCCTGCTGGAAAGTTTTGGAAAAGAAGCGCTGGGTTTTTATAATAAAGGACTTGACGGTGGGCAGTATCAGGGGTATACGACATTTCTGGATTCCCTGGCAGGACAGAGCCTGGTGTTCTGGAACTCTTTTGCTAACGGGCGTAAATCTATCGATGCTATTCCTGCCTGCATTGCCGGCATTCCCGGATCAGGCAGCCCCTTTGTGCTGACACCTTATGTGTCTGATACCATCGGAGGACTGGCACATATTCTGGACCGGGAAGGGTATCATAGTTCCTTCTTCCATGGCGCACCGAATGGCTCTATGGGATTTTCCGCCATTACCCGTCTGCTGGGTATCCAACATTACTTTGGTAAAACCGAGTTTAACGATGATACCCAGTATGATGGCATCTGGGGTATCTGGGATGAACCTTTTTTTCAATTCTTTGCCCGGGAACTCAATAATTTTCCCCAACCTTTTTTCAGTACGATATTCTCGGTTTCTTCACATCACCCTTTTAAAGTACCTGAAGACTATCAGGGGGTTTTTAAGAAAGGGCCACTGCCTGTTTATGAATGTATGGGATATACCGATATGGCGCTACGAAAATTCTTTGAGGTAGCCAGTCGGCAATCCTGGTTTAATAACACGGTTTTTGTGATCAGCGCCGATCATGCGACTACGGTTTACCACGAAGAATACCAGAACGCCTGGGGTGAATTCGCGATACCTATCCTGCTTTATGTGCCGGGTGACAGCACCATGCGCGGTATTCGTAATACCTCCATACAGCAGATTGATATACCGGCGACAGTATTGGGTTACCTGCATTACAACAAACCCTTTTTGTCTTTCGGACAAAACGTGCTGGATAGTAGTCATAATCGACAGCAATTTGTATTTCAACACAGTGGAGAGTACCGTTGGTGGCAGGGCGATACCCTGTTATTTTCTGACGGGCAGCAACCAAAAAGTCTTTTTGATTTCAAAGGAGACCCCGGCTTGTCAAAAAATATTCTAGACCAACAACCAGATGCGGGAGCTGCCTTGTTGCGTCGGCTGCAGGCTTTTATTCAGCAATACAACAATCGAATGATCGAAAACCGGTTGACGGTGGGACAATGAGTAATACAGGCAGCTGAATGAATTTAAATATATTTGCGGCACATTTAAAGATTATGGCAAAAAAACCGGCAGACAGTTTGGTCGTGATGACAGAAATCGTATTACCCAATGATACAAATACTTTTGGTAATTTAATGGGCGGCAGGCTGATGTACTGGATGGATATTGCGGCAGCCCTGGCGGCGCAGAAGCATTCCAATGCACCAGTCGTTACAGCTTCAGTCGATAATATTTCTTTCGTTAATCCCATCAAGCTGGGCAATGCGGTGCATATCAGGGCCTATGTAACCCGGGCTTTTAATACATCCATGGAAGTTTTTCTGGATGTGCAGGGGGAAGACCTGGTACAACAACATAAATACGTCAGCAATACGGCCTATTATACATTTGTGGCTTTGGATCCGCATAGTAAACCCAAGCCCGCACCCGCCATCGAACCAGAAACTGATGAAGAAATAGATCTGTATAACGGGGCACTGCGTCGTCGCCAGCTGCGATTGATACTTAGTGGCAAGATGAAACCAGATGATGCCAGGGAACTACGCGCACTTTTTGAGAAGGGCTGAAGGGAGGAAACTTCTATAGGTTTAACAACGTAGCATCTTGTCTGACAGGACAATAGTGATATTTTACAAGCTATTGGCAGTCCTGAACATTTTAGGGGTGAAGCCTACTAATTTCTTAAACGTATTAATGAAGTAGTGGACATTTTTGAAGCCACTGTTATAGCAGATTTCGGCGTATCTTAAAACCTCAATAGTCTTCCATCTTCGGAACAGACGCAGAAATATGAATGCATCCGTATTCTAAGCTTCCTCCATAAATAGATCGCTGCGTTTTACAAAGTAAGGAACGGCGAGGGTTGCCAATCCGGTAATGACAGTAATACCCACCATCAGGCTATGGAATTCCTGGTTCAACAGGGCGTCGGAGGAGCGATGGGTTTGATAAATGCCATAAATAAGTAAAATGAAGGTCACTGCTGTGATGATCAGGTATACCGGGGCGGTTTTGGTAAAGAAAAGATCCAACAGGGCATACAGACATCCGGCCAGCGGCACCACCAGGAGTACTGCAAATATCAGTGTAGAGACGTTAATCAGTTCATGCAGTGGGTAATGGGTATAGGATCTGAACACCACATCAAATATTACACAGAGCACTGCAGCAAAATAGCCTGCGAAAAGTCCCGCCATCAGGGGTTTGTAAATATGCCCGTTATTGTTTACCTGCTTCATTATTAAAAGATTAAATTAAAATTTGGGGATATAGCGGCCCGACTTGGGACTGGAAAGCTCCCGATTGAGGCTTTGGTTGCTTCCCGAAAATATACCGCTGGTTTCACGGAGCAAAAATATGACATAAATCATATTCTGTGAAATATATTATGCAGATTTAACTCAGGAACTTTGTTTTTCTATGAGTTGCATCATATTATTTTCCTTTAACAACATCAGGTTTTTTCCATCGGAACGAATCAGTCCTTCCTGCTCCAGGTTCGCCAGCATCCGTGAAATTGTTTCATAGGTGGTACCCACATAAGCCGCCAGTTCCTGTTTGGTCAGCCGGATATCAATAAATCCTTCTTCCGTAAGCCCGAAGAGCTGCCGCAGGCCCAGCAAGGCTTCAGCAATCCGGCTTTTAACATTCATATGGGCCATATGGCGTACCCGGCGCTCAGTAGCTTCAAGTTCATTGGCGTAAAAGTCCATCAGGGCATAGGTCAGCTGGGGGTTGACTTTCAGGGTAGCTTCAAAAATATCGATAGGTAAATAAAACAGCTGGCTGTCCTCCAAGGCGGTCGCCGTAATCGGGTATTGTTTATCACGGGCCAGGCCACGGTGTCCGACCATGTCACCATCCCGGGCAAATCGAAGGATCAGTTCCTTTTCAGTGGTCCACCGCTGGTGAATTTTAATTTTACCTTTTATGATAAAATAAATGCCGCCAACCGGGGATCCCTCTTCAAAAAGGGCAGCGCCTTTTCTAATGTTGATTTCCCTTCTATGTTGTTCGATAACAGGAAGCCATTCTGCAATGCAGTACTGGTAGAGGATATTTTTATGCTCGTATGACACCGAAAAAGGGAACATTGTATGCTGTTTTAACAGTAATAGTATCCAGCGCCGGTTTGTGCTCGGAATGCCGCCGGATTTTTAACGCTACCCGAATATAGGACGCTTGTCCGGTATTAAAAAAAGGTATCAGTATTTCACTGATACCTTTAAAATCTTCCGGGATCTTAGGGCTATAGTTCGGCCATCAGGGTTTTGATCCGGGCCGCATGCTCCGGACTCACCGGTACCACCGGCAAGCGACTGTCGGTACTGCAAAGTCCCATCTCTTTAAGGTATTCTTTCACACCGGACGGACTGCCTTCAGCAAACAGGGAATTAATAATGTCTATATATTTTAAATGTAATGGCAGGGCTTGCTCAAATTTACCCGCCAGGCTGAGCCGGACCATTTCTGAAAACGCGCCAGGATAGGCATTGGCCACCACAGAAATGACGCCAATCGCGCCGAGCGCAATCATGGGCAGTGTGATGCCATCATCGCCTGATATCAGCATAAAATCGGCGGGCTTATTTTTCATGATCTGGCTGATCTGATCAAAGTTGCCGGAAGCCTCTTTCGTGGCTACGATATTTTTGCAATCGCGGGCAATCCGTAAGGTGGTTTCCGCACTGACGCTCATGCCGGTCCGGGAAGGTACATTGTACATAATTACGGGCAGGGGGCTGGCTGCATCAATTGCCCGATAATGCTGATAAATCCCTTCCTGACGGGGTTTATTGTAATAAGGAGACACAGAAAGGACTGCATCATAGCCTTCCAGGTTCATATTTCCCAGTGCCTGCACCGCTTCGCGGGTGTCATTGCCGCCGATGCCAGCAACCAGTCCTACCCGGCCTGCGGCCTTTTCCTTTACAAAATCAAAGAGCACCTGTTCTTCTTCACGGGTCAGGGTGGCGCTTTCACCGGTGGTACCGGCAGCCACCAGGTACTCAATTTTATTTTCTATCCAGAAATTGATCAGTTTTTCCAAAGTCGGGAAGTCAAATTCCCCGGCTGGAGTAAAAGGGGTTACGATGGCAATTCCGGTGCCTGTTAATTTCTGTTGGAGTGACATGTATCTTGAAAGTTGAAAAGATGATGAAGTTTATTAAGAAAAAGCGCTTCAGTCGGCTAGCTGCCTGTTTCTTCCCAGAATCCCATTTTAGAGAATTTTTCGATGCGCTGCGCTATGCGCTGCTGGGGATCAATATCCCGGATTTCCGCGAGACCCTTGATCAGTTGCTGTTTCAGATGTTCGGCAGCGGCTGCATAGCTCCATTGAGCGCCACCATCCGGTTCGGGAATAATTCCGTCAATCAGGCCAAAGGATTTCATCTTGTCGGCAGTCAGTTTCAGCTGTTCGGCAGCTTTCATCTTGAAATCCCAGCTGCGCCATAATATCGTACTGCAGTTTTCGGGAGAGATTACGGTATACCAGGTATTTTCCATCATGTAGACACGATCGCCCACACCGATACCCAGTGCACCGCCGCTGGCCCCTTCGCCGATAATTACACAGATTACCGGAACTTTCAGCCGCATCATTTCATAAATGTTCCGGGCAATGGCTTCCCCCTGTCCGCGTTCTTCTGCTTCGAGACCAGGATAGGCACCCGGCGTATCGATCAGCGTAATTACCGGTTTATTAAATTTTTCAGCCAGTTTCATAAGCCGCAGTGCCTTACGGTAACCTTCAGGATTGGCCATACCAAAATTACGCAACTGCCTTTTCTTGGTATTGGAGCCCTTCTGCTGGCCGATGATCATTACAGTCTGTCCGTCCAGAGATGCGAAACCGCCCACCATTGCTTTATCATCCTTGATATTGCGGTCGCCATAGAGTTCGACATAGTTTTCCGTCATCAGCTCGATATACTTATGGGTATAGGGGCGATCCGGATGTCGGCTCAATTGGACCCGTTGCCAGTCACTCAGATTATGAGTGATTGTTTTACGGGTTTCCTGTACTTTGGATTCCAGTTGTTTGATTTGTTCGCTGAGGTCAATTTCCGTTTTCTTCTGGCGTTCTTCAGTCAATTCAATCTCATCCAACAAATCTTTAATCGGCTTTTCAAAATCCAGGAACTGTCTGTTTTGAACTTCGGACATAATAAAAATAGCTTTTATGGAGCGGCTAAATTAATGATTATTTGTAGTGGCAAAAAGAATTATTTGCCGCCGGTACCTGATTCCGGTACGGCTTTGGGGGATTCGGGAAGGTTTACTGCCTGCAATTGTTCTTGGGATAGTTTTTTACCGGACCTGCCCGTTACCCTCCAGAATCCATTTTTCAGTGACCAGTTTTTCCAGGGCAAAGGGTCCCCGTGCGTGCAATTTTTGAGTCGAAATGCCTATTTCGGCGCCCAAACCGAATTCTTCTCCATCGGTGAACCGGGTAGAAGCGTTGGTATATACGGCAGCAGCATCGACTTCGTTGACGAATCGGCGCAATGCCTTTTTATCCTTGGAAACGATGGCTTCGGAGTGCCGGGTGGAATATTGAGCGATATGCTCCAGGGCCTGGTCAATGCCACTGACCGTTTTGATGGCGCATTTTAAAGAAAGAAATTCCCGTCCAAAATCCTCCTTACGGGCTTTTTTCAGATGCGGATAGCCTTTCAGGGTTTTAAAGGCGGCGCCGTCGGCATAAATCTCTACCTGATATTCCGCCAGTTTCGGGGCCAGTTTCGTTAAAAAAGGCCCGGCAATGCTTTTATCTACCAGAATGGCATCGGCGGCATTACAAACCGAGGGCCGGCTGACTTTGGCATTGACGGCTATAGCGACAGCCTGCTCCAGATCTGCCTTGCCTTCCACATATATATGGCATACACCGGCACCGGTTTCGATGACCGGAACCCGACTGTTCTGACGTACAAAATTGATCAGCCCTTCCGAACCTCGAGGAATAAGTACATCGATATAACGTGTCGCAGAAAAAAGTTCCTGCACCAGCTCCCTGCGGGCCGGTAGCAGGGTAACCGTGGCCGCATCCAGCCCTGCTTCCCGCAGGGCCTGCTGAATTAATTTTACCGATACCTGATTGGTATGATCCGCATCGGCACTTCCTTTCAATACACAGGCATTACGGCTGCGCAGACATAGCGCGGCAATATCAAACGTCACGTTGGGCCGGCTCTCATAAATGGCACCTACTACACCCAGTGGCACGGCGACTTTGCGCAGCTTTATGCCATTGGGCAAAGTTCTGCTGGCCAGGGTCTGTCCGGCGGGGTCTGGCAGACCGGCAATATTTTTAATAGCCCGGGCGATGGACCTGAGTCTTTGCGGGTTCAGCATTAGCCGGTCATTTCGGGGGTCCTCCGGATCCTTGGTCGCAAGATCTTTCTGATTGGCTTTCAGAATCAACTGCTCTTTTTCGACAATCAGGGCCGCGATGCGCCGCAGCAGGGCTTTCAGCTGCCGGTCAGAAAATTGCTGTAATTTGATTTTTGCTTTATTGGCTTTGATAAGGCTTTTCTCTACGGAGGTCATAATTTAGTTGTTCAATTAACCAGTTGATATTTTGCAAATTATTAAAAATACCGGAATCGCCCCGCTTTTAGAGTAAGACGATATCATTGGCATGGGCCGCCAGTACATTTTTGGTTTTCAGCTGCTTTTTCATTTCTATGTGGCTGAGTTTGGTTTTAGCCACGCCGATAATCTGATCCTGATCTGTTTTCAATTGCACTACTTCACCGGCGGAGAAGCGTCCGTCCAGGCCGCTGATACCTACAGTTAAAAGGCTTTTACGTTCACTTACTGCCTTAACGGCACCTTTGTCAAGGGTGATACTTCCCAGGGTAATCGAACCGCTGGCCAGCCATTTCTGACGGTGCTTCAGGTTGGACTTATGCGCCACAAAGCGGGAACCGGATATGTTTTTCAAAGCATCGATAAGGGGCGTTTCCGATTTGAGGCCACACATGATGACATGGATACCAAGATTCGTAGCCAGCCGCGTGAATGTAAGTTTGGAAAGCATGCCGCCCAGGCCAAATTCCGATTTCTCTCCTTTCCTGACCAGGGCCAGGATATCGGTATCAATTGATTCGATTCGAGGGACAATTTTTTTATGCTCGTCCAGGAAACCACCTACCGAAGTACATAAAATCAGGGTTTCCGCATCGAAAGCGATGGCCAGCAGGGTAGCCAGTTCGTCATTATCGGAGAATTTCAGTTCCTGATCGCTGATCACATCGTTTTCATTAACAACGGGGATCACATGATGGGACCAGAAGGTTTTAAAGGTGTCCCGAAGTTGCAGAAACTGTTTGCGATTACTGAAATGCGCCCGCTCACAAAGGGCCTGAGCTACCGTGAATCCGGACCGCTGAAAATACTGGCGGTACAGTTGGATCAACATCGGATTGCCAATGGCCGCCGCTACTTTTCGTTGCAGCAGGGTCCCTTTATAATCCCGGACAAATTTCTTGCCGCTACTCACGGCACCGCTGCTGACCAGCACTACTTTATAGTCCCTGCTTAGCCGACTGATATCGGCGACGATCTTTTTAATGACGGCCCTGTTGATGTTTCCGTTGGCATTGGTAATGACAGCGGAACCCAGCTTTATGACCAAAACCTTTTGCCCCATATTACTAAAAATGAAGGCAAAGGTACTATTCGAAGGGAATATGGCGTTGCGTCGGGATTTTACTTTGGGAATTGGCCGCTTACCGGGTCAGCCCCGCCTGTTCCAGGAGTTGTTCCAGAACATAAAAAGTGATGGGACAAAACTCACTGTTTTTTAGGGTGATGGCAGTGCGCTTGATCAGCACGTCTTCGTCCGTATAAGGAAACCGGGCACAGTCCGACGGCCGCTGTTCGTAAATCGAGCAACTGTTATCGCCGTTCAGGAAAGGACAGGGCGAGGATTTTACCACAAAATCTCCGTCTTCGTCGACCCTCAGGTACCGGTCGATAAAAACACTTTCCTTCATGTTCAGGAACCGCGCAATTCTGCGGATGTCCGTTGTCTTGAACCGGGGTGAGTAGTTTTTACAGCAGCGCGCACATTCCAGGCAATCAACCCGCGCATAGGCCGCTGTGCTAAGTGACGGTAATTGTTTCAGCATCTTATTCTTATCGGCCCGTTTCAGGAGCTGCTGATAGTTTTTACGATGATTCTTTGATTTCTGCTCCCAGTTATTAAGGATATCCTTGCCCATAATTCTTCTGCAAAAATACGGGTATTGGCAGCCAATATTAAAGGATAGTTAATAGCCATACCCCTAAGAAAACCCTGAGGGCCCTGCAGTTATGCACAAGTTATGAGTGCTCAATCGAATGCACAACGAATGCTCAAAAAATAATTTTACCTTTGCGCATCCTTAAATAAGGGCGCTTTGGTATAAACATTCCACTTTTCAACTATGAATATCTTCGAATTACAGTCTAAAGAATTTGCCGGAAGGCATATCGGGCCTGATGCACCGGAAACTGCCAGAATGTTGCAGGAAATTGAATATGGTTCTGCAGATGAACTGGTGTCAAAAACCGTTCCTGCGGGCATCCGAATGAAAGAGAATCTGATGATTCCGCGCGCGATGAGTGAACATGAGTACCTGCGGCATATTAAGCAGATATCGCTTAAAAATCAGATATTTAAGAATTATATCGGACAGGGGTATTACGGAACCATTACCCCCTCTGTCATATTGCGGAACGTGTTCGAAAATCCGGGTTGGTACACCCAGTACACTCCTTATCAGGCGGAAATTTCCCAGGGACGTCTGGAAAGTCTCCTGAATTTCCAGACACTGGTCAGTGACCTGACAGCCCTGCCGCTCGCGAATGCTTCCCTGCTTGATGAAGCTACGGCTGCTGCAGAGGCCATGGGCATGTTTTTCCATACGAAGAATAAATCCGGACAGGTTTCCCGTCCCCGGTTTTTTGTCGATAAGGAGATTTTTCCTCAGACCAAAGAAGTCATCTATACCCGGGCTAAACCTTTTGGTATCGATATCGTGGAAGGTGATTACCGGAATTTCAGCCCGGATGAGACTTATTTTGGAGCGCTGGTACAATACCCCGATAATCTGGGTAGTATTGAAGATTACCGCAATTTTATCAGCCAGTTGCATCAGGTTGACGCCGCTGTGGTGATGGCTACCGACCTGCTGGCATTGACCCTGCTGACGCCACCCGGAGAACTGGGCGCTGACGTCGCCGTAGGATCTGCGCAGCGTTTCGGTGTGCCACTGGGATTCGGTGGACCTCATGCCGCCTTTTTTGCCTGCAAGGAAGAATTTAAACGGGATCTGCCGGGACGAATTATTGGTATCAGTATTGATGCACTGGGCAACCGTGCCCTCCGCATGGCTTTACAGACCCGGGAGCAGCATATCAAAAGAGAAAAAGCAACTTCCAATATCTGTACGGCTCAGGCACTACTGGCCAATATGGCGGCAATGTATGCCGTGTACCATGGTCCTGTGGGACTGAAGCTGATCGCCCGCCGGATTGCCATATTCACCCAGACGGTAGCAACTGAAATAGAGAAACGTGGTTTTGAGCTGGTGACCGACAATTTCTTTGATACGCTGGTGGTCCGGGCAGGCGATGTGGAAGCCATCCGTCAGAAAGCAGAGGCACAGAAGATTAATTTCCGCTATTTAGCGGAAGGATTGATTGGCATTTCACTGGATGAGACTGTAATCGTAGAGGATCTTTTTGATATCATCAATTGTTTTGAAAACGATAGCAATCCCGTAAGTTTTGAAATTGCGGAAGAAGCGACGCTTGATCGAATCCCCGACAATCTGCAAAGGAATTCAGACTATCTGACCCATGCGGTTTTTAACAGCTATCACAGTGAAAGTCAGATGATGCGTTATATTAAATCGCTGGAGAATAAGGACCTTTCACTGAATACTTCGATGATTTCTCTGGGCAGCTGTACGATGAAACTCAATGCAGCGACGCAGATGATGCCCTTGAGCTGGACCCACTGGGCGGCGATACATCCATTTGTTCCTGCGGCGCAAGCCGGGGGGTACTACGAACTAATTGAACAATTGGGCCGGCATCTTTGTACGATTACGGCACTGGATGCCTGCAGTATGCAGCCCAATAGTGGCGCCCAGGGCGAGTATGCCGGGTTATTGACCATTAAGGCTTATCATGAGGCGCAGGGTAATCCACATCGGAATGTAATGCTGATTCCTATTTCAGCACATGGTACCAATCCGGCGTCTGCCGTGATGGCCGGTATGAAAGTCGTAGTAGTCAAGGCGCTGGAGAATGGATATATAGATGTGGAGGACCTGAAAGAAAAGGCAGCCGCCCATCACGACGTTCTGGCGGGTATCATGATTACCTATCCGAGTACCTACGGTGTCTATGAAGAAACCGTTACAGAGATTATCCGTATTGTTCATGAATTCGGAGGACAGGTATATATGGACGGTGCCAATATGAATGCCCAGGTCGGACTGACCGCACCCGGAATTATCGGCGCGGATGTATGTCACCTGAACCTGCACAAAACTTTTGCTATCCCGCATGGTGGTGGCGGACCTGGTATGGGGCCCATCTGTGTGAAAGCGCATCTGGCAGCCTTCCTGCCGGGACATGTTACCCGGCCATCCGGTCCTGCGGTAGCGGCAAATGGGCTGGTAGCCCTGAACAGCGACCGAAAGGGTGGTTCTGTATCAGCTGCACCTTTCGGGTCGGCCTCCATTCTGTTGATCTCCTATGCCTATATACGAATGCTGGGCGCAGAAGGCCTGAAATCGGCTACCGAATATGCTATTCTGAATGCCAATTATATGCGATCCCGCTTAAGCCGCTACTTTGATATACTGTATACCAACAATAACGGTCTCTGTGCCCACGAATTCATTGTGGATCTGCGGCCTTTCAAAAAATCAGCCGGTATAGAAGCGGAAGATATTGCCAAACGGCTGATGGACTACGGATTCCACGCACCAACCATGAGCTTTCCGGTACCGGGGACAATAATGGTGGAGCCGACGGAGAGTGAGGACAAAGGGGAGCTCGACCGGTTTTGTGATGCGCTGATTCAGATAAGGGAAGAGATTCGTGCGATCGAAGAAGGTCGCATAGACAGCAAAGACAATCCGCTGAAGCATGCACCGCATACCCAACAAATGGTTATTGCAGAAAACTGGGAACACCCCTATAGCCGTCAGGAAGCCGCTTTCCCGCTGCATTTTGTGACTTTGAATAAATTCTGGCCTTCAGTAGCCCGGGTAAATAATACGGCAGGTGACAGAAATCTGATATGCACCTGTACACCTACGGAACTCTATGCGGAAGCCTGAGGAAGTAAATTAGGAAGTTATATATTGGTCAAAGGGTGTTTTCAGGGATAATTGAAAACACCCTTTTCCATGAGACTTGGTACGGATAATCCGAAACCGGGGAAGAACTTACCTGAACAACAACGAAGCGATCAGCAGGGTAAAAATGATATTGAAGAGCTGGGCGATCAAAAAGGCAAATACCGGTTTCCGGTTTTTTACGCCAATCAGGTCCCTGAAATTCGTTTCCAGGCCTATGGAGGTAAACGCGAGCGCAAACCAAAGCAACTGAATGTTTTTCAACGGCCCTTTAACAGCTGTCACAGTTTCAGGTGAGAGCATAAAAGAGAACAGCAGTGAAGCGGCTACAAACCCGATGACGAACTTGGGAAAGCGGCTCCAGATTACTTTCAAACCGGGTTTTTCTTCTGCAGTGAGCTGATCACCTTTCTTACTGTAAGACCAGTAGACCGAAATGGCGAAAGCAGCAATGCCGAGCAGTACATTCTGAGAGAATTTAACAATAGTGCTGACTTTCAGGGCGGTGTCGCCCACCAGCGTTCCCGAAGCTACTACCGCACCCGTGGTGTCGATTGTTCCACCCAGCCAGGCGCCGGTAACGGCTTCCGTCAGGCCCATATATTTAGCCAGGTAGGGCATGAAAATCATCATCGGAACGGCTGTAATGAGTACGAGAGAAACAATCAGCGACAGCTTTTTAGAATCCCCCTTAATGGCACCCGAGGTAGCAATGGCAGCCGATACGCCACAAATGGATACGGCGCTGGAAAGCATCAAACTCATTTCCTTGTCGACTTTCATTTTACGGCAGAGCCAATAGGCAAAATACCATACCGCCAATACGACGGCCAGCGCCTGTATCAGACCCAGTCCGCCGGCTTTCAGTATATCGGAGAAAATCACCCTCGTTCCCAGAATCACCAATCCGATTTTTACAAAAAATTCCGAAGCGCCCGGCTCTTTCAGCCAGTGCGGAAGCTTGAAAAGGTTGCCGATCAACAGACCGATGGCCAAACAGAATATGACGGTCTCCATATTTAACACCTGCACGCCCTTTTGTTCGCCGATCAGGGTGGCAATGATCGTTAATACATAAATGATCGGAAAGGCCCTTAGAATGTCCCTGAGTGGTTTGCCCGTGATCCAGGCCCCCAGTATGGCGATCAGGAACACATAGAAAAACTGCATGACAATGAGTTGCAGGTTATGGCTGCTCAATACATTTTCTCTCAGTGCTGTCAATGAATTCCAGACATATTCCGGAGGGGTAATAACCAGACCGGCCAGCGAGGTGACGATTACAATAAATCCCAGGATGACTACTGTCCAGTCTTCTCCAATTAGTAATTTCTTTGTTTGCATGTACAATAAGGCTTAGGCCTTAAAGATAATCATTTGTCCGAATTGCAGAAACCTGAAATCAGGTTCATAGATTATACCGGCATTAAATCCCGGCGATGGGACTGTCCCATAAGGTTGACGATTTCACCCAAATGATTTAAAACTATGTTTAATATACTAATTAAAATGGATTATCATATTAAAGAAAAGCTTGAAAGTCTAAAAAAGCGATCACCACTTTTTTGCCTCAGCATTCCGATCACCTCGATTACATTTACCCTATGCCGCGAGAAAGTTAATCCAGCCACTGAGGCTGACGCCATGCAGCCCGAACCATTAATATTTAACCGGTTCGTTGTAATCTTTGGCATACGCACGGCTAAAGTCCAATGGTCTGACGGTGGCGGCTACATATTCGATACCGCCCCAGATATGTTTTAAATAAGTAGGGTCTGAATAGTCCTTTTTGTCGTGACCCAGGGTGGTACACCAGGTAATGCCGCCGTCAAAATTATGATACCAGGCACTGGGGAAATATTTCGCAAAAGGAGTGGAGAACCTTTTCAGAAGCTGGCTTTGTTTTGCATCGGTAGTATCGATGGTGGAAAAATCGTTGACCATCAGTGCAACGGGTCCGGGATAGAGTTCCTTGGCAAAATAACACTCATCAGATTTTTCCCAAACAGGTGCCGTACCCTTCATTGAAGGATGTTTGGTGTCAATTACCCTAACCGTAAAAGTCTGGAAACGGGCATGCCAGGAGAAAGTGCCACCCAACAACATTTTAAACCAATCCCAGTGACGTTCCGTCCCGGTAACAGAATGGATTCCTACAAAGCCGCCCCCTGCTTCAATATACCGGCGGAATGCCAGTCGCTGCGCCGCGTTGTCAAATACGTCATTATTGGTGCTGGTAAATATCAACATGGTATATTTTTTCAAACGCTCCTCGGTCATGATAGAAGGATCAGATGAACTGTCTACCTGAAAACCATATTGTTTTCCAAAATTTAAAATAGCCTGAGCGGCAAAAGGAATATTATCGTGTACATATCCCTTACCGTTCTTTTTATAAATCAGCACACGGACATTTTTCCAGTTCACCGACTGCGCATGCAGCGGGGTATATACAATCGCAAACAGCACGATTATCATTATCATTTTTCGCATCATAGTTGAATTTTTCTGAGTAGCCATTTCGATTAATTTTTAATTACCTGGACCCGTGGAGGGTGGGCAAAACCCTGCCAGGCCTGTTCGGCCTGTTCTTTAGACAGGCTGTCATTGAAAACAAGAAAGCGATATTTCAATAGATATGTTTTACCCGGTTCCAAAAGCCAGTCCTTATTTTTGGTTGGAGAAAAGTTCAGAAATACATCGCCGCGTCCATTCATCGATTCCGGCCAGATTCGCAGTGGTTCCGGATGGTTATAATTGGAAGGGTAACTCATCATCTCCAATCCCCCATAGTCATTGCCCAGACTGCCCTGTGCGATACACCATCTGGCGGTGCTGCCATCAGCATCTTTGCGGGTTTTTCCTTCGGAAGTCAGGGTACTGCTGTTTTCTTTATTCCAGGCTTCAGTGGCCCTGATGCCCAATCCGCCATAACGGTATTCCAGCAGCCGAACCGGACTGGACGAGGCGCAACTGAGTTGTACGGTAATATCCATCAGGTAATATTTATCAGTACCCGGATTGTAAATTCTTACCGTCTGTAATTCATCGATCGCTATTTTTTTGGTATGATCTTTTTTAAAGGCCACGTGCTCATGTAGGGCACTGTAACCGGCAAAGACATCACCTGAATTTATTGACGCGAAGCCGGCGAACCTGACGGTGCCTTTCCGGTCCCGGAGGTTCCAGAAATCGAGGGTGTCATTTTCAAATAACACATGGGTCCAGGGATTCCACATACCCCAATGGTGATAGTGATCCGGCGCATTGATTCGGGTCAGTGCCTGACCCGAAGGTGTATTCAGGGGATGTATAAACCCACTGCGTTTATAAGCCGTATCAATACCAGCCGGCGGATATACCGTTTTAAAATTGTAAGTCAGGAGATTCCGGTCCTGCCCGTCGCTGATGATCAGGGTTCCGTTTTCCACCTGGCTTTGCATTTCTTTATGGGAGGAAGCGGATTTTCGACGGATCAATTGATAGGTTCGTCTGGTCGCAGGGGAAGGGGTGACCAGCCAGTGGAGTATCCGGGTGGAACCTGCTTCGATCTGAATGGGTACCGGAATTTGTCGGCCTGCTTTGAGTTCTACGAGTGCCAGTACACTGTCCGGCAGAAAGCTGATCGCATTCAGGTCCGTCTGTACGGGGAGGGGCAGGGTTTCCTTGCCAGAGGTCTCCAGCTGCAGTTTTGCAAGCGGCTGGGCATTCATTGTTATGCACAGCAACAGGCAAATAACAGTGTAATATGCTGATATTCTATTTTTTATGGGCAGCTTCATGTTCCTCATTTATCTTTATTTCGGGTTCTTTTTTGCCAGTTCAAGGGCTGAAGTGGTAATAAAATACTTGGTTAGCATATTCGGTACTTCCCAGGCAGGCAGCTGGCCTGCTTTCAGGTAGCGCAGATAGGCTTCAGTAACCTGACCAAAATGAGCCTCATGACCGGTATTGTATTGGTCGGGTACTACAGCCTGCCAGCCTTTATCGTTTTTCTTTATTTCCACACCCGGATACTGGGCCTGGATAGTTTTAAGCGCTTCATTGAGGTCCTTTTCGAACCCAATATCCTTTTTATTGACAGGCTCTATATACAATACGGGTTTATATTGTTCTTCCTTGCCCTGACGAATGATCAGGTTGGCACGACTGCCCCTCATAATAGAATAATGCGTATCTCCGGTTCCCTCCGGCGCCTGATAGTTCCAGGTTACTGATACTTTGGCGTGTACGCCGCGAAGTTGGTAGTTGATTTCACCATTACAGAATACTCCCAGTGTGCTGTCATTGATCAGGCTGGATTTCAGGTAATCGGGAAAACTGTTTTGCTTGGTAATGGCGGAAAACTGACTCAGGGTCATCGGTGTCGCCCAATGTCGGGCACTGATTAATGCAACGTCTTTGTTGTAATCCAGTGTCTGTTCCGGAAAGCATTCCCACTGTACCAGGTCCACCAGATGCGTCGTTACATCAACAATGCCTTCGCCCTGCTGGGATACATCCATAAACCAGGCCGGTCTTTCCAGTACATTACCGGAAACGTATTTATAAAAATGATGAACACTTTCCTTAGTTACTGCGGGATTTTCGGGACTTCCTTTTTCCAGTTCGCCAAAAACTGCGGGAATCTGAGAGAATGCTTTTTGCAGTACGGTATTGATTTCATAACGCTCGGTCATTATATCATACAACAATACATTCTTCTCTGCAGCTTTGTCAAACGCTGTTTTCAGTAGCTCAAAACCCGCCTGGTCGATCGCCATCGGTTTATCCGCCAGAACATTCATTCCCGCTTCCAGGGTTTTATAAATGTATTCAGTCTTTTTCTGGTTGTTGCCTGCCATGACTACGACATTTCCTTTTTTCTCAGCGATCATTTTCTGGAAAAAATCGTCACCGCGGTATACATGTTCCGCCCAGTGTGTCGGATCCTCAGCCCGGCTATTGAATGCATTAATCCGGCCCAGGTGTAAGTCCAGATCCGGTCCTTCCGGGGCATATACATAAACATTACTGTCTACATCAGGATAACTTGTTTTCTGAACCAGTGCGGCATGAAAATGACCCGGGTCCAGCGTGACCAGCGTAATAGCTGATTGCGGGTCTTTTGTGTCAGGGTTGCTATTGCAGGCGATCATACATCCTGTAAGGGCTAAAAGTGTTATATTTTTAATCATCATTTGAATTTAACGGGCAACATAATTGGTGCCATAAGGAGGCCGTTGCGGACGGCTGAGTAGTTTATTGGCTTCGATATTGTCTTTGAACATTTCTTTTTTGGGATCCCAGTACAATTTGGTACCCAGTTTCATGGCTGTAAAAGCCACCAGGCAGGCGCTGCAACTACGGTGCGCAATTTCTGCCGGACTGATCGTGGTTTTTTTATTTTGGATGCAATCCAGCCAGTTGCCATGTTGTTCCGGGCTCTCATACAGGTGGATTTCCGAGGGCTGGATGATAGAAGTCAGAATCTTTGGATTGCTGGCGTTGAACGCTTTGTTCTGGGATTCATTGCCGCTGGTAGGGTCGGTAGCCGTAACGCCCACATTTCCCCGGGATACGAAAATCCAGCCTTCTGATCCGACAAATTTCACGCCGTTTGGATTCTTGCTGTTGATAAACATCGTTGTCCCGTTGGCGTATTTGGCGGTAACTTCATAGTCGCCGTGCACATTCCAGAGGCCGGTGGTAGGGAAGGAGGCTTTACCACTAACTTCGATGGGGCCGGTAAGTTCAGTACCCATACCCCAATGAGCTATATCGATATGGTGAACGCCCCAACCGGTAATCATGCCGGCTCCGAATTGCTCTTGCCTTAACCAGCCGGGGCGGGAACCTACTTCCGTTGGATGATGTACCCGGTCCTGGGTATAGTAGATATAAGGAGTGGACCCCAGCCACATATCATAATTAAGGCTGGCTGGGATAGGCATTTCTGCGGTATTGCCACCGGGCGGATCTGCCGGCAGACCCACATGAACTTCCTTAAGTTTCCCGATACGTCCATTTCTTACGAGTTCACAGGCTTTTTTAAACTGCGGCCAGGGTTTCATGGATCGTTGTTGGCTGCCGAGCTGAAATGTTACACCGGATTTTTTTACCGTATCAGCCATGGAACGTCCTTCTTCAATTGTCAGCGAAGTGGGTTTCTGCAGATAAATATGTTTGCCTGCCAGTGCGGCTTCCATGGCTGGTTGCGCATGCCAGTGGTCGGGAGTAGAGATGATGACGGCATCAATGTCCTTATTGTTGAGCAGCTCATGGTAATCGTCATAACAGGTAACGTCGATATACTTGTCATTACCGGTTTTTTTGGTATACCAGCTTTCAATCAGTTGTTTGCCATGCTGCTGACGGTATCGGTCCACATCAGCTATAGCAACCAACCGGGCCTTATCATATTTGAAAGTTTCCGGCAGGTCATGGGTTGTCGCAATACGTCCGCATCCAATCTGACCGATATTAATTTTATTACTGGGCGCATTGCGTCCAAATACGCTGGCCGGTACAATGGTGGGAACCCCCTGCAACACAAGTGCGCCCGCAGACAGCTTTAAAGAACTCTTAATAAATTTTCTACGGCTTTTACCGGTTTTTTTTGTTTTCATGACAATCGTCTTTATAAATTTTAGGCTTATGCGCTTTAATGAATCTCTCAGGATTTTCTAAGATACACTTTAGAACGGTAAATTTTCTTTTTAACCTGATTCGGATGTATTACAACGTTTGAAATAATAATATTTTTATGGGGGATCCCGGCTTGCTTTATGTAATGGGAAAAAAACTACTATTCAAAACTATTTATCATATAATCCGGTATTTCCAGCCTGTAGTCGCTGAAGCAAATGTTCCACAAGGGCGGGCTGCTCGGCTGCCATATTTTTTGTTTCCAGTGGATCGGACACATAATCGTAAAGTTCAATTCTGGGACTGGCCTGGCGATAGTATTGGGTGATCCGGTACCTGCGCGTGCGCATCGTAATACCCTGATTAAAATAGCTGTATGCCACCCGGTCCTCCGAATGATCGGCTTGTCTCAGGGACTTCAGAAATGAATGCCCGTCCAACGGATAAGGCTGAGGCAGGTCCAGCAAATCCAGCAAAGTGGGATAAATATCCACCGTTTGAACCACCGTGCCTGTCGCCCGCCCCGGGTCCTTCATGCCCGGAATCTTGATAATTAAAGGACTTCGCAGGGCATATTCAGAAAGGGTATGTTTGCCCCAGACGCGTTCCTCACCAAGGTGCCAGCCATGATCGCCCCAAAGGATGACAATGGTATTTTTGTCCATGCCTTCTGATTTGAGTGCGGCGATCAGTTTGCCGACCTGCGCATCTGAATAACTGACTGCCGCCATATAAGCGTGTTTAAGCCGTCTGGCATAGCTGTCAGATAGTTTGTGGTTCAGTGAAACCGTTTCTTCGGACAATTTGTATTGGTTAAACTCAACACTATTATGAAGACTGGCTTTATTGATTCCCAAAGGAAGGTCTGGGTTTTCAGCTGTTTTTATCTGATCTTCATCATACAGGTCCCAGTATTTTTTAGGTGCATTGAAGGGCAGGTGAGGCTTAAGAAAGCCCACTGCCATAAAAAAAGGCTGGCCGCGCTTTATGACACGCTTTAGTTCCCGGATCGCCAGGTCTGCGGTAAGCCCATCCGGGTATCCTTTGTCGGAGACATCAGCGGCTTCGTAAGGTTGAACGCGATTATGCAAACTTTGCCGGTTTTCCCCTGAGGCGTAACCAAAGAAAGCATTCCAGCCGGTACCCCATTTACCGGGGTCGAACAACATTTTATCCCAACTATGCGGTAGTTCCATGCTATCGGATACTTTCTGGGTGTAACCATAGACCCTGCCGTCGGGTGCATGACTGATTTTACCAATACCGATGGTCTGATAGCCCTGCTGACGGAAATAAGCAATCATGGATTCGGGTTGATATTTCCAATTGCCGCGTGCGGTCGTTTTTTCGAAAACTGCATTGGAAAGGGCGTCCTTGTTTGCCGGAAATTTACCAGTGAGCAATGAAAATCTGGATGGTCCACATGTGGGAACAGTGACATAGTGGTGCATGAAAAGACGACCTGTCGCTGCTAAATGATCTATATTAGGTGTGATCATAGCTGACTGACCGTAGCAATGTAGTTCGGGCCTTAGATCATCGATAGCAATAAAGAGGATATTTGGCGGATTAGCCGGACGGTTTGTCTGGGCCACAGACCGGGTATAACAAAAGCCTGTCAGTAGCAGGATGGAGAGACAGCATTGCAGGCCGCAACATTGGTATTTGAATCTGGTGATCATTTGGGAGTGGATTTTTGGACCCGGGTTGTTGGTGGCCCCTGATAAGATTTTTTCATGCCTCCGAAATCCAATACGATTTTCTGTAATACAATACCCGGATCACCGCATTTTATATGCAGGCTGTGTTTTCCTGGTTTATCAATATAGAGTGTGGATTTGTTAATAGCTGCATTTCTGAGTACATGATCCTGCCAGTCCTGGGTATATTCTCCGGCTGAAGACGAGGGAAGGGCTACTGCTCCCTCATCTATGGAAACTGCATAGCGGGTCTGCAGGGTACCTTGCTCGTGGAATCCGAAATCCCGATCAGAACTAAGTGGAAAAGTCGGTAATACATAAGTGTATACATCCACCAGGCCCCGGTTGAAACAGTAGAAATCATAAGAAACGCCCGGAGCATTATTGTCCCTGGGATTCTGGACCGCCGCTACCGGACTACCCAGCATCAATGCCTGGCGCTCATATCCCAGGTTATTAATCAACTGCATTTTTACCGCCTCGTTCTCCTTTTTGCGGTGGAATCCGGCTGCATCAATGGAAATAACGCCATTATCTTCTATATATAGTCCCTCCAGTTCACTTTCTTTAGGCAGTGGAGGATTATAAGCGGTCACCGATATGATCTCCGTTTTGTCTTTAGTTTTTATTCGGATCCATCCTGAAGCGTTTTCATTTGCGGGAACCTGATCCCAGTCAATGCTGACCGTGATTTTCTCATTTTCGCCGAACTGCCCCTTATTTTTTGAAATCCGGATCCAGCTGGCAGAAGTCTCAAGCTGCCAGGAGATGGTTCCCATTCCTAAATTGAACAGTTCGATAAAGTAGCCTCGGTCCAGGTACCGGTTGAAAGTGGGCAATGCCATCGGTCCAGAAGCGCCTTTTAATAGTGGCTGCCCTTCCACTGCAACACCCAACCGGGGTGTATTCGCAACGGTGATGGAATCCAGTTTGGGCAGTTCGAAATAAGATGCTGTGACACCCTGTCGTATGGATAGCATTCTTTTCCATTTACCGTTATTCAAATCATTGTATTGATAAGATATCTTATATAATGTGTCATAATAGTGTTTTACCGAATCAATCAGCATATTGGCATCATTTCTTCGCTGAAACGCGTGCAGGCGTTGCCGTTGGGCCGTCAGCCATTTTTTATTCATCAGTTCAGCGCCTTTTACAGGATAGTAAAGCAGTTGGAAAAAGGCAGCCTTCTGTTCCTCGGGAAGTTCCCGATAAATTTTTTCAACCTCGCTGCCGATTTCAGAATATGCTTCCCATCTGTTTGATGCTTCCCTGTAGTTGACAAAAGAGAATTCAGTATCTGTATATCTTTCACGTGGATATTTAAAGCTGTTCCATTCAGAACCCCAGCCCATGTATTCGGGCTTGCGGATAAAGGAAAGATGCTGGTAATTGCGGGTTATCTTTTTAAACTGCTCCAGATATTGTTCACCAAAGGAAGCGCTCAGCCAGTTGGCCTGGAAATCCGCGATATTCTGATAGTTAAATCGTGGCAGGGCATAAGCCATTTCCAGAAAAAGACTGACCGCAAATTCACAGGATTTGATATCACCGGCATTTAAAAGCCAGAGCCGGTCGGCACCTGTTTTATAAGCCTTATTTAGTTCCTCGTACATCAACGCCGGCGCGTTTGAAGAGATCCACAGATAATCATGCGGAATGCCCAGATAGGAAGCATGATAATAAACGCCGGAACCTCCGGCCCGCTTTTGCTCCTGGCTGTTGCTGAGTTGTTTCATGTAACCGTAATTGTCATCTGGCCAGACCAGGATAACATCATCAGGCAAATCCAGACCTTGCCTGTATAATTCCAGCACTTCCTTATAAGGCGTAAAAGCCTGGGGGATGGACGCGATGGGTGAATCAATATATTTTTTCAGGATATTGCGTTGGTCCTTCAGGGCCTGGTTGACCAGATGGACCCTTTGCTTAAGGGTGTAATTTCCGGTCATTGCCTTGTCGTGTAATCCTCTTAGCGCAAGTGTATATACGTTTTCAAAGCGACTGTTTTCTTTTACCCGTTGATCCAGCACCTTAAGGATACCTTCCTTATTGGTCATATAATTCCATTCTCCCATTGTTTTTTTGTCCCATTCACTGGCATTATTGAATAGCAGGGGTTCTGTATGCACACTGCCCATTACGATGCCAAATGAATCTGCAACCAGTTTGTTTTTCAAATATTTATTAAAAGCGCCGCTGGCCTCGTGCATTGCCGGGCATAAATAATTGGCTTTTAACCTGAGCAGGAGCTCAAATACCTTGGCGTAGGTTTTGGGACCAATATCTTTAAGCTGCGGGTCGAAAGTATGTTTTGCCCATGGCAGCAAACCCCAATCCTCATCATTGATAAAGATCCCCCGGTATTTTACAGAAGGTGCCGGAGATAAGAAGTTTTTTACATCTACAAATAGATCTTTTCTTTTGGGTACAGGCAGGTCTGCCCACCAGTACCAGGGGGAAACGCCCAGCTGCTCTGATATAGAGAACAGACCATAAGCTACAGCCCGGCGGTCGCTGCCTGCGATGACCAATGCCTGGTCGATACCAGGAAAGGGGTCTTGTAACAGAAAAATGCCATAGCGTTCCCATTGGTTCTTCAGCACTTCTGTTTGAATTTTTCCTGCTGCTGCCAGTTTTCGTATCCATTGATTGCCGCTCAGGGTGCCAGCGATGACTGCAGTTCCAGACCTGGGCAGTTTGTTTTTGATAAGGGGCAGCGTGCCGGTAATCAATCGAATGTCGTTGGCAAAGAGACGGGCGGCTGTGGAAACAGAAATTGGATCGGATGCATCAATCAGGATTTCCGCAGTTTTGAGATTCAGGCCAGATTCTTTATTGTTGGCTGCCAGTCGAACCTGCCCGGAGGCAGTTTGACAGCCGATTAGTAATAGCGTAATATATAAAAGTAATTTCTGCTGCATATATTTTTTAAAAGGAGGTCTCCAAAAAGACACGGATTGTTGGCGCTTTTGTTTTGCTAACAATCAGGCTTCAAATTTAACTGCTAACGATCTTATATGGAGCGACCCGACGCCTTCTTTCTAAAAACCTGTTGATTCGTGTACGGTCAGGCTGATCCAAACCGTCCAAATACCGGACGGAGGACACAAAACGAAACCACAGATCCTAGAATGACAGGACGCGGGTTTTGGTCTGATAGTAAGCGATATCAGCCTCCCCCAAACGACCGCGCTGAACCCGTTATCTACCTGGATTCAAATTAATTACTCGAATTTAAACGCACCTATTTCCGCCAGACAGACATTCATGGAGGAGCCGTAGTCATCCAGTACCCGCATCATAAAATACCGGGTTGATATCGGTGTTGACAATGGCAGATAATCCTGAAAGGAAACGGTATTGGTTAAAATATACGAGCCTAAAAGTACCCAGGAGTCATCCTCATTGGTCTCACTGGTGTATATTTCAACGGTTCTGACAAGATTGGTTTTCTCTTTGCGCTGAATTGTAGTGAATCCCTGTATATCTGACACGATAGCCCCCATGTCTACTTTAACCCAATGAGGATAATCTGTCTGCGGTGAGATCGAGTTTACCCAGTAAGTACTCAGGTCGTCATCCAGTAAATATTCTGGTGGACGGTACCGGCTGCCGGAACGCTGGTCGAAGCTCGAACCAATAATTGACCACCCGGCTCTGGACACCGGTGTTCTTTCTACCTGTTTGCCAACAATAACCGAGTCAAGGGCTGTGTAGAATGTATCAATAGATTTTCGTTCAGGCAGATAGATGGTACGGTAGTGGATGATACCGCCATTGAAATCGTATAGGAAACTGTTTTGTATCGAATCTCCTATGATGGCTGAATGCGCTACCCCTTGTTTATCCGTATAACTAATTTCTGTTCCAATTATGCTCGTATCGGGCAATCCTCCCCAATCGATCTGTAAAGTGTCTTTTCCCAGATAGTATGCGGTGTCGAGCGGGCGGGATAGAAGGGAGGCAGCATAATTATCGCCGTAGACTCTTGCTACGACTTCCTTACTCAAAGAAAGTTTTCCTGATACATCACTGGAGAAAACTTCGAATACATATTCTCCTTCCGCCATGTCTGTTAATACGATCCGAACTGTATCTGTTTCCGGACTTATGGCTACTTTAGCAGAATCTGATCGGTTGTTCCAGTAGATGACACCACCTTTGACTTTCGCATCGGTGGGTTTTCGCCAGGTCAATTGTATTCTTTTATATCCCGGATGGACATATACTGAATCAGGGATACCCACATATTTTATAGGTCCATCACCCAAAAACTCTTTATAGCTGTCATTCATTTTTGAGCATCCTGTCGCCAGCAATAAAGTCAGCAACGCCACTGTTAGCTGCAGCAATGATTTATTATTGAATCGTATTTTTTTCATAATATTCGTTTATTGCAGTTGCCCCCAGAAAGTCAACTCTGTTATATACATATAATCAACAAAACCCCAGGTTTCCAGAATTTTGAATCTCAGGTAGCGGATGGGCATCGGGTTATCGGGAAAAATATAATCTTCACCGGTAGTTGTGGCATAAATCATATCCTCGTTACTTACCGGATTGCCTTCGCCACTGGGTTTATAGGAATTACAATCCATAATCTTCGTCCAGCCTTCCCAACTGCCGGTTGGATCGGGTGCTTCCAGAGAGCCCCATACTTCAAATCGTTTGGGATCTCCCTGTTGATAAGACCATTGGCTACCTGGTCCCCTGTGAAATAATTTAAAACGGCTGAGGATGGCCGCTTGCCCCATATCGAATGTGAACCATTGGGGCATACCCGACCCTGGTTTTGTGTGAAAAACGGCAACGCCGCCATTGGGACCTATAATGCCATCCCATAATTTATCGACCGTATGATTGGCCTGAGGATGGGGTTCGTAAGTATCAGTAGGCAGAAAGATGCCTTTGAAACGGTCTTTTGGAATCAATTCTTCAAATATCGGTGTCAGTGTTTGTTGGATGGTATCAGAGAGATTGCCCCACCTGTCACGGATCACGGCAGCGAACAGCCGGGGACTGCTTTCAAAACCCCGAACCGCATGTCGCCCGGTTCGGGCTTTACTATAATAGGTTTCCACTTCGCTGAGCCGACCGGCAGAATCTGGTGTCAGAATAGCGACAGCCAGACTTGATTCGCTGCTGTTGTCGAATGCAAGTGCGATACCGCCGAAGGTTTCTTCAAATTTAAAACTCTCATAGGCTTCCTGCAGTGGCGATGGTTTGGGTGTGAAACTAACTGTAGCCGCAGTCGCCGATTGGTGTTCACCGTAACTCACACTGTATAGATGGACCGTGTACTCTTTTTCTTCCGGGAAGCCGTCCACAACAAGGTAATCGGTATACAGCGAAGCAATGACTTCCCGCTGATATCCAGGTCTGATTTCATAAACCGCTTTAACATAGTACAGGTTTTCATCTTCCGGCAGGGAATAGGTAATGCGTGCAGCGCCCGGCAATGGTTCTGCGCTGACATTGCTAACCAGCAGCGGTGCCTGATCGTTTGCAGTGGGTTCTACATATTTTTCTTTGGAGCAACCTGAAAACAGCTGTATGGCTACCGCCATTCCAGCCAGGATATATACCATAAATTTATTTGCCATTTTCAATGCATTTTAAATGTTAGGTCTGCCATTCTACCAGCCCGGATTTTGTACCGTGTTTTTATTGGCAAGAATTTCAGTTTCTCGGATTGGCCATAAATAATTTTTAGTCAGGTACCTTTGCTGGTACAGCACACGGGTGCGATAATAACTCTCGGCGGTCTGTTGTTCGATGTCCCAGCCGGTAATGGGCTGATTAAATTCCTGAAAGGCCTTCTTCCATCTTCTCAAATCCCAATAACGCTGGCATTCAAACATCAGTTCAATCGTGCGTTCCCGATGAATGATTTCCCGCAGTCCTTCTTTGGTGCCTGGTTTGGATGGATTATTGGAATAAGCTGCCCAGCTCTCAACAACACCGTTCAGGCCTGCACGACTCCTGATATCGTCCAGCAGTTGGTATACCTGGGCAGAGGGGCCATCGGCTTCATTGAGCGCCTCAGCATAGAGCAAATACAGATTCGCCAGACGCATTTCAGGCCAGGGGTAGTTTTCCCGGGAATAAGAAGTTTCCTGTATGACATTGACGTAATTTACCAGCTTTTTGGGCCAGATACCGGTGACATTAAATGAATTATTGGTCACTTTAGATGCGGGTTCTCCTTTTTTCGCTGAGACATACCAGGTATCTGTGTCTACGAATTTTCCCTGGCCATACCAGATACCACCATCAAATCCCAGGTCCGCATAGTAACGGGGTTCACGATCAAAGTTCAGCCTTGCAGTCGTATAGCCTTTCTTGATATAAAACTGATATTCGTCTGTACCGGTTCTTAATTCCAGGCGGTTGACATTCGTCCAGGTCTTATCTTCTTCAAGTGGAATGCCATTGCTGGTGTAAAACAGGTCGGCGATTTTCAGCGGGACTGAAAAGTTTCCGGGATGAGAGGAATTGGCTCTTCTCTGCGGATCCAGTCCGCGGGGCGTAGACTGGTTCTGCATGTCTCCCGTCATACTGTTGGTGTTGGCCCAGATGATTTCCTGATTCCATTTTTCATTTACGCTATTACGAATATTCATCTGGGTACGGATGGTATCGGAAACTTCATATTGCCGGTTACTCTGGTCATAGTAGTATAACTGATTTCCGGCAGAAGCAGCAGCAGCGACTGCTTCTTTACAGGCTTCTCGGGCACGAACCCATTTCTCAGGATCATGTACAGGGTTAAATAGCTGCGTACCCTTATTATCTACCAGTTTGTCATAGTCGGTATTGCCGTTGAACAGCGGACTGGCAGCAGTTACCAGCACATAGGCTTTGATAGCCAGTGCAGCGGGTTGGGTAACTCTACCCAACTCCGTAGCTTCGGAAATAATCTTCGGCGGCAGATCAGCCGCAGCTTCGTCGAGTAATTGAACGATATAGTTAATACAGTCATCTACCGGGTCCCTGTAGACCTTTACGGTCTCTACACCTGCATTGATAGGCAGATTTTCTTTTTTAAGCGGAATGGGTCCATACATTCTGAAAAGAAAGAAATGATAGTAGGCTTTAAGAAATTTAACTTCGGCAATCCAACGTTTTTTCTCAAATTCTTCCATATCAGGGACTCGGTCGATATTCTCCAGAAAAATATTGCAATCTCTGATGGCCTGGTAAAGATCCCTGCCACTTCGTGTTCCCTGCCAGAAATTGAGATAGGGGTCTACCACATTCTGATTTCCTCTGGCTATTTCCCGACCAGGCGTCGTGTAATACTCGCTGACCCAGATTTCATCACCGGAAGTCATCGCGATACTCTGATTGATATTGCTGTTTTGTGGCAGATAATGGTAGCAGGTGAACAAATATCTTTCTGCCGTATTGCGCAGGTTAAAGGCCTGATCAATCGTGGCAATATTATCAGGAACGATGTCCAGATATTTCTTGCAACCGGATGTTACCCAAAACAGCATCGTGAACGCAATAATTTTTTTCATATTCTTTGAATTAGATACTTTGATTTTATTGACTCAGAAGGAAACGGTAAGACCGGCGTTATACACTTTTTGGATGGGATACCGCAGGCCATTGCCGGCCATTTCAATGTCCCATAGTTTAAACTTGCTCCAGGTAAACAGATTTGTCCCATTCAGATAGAAACGCACCGAAGACATACCGGCCCGCTGAATCCAGTTTTTGGGGAAACTGAAACCCAGTTCCACTTGTTTAAGCCGCATAAAAGCGCCATTGCGCATGAACCAGGTGCTGGTTTGCACATTATTGTTATTTACTGTGGCGCTCAGTCTTGGCCATGTGGCATAGAGATTCCGGTTATCCTCTGACCAATAACTATCCGCATAGGCTTTTAGTAGCTGATTGGTAAAGCGGGTACCTGAATTGCGTTCTTCGTCACTATAATAATAGGGGACAAATGGCGCAGTAGCTTCAGGATCAATCCAGAAAGATTCCCTTCCGGCACCCTGCATGAATGCCGAAATGTCCCAGTTTTTGTATCCCCAGGAGAATCCGAACCCATAAACTATTTCCGGCGTTGTCGGGTAACCGATGGGAACCATGTCCAGTTCTGTAATCCGACCATCATTATTTACATCACGGTATTTGATATCGCCAGCCAGATAGGTTCCGAAATTCTGATAGGGTGAACTGTTGACTTCGGCCTGATCCGCAAAAAGATGCTCGGCAATATATCCCCAGGTCTGAGAGATCGGATAGCCTACCCTTGATTTCCACCATTCGGTTTCATAATCATATTCTTCATATATCTTGAATTTGCTGGAGGCGTAGGTGAAATTGCCACGGGCCTGTAACCACATGTCAGTACTGAACGTATGATTAAAGTCGAGCGAAATATCAACGCCCTGACCAACGGCTTCCCCGATATTGGCGGCCGGCGTAACCCATAATCCCATCGATGCGGGCGTCGAAGCTCTCGTCTGAAGTATGTTGGAACGATGTTCTCTGAAGTATTCAGCTACAATATCCACTTTTCGAAACAGTCCAATTTCTGCTGCGAGGTTGAGTTTTCTGGATGTTTCCCAGGTGATTTCATTGTCGGCATAACGGTTAATGGAAATGCCATCCTTCCGGTAACCGTTATCACGGCCGAAAACGGCACCCATGTCACCGTCTTCCATATTGACTTCCGAAAGATACAGGAACCTGCCCGATCCTATCGCGTCATTACCCACGAGTCCATAAGTACCTCTCAGTTTAAAGTGGTTGGCGACGTCCTTAAGTGGTTCCCAGAATTTTTCATTGGAAATACTCCAGGATAAACCGGCCGAGGGAAAGAATCCCCAACGGTGGGTCTTATAGAAGCGCTCAGATCCGTTGTATCCAAAATTGAACTCTGCATAGTATTTGTTTTTATAGCCATAGGTTGTACGCCCCGACAGGCCCAGGTTACGAAAAGGGAGAGACGCCTGCAGGCTGCCTGCATTCCCGTTCAGCGATTGACGCATGATATAAATTAACATTCCGCTGAGGCTATGATCCTGATTAAATACGCGGTTATAGTCAAGTGCGGTTTCAATGTATACAGTTGAATTGATACGGCGGTTACCTTCGTCATAATCCAGATATTCTGTTCCGCCATCGGGGTCAATTACATTAACCTGGTAGATATTATTACGCAAATCATAGCTCCCCAATTGATAATAGAAAGGATCATATTGCCGGGTTACATCGAAGTAGGATTCCCTTGTTGTGTTGAATCGCGCACGTGCTTTTAGCCCTTTGGTAATGAACCGGAGGTCCTGTTTCAGTTCAATCTGCGCATTGACATTGGAACGTGAATAATCCTTATAACCCTTCACCATGTCGGCGTAGGGATTCAGGTACCTGCCATCATCGAAGTTCCCGAACATAATATGTTTTACGAACCGATGATCTTCATCCTGGGGATAATAAGCTGGGAATAATACAGGATTGGCTCGCATGACTCTTGTATAAAATCCACCACCCGAATAAATCGGCCCGTTATAGTCATCAAAAACACCGGCGATTCTGATGATGGCTTCTGTCGTTGGAAATATATTTACATTAACATTGGTACGCAGCGAATAGGTTTTCAGGTTGATATTGTTATTGAAATTATTGCGTTTGTCAACTTTCAGCACACCATTGTCCTGGTTGAAGTTTCCGGCTATATAGTATTTGGCAACCTTCCCCCCGCCACTGACATTCATGTTGACACGCTGGTTAAAAGTGTGGTCTTTGAACATCTCCCTCCGCCAATCGGTAGCCGGGAAAATTAAGGAACCTGATCCGGGAACAGTATTATTAATTTTGTCATCATTATAGAGCAATGGCGCAAGCGGGTCCCGTGTAAGGATTGCCTCATTGTTGAGTTTCATGTAGGTCACCGGATCAGCAAGTTCAATGTTACGTGTGGGCATTGACATCGAACCTTCGGCCCGTAATGAGATTCTTGCGGCACCTTCCTTACCTTCTTTGGTCGTTACCAGGATAACACCGTTGGCGCCCCTTGCACCATAGAGGGCGGTAGCGGTGGCATCTTTCATGATGGAGAAACTGGCAATATCGTCCGGGTTCATACGGGCCAGGTCAGTCGTGTTGACTTCAATATTATCAATGAGAATCAGGGGATCTTTCTTATAACCGAAAGTAGTTACGCCTCTGATGAAAAATTCTGCGTTGTCAGCACCTGGTTCACCGCTGCGTTGATAGGCAATTATACCCGCAACCCTCCCGGCAAGCGCCGTGGTGAGATTACTGGAAGGCACCTTCAGATCTGCAGGATTTACAGACGTTACCGAACCGACAACTGCTTCCTTTTTCTGTGTGCCATAAGCAACGACAACCACATCACTCATCTGCGCCGCCGCCTGGTCGGTGCTCAAACTGACATTAATAACTTTTCTTCCCGCTACGGCTATCTGTTGCGGTTCCATTCCTGTGTAGCTGAAAACCAGTGTGTCATCCGCCGTGGCTGAAATGGCATATTCCCCCAGCGTATTGCTCAGGGTGGTTCGGCCGCTTTTTTTGATCAGGATCGAAACGGATTCCAATGGCGCATTTGTGACGTCCGTTACGGTTCCTGTAACCAGCGAATCTTGGGCCAGCACCTGCTGTAAGGGACAACTGCCAAGCAGCATCGTCAGAAATGCCATGAAGGGTTTTTGTAGAATTTTTTTCATATGACTTTTGGAAATAATAAAACTTATCCCGTATCTGTGATACAGGTTTTCAGCAATAACCCGGAAGGTGCAAGGGGAGAGATGCCTCCGAAATGCAAATCAGGTGATAAACGTTAAATATTTAGATTAGGTTACTCTTATAGTTTGGTTCTGTACTGTATGAATAAAGTAATCGTTTTGAAATTGTTAATAACTGTATTAAACTACAGCCGAGTAGTTGTTCATAATAATCGCAATCCTTAGTCGTTTAAGCGGTCATACCGTTAAGGTAATCTATGAGACTAATGTATGCAATATTTATGATCATGGTCGGATTAAAATGCTCATTTTCGGTTTACAACGTTTGAAATCGTTTTTACTGCTAACTGGCAGAAATTCTGCGTTGCGTCTTCCGGTAAAGATTTTTGTTTTTTTGTTGACATGTAAATCCTTGATACTATTTGAATTAGGGCAGACGAAAGAATAATTTAGGGTTACATTAAATTATATTATATTTCAATAGTGAAAAGGAATGTAACGATTAAGGATATAGCCAGAAAACTGAACATGTCGGTGTCGACGGTTTCAAAGGCACTCAACAATAATCCGTTGATCAGCAGTCTGACCAGAGACCGGGTCCAGGAGCTGGCAAGAAGCTGGAATTATATTCCCAATGAGGTAGCCCGGCATTTTCAACAAAGTAAATCTTTCACCATTGGAGTGATTATGCCTGACCTGCTGGATCAGTTTTACGTACTGGCGGTCAATGGCATTGAACAGGTCGCCGGCTCAAATAATTATAATGTAATTGTTTCACAAACCCATGAGGACAGTCAACTGGAGGAAAAGTTGGTTCAGAATATGATTAAAAACAGGGTGGATGGCGTAATCATTACAGCTTCCCGGAATACCCGATGCACGGATGTGTTTAAGCGTCTGTCAAACGCAGGCATCCCATTTGTGCTTTTCGCCCGCTCTTATCCTGAACCGGAATTCGATTACGTATCAACCGATAACATCAGGGGTGCTGCCAGTGCCGTGGAGTTCTTATTGAAGCGTGGACACCGTCGTATTGCTCATTTTATGGGCCCTTCCTTTCTGAAAACCAGCCTCCAGCGGCTCGAGGGTTATCAGGAAGCATTGCTGCAGTATGGCATCGGGTATGACCCGGCCTTGGTGACGGAAGTGGATCTCACCCGGGAGCAGACTTTTGCAGCGACCCATGCAGTTATGAAGCTGGCGCAACCGCCAACAGCTTTCTTTACCTTTAAAAATTATATTGGTCTGGATATCATCAAGGTTTTTAAGGAGCATTACCCCGATCGGCTGAAAGACACTGATGTGGCCGGGTTTGGGAATCTGCCGCTTATCGAATACCTGGATTATAAACCGGCCGCCGCTATCGATGAAAGTCCTTTCGAAATGGGACTGAAGGCAGCCGGGTTGATTTTTGACCATATTGCAGGAAATGAAATTCTTCAGGAAAACACACCAAAACACATTAAAGTGCCCTGCAGGCTGATAGAATATTAGATCAGGGCCAATCGATAAAAAAAAACTCCGGTTCGAAAACCGGAGTTTTTAGTAGTTATTCGCCCACTTGCAGTGGGGTTTTATTTTTTTCGGCTCCAGGGTATCCGATATTCTGATTGATCACCCCTTTAATATTTGTATTGATGGCATTGGCCGGTACCGGCCACAGAATATGGTGTACACTGATTTTATATTCAGCCCATTTGTGTTTTACGCCTTTATTATAGAAATTACTTTTACTCACTACACGATCGTACCAGAAATTAATGCCGGTTTGTTTGATATTAGCGTTGACGCCACCAGGTCCGCTGATATTCTCAAGGCTATACACATGTCCTCCGAATAATTCACAGGGTTTTTGTAATTTGGCAAAAGTGTAGGATATCCGGACCAGTTCTATATGCCGGTTTTCTTCGTAGTAGAGTTCACGGGCTCTTTCGTCCAGGATTTCTCCGATATTCACTTCAGCTGCTGCCAACGGGTTTGCACCGGCCCGGAGCCTGACCTCATTCAAGGCGATGGCGGCCTGACCCGGGTCGTCTTTCCAGTAATAACATTCTGCCAGCATCAGGTAAACTTCAGCAGAACGGTAAATATACCAGGGCGTTTGACCACCATCCCATCTCTGATTCAACGGATCAGGCACATGGAGTTTATATTGTGGCCAGGGATACCAGCAACGGATGGTGTCTTCCACACTCATGCCTGCTGGTTTGACCAGGTTTTTGCCGTACCAGGGATTATTGTCCTCCAGCAGTTTAGGATGATTGTAATGCAGATCCTCCATATGTTTCCAGCTGTTGGTATTATAAATGCCCCGCATATCATTGGCTTCTTTGTCTGAACGCCAGATATCGTGGGTAAAATACCAGGTGGACCTCAAACGACCAATTCCTCTGCCATATCTTTTGTTCAGATCCAGCGAATCAGGTGCGCCGGGAGCAATTGCTACACTGGTACCTGAAATACCATTCGGCGTCTTGACATTTGCACTGTTCCAGAAAGGAACGGCATTGCGCATGGTTTGAATCCGATCATTGGGGCTGTCGGCTAGTTCTGCTTCCGGATAAGCAACCACATACATTAATCCTTCCGTATTGGACATGTCCAATTTAGCTTCCACGCTGTGGAGATCATACATCAGGTTGGTATTGGGCAGTCCCTTGTTGCTGGTAAAGCGGGATTTCATGAGGGGATGTGCAGCAACAATTTCTTTGCCTACTGCAATCGCCCGGTCAAAATCCGTCAAAGCCATGCAAACTTTCATCAGTAATACGCCACAGGCAGCTCTTGAAGTGCGACCGCGGTCTACATTTTCAGGAACCCATTCGTAGGCGAATTCCAGGTCGGATTTCATTTTTTCCAGAATGCTCCAGCGGTCGTATGAGAAGAAATCATATTTAGGCGTACTGTATTCCCGATCCAGATAGGGAACATCTCCAAACTGGTGGGTCAGTTTGTAGTAGCGGTATGCCCTTTGAAAATAGGCCGCACCCAGGACCGCATTTTTCTCAGCTTCGTCTTTGAATTCTGCAGAATCAACCCGGGAGATGACGGTGTTGGCGTATTTAATGCCCTTGTATCCTTCGTACCAGTACCATCCCACCCGGGTAGTATTTACATTATTCAGATCGGCGTCTGGCATAAGTGCTATGTCCATGTTCATCTGCGGTCCGGCCTTATCCGTAGTTCCTTCAACGGCGACTTCAGATTGCATGATTTCAGTAAGAATGGGAGATCCGTCACCAAAATATTCATGACGCATATTCCTTTCACAGGAAGCCAGTGCGAAATACAGACTTTGTGCATTGGTCAGGGTCTCTCCGGGTTCGAACATGGAGAGGGGTTTGGGTTCCAGCCATTCCTTGCTGCAACCCCAACCAATGATTACCAGAAGCCCTGCTATAATGATATATTTAATACTATGTTTCATTGCTATTGTTTTTGATTTAATGTCTCTTTTTAATCCCCGGATACGTGTTCAAGCAAAGGCTGAATGCGGGGATATTGTATACAAGATGCACTAAAGTGTAAGATTAAGGCTGAGGTTATAAGTTCTTGGTGAAGGTTGACCGGGCGTATACTCATTTCCGTCGGAATTACGCGTACGGTAACCACCTGATTCCGGATCCCCATATTTCCAGTAGGGCGCCCAATAGGCCACATTTCTTACCGAGGCGGAAATCCTGAGGCTCTGGGCTTTGATGGGGTTCAGCCAGGACTGGGGTGCGGTAAAGGAAAGTGAGATATTGTCCAGACGTATAAAGGAACGCTCTACATAATTGGTGCCGATATTCCTTGAACCGATCCGGGCATAATCGTTGATCGGATTATCTGGTGTCCAGCGGGGCTGCTCGTAATCTGTCGTTCTGTCCGGGAAACTGGAGTTGTTGGAAGCCCTGTTGAACTGTTCGCGCTGCCCCCAATTAGAGTAAATGAAAAGTGACAATGTCCATCTTTTATAGTCGAAATCATTTCTCCAGGACCAGCGGAACCGCGGACTTTTGTAACCCAGGAAAATCCGGTCCGCATCCGTCATGACGCTGTCGCCGTTTTGATCCTTATATTTGAAGTCGCCTGGTGCAAGACCATATACATCCGCCAGTTCAGCTTCATTTTCCTGCCAGACACCCGTACGTTCATAGTTCCAGAAACGATCGGGATCCTGGCCGATAAACCAGTGATTTTTGATATCGTCTGCTTCTCTTTGACCGATTACATTACCATTGGCATCCAGCAGGTCTATCATGTCTCCATAGAGACTGACAATTTTCCTTCGGTTCAGCATGAAGATGAATCCGGAATTCCAGTTGAATTCATTTTTCTGAATAATATTGCCATTCAGTGAGATCTCAAAGCCCTTGTTGTTGAGTTGACCGAGATTGGCTGCCACGCTGTTGAAACCAATAATTTCAGGGAGGGCCCGGTCCACCAGCAAATCCATCGTAGTGGCGGTGTACAGGTCGATGGACCCATTCAGCCTTTTACCCAACAGCGAAAAATCCAAACCAAAATTATAGGAGGATTTGGTTTCCCATTTCAGACCCAGGTTGGCCATCCGGTTGACATACAGTTGCGGAAAAAGATAGACTTTACCGTCCTGCCCGATATAGGGGTGCAGGCCCGAAGTCATGTCAGATAAGGCGTCGTACTGTCCAATATCCCTGTTACCGTTCTGGCCCCAGGATAAGCGTAGTTTACCATAGTCCAGCCAGGAGGAAGTGGACTGCATGAACGCTTCCTCAGAAAAGTCCCAGGCAAACGCGATAGCCGGGAATGTCGCGCGGGGATTCTGCGCACCAAATGCCGAATAGCCATCTCTTCTGATGGAACCGGTCAACATGTACCTGTCGTCAAAGGAATAAAACAGGCGGGCCATCAGGGCATCCCCCGTGCGATAGGTGTCATTACTTTGGTTAAAGGGGTTCGAAGCGGCTTGCAGCCGGTGCCAGCTCAGGATATCTGCCCCATAATAATTGGAGGCGGTAGCTTCGGTTCTCCAGTATTGACCTTTCTCCGCATTCTGCAGCAGGGTCAGCTCCAGGCGATGCGCATCGAAACTTTTTTTCCACCGCAATACATTGTCGATCTGCCAGTTATATGTCTTTTCAAAAGTGCGTTCCGAACTACCTCCATTGTCTTCCCAGGCCGGATTTTTTGAAGATTCATGATTATAGTATTCATGCCATACAAATGAGGGGGTGAAGTTGGATTGAATTTCGAAGCCCCAGGGAAGGGTAATGACACCATAGATGCTGGCAAATAAAGTATTATAGATATTTTTCCGATCCCGGTAGAGATTGTCATGAAAGGGATTTACGGGGGTGATATCGTCTGTGGGATACCTGCGGTACAGACTGTTCGGATCGTCCAGGTTATTGGATCCATACGGAGATATTACGGCACTTTGCCCCCAATCGGCTTGTAAAAAGCCTTCATCTCTGACGGCGAAATTGGTTTGTGCGCCCACCTTTAAGAAATCAGTTATTTTTGATTCCAGGTTCAACCGGGTTCTGAAATTAGTAAAACGGTTGCCTACCACAATCCCTTCCCGGTCGGTATAATTGAGGGACAGGTAGTAATTTGAACTCTTGTTTTGGTTGGACACGCTAACGGTATAATCCTGCTGGAATCCTTTCTGAAATACCAGGTCCTGCCAGTTGGTGATTCGGCCGTCGAGGTAGTTGTCGATTTCGGGAACTTTTAATTCCAGGCGGGTAAGCCAGGTCCGCAAAAGTTCTTCATCGGTTACACTGGATGCCGGATCATTCTTGTCATAATTGTACCAGTCCAGCTCGCTGACATTTTTTAACCCACGGGGATCATCGAACATCTCCGGGTGGGCATTCAGATAATCATCACTGTTTTTACCAATTTCATAATCATAGCGCCATTTCAGAAATTCCTCGCCCGTCATCACCCGCGGCATACCAGCGATTTCTACCATACCAAGGTTGGCATTCATCGAAATCCGCGGCTTACCCGAAGCCCCTTTTTTGGTAGTGATGAGCACTACGCCATTGGCGGCTTTCGCACCATATACGGCTGTGGCGCTGGCATCTTTGAGGATGTCTATGGATTGAATATCATTAGGGTTGAGATCGGCAAGCGTTCCGTCAAATATGACACCGTCCACTACATTGAGGGGGCTGCTTCCCGCTTTTAAAGTACCTGCCCCCCTGACCAGGATATCGGCATCGCCTCTGGCGATATTGCCCGGATTGCTCTGGCCGATAATCAGTCCGGCCGCGTTGCCCCGCAACAGGTCCTGTACCGATCGGGGTGCTTCCTTTTCCATCTTGGTGGCCTGAACGGACACCACGGACCCGGTCAGATCTTTTCTACGGGCCGTGCCATAACCGATAACTACGACTTCATTCAGGTCAGTGGCATTCGAAGTCAGGCTGATATTAATTGTAGTCTGACTGCCTACGATGATTTCCTGATCGGTAAATCCGGTATAACTGTATACGAGGGTGGCATTGGCAGGAAGGGACTTCAACACATAATGGCCACTGGTATCCGTGACGGTACCCAGACTGGTACCCTTAACCATAACAGTGACCCCTTCCAGGGGCTGTTTACGGTTGTCAGTGACAATACCGGACACTTCGCGGTCCGTCTGGGCCAGCGCCGTCAGGGAAGCATAAAGACAAAAGAACAAACAGAAAGACAGGCAGATAGCTGTCCTTTGCCTAAAAGGTTTTAGTTTTCTCATTTAATTTAAATTAAAGGGTTGAAGTTTGAATCGATCGGGCTCAGGAAACCAGCATTCCAGGGTGTTGGAACGAATCATTAGGTCGCCGGTCATTGGCAGGGCACTCAGGAAAGCTCGAAGTTTTTCTTAAGCCGGGTTCATATTTTACTCATGCGAATCGACTACAATCAATAAACTAAAAATAAGTTTTTCAAAGCGAGATTTTATTATTTTCTTCCGAAAAAGCATATCAAACGTTGTAAAAAGATTATTTGCCCTCGTGGCATACGATTTAAGACGGAAAACCGTTGAAAGGTTCTTTTGAAGGTTACCCGACCGAAGGACAACGGATTGCGTTTGGTGCCGGGATCAAGCAGGAGCCTGATTGACAAATATCGGCATAGATGGGCCATCGGTTTTGTTGCGGAACCGGATCTGAATTAAAAAAGCCGCTTCTGCTGAAGCGGCTCAATTAGGCGTCATCTTGTATTAACCGGTGGGTTCGGCAAGAAGATTCGGCTTATTAGTTCGAATTTCTTTTTTCCTATCGGAAATACAAGATGACAATATTTTTGTCATAGTACCCGGTATCGATCGTCTCTAATTAACGCAGATTCCCGGGTTTTATTTTTTCGAAATTCTAAATGTTTTGTAAAAATCATTTTCCGGTCATCAGCTTCCTCAGGTTGATCAGGCCATAGCGCATCCGTCCCAATGCCGTATTGATGCTGCAACCGGTGATTTCCGCAATTTCCTTAAAAGAGAGGTTGGCAAAATGGCGCAGAATGATAACTTCCCTTTGTTCCTGGGGCAGTTTTTCCAGCAGGTCTTTGGCTTTTCCCATGCTCTGTACCTTGATAATCTTATCCTCGGCATTCTGCTCACTGCTGTTGATGGTTTCCAGTACTTCGTTGTCCGCGCTTCCTTTGACAAAAGGAAAGCGTTTCAGTTTTCTAAAATAGTCCACACAGAGGTTATGGGCGATCCGCATTGCCCAGGGAAGAAATTTGCCCTCCTCTTTGTATTTGCCACTTTTGAGGGTTTCGATGATTTTTATAAAAACATCCTGAGAAATATCTTCTGCGTGGTATTTGTCCTTAACGATATACAATATGGTATTAAATAGTTTGTCCTTATACCGTTCCAGCAGCGAATCCAGTGCGGATTCGTGACCATTGGTAAATAGATGTATGAGTTCGTTATCGCTTTTTTTTACGTATGAAGTCATGTTGTTACATGTAATTCGGGTTGGTAAATAACCACATTCTGCTGCGCCTGTCATCATTTTCACCTGTGATTGTTACGGGCTGTCACAAAACTGCCCTAAAAATTGCCCAAAGGAGGTAAATTTTTTGTTAAAATTATTTAACACTTAATTTAAATGACTGGTTCTCAGTTTTAATTTTTTTGACATTTGGATGGTTTCGGGCGGGTACCGGTAGCTGAAATAGGAGGGTCATTCCGGTTTTTTTATCGTATTTATGGTCCCGATTCCGAATTCGGGAACAATTTTGCGGGTACATTTGTAACCTTTTCGCAGTATTTTAAATCCATTCGATGAAAACAGCTAGAAAATCTCAGGAGTCCATAACGGTAAAAGGCGCCCGGGTACATAATTTGAAGAACGTTACAGTGGATTTTCCCAGAAATGAATTCATAGTGGTTACCGGCGTCTCCGGTTCGGGTAAATCATCGCTGACCATCGATACACTTTTTGCGGAAGGGCAGCGCCGCTATGCCGAAAGCCTGAGTGCCTATGCAAGACAGTTTCTGAATCGTATGAATAAACCGGATGTGGATTATATCAAAGGTCTTTGTCCGGCAATTGCCATCGAGCAGAAAGTCATCACCCGAACGCCCCGTAGTACCGTCGGGACCATGACTGAAATTTACGATTACCTGCGATTGCTGTATGCAAGAGCAGGGGTGACCATCTCACCAGTTTCCGGTCAGCCGGTGAAAAAAGACGATGTTAGCGATGTTGTTGAAGTCATTCAGCAATTCAAAGAGGGGGACAAGGTTTTTATATTGATTAAGTTTATGCAGCACCGGCATCGGGATGTTACCGAAGAACTGAATATTTTGATGCAGAAGGGTTTTAGCCGGATGGCCGTGGCTGACCCGCAACAGAAAGGCGAACTTTCCGTACTGCGGATTGAAGATTTACTGGCACCTGACGCTGCTTCATATAAAGATACATTTGCCGGCAAATCTGGCACAGAAAAAGAAGTCTATGTGCTAATCGACAGGATGGTGGTCAAAGACTTTGATGAAGACGATCTGCATCGTTTGGGTGACTCACTGGGAACTGCGTTTTACGAAGGCCACGGTGACGTGTACCTGGCGGTATTTCCCGAAAAAGGTAAGAAGAAACTATTGCATTTTAATAATCGTTTTGAGATGGATGGGTTGGTTTTTGAAGAGCCTCAGCCTAATCTTTTCTCTTTTAACAATCCACTGGGAGCCTGTCCGACCTGCGAAGGCTTTAGCCTGGTACTGGGGATCGATGCGGACCTGGTCATCCCGGACAAGCGTTTGACGGTTTACGAAGGCGCAGTAGCACCCTGGAAAGGAGAGAAGCTGGGCAAATGGCGGGACCGGTTTATCAAAAACTCCGATAAAGATGACTTTCCCGTACATAAACCGATCGCCGATCTGACAGCGGCCCAGTATGATTATCTCTGGAAGACCCGGGGCGGCATCAACGATTTTTTCCGGGAAGTAGAACAGAACCTTTACAAAGTACAATACCGGGTACTGCTCAGCCGCTACAGGGGCCGCACCACCTGCCCGGATTGTCAGGGATACCGTCTGAAAAAAGAAGCCCTGTATGTGCAGGTAGGCGGTAAACATATCGGCGCCTTAAGTGAAATGTCCGCCAAAGATTTAAAAGCCTGGTTTGGTCAATTGAAGTTATCCGCACATCAGCGCGAAGTGGCCAAAAGAATCCTGTTGGAAATAAATAACCGGCTGGATACTCTCATTAAGGTCGGGCTGGGTTATCTGAGTCTTAACCGGGTTGCCAATACCCTGAGCGGCGGAGAAAGCCAGCGCATCCAGCTCACCCGCAGTCTGGGTAGTAACCTGACCAATTCCCTGTACATCCTGGATGAACCTTCTATCGGGCTGCATCCCAGAGATACTGATAACCTGATCAAGGTATTGAAAGAACTGAGGGATCTGAATAATACAGTGGTGGTCGTAGAACATGACGAGATGATTATGCGACATGCCGATCATATCATCGATATGGGTCCGCTGGCATCCCACCTGGGTGGAGAAGTGGTCGCCGCAGGAGATTATAAGGCCCTGATTAAAAATCCAAAAAGTCTTACCGGAAAATACCTGAGCGGCAACTTCACCATTGCGCCTCCGGAAAAGGTTCGTCAATGGAACCGGTCCATTATTGTGGAAGGTGCCCGCCAGCATAACCTGAAAAATATAACCGTGGAATTCCCATTGAACCTGCTTTGCGTGGTGAGCGGCGTCAGCGGTAGCGGTAAAACCACACTGGTCAAACAAATCCTCTACCCGGCACTTCAGAAAATAAAAGGAGAATTCAGTGGCGATAAAATCGGCTTTCATAAGGCCATAACTGGAAATATAAAAGATATTGATCAGATTGAAATGGTGGACCAGAATCCCATCGGTAAATCTTCGCGGAGTAATCCTGTCACCTATATCAAAGCCTATGATGAAATACGCAACCTCTATGCGCGGCAACCTTTGAGTAAAATGCGTGGCTTTCAACCCAAGCATTTTTCCTTTAATGTCGACGGGGGACGTTGTGATACTTGTAAAGGAGAAGGCGAACAGGTGGTCGAAATGCAGTTCCTGGCGGATGTACACCTCACCTGCGAAAGTTGTGGCGGCAAACGCTTTAAGGAAGAAGTCCTGGAGGTTAAATTCAACGATAAAAGTATTTATGATGTCCTGGAGATGAGTGTCGATGAGGCAATCGAGTTCTTTTATAGTGAGGGCAAGCTGGCCGAAGCGCTCCAGCCTTTGAGTGATGTGGGCCTGGGTTATGTAAAACTGGGTCAGTCCTCGGACACCCTCTCGGGCGGTGAAGCGCAGCGGGTTAAACTTGCTTCTTTTCTCGGCAAAGGCCGCAGCAGCAATAAAGTCCTATTCATTTTCGACGAGCCCACCACCGGCCTTCATTTTCATGATATCAAGAAATTGCTCGCTTCCTTCAAGGCCCTGATAGAACAGGGACATTCTGTTATCGTGATTGAACATAATACAGATGTAATCAGGAGTGCGGACTGGTTGATTGAATTAGGCCCCGAAGCCGGAGACGCAGGCGGCGAACTGGTATTTGCTGGAATCCCGGCAGCCATCAAAAAGCTTAAAGGCAGTCATACCGCCCGTTTTCTCTGAAATCCAGGTTTTGAACAGTCCGTGTATCCGGTATTTATACCGCTGGTTCCTGCTGGCTCAGACAATGAAAGCTACCCAGCCCCCATATGATATCGCTGGAGTCAATACCTACTACCTGACGGTCTGGGAAACATTCCTGAATCAGTCCCAGGGCCTTTTCGTCATGAACGCTGCGATAAGTAGGTACGATGACGGATTTGTTGGCGATGTAGAAATTGGCATAGGAGGCGGGCAGTCGCTGGTCTTCCCAGATGACCGGTCCGGGCATCGGGATTTCAATAATATTTAATTGCCGTCCATCCGCCAGTCGCATTTTTTGGAGTTGTTTTAAATTGGCTTGCAGCAATTCATAATTCTCATCTTTGGTATTCGTTTCGACAACCGTAACGACTGTGTCGCTGTTTACAAACCGGATGGTATCATCAATATGTCCATCCGTATCATCGCCCACAATACCATCGGCTACCCACAGTACCTGATCCACCCCATAGTAGTTGTGCAGGTACGCTTCAATTTCCTCCTGATTTAAATGGGGGTTACGGTTCTTATTCAGGAGACAGGATCGGGAGGTCAGCAGCGTACCGGCACCGTTGAACTCAACCGAACCGCCCTCCATTACAATGCCTGGTTGAAAAACCGGCAGTTGGAGGCTATGGGCCACTGCTCCTGGAATTTTGTTGTCCAGGTCATAGGGCGGGTATTTATTTCCCCAGGCATTGTAGCCCCAGTCCACAATTACTTTTTTAATGCGAGCCTCCGGCTGTATCAGAAATGCAGGGCCATGGTCCCGGCACCATGCATCATTGGTGGGATGATGATAAAACTGAACCCGGGACAAATCCACTTCACCGGCTTCCAGATGCCGGATGGCAATTTGCTCCATGCGTTCATCGGTGACATTGATGCAGACCTTCTCTCCCTGGGTCAGTTCCCAGATAAATCGCACATAAAAGGGATAAATCATCTCGATTTTCCCGGGCCAGGAAGCTTCCTTATGCGGCCAGCTCAGCCAGGTGGCTTCATGTGGATGCCATTCCGGTGGAAAATAGTAACCCAATGCCTTGGGCAGCAATCCTTTGGTTTGAAAGTCTGTCAGGCCGGAAGTTTCGCTTATCATGAAAGTGGAAATATTATTAATTCAATGGTAATGGTGAAATGCGCCCGTAGCATTTTTGATTTCGGGCAATTATTTCAGGTTCGTCCCTTTGGGACAGGTCGTCTCCGGCATCCCGGTTACGGCGTATCATCAATATATCTTTTGGTGATCGGCTGGTAGGAATCAATCCGGCGATCCCTGAGAAAAGGCCAGTGTGTACGGTACTGATCTGTCTTTCCCAGTTCCAGTTCTTCTACATGCACTTCCTCCTGTTCATGGGAGGCCAGATAAAGGATCGAGCCGAAGGGGTTGGCAATAAAGGAGCCGCCCCAGAATTTCATGGCGCCCTCCTGTTCAAACCCTACACGGTTGACGCTGACGACATGCACCCCGTTGGCCACCGCATGACTTCGCTGGATGGTCTGCCAAGCCTGATACTGCTCGGTGTTGGTCGATTCGTCCTGTGAAGTCGCCCAACCTATTGCGGTAGGGTAGAAAAGGATTTCAGCGCCCATCAGGCTGGTAATCCTTGCGGCTTCGGGATACCATTGATCCCAGCAAATCAGTACCCCTAATTTGGCATACCGGGTCTCAAATATCCGGTAACCCAAGTCGCCGGGGGTGAAATAAAATTTCTCATAATAGGCCGGATCGTCGGGAATATGCATTTTACGATATTTGCCCAGATAACTGCCATCGGCATCGAGTACAGCGGTTGTATTGTGATACAGTCCCTCGGCTCTTTTCTCAAAAAGTGAGGCGATGATCACCACCTGTATGTCCCGGGCCACGGCACTCAGCCTTTCGGTAGATGGCCCCGGAATAGGTTCGGCCAGTTTGAAATTGTCGTAATCTTCAACATCACAGAAATACAGGGAGGTGAACAGTTCCTGTAAACAAACGATCTGTGCCCCTTTGGCGGCGGCTTCTTTTATTTTTCCTACGGCTTTCTCCAGATTGTCCGACTTGTCGGCGCTGCAACTCATCTGAACCACACCTACTTTGACTTTTGCCATGAATAAGTTTTTAATACTGCTGTTGTAGCATTCCTGCAAAAATACTTCAAAATACGGCACTACTACTATTAAAAAGACGGAAAGCATTGCCTTCCGTCTATCCGTATCATGTTATGGACATACTGTTATCGCAACCGGTTCAGGTCACGGACCAGTCGCTGGTCTCTCCGGATCCCTTTAATGGCGAAATAAAATCCGACTGCCGCAATCAAACTCAGCAATGCGGTCAGGGTAATATGTCCGCCGGGCGCAAAATTCTTGGTATAGGTAAAATAAACGGCAATCAGGGCCACGGTACCCACCAGGCCTGCCAGGGCCGCCTGTATTTGCTTTTTCCGGTTTCTGAACAGGAAAATAGCCCCGATGGCCAGCAGGAAGACGGCAGCCGTCAGCAGGATCAGAAAAATATTGTCGATGGCCGAAAGCTCAGGACCCGTCACACCCTTGGTATCTGCCAGTACGGTACCGGTATAGAACGGGAACTTGAAGGTCAGCGCACTACTGATGCCGGAGAGCAGCAACCATAGGGTTTGTTTTCTTTGTATCATATGCTAAGTTTATGAAGCCCCTGAAGGTAAATTACTATTTAATAATTTTGAAAATTCGCTTCCAGCGTGGACCATTCTCGTAACTGAACCAGATCATCCAGGCTTTTCCCACCACGGAACTTTCAGGTACAAAACCCCAAAAACGGCTGTCCTGGGAATTGTGGCGATTGTCACCCATCATCCAATAATAATCCATTTTAAATGTATACGTATTCGCAGGCTGTCCGTTTATATAGTATGTACCATTACGGTTTTCCAGTTGATTGCCCTCATAAGTCCGGATAGCGCGCTCATAAATCAGATAATTATCCGGATTTAACTGGATGGTAGCGCCTTTTTTAGGTACCCACAGCGGGCCGTAATTGTCGATGGACCATTTATGAGAGCTGTCGAAATAAGGAAAGAGCTGATAATAGTACCTGTCAGCAGGTTCGATATCGCGGGTAATCGAGGCCGCATCTACCGCTGCCAGCTTCCTGAGTATGCCCAGCTCCGGTACCGTAAGGTTTACCCGGTAAGTGAGGCCATCAATCTGCTGAAAGTCATTGCCATCGCTGGAAATTCTGATGCCGGCCTCTTTCAGGTAGTCGCCAGTCATGCCTACATTATTTTTGGACCGGAAAATATAGTAGGTAGCACTGGTAGGGGAGATAAAAGCCGGCTCATTATTAACAAATAAATCACCGTTGACTACTTTGATAGAGTCGCCGGCAATGCCCACGCATCTTTTAATATAGTTATCCGTTTTATCCGGGGGGTGCACCACGACCGGGTATACATCCGGGTTATTCAGAACATTGATGGACTGCTGATCGCCCAGGGCGGCAAATCGTTTGACCTGGCTATAAGGTACCAGGGATTCATAACCTTCCGCATGTATGACGGTATCGCCTTCGGGAAAATTAAAGACGACACAGTCGTTTCTTTTTACCGGCGAGGCAAACCAGCGGATATAAGGCAGTTCGATCAAAGTAGAATAGGACGTCGTATTGAAACCAGGGGTATAATTATGTATAAAGGGAATGGATAAGGGCGTATTGGGGATCCGGGGGCCGTAACTGAATTTACTAACAAAAAGGAAATCCTTTACCAGCAATGTTTTTTCCATAGAGCTGGACGGGATCGTATAGGCTTCAAATATAAATGTCCGGATCAATGTGGCTGCCACGATGGCAAAGATGGCCGCGTCCACCCATTCCCGCCAGGAGGGTTTTTTATGTTTGAGCACCCCTTCAGCGCCAATAAAACGGGCGTCCTTGTTATTGGCCAGCCAGGGAAAATAAAAAGGAGCGACCAGGGCTGCTGCGGTATGGTCCAGGAAGGAAAACCGGCAGAAGACTTTGGCAAATTCAATAAATATGCCCGGCGTAATGAACCAGCCGACCACCGGAATAAACTGCCAGAAAACCCAGTGTTTGGGTCTTTGGGCAATATCCTGCATGACCCATGTATTGTAGAACGGGATATAGGCTTTCCAGGACTCCCGGCCAGCCATTTTAAATAGTTTGGATAACCCATAGGAAGGCAGCAGTACCAGTAACAGACTGATCAGGTAAATAACGAAAAGTTGATTCAAAGGCATTGGCCAGAAATTTTAGCGGCAAATTTATCATAAACGGGTGAGAATTAGGGGTTGCCGTCCCTTAATTAACATTATCTATATGAGAATCAGGCGCTCAGCAACAATTTATCCGGCGATCTGATATATAAAATTCTGCCAGATATTGATTTCGCCCTTCAGGGAGACAAAGACAACCATAAAGACCACGCCAAATAAGGCGCCCCATAAATGCGCACTATGGTTGATGTTACCGCCACCCCTTTTATCCAGATAAGCTGTTAGCAACAGGTACAAAAGGCCGAAAATCCAGCCCGGAATACCGATCGGCAGGAACATAATGCTGATGGGCAGGGTAGGAAACAGTACAATACAGGCAAATATCACTGAAGATACCGCGCCGGATGCACCCAGGCTGCGGAAATAGTAATTGTCCTTATGTTTAAAGTAATCCGGAATACTGGAGACGATCAGTCCTCCCAGGTATAGCATGCTAAAGTAAATCGGGGCATCTTTTCCGAAAATTTCGGGCGCAGCAAAAGCAGTTTTTTCCAGGATCCTGCCAAAAGAGTAAAAGGCAAACATATTAAAAGCCAGATGCATAAAATCTGCATGGATAAAGCCGGCGGTTATAAAGCGGTAATACTGTCGGCGGGAACTGATAGCCGGTCCGTAAAAAATCAGGTCGTCAATTATTTTCTGGTTGCTGAATCCCCATAGCGAGACAAGAACGGTAGCAATAGTAATGATCAGGGTAATAGATACTTCCATCCGGTAAAAATAGGGCATAAATAGGTAGTAAAAAACTGCACCGGACGGAACTACTGATGATGATATTTTTCATTCTTCAGAATGGTACAGGCCCGGTAAAGCTGTTCTGCCAGGATCAGTCGTACCAGCTGGTGGGGAAATACCAGTCGGGAGAGACTCCAGGTCCAGCTGGCCTTTTGCATAACAGTTTCATGTGTACCGTAGGCACCTCCGATCAGGAAAATGATATTTTTGGCGCTGGTATTGATCATTCGCTGCAATCGGGTTGCCAGTTCTTCCGAATCCAGTTGTTTTCCCCGTTCATCCAAAAGGACCAACAGGTCGTCAGCTGAAAGTTTCTGCAATACCGATTCGGCTTCGGCTTTTTTCAGTCCTTCTGCTGATAATTTGCCGGCATTTTTGACCGGAGGGATCAGCTCCCATTCCGTTTTGAAATAGTTATTGATCCTTTTGGTGAAGTCGGTGATGCCGGTTTTGACATAAGAATCATGATCATTTCCGATGGACCAAAGTTTGATTTTCAAAATATCAGGATTAAATTTAAATGACGTTAAAACTTAAAGCTACAGTTCGAAATGTAATTTTGAAAAAAATATTTTAATCCCTACCTTTGCCTCCCAATAAATGGCCCCGTAGCTCAATTGAATAGAGCATCTGACTACGGATCAGAAGGTTTCAGGTTTGAATCCTGACGGGGTCACTTGAAAATCAAGCAGTTAAAACGTCTTTGTTTTGACTGCTTTTTTACTTTATACAATAGGGGCATCTGATTGAACTTTCATTCCGCCAACGATGGAAGGACGATGCGGCATTTAATAATTCATATACCATACAATTTCAATACATCTGCTATTGCAGGGTAGAAACAAGCGGGTTCCCGGCCCCTGAATCATACCACCTGTTGTCATCGGAGCGCTGCTGTTCGGCTATGCATTTTCCCTTTTCAGGTAGTCCCTGAGCACATACTGAAGAATGCCTTCATTTTGATAATATGCTATTTCGATGGCAGAGTCAAAACGAGCTTCTGCCTTGAATTCTATCTTTCTACCTGAGGGATGCAGTGCTGTTACATCCAGTAATTTATGGGGAACCAGGTCGGAGGAAAGTCCGTTGATCGAGAAGGTCTCTGTGCCATCCAGTCCCAGGGAAGCCGCATTTTGCCCTTCGGTAAATACGAGGGGGGCGACGCCCATACCCACCAGATTACTGCGGTGTATCCGCTCAAAGCTTTCGGCGATCACTGCTTTGATTCCCAGTAGGAAAGTGCCTTTAGCTGCCCAGTCCCGGGATGATCCCGACCCATATTCTTTTCCGGCCAGAACGATCAATGGCGTTGCGTCTTCCTTATATCGCATGGCTGTCTCGAATACGGTTCCGGTACTGCCTGAAGGTAAATAAGTGCTGAAGCCGCCTTCTTTATCGGTAATCTTGTTTTTGATCCGGACATTGGCGAATGTTCCCCGCATCATCACTTCGTGGTTACCGCGCCGGGATCCATAAGAGTTGAAATCAGCAGGCTGAATGCCATTGGAGGTTAAATATTGTCCGGCAGCCGATTCGGGTTTAAAAGACCCGGCCGGTGATATATGGTCCGTTGTTACCGAGTCTCCCAGATACAATAATACCCGCGCATTGTTAATATCGGTTAATGGTGCGGGGGTGGCATTCAGATTTTCAAAAAACGGCGATTCTTTAATATAGGTGGAGCCGGGATCCCACTGATATTTCTCACTGAGTTTTACATCCAGCTGTTGCCATTCTTCTGAACCATCGAATATGACATCATACACCGATTGGAAATCGTCGACTTTTACACATTCATTGATGGTCTGGGAAATTTCATCCCGACTGGGCCAGATATCTCGCAGGTATACCGGATTGCCATTGGGATCGTAGTCCAACGGATCGTCGATAAGATTTACATCGATGCGACCTACGAGGGCATAGGCAACAACCAGCATGGGGGACATCAGAAAATTCATTTTTACCTGGGGATGTACCCGCGCTTCAAAATTTCTGTTACCAGATAATACGGAGGCAACGACCAATTCTCCTTTGTCCACTGCTTCAGCTATATGCGCGGGAAGTGGTCCGGAATTTCCGATACAGGATGTACAGCCATAACCGACCGTATGAAAACGCAGCGCCTCCAGGTCGGCGCTGAGTCCGGATCTTTCCAGATACTGCGTCACTACTTTGGAACCCGGGGCCAACGAGGTTTTGACCCAGGATTTGGTGCGTAAGCCTTTCATGACCGCATTGCGCGCCAGGAGTCCGGCACCCACCATGACGGCAGGATTAGAAGTATTGGTACAACTGGTGATGGCCGCAATTACAATACTGCCATCGCTCAATACAAATTCCTTATTCTTATGTTTAACGCGCACGGCATGCATCTGTTCTTTATCTATTTCAAAATTATTGGGCGCATTGACCGGCACTTTCCCAAAAGTGAATTCGGTGCCAGAACCACCATCCGCCAGCCAGGCAGATTCGCGGCGATCGTGAATGGCATGATAGGAGCGACTGTATTCCTTATCCAGTTGTTGTTCAAAAGCCGTGTTCAGTTCCTTCACGAGTATCTTGTCCTGAGGGCGTTTCGGTCCCGATACTGTGGGTTCCAGGCTCGAGAGGTCAAAAGTAACCAAAGAGGAATATTCTATCTGTTCTTTACCGGTACGCCATAATAGATTCTCCTTGCAATAAGCTTCTACTATCTGGATATCCTGTTCACTGCGATTGGTTTGACGCATGTATTCCAGTGTTCTACCGTCAATGGGGAAATAAGTGACGGTACACCCGAATTCTGGTGACATATTGGAAATGGTGGCCCGGTCCGTAACGGAAAGATGATCCAGCCCGTCACCAAAGACTTCCACAAATTTACCCACCACACCTTTATCCCTCAGGACCTTTGTAATTGACAATACCATATCCGTGGCGGTACACTGTTCGGGGATTTTCCCGGTAAGCTGCAGGCCAACAACTTCGGGACAGGTAAAGAAGATGGGCTGTCCGAGCATGGCCGCTTCCGCTTCTATACCACCGACTCCCCAACCAATCACACCAATGCCATTAACCATCGGGGTATGGGAATCCGTTCCCACCAGTGAGTCAGGAAATAACCAGCCATCCTTACTGATGATGCCTTTGGCGAGGTATTCCAGATTGACCTGATGGCATATGCCCATACCGGGCGGCACCACCGTAAAATTATGAAGTCCGTTCTGGGCCCATTTTAAAAGTTCATAACGTTCTTTATTGCGATCGTATTCCACCTGCACATTTCTGTCATAAGAATAATCAGTGCCAAAATAATCCACCTGCACTGAATGGTCGATGACCAGATCTACCGGTATGGCTGGATTGATTTTCTGACCATCACCGCCATGTCTGACAAATTCTGCCCGGAGCGAAGCAATGTCCACTACGGCGGGCACACCGGTAAAATCCTGCATCAGGATCCGTGCCGGTTTAAAAGGAATGTCTTTATCTATCGGGACAGGCGTCCAGTTGGCGAGTAACTGGATATGATCATCTGTGATACTGAAGCCGTCGTAGTTGCGGATTACATTTTCCAGCAGGATCCGGATGCTAAATGGGAGTTTGTCGATTTTTGTCTGATCCAGGTCTTTGAGGGCATAGTATTGGTAGTTTTGCGCATTTATAGAAAGTTCGCTGGCTGATTTTCCTGTAGTAGTTTTCATGATCCCAAATTTTTAAGCTAATTTAATCAATTTAAAAGAACTCTTCCTGTGAACAACCCATTCTCTTAGTGATGTCTCCGGCGGGTTCGCTCCCATACTGTTTCCCGATACTTTTACATTTTTGCAACCAATAATGTTTATTTTTAAAAAATGGAATGCCAATTGCCGGCATTAGCTGGCAGGCTGCAACCGAAATATATGAGAACGGTAATACTGCTTTTCCTTCTTGGGGTATGGTCAATGAACGCATCGGCGCAAACGGTATACAAGACGCCTTCTGGTGCGCGGTATCACCGGGCGCAATGTCGTACAGTAAAAAACACTTCCAAGGCCCTTACGTTGGCAGCAGCCAGAGAGCAGGGACTGACGCCCTGTAAAATTTGCAAACCCGTAGAGCGTAAAGTAGCGCGCCAACCGGTCAAAAAGACCAGTGGGGTAGGCGCGACCCGCCAATGTAAAGGAATGACTAAGTCCGGCCGTCGCTGCCGGCATATGACCCGTATTGGCAACGGCTATTGCTTTCAGCACCAGCCGCCCCAAAAATGATATTTTCATCTTGCCGACTGCCGGCGTGCAGATGCCGCTTGACCAAACTGTTAAATGTGTATCCTGTGGTTGTAAAGGTTCATTTTTGTCAGGCGGTTTAATCATGATCTCCGGATGCAGAAAATGGCCAGTCGGGCAAGCGCTCCTGACCCTGTTGTGTCAGCCCGGGCCAGCGAACGGCAATTCCGGATATTTCTGGGCTGGAAAAAAGTGCTACCTTTAAGACTGCTATATCATCAAAGATGCTGCCTGTATAGATTCATACATTCCTTCTAAACTTAAGTATTATGGCTAGAAAGCGCATGTCCGCTGCTGCGGTAAATGAACTGGATCTGGTGGAGTTTCTGCAAACACAGGGGTTTGAGCCAGCCAGGATTCGCGGTACGGAATATTGGTATTATTCGCCTTTTCATGAAGAAAGGACGCCTTCCTTTAAAATCGACCGGCGCCTGAATGCCTGGTACGATCATAGTATCGGCCAGGGCGGCTATTTAATAGATTTTGGTAAGCAATATTTTAATTGCAGCTTTAAGGAGTTGATGGAAAAACTGGCCGATAATTATTTGTCTGTGGATTTTCGCTTCTCTGCACCCGCCGTTAAAGTCAAAGAGAAAAAGCCGGCGCCCGTTTCGCGGATTAAAATACTGGGGATAGGAATTATTAAGGATGCCGGGCTTAAAGCCTATTTTAAAAAAAGAAAAATTTCACTGGCCACCGCCCGCCGGTATTGTAAACAGATTGAAATAGAAACACCTGTCAGATCCTACCCTGTGATCGGGTTCCCCAACTGCTCAGATGGTTATGAACTCAGAAGTACCGGAACGTTTAAAGGTACCGTCAAACCCAAGGATTTCAGTTTGATCCGAACCCGGGGTGCTGCGGCAATGGTGGTTGTCGAAGGCTTTTTTGACTTTCTGTCATTGGTAGAATCCCAGTCTTCATTTCTGGAAGAACCGGTGCAATACCTGATCCTGAACTCTGTGGTTTATTTTAAAAAGGCGTTGCCGCTGCTGTTGCAACAGCAGCGGGTTTACCTGATGCTGGACAATGATGCAGCGGGCAGGCGATGTAAGGAGCGCCTGCAACCCTGGCCCGATCATTTTGTGGACCTTTCGGATCGCTTTTTGCCTTATAAGGACCTGAGTGAATGGTTGATGCATACCGGTACAGAACCCATTTCCAGGGAAACAAGGGGCAAAACTTAATCTAGGATAAGTCCGGCGAATGAAGATCAACCTTGAATAATAGTTTTTGTTATACAGTCATTATGGAATTAGGAATCGGCATGTTTGGTGATCTGTATCGCGACGTCAACGGCAACTATCAACCCGCGCAACAGCGCCTGCAGGAAATTATTGAAGAGATTCAGCTGATGGATCAGTTGGGACTCGACTTCTTTGGTATGGGCGAGCATCATCGACCCGATTATGCCGTATCGGTACCGGAAATACTGCTGGCTGCAGCTTCCACCGTTACCAAGAAGATCAGGCTTGGTTCCGCTGTATCTGTTATCAGTTCGGCAGATCCGGTAAAACTCTATCAGAGTTTTGCGACCCTTGATCTGATCTCAGGCGGTCGGGCTGAGATTACAGCGGGCCGCGGAAGTTTTATAGAATCTTTTCCTCTTTACGGTTTTGATCTGGAGGATTATGACGCTTTATTTGACGAGAAGCTCCGTTTATTACTTGGTATCAATCAACAGGCAGCCATCAGCTGGAAGGGACGCTTTCGGCCTGCGCTGGACAATCAGTTGGTACTGCCCCGGGCCACCGATGGTGGTCTGCCTGTATGGGTAGCCGTCGGTGGTACGCCGCAGTCGGTTCAAAGAGCCGCAGCACTGGGGCTTCCGGTGATTTTTGCCATTATCGGTGGTAATCCCGTACAGTTCAAACCACTTTTTGATTACAATAAGCAGGCTTATTTACAGGCAGGTCATGATCCCGAAAAATTTCAAGTCGGCGTACATATGCATAGTTTCTTTGGTGCGGATGCCAAAGCAACCGCTGATTATTATTATCCCGTATATGCTGCACAGATGGATCGGGTAGGTCGCTCCCGCGGCTGGCCTCCCTATCAGCGCGCCCAGTACGACAGGGGGCTGGGCCAGGGCGGGCACCTGATTATCGGTGATGCGTCGCAAGCCATCGACAAGATACTGGAAATGCAGGCACTATTCGGATTGACAAGGTTTTCCGCGCATATGGATGTCGGTGCGCCCGACCATAAAAAAATGATGCAATCCATTGAAATTTTCGGCGATCAGATTGCGCCCAAAATAAGGGAAGCGCTACGCCAGCCGGCATAAGATTCAGGGCCTGGCAGTTACCAGGCAGGCGGATCCGGCTGAAACGCGGGCCGGCACGAAACTGATCCTGGCAGACCTTAGTTTTTTAGATCCTGGATGAACTGACCTTTCCTTTTCAGTAGCAGCCCCTGCTTCAGATCGATGGTCCAGTTGACGGGTTTGCCCACCCTGCGATTTTTGATCAAATTCAGATAAGCGTCGGGGTCGGGCAGGTTGACCGGATCGGTATAGCCTGAAGTTGGCTGCAGTCGCTTTTCTTTTTGAAATACATACCAGGGATTTTTAATAGTCGTATAGAATTGAGAGATGACAGTGGATTTATTGAGGGTGTCACTTTGTGCGAACAGACCGCTCAGGGTACCGTCGGGATGTTCATCCAGGAAAAAATAGGGTTGTCCGAGGTTGCTGTAAACCGCGGTATAGCGTTTCAGTTCCCGGGGATGGGCCGGATCCTGAATATTAAAACAGAATAAACCGTAGCTGACCGCATTCCCCAGCAGGTAGTGGTCGAAAAAGCGCAGGCCCCTCATCGTTCCACTTATGGCATCTTCGCCATAATCCAGTCCCTTACCCGGCTGCAGTGCTGCAAATGTTTTCGCTTCCAGATCGATCAGATAAAGTTGGTAGCGGTCTTTAATCAGGAAATAAGGCTTTCCCTGCAAATACATGCGTTGAGCGCTGGACATATCCGGGTCGGAAAGCGGGTCCGGAGGCGCCGAGACTTCGTAAGGACCGCTATTTTCTTCAACCCGTAAACTAAGCGGGCCGTATTGCCAGTTTCCCCGTTGCCACCAGCCGGCCTGATAGTATCTGTCCCCCAATTGCCAGGAAATGGCTATCCGGAACCTGGCCGGTAAACTATCCTTTAATGTGCTTGGCTGTTCCTGCTGTGCAAAGCCAATGCCGGAGCAACTACAGAGCAGTAATGAAAAAAATATCCGGAAAATAAAATAGCGATAAGGCATTGAATGAAATTATTTCAGCGGTCCGGCCGGTTGCTAGACTGAAGACCCCGTCAGTACCCTGGCGTCCGCAAGATCAAAAATAGCATCCCGGTTGCAGGCTTCAAAGTCCCGGCCCAAAAATCCCTGATTTCATGGAGGCATGCCTGTACCGGCTTTAGCGATATTTGCGGCAGAGGTGCTTATGACTGAATGCTGCCGTACAAACGCGGTATTTTGTCCGCCATGGGCCCGGGAAAAGTTGATCCATTAGCGATTCCTGAGGGGATAGCTGGATGGATGGAATGGCGGGGAAATACAGGCGCTCAAAATGGACCTGAAAAATTAACTAGATGTATTCACGGAGAGGGATTTCTTTGATATTGGCAGCCTGCTGCCTGTTGGTTTCCTGCTATAGCAGCGGTTTATCGAACAGGCAGGTTCCGGTTTCGGGAACCTATGACTTTGAAGGCAGCCGGGTTGACGGCCGGTCACTGATTCGTCGCGACAGTCAATGGGGATATCTGTCCCGGACAGGAAAAGAACTTTGGCTTCCCCTGTCAGTTAGCTGGGCAGATGATTTTTCCAACGGGATGGCTTTGATCAGACAGGGCAATGGCTATACCTATATTAACAAGAAAGGCCGGATCCTGGAAGGACTTCTTCCGAAAATGGCCTATCCCTTCAGCGAAGGCCTGGCTGCTATTGAAACGGGGGGTAAATGGGGCTATATCAACCACAAGGGTCGGCTGAAGTTGGCACCCTGGTTTGACTGGGCGGGTCCTTTTTCTGAAGGCAGGGCCACGGTGAGTCTAGGCTATAAGAAAGGCTATATTAACAAAAAGGGTCAGTTGGCCATCCTCCCGCAGTTTGAAGAAGCACATCCCTTCAGAAATGGTGTGGCCATAGTGCGTAAAAACCGCAGGTACGGGCTGATTGACCGGAATGGCCGGGTACTGCAGCCGCCGATCTTTTATAAGATTGAACTCTGGGAAGAGGATTTTTACCGCCTGAGCCTGCTCCATCCAAAAACACACCGGGTGGAGATTCACGGACTGGCTGATGCCCGGGGTCGCCTCTTGCTGGATACGGTATACAAGGAAATAACCCTGATTCAATCCAAGTATATTAAGGTAAAAAAAGACAGCCTGACCGGTTATTTCAGTCGAAAGGGTAAGCAATTGATTCCATTGACTTATACCCGTCTGGGTTTTATCTCCGAGGAAGGCTATCTGGCTGCCTGTCGTGACGGGAAATGGGGCTTTATTGATATTCGGGGGCGGCAAAAGTTGGCTTTTGAATATGATGATTGCCGCATGGGATTCAGTGAAGGCCGTAGCTGGGTACTTAAAGACAGCTGTTTTTTATTGCTCGATAATAAAATGCGGGTACGCCGGCGTTGCCCGCAATATAGCACCGTGTTTTATTTCAACAACGGTTATGCCATTGTCGGAAAAAAGGATAGTGCTGGCCGTCCTGACGATCAGGTATATGGTTTTGTAGACCGGCAGGGCCGGGAGCAGATACCCGCCAGGTTTCACACTGCCTGGCCTTTCAATCCGGATGGACTCTCGGTTGTCGGCATCCGCCAAGAAGGCATTACCGCTCAATACCTGATTAATACCCGCAATCAATTGCTGAATAATGACCGATCCTATTTTAGCCTGGAGACATTCGGTCGCCTTATATACAGCCCCGGGCATTCCGACAAAGGGTTACAATATGCCGATAGCAGCGGATTCCATCCCCATCCCCAATACACCCAGTTAATTCCGCTACGGTCTGGGGAGCGTAAGGACCTGGCCTGTGTTTTACAGGGGCATCTGGAGGGACTATTAGATACCTCCCTGCAACTCCGGCTGCCGATTGCCTATGATGTGATTCATTCGATGCATCAGGGAAGAATGGCCCTGAGAAAAGAAGGGAAATGGGGCTATGCCGATGAGCGTTTCCAGATCAGGATACCCTTCGGGTTGGATAAAGCAGACGATTTTGCGTACGGTCTGGCCGTGGTGCATCAGGGCAAAAAAACCGGGGTGATCAATCCTAAGGGGCAGTGGGTCATTCCGCCGACTTATAGTGACCTGCATGTTGATTTCGGGTCTGACCGGATTTTTGCCGAGCGTCAGGATAGCACTTTTATTTTTGACAATCAGGGGCGCCTCTTACTCGCTACGCCTTTTGAGTATATCGGTTATTTCGGCAACCAGCATTACGCTTATTTCCGTAAGAATAAGAAACTGGGCTATCTGGATTACAATTTAAAAGTAATTTGTGCACCGCAATATGACGGAGCGGGTCATTTTTATGACGGGAGGGCCTGGGTCGTCAACAATAAGAAAGGCGGCTATATGGATGAACGGTTTCAGGTGGTCATACCACTTCAGTTCGATGCCATAGAAGATTTTGCCCTGGGATTTACTAAAGTAAAAAAAGGCGACCGACAGTATTATATAGATATCGATGGTCAGGAAGTCTTTCCGACTCAAGAAGCCATCAAAGCCAGGGAAGCAGAACTTGAGCGCAGGGAAAAAGGATGGATTGACTTCAGCAGCTGAGTAGCGTGTAACCAAACAAACAAGCAATTAGTATTCTAATGACAGAAACAATCTATCTCTTGTCCAATGAAGAGAAATACATGCTGCGGCGTGTCTGCCGCGGAAGAATTCTGTTGCTTTTTGTTTTTGTACTGCCTGCATTCCTGGGCTGTCTGTTGGTCCTGGGCCATGGACTTTCGAATTTCAGTTCCAGGGATTTTAATCTACCTTCATTGTTGTTCTTATTGTTTTTCGTAAGCCTGCCCTGCTTGATGGGATGGTATTTTATCCCATTGTATCGGGAAACCTTCCGTTACCGACTTGCCACCCATAAGCAGGTGGTCGATACCCGCGTGCTGCGTGTAATAAAATGGTACGCGAATATGAATTACCGCTTTATTATTAGTACAGAATACCGGTCACTGCATTCCGGTATGCAGGTAATCCTGATGCCCGGTCTGCAATACGGCGATTTACAGCAGGGGGATCATATCCGGCTGCACTTGTTGCATAATAGCAAAATGGACATCATCCGCATCGAACGACTGTAGCGCCCCCAACCGCTTAAATAGTAGTTTTCAGGGATATTCAGCCTGCATCGGATCAGCTATTTTTGAGTCGGTTCACCATTCTATTGACCGAACACTGAAAATTACTTTTTCGCATGACAGAATATAAGTTCACCTATTACACCGGAAAAGGATTACCGATGTTTTTAAAGTATCTGCTGGGGCCGTTTTTTGTATTGCTGCCGCTGAGTATGTATCTGTTACAATGGATATCCTGGATCTTCTGGATCAGTATTCCACTAATGATATTATCCATTATTACGGGTATTCGCAAACTAATGCGGATTGTCAAAGCCCAGGATTGTATTCAGCTCGACGATACCGGTTTTGATTCGGCCGTTTTCGGTCGGGTGTCGTTCACCGATATTGAGAGCATACCTCCCTATAATGCCTTGCAGGTGCCGCCCCCTTCGATGCGCATCCGGTTGAAGAACGGACGAAAGATATACTGGCATTTTAACAACCAGGACGGTCGTTCCTCAACTGACGTGGCTGTTTTTAGCGCTTTTCGGGATCAGTTATTTACGAAGCTTTCAAAGCAAATGGAAAAATCACTGGTATCGGCGGAGGCCCATCCACAGGCAGATCCTGTTATATCGACAGCGATCAGCCCGCTGGTGGTAGAACAATTACAGTCTCATAAAAAAAGGGAGATTAACTATAAGTATATCGCCATACCTTTTTCGCTGCTTCTCGGTATTCTTGCTGTCGTACGGGGTTGCGGGGAAGATTGGGCGCGGGAACGAAACCAGCAATCGATACAGCATATCAGGAACGGGATGCGCCTGATGGAGCAGGAGTATCAGGATAATCTGGCCAAATCCCGGGAGGTGATTTCAGATTATAGCCGCAGACTGGGTCCGGTTTACCTGCTGACCAATGACCCCGATGGCGCATTGAAATACCTGCCCGATATCCGGGAACCCTACAGTGTCTCGTCAACCGTCAGTATCGCAGGGTTTAGTCATATGGAAGAAAATGAAATTCTGGAGAAGGTGATTGCGCGACCTGATAGCTTTGATTACGAACTGGTAGTTTATAGTGAACCCATTAATTGCATGATGAAATTACAAGCCGGTATTTTTTCTGCTGGTGACAGCAGTACCGCGGAAATCTATCTGGCCGCCTATAATCCTGACAAGGAGATGGAATCCCGCCTTCGATCCCGGATGGATTCCAGTTTTCAGCCGATACAGTATACCAGTTCGGTTGCCATTCCCCGCACCGGTAAACTCAATAAACGGGTTTTCAGCAATATGAGCTTTGCTTCAGTTCGGTCCCTGCTGCAATACTATGACGGCACTTATTTTTATCTGGCACTCAAGGGGACTGCAGAAGTAGATGAACGGCGGTTTAAAGAAGTATGCCAGTTGGTGTTGGACGATTTTAAGCAGGGGGGCATCGACACGAAGGATTTTCGAACCGGTGTGTTTAATCAGTGAACAACGGTTGAGGCTTAATCAATCACGGAGGGCCACCAGGGGCCGTGCTTTGCTGATTAATATTTTTCCTTTAGTAAACGGGCGGCTATTTTGTCTACCGGAAGGGACATGCAATCTTCGTTGAAATAAGACCAGTCGATGAAGCGAAAATTTTCCGTTACTGCATCCGGATAGACCGGCTGGTGATTATTGACGGGAAAGGAGAGTGGGGCCAGTGGACGGATCAGGTAATATACACTGATGAGTTGGTGGGAGTCGTTGAAAGCAGACTGCTGAAAATAATCAGTGGTGTAAAGATGATCGATGACTTCAACCTCAATGCCGATTTCTTCCCGGCATTCCCGGATAATACCCTCCTTTAGTCCTTCCCCCAGCTCCAGTCCGCCTCCCGGAAATTTGGTGACTTCCAGATTTTTGAAATGAATCTTTTCGTCGCTGACCAGTACCTGTTTGCTGTCATTGATCAGCACACCGTAGACCCGGATATTAAAAGCAGTAATCATATCGGCTACAAAAGTTTTTTTCTAAAAGCTGCCAGTCCGATGGCTATGGCGATGACAAAAGATAGAATCGCAACTACGTAAAAGGCATAAGGAGAATGTTCGAATCCACTGGGCACATTCATGCCGAATATACTGGCGATCAGTACGGGAAAACTCAGGACAATCGTCGCAATGGCCAGCCGTTTCAATACCATATTCTGGTTATTGGCAATGATGCTGGCGAAAGTGTCCATGGTACTGCTGAGGATATTGGTATAGATATTAGACATCTCCAGGGCCTGGGAATAATCCACGATCAAATCTTCCAGAAATTCCGTCTCGTCTTCGTTGAAGTTCAGGAAATCCGTCCGGAGTACTTTGGTGAGCAACAGTTCATTGGATCGTAAGGCTGTCACAAAATAAACCAGACTTTTCTGTATTTTCATCAGATCCAGCAGGTGTTCATTTTTATTGGCATCGTAAAGCTTCTGTTCCAGTGCATTCCTTTTCTGATTGATTTCCTTGAGGTAATCCATGAAATTCTGAACAATTTTTTCGAAAATACGCAGGATCATCATGCTTCTTCTTTCGGGTGCATGTTGTTGTAATGAGTTCAGGAATTTTTTAAGTGCCGGGTTTTCAAAAGAATTGACGGTGACAATATGGTTATGGGTGACGATGATACAGATAGGAATGGTAATATAATAGGCATCGCTCTCATTAAAGGAATTGTTCTCGGTCGGCGTTTTGATGACGATCAGCCGTACATTGTCCTCTTCCTCGTAGCGGCTCCGCTCATCAATATCCAGCGAATCGGTTAGAAAGTCAATCGGTATTTCCAGGTCTTCGGAAAGTTCCGTGAATTCTTCCTGTTTCAACGGGGGTACGACATTGATCCAGCTGTCATCTTCGGGGGAACCGATCTCCACGGTTTTGCCTTCGATATTTTTAAAAAACTTAATCATATTTAGGATGCTGGGGCATGCGGATCCGGATTTAACCGGTCTTATGCCTGTTGATCGTTCAGGGTATAACTGCCTTCAAATACTTTTGTGGCCGGACCCTTCAGCCAGATATTCGTAAAACCACCTGTCTGGTTTTTTTCAAAACGCACTTCGAGGTTACCGCCAAGGGTATGAATAAACACAGGCCCTGCCGGTGGCTGATCCTTATAAAAAGCCAGGGCGCTGGCAGTTACACCCGTGCCACAGGAAAAAGTTTCGTCTTCTACACCCCGTTCATAGGTACGCACTTTCAGACTGCCGTCTGTTTGCTGTTCTACAAAGTTGACATTGATGCCCTCTTGGGCAAATGGGGCACTATTTCGAATCCGGCGCCCTTCGGTAAATACATCCAGCGCGTCCAGATTTTCCCGCGCTGTGATATAATGGGGAGAACCCGTGTCCAGTATCAGCGCATCCTCCCGGGTATCGATCTGGTTCACATCTTTCATCTTCAGGCTGACCGCGCCGGTTTCGATCCGGGCATCATGGGGACCATCAGTAGCAATAAAATGATAGGCAGGTTTGTCAATACCCTGATCCTGCGCAAACTGTACAATACAACGCCCGCCGTTGCCGCACATGCTGCCGGGGCGACCGTCTGCATTGTAATAAATCATTTCAAAATCATAACCCGGACGCTCCTGTAACAGCATGAGCCCATCGGCGCCAATGCCAAAACGGCGGTCGCATATTTTATGGATCTGGGATTCGGTGAGCCCGTCATAGGCATGCCCGCGGTTGTCGAGCAATACAAAATCATTGCCGGTGCCCTGATATTTAGAAAATTGAATGGTCATGACTGTTTGAATTATGTCGGAAAACTAGAAACTTTCTGCGATATAGGTCTCCAGAAATTTCTTAATGAGGCCTTCAACCGCCGCCTTGCCGTCTTTGCTGAAAGTTTTGGCCACCCGGTTGGCGACGATAGCATTAAGTGCCAGACAATGGTGTCCCAGTAATTTTCCCAGCCCGAAAATGGCAGAAGTCTCCATTTCAAAATTAGTGATTCTATGGTGGCCGAAACGGAATTCTGTCAGTTGGTCCAGCAATTGCGGGTGCTGGACACCCAGGCGCAACACCCGGCCCTGTGGTCCGTAAAAGCCGGGACAGGTAACAGTGATCCCCTGGTGAAAGCCGGTAAAATGTTTCAGCAGTGAAGCGGAAGCGCCGGTGAGGTAGGGGACGCTGATAAAGCCCTGCATCTGTACATGGGTTATAAAAGCATGTAATAATTGTGCTTCCTCATCATTGGGATCCAACCGGTAGAAATTGAGCAGGTTGTCAATACCCAGCCCATGTGTGGAAGCCACAAAGTCATCCACGGGTATATCCGCCTGCAGCGAGCCGGATGTGCCCACCCTTATAATATTGAGCGCTTTGAGTTGGGGTTTAATTTCCCGGGTTTCAAAGTCGATATTAACCAAAGCGTCCAGTTCATTCATCACGATGTCGATATTATCGGGTCCGATGCCTGAGGAAAGCACCGTGAGCCGCTTGCCTCCGATCGTACCGGTATGGGAGATGAATTCCCGGTGTCGCTGTTCGACTTCTATATGGTCAAAATATTTGCTGAACTGCCTTACCCGGTCGGGATCGCCGACGGTTACAATGGTGTCGGCAATCTCATCCGGTTTCAGATTGAGATGATAGATCGCGCCCCGGTCGTTCAGAATCAGTTCGCTTTCTGCTATGCGGCTCATAATTTTGCTGGGTTTAAATCGAAAATATTTCAAAAATACCCTATTTTTGCAAGCCTTCAAAAAGGGTCCCGTGGCCGAGTGACTAGGCAGAGCTCTGCAAAAGCTTCTACAGCGGTTTGAATCCGCTCGGGACCTCTCAATAAAATCTCCGAAACCCGCTAAAATAGCGGGTTTTTTTCGTAAGCGCCCGCCCCCTGTTAGATTACGGCAATCTGTTATTTGTTCTACACGAACCGGAGCCTTTATTCCTTATTTTCTATAAACGCCTGCGAAGCATGTCCATTTATATAGTATCTTGCCGGCTCTGAAAAAAGTAAGGAATATGTTTCAATTACAAGATAAATCCGCGATTGTAACAGGAGGTGGTAGTGGCATCGGAAAAGCTGTCTGTTTACTATTTGGCCAGTCCGGCGCCACCGTTTATGTGGCTGATCTGAACGAAGATGCTGCAACAGCTACTGCCGATGAAATCAATCAGGCTGGGGGACAGGCCCGTGTAATGCCGCTGAATGTCGTCCTGCAGCAGGAAGTTAGCCGTGCTTTTTCACAAGTGAAAAAAATAGATATACTGGTCAACAGTGCCGGGATATCTCATATCGGAACAGTGACCGGAACATCGGAAGCGGATTTTGATAATATTTTTAATGTCAATGTCAAAGGCGTTTACAATTGCATGTATGCGGCGATCCCGATTATGCAACAAAACGGGGGTGGTGTGATCCTGAATCTGGCTTCGATTGCGTCCAGCGTGGGTATTCCAGACCGTTTCGCTTACAGCATGAGTAAGGGCGCGGTACTGGCCATGACCCTTTCAGTCGCCAAAGACTATGTACAGCAGCAGATTCGCTGCAATTGCATATCGCCCGCCAGGGTGCATACCCCCTTTGTGGACGGTTTTCTGGCCAAGAATTACCCCGGTCGTGAACAGGAAATGTTCCAGAAGCTTTCGGCGACGCAGCCGATCGGCCGGATGGCCAAGCCGGAAGAGATTGCCGGTCTCATTTTATATTTATGCAGTGATGCAGCCGGATTTATCACAGGATGTGACTATCCGATCGATGGTGGTTTTATTAAACTGAATAATTAATCCGACTCAGGGTTCAATCCATAAATTTTTCATTACGCCTGATCAGGCATTAGGCAGTTAATATATAACAAGATACATGAAATTAATACGTTACGGCCAGCCGGGGCAGATTAAAACCGGTGTCATAATCGATGATCGCCGCTATGATACATCGGCATTCGGAGAAGATTATAATGAGCAGTTTTTTGAAACCGGTGGGCTGGAACGCCTCAGCGCTTTTATCGAAGCACAAAAAGACCAACTACCACAGGTCAGTGAAGACGAGCGGCTGGATAGTCCGGTAGCCCGGCCTTCCAAAATTCTCTGTATCGGCCTCAATTATGCCGATCATGCCAAAGAAACCGGCGCCGCTGTGCCGGCAGAACCGGTTTTGTTTATGAAGTCGACGACTTCCCTTTGTGGTCCCAATGATTCCATCATCATACCCCGGGATTCCGAGAAGACTGATTGGGAAGTGGAACTGGCGATTGTTATCGGCAGCAAAGCATCCTATGTGGCGGAAGCGGAAGCCATGGACTATGTGGCAGGATATGTACTGCATAATGACGTGAGTGAAAGAGCTTTTCAATTGGAAAGGGGCGGTACCTGGGATAAGGGGAAGGGCTGCGACAGTTTTGCACCGCTGGGGCCCTTTCTGGCGACCCGCGACGAAATTGCGGATCCCGACAACCTTAGACTCTGGCTGAAAGTCAATGGCAGCACCATGCAGGATGGAAATACGGCCAACTTTATTTTCAGGATCCCCCATATTATATCTTATGTAAGCCGGTTTATGACCCTGCTTCCGGGTGATGTGATTTCTACCGGAACACCTGCCGGGGTGGGGATGGGTTTCAGTCCCTCCGTCTATCTGAAACCGGGGGATGTCGTGGAACTGGGGATCGACGGTCTTGGCAGCTCCCGTCAGACCTGCGTGGCCTATTCGTAAACGCCGGCTATCGGCTGCCTTCAGTCCGGTTAATAATCTTCGACGATGAAAATTGACGCGCATCAGCATTTCTGGAACTATGATCCCCTCCGGGATCAGTGGATTGATGATTCGATGCAACGCATCCGGCGGGATTACCTGCCGGGTCACTTGCAACCCCTGCTGGCTCAAAATGGCATCGACGGCTGTGTCGTGGTGCAGAGCGATCAGGCGGAAACCGAAACCCTGTTTCAGCTTATCCATGCCCTCCGCCACGATTTTATTAAAGGCGTGGTTGGCTGGGTGGACCTGCAGGCCTCTGATATTGAAGAGAAACTGGCCCATTACCGCTATTATAAAAAGCTGAAAGGATTCCGTCATGTGCTGCAGGGAGAAAAGGACCGGGCCCTGATGCTACGCAAGCGGTTTAAAAGAGGCATCAGCCTGTTGCATCGGTACCAGTTTACCTATGACCTGTTGATTTTTCCCGATCAGCTGGGTTTTGCCCGTCAGCTGGCAGCCGCCTATCCCGATCAGCCCTTTGTAATCGATCATATTGCCAAACCACCCATTCGCACTGGAGGAATAGCAGACTGGAAACGGGATATCCGGGCCATTGCTGCACTGCCGAATGTCTGCTGTAAAATCAGCGGTATGGTAACGGAATCCGACTGGCAGCAATGGAAATATGCCGATTTTGTACCCTATCTGGATGTGGTGGTGGAAGCCTTCGGCACCCGGAGGATTCTTTATGGGAGCGACTGGCCGGTTTGTCTGCTGGCAGCTTCCTATAAGAAAATGTATGGTATTGTCGCGCGCTATTTTTCCGGTTTCAGCAGTCGGGAGCAGGCAGACTTTTTTGGTGGGAATGCCGTTCGGTTTTATCAGCTCCGTTAGTAAGCATCCGGCCTACTGATTTCCCCTGATGAATACTTGAATACAAATATTTGATTAGTAAACAATTATGCATTATCCGACTTGAGTACCTGTTGCAGTTTGCCCTGGCACAGTTCAGAAAGAGGGCCTTCAATAGCCAAGAATATTAATTTTTGGGATTTTTTTTGCTTGTTCAAATTCTTATCTTACCTTTGCCGTCCAAATTTTAAAGGATAAGTTAATGCCTACAATTAACCAGTTAGTTCGAAAAGGAAGACAAATTATTAAAGCGAAGAGCAAATCCAGGGCGCTGGACCAATGTCCGCAGCGTCGTGGTGTTTGTACCCGTGTTTATACCACTACACCTAAGAAACCGAACTCTGCCCTCCGTAAAGTGGCTAAAGTTCGTTTAACCAATAAAATTGAGGTCATCGCCTATATTCCGGGAGAAGGCCATAACTTACAGGAGCACTCCATCGTATTGATACGTGGCGGCCGGGTAAAAGACTTACCAGGTGTACGTTATCATATCGTACGGGGAAGTCTGGATACTGCCGGTGTAAAAGACCGTAAGCAAAGCCGTTCCAAATACGGAACCAAAAAAGCCAAGAAGTAATCCGGTAATCAACTGACTATTTAAAAAATTTACAATACAATGCGTAAAGCACAAGCCAAGAAACTCCCTTTAGCACCAGATCCGAAATTCAATGATAAACTGGTGACCCGTTTTGTGAACAACCTGATGTGGGAAGGCAAAAAGAGTGGGGCATTCACTATTTTCTATGACGCACTGGATAAAGTGGCCAAGCAAACCAACGAAGATGGTTATGAAATCTGGAAAAAGGCCCTGGCGAATGTAACTCCGGCCGTTGAGGTACGCAGCCGTCGTATCGGTGGCGCCACTTTTCAGATTCCTTCTGAAGTACGTCCCGACAGAAAGATTTCCCTGAGCATCAAATGGCTGATCCGTTATAGCCGTGACCGCAATGGCCGCAGCATGGCAGACAAACTGGCTAACGAAATCGTTGCTGCCAGCAAAGGTGAAGGTGCCGCTTTCAAAAAGAAAGAAGATACCCACCGTATGGCGGAAGCGAATAAGGCTTTCGCGCATTTCAGAATCTAACCATCTGTGCTGGTTGACAGCCTGATATAATTTTCAAGGACCCGTTTCAATTTGAAACGGGTTTCTTTTTTAGGGGTGGGAATACCGTTTCAGTTTCCCGTTTTTAATTTATCCACCAAAGCGATATACGCCTGCATGGCTTCTTCATTGGTGCTGCCTTTCTGTTCGGTCCAGGCCTCATATTTAGCCTTGGCGACGATATCAAAAGGGTTGGCTGGCGGCTCGACATTAATATCGCCTTCGGTAGCCTGCTTGTACAAAGCATACAGTTGAAGCAAGATCATATTGGAAGGTTTTTCGCTCAGTGTCTTACTGGCAGCTACAGCAGTTTCGAATTGTTGTTGAATTTCCATTTCAAAAATTTTTATCAAATTACTGAATGGCGCCCGTAATGTGACCGGCTCAGGAAAATCTTGCGCGGCGTCAATTAAAAATGCCACCCCGGAGGGTGGCATAAAAAGGTTACTGTCCGGTGCAGTGGATTTACTGGGTAATCTCGGTAATCGGATCGCCGATACAGCCACTTGGCATCTGAATATGCAGCAGGGCCGCCAGGGTAGCTGAAATATCAGTAATATGTGTTGTCCGATTGGTCTTCCCCTGTTTGATGCCCCATCCAAACCAGACCAGTGGAATATGGGTGTCATGGGGATTCCAGGTGCCGTGTGTCGTGCCGGTGCCGCCTGGGGAACCCTCGAACCAGCCAGGATAGGGAATGACCTGTATGGTGCCGGAACGTTTGCTGTTATAGCCATTGATGGTCTTGGTTTTGATGGGTTCAGGCACGGGTTCGGCACCGATATTTTCAATATCGATGACAAACTGCAGGTCGGGTTCCGCTCTCAGGTATTGCAGGGCGGTTTTCTTAATCGCGTCGTAGTCCAGGCTTTTTTCTTTAATCACCTGTTTATTAAAATGGATTTGGTAGTTCATATTTGAAATCACCAGTTTTTCCTGTCCATACTTGGACGCCAATTCTTTATTGAGTCCGGATACAATTTTTTTCAGCCCCAGGAACCCGGATGGCATTTGGTATTCTGCCATAAAGTTGATGGCATGAGCGGCGCCATGATCAGCTGTCAGGAATACCAGATAATTACCCTTGCCCAGTTTTTGGTCCATGTATTTCAGGAAATTGCCCAGGTCCCTGTCCAGTCGCAGATAAACATCTTCGATTTCAATAGAGTTGGGACCATACATATGACCCACGTAATCGGTCGATGCCAGGTTAATCGTCAGGAAGTCCGTAAAAGCGCCGCCTCCCAGCTGGTTGCCTTCAACCGCAGCCTTGGCCAGGTTAAGCGTTAATGTATTACCGAATGGCGTGGACTTGATGATGTCTTTATTGCTCTTGTAGAGCTGCGCCAGATCATGGGGAAAGCTTGACTTGCTTTCTCCTTTGAATTTTCCTTCCCAGCGGGTATCGTCCTGCGTGCTTTGTTTGTAGGTCTCAATGGGATACAGCGGTGTCCAGGGTTTGGACAGGAGTGATGCTGCCTCTTTTTTTGCATTAAAACCCTGCAACCACTGGGGTAATTCTTTCATGTACCAGCTGCTGGTAATGAAATTGCCGGTTTCGCCATCATACCAGAAGGCACCGGTAGGGTGGTGTCCCGCAGGTAAAATGGAAGCCCGGTCTTTCAGTGAAACGCCGATAACTTTAGACCGGAAATTGGTGGCCAGACGGAGCTCATCAGTGATCGTAGTCGCCAGAAGGTTGCGCGGCGACATTTTACCGGCATTACTGGTGGTACCCACCGGTGATACGGTGGAATCCTCGGTACAGTAGGTGTTTTTTCCGGTTGCCTGGTCGATCCAGTTATTACCCGCAATACCGTGAATCGCCGGTACCGATCCGGTAAATACGGAAGTATGGCCAATGGCGGTATAGGAGGGTATATAATTAATAAAGTTATTTTCACAACTGAAACCTTCACCTAGCAGCCTTTTAAATCCATCTTCCCCATACCGGTCATAATAACGGTACAGATAATCCCAACGCATCTGGTCGGCTACGATACCAATAACCAGTTTGGGACGTTGAATGGGCTGAGAGAATGCGGTAGAAAAACCAATAAACAGAAAGAGGAAAAATGCATGGAATCGTTTCATTTTGAGTACTTTTTTGCCAAAAATAAGGATTTCGTCTTTGGAATGATACAGGTGCTGCGGTTAACTTATTGAAAACGACAAGATCAGGGTATCCCGGGTAGGCGCGGCCGGTGGTTACCGCAGCGGGATGTCCATGGCACCCTACTGACAATCGTTTGCCATCGCAAGATCCCCCGATCTGAAGCATCACCACCGTTCCTGGTAAAGCGAAAACCACTTTTCCAAAAGGCACTTGGTTATTGCGGCCCCGGGGCTCATTCAAGGAGCATAGGTATGCGTAGCTGCTGGTCCCTGCCTGAAGGTTAAAATAAGAACCCGACCAAGGAAAAAATACAGCAAATACAGGAAAGACATTTAGATCGGGAATACTGCGTTTGCTGCAAGCCCAAATAAAAACTAATTTAATTGATTATCAATCGATTAATTCTTAATTTTGCCATAGAATCACAGGTAGTTGGAGCGGAAGGTTGCTGAAATCAACTGCCGGAACCCGGTTCGGATCTTCTATTCTGGAGCTGCAGGGAACAACCACTGCTCAAAATTCAAAAAAATAATTATAATTATTAGATTATTCGATTTCTTAGCTGTACATTTGCACTCCCATTTTAAAAGGGAATCTAACAATGTCGCAAAGAATCAGAATAAAATTACAATCATACGATCACAACCTGGTGGACAAGTCCGCTGAAAAGATCGTTAAGACGGTGCGAAGCACCGGAGCCGTGGTAACTGGCCCTATTCCGCTGCCGACCCACCGTAAAATATTCACTGTTTTGCGTTCTCCTCACGTCAACAAAAAGAGCCGTGAGCAGTTTCAGCTGGCAACGCATAAAAGGTTGTTAGATATTTATACTTCCTCTTCCCGTACCGTGGACGCTTTATCCAAGTTGGATCTGCCCAGCGGTGTTGAAGTGGAAATCAAGGCCTAGGCCTTTGCAGCCCCTCTGAGCAGGGGCTCATCAGTTCTTATAATCAATAAGTTACAATATCATCTTTCAACCGGCCCGACCGGGAAAAAAGCTCTGATTTCATATAATTCCCTTCAAGACACTTACGGGTGGGCAGAAGGGGCTACATAAAAACAAGCCATTCAGGGTTTGTTTACTGTCAGTACTTCCCGAAAAAGGAAAAGGTTGGCGGCAAACGGGGATCGATTAGGGTATTTTATACCCCAAGTCCCAATAATCCTGCAAGGCATAAACATTTAAAAGATGAAAGGTATTATTGGGAAAAAATTAGGGATGACCAGCATCTACGATCCTAATGGCAAACAAACCGCCTGTACGATCATAGAAGCAGGTCCCTGTGTGATCACACAGGTGAAGACCAAAGACAATGACGGCTATAACGCACTCCAGTTGTCTTTCGGTGACAAAAAAGAAAGCCGCACTAACCTGGCTGAAAAAAACCACTACGCAAAAGCTAACACCAACGCTAAAAAGTTTTCCAAAGAATTTCGTGATTTCTCAATAGAAAAAGCCCTGGGCGAATCTATAACAGTTGATATTTTCTCTGAGGGAGAAAAAGTTAACGTGGTAGGTACTTCCAAGGGTAAAGGTTTTCAGGGTGTTGTTAAACGCCATGGATTCCATGGGGTAGGTGAACAGTCCCACGGTCAGCATGATCGTCAGCGGGCACCAGGTTCACTGGGTAACTCATCTGACGCCAGCCGTGTAATGAAAGGTATGCGTATGGCGGGCCGTATGGGTGGTGACAGGGTAAAAATGAAAGGACTGAAAATCGTAAAGGTTTTCGCTGAAAAGAACTATATCCTGGTAAGCGGATCTGTTCCGGGTCATATCGGTTCGATCGTACTGGTTCAAAATTAATTTAAACTCATGTAAATCATCTTCCGGTTCAAAGCGGTTGATGATCGGATAAAATACAGAAAATGCAAGTTGAAGTTTTAAATAAAGCAGGTAAGAGTACCGGTCGTTCAGTAGAATTACCCGAGGATATCTTCGGTATTGAGCCCAATGATCACGTGATCTACCTGGCAGTAAAACAATACCTGGCAGCACAGCGTCAGGGTACCCATAAAGTAAAGACCCGTGCTGAAGTCAAAGGCTCCAGCCGGAAACTGCATAAACAAAAAGGTACTGGTGGCAGCCGTAAAGGTAATATCCGCAACCCGTTGTATAAAGGTGGTGGTACAATTTTCGGCCCCAAACCCCATAGCTACGACTTTAAGCTGAACAAAAAGGTGAAAGATCTGGCCAAGATCTCCGCACTTTCCTATAAAGCTAAAGAGCAAGCCATTCTGGTCGTAGAAGACCTGAGCCTGGAAGCGCCAAAGACAAAGGAATTCACCGGTGTATTGAAAGCCCTGAAAGTGGACGACAAGAAACTGATGTTCATTCTGGCAGAACCCAATGAGAATGTGGAACTGTCCTTGAGAAATGTACCATCCGTGCTGGGTATTTCATTAAGTGATCTGAATACTTATGATATCGTAAATTCCGAAGTACTGGTTCTTACCGAAAGTGCAGCGAAGATATTTACTGAAGAGGAAGAAGTAGTGGCAGCGGAGGCATAGCCTCAGGTCGCAGTAAAAGCGGCAAATAAATAAACACATTATCAAATTAGAAAGAGATGAACCCTTCTGAAGTTTTAATAAAACCGATTTTAACCGAAAAAGCCAATGCGCAGCAGGAAAAACTGCATCGCTATGCTTTTAAGGTAGCTAAAAAATCAAACAAGCTGGAAATCAAAAAAGCTATTGAAAGCTTTTATGGTGTAACCGTTACCAGTGTCAACACGGTGGTTGCTCCGGCTAAGAACAAAACCCGATTTACAAAAGCCGGGTTTATTCAGGGTCGTAAACCTTCCTATAAAAAAGCTTACGTTACCGTAGCAGAAGGAGAATCGATAGATCTGTATTCGAATATCTAGGTCTGATAAGGAACCTGAAGAAAGGCAAACAGCCGCCGCGAAGTGCTGGATACAATATCGCCCGGACCCGTTCCGGAACTGAAAATCTGAACAAAGAAAATGGCAGTAAAAAAATTTAAACCCGTAACAGCAGGCACCCGGTGGAGAATCGGAAATGCTTACGCTGAAATTACTACAGACAAGCCCGAAAAGAGCCTGCTGGAACCTAAAAAAAGCACGGGTGGACGTAACTCCTCCGGTCATCGCACAACCCGATACAGAGGCGGTGGTCACAAAAAGAAATACCGTATCGTTGATTTTAAAAGGGATAAGCACAATGTAGAAGCAACGGTGGCTTCTGTTGAATATGATCCCAACCGTACGGCCTTTATTGCCCTGGTAGAATATACCGATGGCGAAAAACGTTATATCCTTGCTCCACAGGGCCTTTCCGTGGGAGCGAAGATTATCAGTGGCGAGGCGGTAGCGCCTGAAATTGGAAATGCCCTGCAGTTGAAAAACATGCCCCTGGGTACCAACGTTCACAATATTGAGCTGCATCCCAATCAGGGTGGAAAAATTTCCCGCAGTGCCGGAGCTTCTGCCCAGCTGACGAATAAGGAAGAAAAATACGCGGTTTTAAAAATGCCTTCAGGAGAACTGAGGAAAGTATTGATCAACTGTTTTGCCACCGTTGGTGTGGTGAGCAACAGCGATCATAGCCTGCAAAGCATGGGTAAAGCCGGTCGCAACCGCTGGAAAGGTATCAAACCCCGTAACCGTGGTGTGGCGATGAACCCAGTAGATCACCCAATGGGTGGTGGTGAAGGGCGCGCTTCAGGCGGACATCCCCGCAGCCGTACCGGTAAATATGCTAAAGGTGAGAAAACCAGAACTGTGGGTAAGGCAAGCAGCAAATTAATCATTCAGCGTAAAGACGGAAGCAAGCTGGCAAAATAAGATGACATCGATCAGCATTGGCCGCAAGTCAAAGCTGGAATCTAAAATCTAAAAAACTGATATCTAAATGGCTCGTTCAATTAAAAAAGGTCCTTATGTAGCTACACACTTGGAAAAGAAAGTGTTGGCGATCAATGAAGGAAAAAATAAAAAATCAGTGATCAAAACCTGGAGCCGTCGCTCTACGATTACTCCTGATTTTGTAGGCCACACGTTTGCAGTTCACAACGGTAATAAATTTATTCCGGTATATGTAACTGAATTTATGGTGGGACATAAATTAGGTGAGTTCGCACCTACCCGCCAGTTTAAAGGTCACGCCGGAAGCAAGTAATTAATTAGGGTTTGTGTGAGGAGCATGCTAGGCAGGGCAGGACACAAGCCGGATCGTAAATTAAAAAACTGAAAGTAAGGTGCCGCAGCAGGATTCCCTGACCGTCGGACCACCTGAAACCTGAAACATTAAAAATGGAAGCAGTAGCAAAACTTAGAAATTATCCCACATCGCCCCGTAAAATGAGGCTGCTTGCGGACCTGATCCGCGGACAGCGTGTGGAGCTGGTATTGGCTGAATTAGAGCACAATCCCAAACATCCGGCTGTACCGTTGCGGAAACTGGTCCTGAGTGCCATCAGCAACTGGAAACAGGCAAACGAAGGTGGCGATGAGACCGGACTGGTGGTGAAAACAATTTATGTGGACGGCGGCAGAACTTTGAAACGCATGCGTCCGGCGCCCCAGGGTCGTGGTTACCGTGTTCGTAAACGCAGCAATCATGTGACTTTAATCGTTGATGTGAAAGCTGAGCAGGAAGCACCGGCTAAGAAAAAAGCCCGTCCCGCTGCCAAGAAAGCTGCTCCGAAAAAGACAAAAGAATCTAAAAAAGCATAACCAGTAAATATGGGTCAAAAAGCAAATCCAATTGGTAACAGGTTAGGTATCATCCGCGGATGGGAATCTAATTGGTATGGAAGCAAAAAAGATTTCGCTTCCAAGTTAATAGAAGATAATAAAATCAGAACCTACCTGAATGCCCGTATCAATAAGGGTGGCGTTTCTAAGATTGTAATCGAAAGAACGCTGGGTAAACTGATTATTACCATTCATACTTCCAAACCCGGTATTATCATCGGTAAAGGCGGGGGTGAAGTGGACAGGATCCGGGAGGAACTCAAAAAGCTGACCGGTAATGATGATGTTCAGATCAATATCCTGGAGATCCGTCGTCCTGAAACTGATGCGATGATCGTAGCTGATACGATCGCCCGTCAGATTGAAAACCGGATCAATTTCAAACGTGCCACTAAAATGGCCATTGCTTCTGCACTGCGTATGGGCGCTGAAGGAATCAAGGTGAAGCTGAGTGGTCGTCTGAATGGTGCGGAAATTGCCCGAAGCGAAGAGTTCAAACAAGGTCGTGTGCCTTTGCATACCCTGCGTATGGATATCGACTATGCCAACGTATTTGCACAAACCGTGTATGGTAAAATCGGTATCAAAGTATGGATCAGTAAAGGAGAAGTGCTGGCGAAAAGAGATCTGAACCCCAACTTTATTTCTGGTTCTGAGAAAGGTGGTGGTATCGGCGGAGATCGCAGAGGATCAGACAGAAGAGATCGTCGCGGCGGCCGTGATAGGAAAAATTAATATAGTCAGCGGCCCACCTTTGAGGTGCAGCAGTTGAACGCAATTCAAATAAAATGTGAAGCATCGTCCCCGGACAGGTAATCACATGATCAAATTAAATTAAGATGTTACAACCGAAGAGAACAAAGCACAGGAAAATGCAGAAGGGTCGCATGAAGGGCGACGCTAAAAGAGGTACGACTATTTCTTTTGGTTCCTATGCTTTAAAGGCATTAGATTCTCACTGGATCACTGACCGTCAGATCGAAGCCGCCCGTCAGGCGCTTACCCGTAGCATGAAGAGGGAAGGTAATGTGTGGATCCGGATATTCCCAGACAAACCCATTACCAATAAACCGGCTGAAGTTCGGATGGGTAAAGGTAAAGGTAACCTGGAATATTGGGCTGCGGTAGTAAAACCTGGCCGTATCATATTTGAAATTGACGGTGTAAGTGAAGAAGTTGCCCGCAGGGCGCTGGCGCTGGCTTCCGGTAAACTGCCGATCAAGACCAAGTTCACCATTCGCAGGGATCTGATTACCAATTAAGGTACTAACGGCAGAAATGCAACCCTGACAGTTGTATCATGCCGGTGGATAACAATAGTAGCGGATGCGCTAATCACCAATGAGCAAATTATAAATCATGTCAAAGAAAAAAGAATTTTTAGACAGCATAAAGGGACTGAGCCTGGAGGATTTGAAGGCACAAATGGAACAGTCCAAACAAAGATTAAAAAAGCTGGAATTCGCACACGCCATAACGCCGCTGGAGAACCCGATGTCTATCAGGGCCCTGCGTCAGGATATTGCACGGATTCAAACGCTGATCAATCAGAAAGCTGAGGTTGAGCAAGCATAAACAACAAACGACAAATAGTTTACAATGTCTGAAAGAAATTTAAGAAAAACGAGAACAGGGGTTGTTACCAGCAACAAGATGGATAAAACCATTACCGTTGCCATTCAAAGAAAAGTAAAACACCCTATTTATGGTAAGTTTTTGAAAAAAACTACCAAGTTCCACGCACATGATGCTAATAATGAGTGCAGCATTGGTGACACCGTAAAAATTATGGAAACCCGTCCGCTGAGTAAATTGAAGCGCTGGAGACTGGTGGAAGTTGTGGAGAAAGTTAAATAGAGTAAGGTACTGAGTATTCAGTAGGTGGAAATAATTTTTGTATCTAAGTACTAGGTACTAAATACTAAATACTAAAAAGCAAAAGATGATACAGCAAGAAAGCAGGTTAAATGTAGCTGATAACAGCGGCGCGAAAGAAGTGCTTTGTATTCGTGTGCTGGGCAACAGCGGACAGCGTTATGCTAGAATCGGCGATAAAATTGTAGTTACGGTAAAAAATGCAATGCCTGCCGGTGGTATTAAAAAAGGCACCGTTGCGAAAGCGGTTATTGTGCGCACGACCAACAAATTGCGCCGCAAAGACGGATCCTATATCCGGTTTGATGATAATGCTGTCGTGATTTTAAATGCAGCTGATGAACCCAGAGGTACCCGGATCTTTGGACCGGTAGCCCGTGAATTGCGTGATAAGGGTCACATGAAGATTGTTTCACTGGCTCCTGAAGTACTGTAAAAGTAATCTACCCGTGGCCTCTGGCCGAAGGTATCACCATAAAAAGCGCCTGGCGATCAGGGCTTACGCATTAAGCATAAAGAAAGCAAAATAAAATGAGCAACAGATTTAAACTCAAGTACAATATTAAAAAAGGCGATCAGGTGGTTGTGATAACCGGTGCTGATAAAGATAAAACCAAACCGCGCCTGGTAAAGCAAGTACTGGTTGATGAAGCCAAAGTACTGGTAGAAGGTGTCAATATCAAGACACGTCATACCAAGCCATCCGCTCAAAATACACAAGGTGGTATTATCAAGGCTGAAGCGCCGATTCACATCAGCAACGTAATGCTTTGGGATGCCAAGGAGAAAGGTCCTTCTAAAGTAAAACGGGAGCGTGAAAACGGAAAAACCGTCCGTACTTTAAAGAAATCGGGTACTAAACTTTAGTCTTTCAGCGATTAAATAACAAGATCATGAGTACAACAAAATATAGCCCCAGACTGGCAGGTAAATACAAAAGTGATGTAGTACCCGCTCTGGTGAAGAAATTTGGATATAAAAGTGTCATGCAGGCACCCAAACTGGAAAAAATCTGCGTGAACCGCGGTGTGAACGGTGCTGTTGCCGATAAGAAACTGGTGGATATTGCAGTGGAAGAATTAACCACTATTACCGGTCAGAAGGCAGTAGTTACCAATTCCAAGAAAGATATTTCAAACTTTAAGCTGCGTAAAAACATGCCCATCGGAGCCCGGGTGACGCTGCGCGGCGAAAAAATGTTTGAGTTTCTGGATCGTCTGATCTCTGTAACCCTTCCACGGGTGCGGGATTTTAAAGGCATCAATGAAAAGTCTTTTGACGGTCGCGGTAATTTCACCATGGGTGTTACCGAGCAGATCATATTTCCTGAAATCGATATTGACAAGGTGAACAAAATCACCGGTATGGACATCACTTTCGTGACAACAGCAAATACCGATGAAGAAGCTTATGAATTACTGAAAGAATTAGGAATGCCTTTCAGAAATGCCAGAAAGCAAGCCGAAGCATAAACAGATAAATAAACGTAACAAATGGCAAAGAAATCAATTATAGCCCGTCAGAAAAAAAGGGAAAAAATGGTGGAGCAGTATGCTGAAAAGAGAGAAGCGCTGAAACAGGCCGGAGACTATGCCGCCCTGGACAAGTTGCCCAGAAACTCTTCTAAAGTACGCTTGAAAAACAGGTGCCAGATTTCCGGGCGTCCCAAAGGCTATGTTCGTTATTTTGGTATTTCCAGGGTAGCACTCAGGGACATGGCGCTGAATGGCAAAATCCCAGGGCTGAAGAAAGCCAGCTGGTAGTTTTGGATGCAGGTATCAGGGTTAAAATAGCATTTTAAAACCGGATACCACCGACCAGGAACAAGAGTAGAAAATATTTAATTTAACCTCCCGGTGTAAATCGGGACAATCTTAAAAAGATTATGGTAACAGATCCAATTGCAGATTTTTTAACTAGAATACGTAATGCGCAAATGGCAGGACACCGGATCGTGGATATTCCCGCCTCCAATCTGAAAAAACGCATTACTGAGATTCTGTACAAACAAGGCTATATCCTGAAGTATAAGTTTGAGGATGATAACAAACAGGGTGTGATAAAAATTGCCCTGAAATACGATAACGAAAGCAGGAAGCCGGCTATCCATAGTCTGGAAAGAATCAGCCGTCCGGGTCTGCGTCAATATGCAAAACCCGCAGATATTAAGCGCGTGAAAAACGGTTTAGGTGTAGCGATCATTTCAACTTCCAAAGGTGTTATGACAGACAAAGACGCCAGAGCACAGAATGTGGGCGGTGAAGTGTTGTGTCATATTTACTAAGAGATCAAGAATATTTATCAATACATTAAGCCCGTCCTATACAGGCTGACCGGTTGATAAAAACAAATATAAATTTATAATCACCTGCCTGGCAGGTTTAAATCTGAAATTAAGATGTCACGTATAGGTAAAAAACCGATTCTGCTTCCCGAGGGAGTGAGCCTGCAGGTAGGAAGCGATAATGTTGTTACCGTAAAAGGTAAGAAAGGCGAACTCAGACAAGCGGTTAATTCCGAAATAAAAGTGGAAGTAAAGGAAGGTGAAGTCCTGATTGGACGACCTACGGACCAGATTCATCACCGCGCACTGCATGGTTTGTATCGCGCCCTGATTGCAAACCTGGTTCAGGGTGTTTCTGAAGGTTACGAGAAAAAGCTCGAACTGGTCGGGGTAGGTTATAAAGCCACCAATCAGGGAAATGTACTGGATTTATCCCTGGGATATTCTCATAATATCATTGTGGAAGTTCCCAAAGAGTTGTCAGTAGCTACTGAACAACTGAAAGGACAAAATCCGATTATCACCATCAGTGGTTCTGACAAGCAACTGGTGGGCGCCGTTTGTGCCAAGATCCGCAGCCTGCGCAAACCGGAACCTTATAAAGGAAAAGGGGTTCGCTTTGTCGGTGAAATTGTAAGGAAGAAAGCCGGTAAGTCTGCAGGCAAATAAGGAACTGAAGGCAAAATTTAAACTTTAAAGAGAGCAGGAGATCTGTTGGGTATAGAAATCTCAAATCTCAAATCTCGAATCTCAAATATATAAAGATGTCAAACGCAAAATCATTAAGAAGAATCAAGATCCGCCGTACCATTCGTCAGAAGCTGAGCGGATCCGCTCAAAAACCCCGGCTGGCAGTATTCCGCAGTAATACAGATATCTATGCACAACTGATAGATGACAGCAAAGGTGTTACCATAGCGGCTGCTTCTTCAAAAGATAAGGATATTAAAGCCCAGAGCGGTACCAAAAGTGAAAAAGGTAAGCTGGTCGGTGTGGCTATCGCCCGTAAAGCAGTGGAGCTGAATGTTAAGCAGGTGGTTTTCGATCGGGGTGGCTATTTGTACCATGGCCGGGTGAAAGCGGTAGCAGAAGGTGCCCGGGAAGGCGGCCTGGAATTTTAATACTTACATAATTATAAACAGATATAATGTCAAAAGTTACGTACAACAAAGTAAAAGCCAGCGATCTTGAGTTAAAGGACAAAGTGGTTGCTATTAACCGTGTGGTTAAAACCACTAAAGGTGGCCGTGCTTTTAGTTTCTCCGCCCTGGTAGTAGTGGGCGATGGCAACGGAATTGTGGGACATGGACTGGGTAAAGCCAAGGAAGTACAGGAAGCGATTACCAAAGGGATAGAGGATGCCAAAAAGAATCTGATTAAAGTACCCATCCTGAAAGGAACCATTCCCCACGATCAGTGGTGCAAGGAAGGGGCTGCTAAAGTGATGATTTTACCGGCTACACCGGGTACCGGTGTGATCGCAGGAGGTTCTATGCGTGCGGTTTTGGAAGCAGCAGGTATTCAGAACGTACTGGCAAAATCTATGGGATCAGCTAATCCGCACAATGTGGTAAAGGCGACTTATAAAGCACTGGCTATGTTAAGAGAGCCGGTTCAAATCGCCAAAACACGGAATGTCGGCCTGAAAAAGGTATTTCAGGGATAAGATTAGCTACTCGAAGGAGATTGAACCTGAAGTCCAAAGTAATTATCAATTTTTTATCCATAAAAACCCTTCCGCTGCTTGGCGGATAGAAGGAGGGAATCATGAAGAAAGTAAGAATAACACTGGTAAAAAGCCCGATTGATCGTCCCGAAAGGCAAAAGCTTACCTTAAAAGCGCTGGGGTTGAATAAAACCAACAGCAGCAAAGAAGTGGAAGCTACACCCCAGATTCAGGGTATGATCCGTAAAGTGGAGCATATGCTGAAAGTGGAAGAGATCTAAAAAAAGGCAGTGCAAGGAAATGTAGCCCGAATCGCTGCATTTTATGATTTTAGAATTACATTTGCCAACTATTAAGATGCGAGCCTCCGCTTTGAGGCGTAAGTACTAAAAAAGCAATTTAAGATGAAATTACATGAATTAAGGCCTGCGAAAGGCGCAACACACAAACAGAAAAGAATCGGTCGTGGTGAAGGAAGCGGATTTGGCGGTACTTCTACCAAAGGTAATAAGGGTGCACAAAGCCGGGCTGGCTATAAATCCAAAATGGGATTTGAAGGTGGTCAGATGCCGATTCAGCGCCGGGTTCCCAAAAGAGGCTTTAAGAATCCGGACAGGATTGAATATAAAATATTTAATGTGGGTCAGTTCGATCATTTTGCTGAAGCATATGGTCTGAGTGAGTTTTCGGCTGAGAGCCTGTACAGTATCGGGGCTATAGGTAAATCGGATAAAGTGAAAGTGCTGGGCAACGGTGAACTGAAAGGAAAATTCAGTTTCAAAGTACATGCACTCAGTGAAAAAGCAAAATCCGTAATAGAAGCTGCCGGTGGTTCCGTTGAACTCCTGAAGTAACACTTGGATCGCATTATTGACGCACGGTGGTGCGTCATTTCATTTTGACGATTGACTAATTAAGAAAAAAATCAGGTGAAAAAATTCATTCAAACACTTAAGAATATATGGAGTATTGAAGAGTTAAGAAAGAAGATTCTTTACACTTTATTACTGACTGCCGTTTATCGTATTGGAGCCTTTATCACATTGCCCGGGATCAACCCCATCATCCTGGAGCAATACAGTAAATCCAATGCGCAGACCGGTATCCTGGATCTGATCAATACATTCGCTGGTGGGGCCTTCAATATGGCCTCCATTTTCGCCCTGGGGATCATGCCCTATATCACCGCTTCGATTTTTATACAGTTGATGACGGTACTGGTACCTTCTTTCCAGAAAATGCAGAAAGAGGGGGAAAGCGGCCGCAAAAAGATCAATCAGATTACCCGCTATATTACGGTAGCGGTAACCTTTGTACAGGCTTTTGCCTATGTGGCCTATATCCGCCAGACTTCCGGTCCGGCGATTATTCCTGCGTTCGGTAATACTTTCTTTACGCTGACGACTGTCGTAGTGCTCACTGCAGGTACGCTTTTCGTTATGTGGCTGGGTGAGAAAATCACGGATAAGGGATTGGGTAATGGTACTTCATTAATCATCATGATTGGTATCCTCGCCCGACTGCCGCAGTCTTTTGCCCAGGAATTGACTTTCCGTTCTGAACGTACCGGTAACATTCTGATCTTTATCATTGAAATTGCCCTGTACATTCTGATAAACCTGGGTTGTATCCTGCTGATTCAGGCGGTACGCAAAGTTCCGGTAAATTATGCCAAACAGATCGTAGGCAACCGTCAGTTTGGTGGTGCCCGACAGTTTCTGCCGCTGAAAGTGAATGCGGCCGGGGTGATGCCGATCATCTTTGCCCAGGCGATCATCTTCGTTCCGACCTTGTTTACCATGGGTAATCCCAATAGTTCCTTAAGTAAGATATTTACGGATCATACCAATGGCTGGTATATGCTGATTTACTCGCTGGTGGTGATTGGATTTACCTTTCTGTATACAGCCCTGATCTTTAACCCCAAACAGATTTCAGATAACCTGAAACAGAACAATGGCTTCATTCCAGGCGTGAAACCCGGCCAGCCAACGACCGACTATATTGGAACCATTATGGACCGGATTACGTTCCCGGGTTCGATATTGCTGGCGCTGGTAGGTATTCTTCCCGGAATTGTTCAGTTGATGTTTGGTATGACCATGTCATTTGCCATGTTCTTCGGGGGTACGTCGCTGCTGATTATGGTGGCCGTAATTCTGGATACCCTGCAGCAAATTGAAACCCATTTGATGATGCGTCAGTATGATGGGCTGATGAAGAGTGGCCGCATTCAGGGCCGTCAGGCAACTTCTGCCATCCAGATCTAAACGACCATTCAAAGAATTTATAGTAAACCCGGTATTTTACCGGGTTTTTTTTACGAAATTTGCAGCCTTATGATTCAAATAAAGACGAATGAACAGATAGAACTGATGCGTAAAAGCGCACTGCTGGTCAGTCAGACCCTGACAGAGGTCGCCGGCCTCCTGAAGCCCGGTGTGACCACCCGCTTCCTTGACGAGTTTATTGGCGGCTATATAAAAGATCACCAGGCAGTTCCATCCTTTCTCAATTATCATGGATACCCTTTTAATTCCTGTATCTCCGTAAACGATGTGGTCGTACACGGATTTCCGACGAATGAACCTTTGAAAGAAGGTGATATTGTCTCTATCGATATTGGTGTCGTACTGAATGGTTGGCATGGTGATCATGCCTATACATTTGCAATCGGAGCGCCGGAAGCTCCCTGGCAGGAGCTAATCCGGGTCACCAAAGCTTCGCTTTACAAAGGGATTGAGCAAGCGGTTGCCGGGAATCGGATCGGTGATATCGGATTTGCGATCCAGGACTTTACTGAAAAGCAACATGGCTATGGTGTAGTGAGGGAACTAGTGGGTCATGGTCTGGGACAGCGGATGCATGAGGATCCCCAGGTTCCTAATTATGGTCGACGTGGCAGTGGAACCAAGCTTAAGGAAGGTATGGTACTGGCCATTGAACCCATGATCAATCTGGGTACTAAAGACGTATTTACAGAAAAAGATGGCTGGACTGTAAAGACCAGCGACGGGCAACCCTCTGTGCATTTTGAACATGATGTCTGTGTAAGGAAGGGGCGGGCAGATATACTGTCTAATTATGCGCCCATCGAAGCCGCTGAAGCTGCCAATCCGCATTTATTTGTCTGTTAATCATAAGTAGGGTCGGATCCGGATATAAATCAACGCAATATTGAAGTCTCAAAAGACATTGGTCGTTATAGGGGGTGGGGCTGCCGGTTTTTTCTGCGCCATTAATGCCGCCCTGAAGCAACCCCATCTTCGGGTGGTCCTATTGGAAAAATCCGGAAAACTTTTATCCAAAGTGAAGATCAGTGGCGGGGGACGCTGTAATCTCACCCATGCCTGCTTTGATATTCCGGAAATGACCCACCGCTATCCCCGGGGCGCCCGCTTCCTGAAAAAAATATTTCATCAGTTTTTTACAACCGATACCATTCAATGGTTCGAAAGCCGTGGTGTCAAGCTCAAAACGGAGTCAGACGGCCGGATGTTCCCGGTTTCAGATAGCTCCCAGAGCATCATAAACTGTCTGCTGGATCAGGCAGCAGGTGCAGGCGTCCAGATTGAACTGCACCGTGCCGTGCAGCAGATTGAAAAAACCGCGACTGCCTTTAAACTGACCACTGCCGAGGGGCATCAGTACATTGCTGATGCTGTCTGTGTGGCCTGTGGCGGCTATCCCCGTTCCGTTTTGTATGACTGGCTGCAACAAACGGGACACCGCATCATTGCACCCGTACCTTCACTGTTTACCTTTAATCTGCCGCGGCATCCGATTACCGGACTGATGGGCCTCAGTGTTCAAACGGCCCGGGTACGGCTCAAAGGCGGATCCCTCCAACAAGAGGGGCCTGTATTGATTACCCATTGGGGGCTGAGTGGACCCGCTGTATTAAAACTGAGTGCTTACGGTGCCCGTGAACTGGCAGAAAAGCAATGGCGGTTTGAAGTCCAGGTCAATTGGGTGCCTGAATATAACGAGCACAGTCTTCGGGAGCTATGTATGCAATGGCGGCGGGAAAAAGGTGCTGCTTTATTGCATCAGCGAAATCCCCTTGGATTACCACAGCGACTCTGGACCTTCCTGCTGGATCAGTCGGGTATTGCCGCAGACTGTCGTTGGGCGGACTTGCCGGCGCGACAACAGCAACAACTGGTCTTTCAATTGACTGGTGGCATTTTTCAGGTGCAGGGTAAAACGAGTTTCAAGGAAGAATTTGTAACCGCCGGAGGGATTGACCTGGCGGAAATCGACGCCGGCAGCATGATGAGCAAAAAAGTTCCCGGTCTCTTTTTTGCCGGTGAAGTCATCGATGTCGATGGTATTACCGGGGGGTATAATTTCCAGAATGCCTGGACCACCGGCTGGGTGGCGGCCCAGGGCATTGCGCGTTTGATGCAGGAAGCATCCTGAACTGGAACATTTAATATTTTGCGACGATCCCGGTGTAATTATGCGGTGTGATTTTCTTTAATTCAGCTTTTACCGCTGCTGGTATTTTCAGGCCCTGAATGAACTGGTGCAGGGATTTCTTGTCGATACCGCTTTTGCCCCTTGTTAGTGCTTTTAGCGCCTCATAGGGATTCGGATATTGCTCCCGACGCAGGATGGTCTGAATCGCTTCGGCCACTACCGCCCAGTTTTGTTCCAGATCCTCCTTGAGTGCTTTTTCATTTAAGAGCAGTTTACCCAGTCCTTTTTCAAGGCTCCGGATTGCAATTAGTGTATGGGCTACCGGCACGCCAATATTACGCAGAACGGTGCTGTCGGTGAGATCCCTTTGCAGCCGGCTCACTGGTAATTTTGCCGCCAGGTGTTCCAGTCCGGCATTGGCAATACCCAGATTTCCTTCTGCATTTTCAAAATCAATAGGATTGACTTTATGAGGCATTGCGGAGGAGCCTACTTCACCTTTTTTGGTCTTTTGCTTGAAATATTCCATACTGATATAGGTCCAGATGTCCCGGCATAAATCAATCAGAATCGTATTAATTCTTTTAATGCCATCAAAATGAGCCGCCAGACAGTCGTAGTGTTCAATCTGTGTGGTATACTGCATCCGATGGAGTCCCAGGATATCATCTACAAAATGATTGGCAAATTTAATCCAGTCAGTACGGGGAAAGGCCACATGATGGGCGTTGAAATTACCGGTAGCGCCACCGAATTTAGCTGCGAAAGGGATGGAACTCAATAATAAAATCTGTTGGTCGATACGTTCCACGAAAACCATCAATTCCTTACCCAGCTTGGTGGGAGAAGCGGGTTGCCCGTGGGTTCTTGCCAGCATAGAAACGGAAGCCCATTGCCGGGCCATCGCACCGAGTCTTTGCTGCAGGTTGAGGTAAGCAGGCAGTAATTCATATTCCAGGCTGTGTTTCCAGAGCAGGGGAATAGCCGTATTATTGATGTCCTGAGAAGTTAGTCCGAAATGTACCCATTCCTTGGCCGCGCCGGCACCAATGTTATCCAATTGTTCTTTCAGAAAATACTCTACGGCTTTGACGTCGTGATTGGTGATCTTTTCAATTTCCTTGATCTTTCCGGCAGATTCGACATCGAAATTTTCCGCCAGTTCGCGAAGGCCCTTCCTGGCAGCGGCTGAAAGTTTAAGGAATTTCCGGTCTGCCAGCAGCAGCAGGTATTCGATTTCCACGATGACCCTGTATTTTATCAGGGCATATTCACTAAAATATTCCTTCAGAGAAGCCACCTGACTATTATAGCGGCCGTCAATGGGAGATATTGCGGTTAAAGACATGTTATGTAAAATTTGGTATAAAGTTTTGTGACATTCAGGCTGCGGCTCTTATGAAACTTCGAACTTGATTATCTTTACCGCGCAAAAATAAGCATTCAAGGTGGAAGAAAAGATAAGAGTAGGAATTGTTAGTTACTTAAACACCAGACCTTTGATTTACGGGCTGGAACGTTTACCCATTAAAGATAAAATCGATTTATTGGAAGCCCATCCGGCTTCACTCGCGGATCAGCTGATCCAGGGGCAAATCGACCTGGGTCTGGTACCTGTGGCCGTGATCCCCTTTTTGCCGGCGTATTATATCAATGGTAAATATTGTATCGGTGCCACCGGTGATGTAGCGTCTGTGGCGCTTTTCAGTCAGCAGCCTGTAGAACAGATCGAACGGATTTATCTCGATTACCAGAGCCGTTCTTCGGTACAACTGCTTTTATGGCTGCTGCGTCATCACTGGAAGATTAATCCTGAAATCATCGCCGCAACGGATGATTCCTATATCGCTGAAATTCAAGGTACTACTGCCGCACTGATTATTGGTGACCGGGCCCTTATGCAACGCGGCCATTCAGCGTACACCTATGATCTGGCGGGTGAATGGCTGGCCGCTACCGGTCTGCCTTTTGTATTTGCGGCCTGGGTCAGTGCCCGGCCGCTATCCGCTGCATTTATACAGGAATTTGACAGCGCCAATGCCTATGGATTGCAGCATATCGACGAGATTGCTGCGGGATTTAATAACGGCCTTTATGATCTGAAAAAGTATTTCTCCGTAAATCTGAGCTATGAACTCGACAGTGATAAACGACGAGGATTGCAGCTGTTCTTAGACAGTCTCAGCAGCCCTGTGCCACCTGCTTCGAAGGCGGGTATTTCACCGGTGGAAAGCCGGGATGACTAAAACTGTTAAGTTGGCCTGCCGGTTGGCCCGATAGCCTTATTTTTGCGCATAAAGGGGAAAACCCATTAATAATGAAAGTAGTCATTTTTGCAGGCGGATTAGGTACCCGTTTATCAGAAGAAACCGGTGTCAGACCCAAACCCATGGTCGAGATCGGCGGCAAGCCGATTTTATGGCATATCATGAAAATTTACAGCCATTATGGTTTTAATGATTTTATCGTATGTCTGGGCTACCGCGGTTATATGATCAAGGAGTATTTCATGAACTATTTTCTCCACAATGCCGACCTGACCATCGATATCGGGAATAACCAGGTGGAATACCATGCCAATAAAAGTGAGAATTTCCGAATTACCCTGGTAGATACCGGCGCTGAAACGAAAACCGCCGGCCGTCTGCAACGGGTACAGTCCTATATAGGCGCAGAACCCTTTATGCTTACCTATGGCGACGGCGTGGGTGACGTAAACATACCTGCCCTGCTGGAGTTTCATAAGCAGGGAGGCAAGACGGCTACGGTGACGGCTATTCAGATGGATTCACGATTTGGCGGCATGGATATTGCACCCGAAGGCGAAGTGACTTCTTTCAAGGAAAAGGCCAAGGATGAAAGTAAATGGATCAATGGTGGATTCTTTGTATTGAATCCGGAGGTTTTTGATTATCTGAAAGAAGATATGACCCAGATGATGTGGGAGGACCAGCCGCTTGAGCGACTGGCTGCTGCCGGACAATTGCAGGCGTACCAACATAAAGGTTTCTGGAAACCTATGGACGCATTGCGGGATAAAATTGAGCTGGAGCATTTATGGCAAACCGGAAAAGCAAAGTGGAAACTGTGGTAAATCAGCAAATATTGAGATCAGCGTTTGAAGGCAAAAAAGTCTTTGTTACCGGACATACCGGTTTTAAGGGCGCATGGTTCTGCATGTTATTGAACGCCCTGGGTGCCCGGGTTAAGGGCTATGCGCTGGAGCCAGCGGGACAACCGGCTTTGTATGATCTACTCCAGCCCTTGGATGTCAGCCATTCCGTTATCGCAGATATCCGGGATAAGAAAAGACTGCACTATGAACTGGAACGCTTTGCCCCGGATTATATCTTTCATCTGGCGGCGCAACCGCTGGTGCGGCGTAGTTATGAAATCCCCGCTGAGACTTTTGAAGTGAATGCCATCGGTACCGCCAATCTGCTGGAAGCGCTGAGAGGACTGGCAGGTAAATGCACTACCCTGATTATTACAACCGATAAAGTATACGAAAATATTGAGCAGAATATCGCTTATAAGGAAACCGACCGACTGGGAGGTTATGATCCTTACAGCGCCAGTAAAGCCTGCACGGAAATAGTTGTCGATGCTTTCCGTAATTCATTTTTTAATACGGGGACTTATGCCGCACATCAGAAGGCGGTCGCTTCTGTGAGAGCCGGCAATGTGATCGGGGGTGGAGACTTTAGTCAGGACCGGATCCTGCCTGATATTGTACGGGCGCTGGAACAACAGGAACCGATTGCCGTTAGAAATCCCGATGCGGTACGCCCCTGGCAACATGTACTGGAACCTTTGACCGGCTATTTGCAGTTGGCCCGGAACTTAAGCCAGGACCTGAGTTTGTCCGGGGCTTATAATTTTGGACCCCGGCCTGCCGATCATCTGCCGGTCCGCTCCCTGGTCGATCAGGCCATACAGGCCTGGGGCAGTGGCAGCTGGACTGACGTCTCTGATCCTGCACAGCCACACGAAGCAGGGTTGCTTCAACTGGATATTGAGAAGGCGTTAACTGTCCTGAACTGGCAACCCCGGCTCGATGCCATCACTGCCATACAGTGGACCATCGACTGGTACAAGGCTGTAGCCACAGATACTAATGCCGCACTGGCTATTACACAACAACAAATCGCCGCTTATTGGTCATGATGGACTTTATAGCCACACCCTTACCGGGAAGTTATCTGATTCAACTTGCTCCTATTGGAGACAGCAGGGGCTGGTTTATGCGTAGCTACTGTGCCAGGGAATTTGAACAAATCGGTCACCAAAAAGAATGGGTACAGATGAATCATTCCTTCACAGCATTGAAAGGAACGATACGGGGCATGCATTTTCAATTACCACCCCACCGAGAAATTAAAACGGTCCGCTGTATTGCGGGTTCTGTATTTGATGTGATCGTTGACATGCGGGAAGACTCGCCCGTTTATTTACAATGGTTTGGCGCGGAACTCTCTGCTGTGAACAAGAAAATGATCTATATTCCAGAGGGGTTCGCGCACGGGTTTCAGAGTCTGACAGACAATGCTGAGTTGCTCTACCAGCATACAGCGTACTACCAGCCGGAATTTGAATCTGGTTTATTGTATAATGACCCTAAATTGAACATAGAATGGCCAATGGCAGTTACAGAAATTTCTGATCGGGATCAGCAGCATCCTGCTTTATAAATGATCAATTAAATAAAATGAATTGCAGATTTTGTAATACAGTACTGGAAGATGTTTTTATTGATTTGGGCAACGCGCCGGCATCCAATTCTTTTCTGAAAGCAGAGCAACTCAACGAGCCGGAGACTTTTTTCCCCTTAAAGGTATTTACCTGCCCTAACTGTTTTCTGGTGCAGGTGGATGAATACAAGAAATCGGATGCCATCTTTAATAAAGAGTATGTTTATTTTTCCTCTTTTTCCACCAGCTGGCTGGAACATGCGAAGAACTATACGGATGCGATGCAGCAGCGGTTCGAATTGAATAATAATTCCTTTGTGGTGGAGATTGCCAGTAACGACGGTTATCTGTTACAGTACTTTAAGGAAAAAGACATTCCGGTGTTGGGGGTGGAACCTACTGAAAACACCGCAGATGCCGCCAGAGCTAAAGGTATAGAAACCGTAGTGGATTTTTTTGGCGTACGCCTTGCCAAGAAACTCGCGGCAAAGGGTCCGCTGGCAGATCTGTTGCTGGGTAATAATGTCCTGGCGCATGTTCCGGATATCCTGGATTTTGTGGCGGGTATGAAGATCCTGCTGAAACCTACAGGTGTTATCACCATGGAGTTCCCGCACCTGCTGGAGTTACTACAGAATAACCAGTTTGATACCATTTATCACGAGCATTTTTCTTATTTGTCTTTTTATACTGTAAAGCAGATTTTCGAGTCCCAGGAACTGGAGTTATTCGATGTGGAAACCTTGCCTACGCACGGAGGATCTTTGCGGATCTACGCCAAACATAAAGATGCGGCCAAACATCCGGTCCAGCCGCATGTGCTGGAATTACTCGATCGCGAAGCGGCAGCCGGGCTGAACCAGATCGATACTTATAAGGGTTTTCAGGAGCAGGCTTTTGCTATTAAACTGAGTTTGGTGGATTTTCTGATACAACAAAAACAAGCCGGAAAGAAAGTGGTGGCTTATGGCGCAGCGGCGAAGGGCAATACCCTGCTGAATTACTGTGGCGTGAAGAATGACCTGATCGAATTTGTAGTGGATGCGAATCCTTATAAACAGGAGAAATTTCTGCCCGGCAGTCATATACCGGTGGTGGCAGAGCAGGAGCTTAAAGATGCCCGGCCGGACTACGTGATCATACTTCCCTGGAACCTGAGTTCAGAAATAAAGAACCAGCTGGATTATATCAGGGAATGGGGTGGAAAGTTTGTAACGGCAATACCGTCTTTGCAGATAACGGATTAAGATGCGGGTATTAGTGACAGGTGCAACGGGATTTATTGGCCGCTATGTGATTGCGGCCTTACTACGCCACCCTGGTGTCGAAGTGATAGCGACTTCCCTGCATCCTGAGAAAGCAGCCTGCCAACCCTGGAAGGACCAGGTTCTCTATAAAGCCTTTGACATAAAAGGAGTGGAGGAAAGCCCGGCGCTTTTTGAGTATTTTGAACGCCCTGATATCCTGATTCACCTGGCTTGGGAAGGTCTGCCGCAGTATCGTTTGGCACACCATCTGGAAGTCAACCTGCCCCTGCATCGAACTTTTATCCGGCAGCTGGTGACCGGTGGACTGAAGAATGTCAATATCACGGGCACCTGTTTCGAGTACGGTATGCAGGAGGGACGCTTATCCGAGGATCTGCCCGCGCAGCCGGATAACCCTTATGCGAAGGCAAAGAATGAGCTGAGATTGTATGTGGAGGGGCTTTGCGGGGAAAAAGGGTTGGCATGTAAGTGGCTCCGTCTTTTTTATATGTTCGGACCTGGGCAGGCCGCCGGATCGCTGATTTCACAGCTGGAGACGGCATTGGACAGCGGTGATGCGGTATTTAACATGAGTGGTGGCGAACAGGTTCGGGATTTTTTACCTGTGGAACAGGTAGCGGCTTATATTGTAGCTGCCAGTTTACAGACACAAGTGCAGGGGATTATCAACATATGCAGCAATCATCCGGTGACTGTCCGGCAGCTGGTAGAAGATTACCTCAGGCAAACCGGCAGGACCATACGATTGAATTTGGGTTATTATCCTTATCCTGATTTTGAACCCATGCGTTTTTGGGGAGACAACAAAAAATTAAAATCTATTTATAAAGAATATGAGTGATCACATAAAAGAATTTGCCCGGGAATGCCAGCAGCGGGTAGATAGTTATAAAGAAAATACCGAATTGCAGGCTGCCAAAGAAGCGTTTAACACGGCTTCTAATAAGTCACAGTACTCCTATAATTTTAAATGGATGGGTCGGCCGATAATACAGTATCCGCAGGACATGATTGCCATGCAGGAGCTGATTTGGGAGATCCAGCCGGATTTGATTATAGAAACCGGTATCGCCCACGGCGGCTCGCTGATATATTATGCCTCACTATTGGAGCTGATTGGGAACGGAGAGGTACTGGGTATTGATATCGATATCCGCGCGCACAACAGAGCTGAGATAGAAAAGCATCCAATGTTTAAAAGAATCCGAATGATCGAAGGATCCAGCATTGATAAGTTTACCATTGAAAAAGTACTTCCTTATACCGTGGGAAAATCCAAGGTATTGGTAGTGCTCGATTCCAATCATACCCATGCGCATGTGCTGGAAGAACTCAGGCTTTATGCGCCTCTAGTAACCACAGGATCTTATATTGTGGTATTTGATACTATCGTGGAACACCTTCCCGATAATTATATCCCGGGTATGGAACGCCCCTGGGGCATAGGTGATAACCCGATGACCGCAGTTGATACTTTTTTGACGGAGAATGACGAATTCCAGATCGATACCAATATTGACAACAAGATTCTGATAAGCGTAGCACCACGAGGATATTTAAAACGGATTAAAAAATAGATATGTCCAATCCATGGGTTAGCTTTTGTATTTCAACCTATAAACGTCAGAAATTTTTAAAGGATCAATTAACATCTTTATTGACCCAGACCAATACTGATTTTGAAGTTGTGATATCTGACAATGATCCAGAGGGCAGCGCTCAGGAAATTGTTAGACTTCTCAATGATCCACGTTTAAAATATTTCAAGAATGAGGGAAATCTGGGAATGGTCAAGAGTTTTAATAAAAGTATTGAACGTGCGACTACTCCATTTATTGTCATGGTCACTGATGACGACCCAGTACAACCAGAAATGCTGGCTTTTTTCAAAATCATTATAGAAGACCTTCCCGGATTTGGTATTTATTGCGGGTGTTTAAGAAATGGCAAGCGCGAAGGTCAGGTCGAAAATTTTTCTGCAGCGGATTTTTTATTTGAGCTCCTACACCCCGGCCGTACAAGTAATTTTCTTTGGTCCAGCTGCGTTCTAGATCGCCGTGTTGCACTTGAAATTGGTGGTATGCAGGATTATGGAAGTCCACACTTGGCGGATCATGCCATGCTGGCACTATGTAGTAAAAAAACAGGTGGCATTATGGTCAATAAAATGTTCAGTCACCTGAATAAGCATGACAGCAATTTCAGTAAAACGAACCTTGAGTTATACTATACCGCTTGTAGCAGTTTCGTCGATCTGATCCAGGAGTCATTTCCTGAATCCAGCTATATCAAAAATGGAGCAAATGTGATTGAAATTCATTTGAGAGAATGGTTCATTGTAAATATGTTTGTATTAAAAAAATATTTCGCTATTACTAATCCAGACCCTATAAAATTTAATGAAGTAGACCAGATCGCCAAAAGGATATTATCTATACCCATTATGAGAAAAAATGTAGTCTGCTATTATCTTAAACAAGCAATTTTTAAACTCAAAAGACCTTTGTTAAAATCTGGTATTCTAAGATAAAGCAAAATCTATTGAGAGTTTTTAGAATATTTACTCCTAAAAGCCTATTTTTACGCTGATATAAATTGTAAATCAACTATTCTAACCGGTGCTTATCAATATGGCCATTTTTAAATTGGCAGTTCCCGAAATATCTTCAATAGACGCTTGTTCATGCCCGCTTTTAGGTGGAGTAAATGGAGCTAATCATATAAAGCCGATCAAATTCCAACTTGTAGTTTAATTTTTTACGAATAAAATATTAACATACTTCAATCTATTATTAATCTGTTATCAAAATAACTAATTATGAGAACGCTACTGCTAATTTTACTATGCGTGTTTTTTCAACTTGTTTCTTGTACAAAGAACGATCCAAAAGAAAAGGATCCGGAAGTAAATATTAACTATCAGTATATAAGGGATCTCGGTTACAAGGATTCGGAAATAAAAGATACGGGTGATGAGTATTTGGTAGACGGTGACATTTTATTTTCCAAGGAAGCACTACCCGATTTCTCCATTTTTGGGACAACCCCAAAAATTCAACAATCTGGCAGAACATCTTATTTAAGTTATAGTGTACAGTCAAATATATTAGTTCGAATCGATCCATCGATGAATTCCTTAAAAAGTGAAATTGAGGGAGCTATAGCTATTTGGGATAGTGTTCTCAATAGTCGAATAAGGTTCGTAGTTACAGAAGGAACGAATCAAGATGTACTTATAGTAAATGCTGAATTAGGTAGAGGTATTTGTGGGGCTGCCTATTTTCCAATGAACGGCTTACCAGGATCGTTGGTTAAAATCAATAAAGATGAAATAGCAGGGAATACGTTGGAAGAAAGAGTGAGAACTATTGCGCACCAATTGGGGCATGTTATTGGGTTCAGACATACGAACTGGTATTCAACCTTAGAGCCAGCCAGCAAGACTTTGCCTGATAATATAGCAAGAGGTTACGCTGCACAATTACTCAAAATGCCAGATGAGCGAGATCCGAGTTCACTTATGAACAGTGGTCAATGTGGCAGCGGTTCCATTAACCTTTCTAATTCGGATATTCTTACATTACAGTCTCTATACCCTGAGTATCCGCCGGTACCGGGTACTGTACCAGTCTTCAGATATTATATGAGTAATTTGGAAGGAAATTATCAGGATGAAGATTACATATTGACCACTGAAATTATTCAAACTGGCAGTGGCAGTAATACGTATATATTTCAGGGTGTTGCTTTTTTTGCCTTTGCAGAACAAGGCGCTAGTACAGTGCCTGTTTATCGTTATCATAGTGTTTCAGACAATGATCATTATTATACGATAACCCTTGGAGATTTAGGGGGCGGTGTTGGATATATATTTGATGATATAGCGTTTTATGCTTATCCTTATAATACCAATAATTCTGTTCCAATTCATTTGTACACTAACTATCAAACAACAGCCCATAGTTATTCAAATAATCAAGAAAAAATTGGTAGTGATTCAGAACAGTGGGGGTATTCCGGTATTGCCTTCTATGCGCATTAGCAGTAAAGACCTTTTCTAGGGTAGTGAGAATTTTCAAAAGAGAATCCTTAAGAGACTACAGGAGTTCAATATAGACAAGGTGCGGAATGATAGCTTTTCCTTGAAGAATGTAATGGATTCCTTTAGATTGGCACAAGTATTCTAGAGTTAAGTAATATCTCAGCGGAATACATATCTGAGACTATATTCAGTTTAAAAAATTGACATTTTCATTGGGCAAAACTGTTTAGCTTTACAGGTCTACATGAACCGGCAGTTTTCCATCATATTACCTGTACGCAATGGCGGCAATTATATTGCATCCTGTATTTCAGCGATTCTATCGCAAACCTGTCCGGATTTTGAATTATTAATTCTGGAAAACCAGAGTACGGATAATACCCTTGCGCTGATCCAATCGTTTCAGGACGAACGCATCCGGATTTTTCCGGCTGAACGGGATTTAACCATCGAAGAGAACTGGGCCAGAATTACTGAAATTCCAAAAGCGCCTTATATAACGCTAATCGGTCATGATGACCTGCTGGATCCCGGATACCTTACGGAAATGAAGCAGTTGATTCGGGAACAGCCTGCAGCAGGATTGTATCAGACACATTTTCGGTATATTGATAGCAAGGGGTCGCGACTCAGATCCTGTAATCCCATGCAGACTTATTACAGTCCGGAACAGGCGATTTCAGGGTTTTTGGAAGATAAAATTAATTTGATGGGTACCGGGTTTATGATGCGCAGCGAAACCTATGACCGGGCTGGCGGTATTCCACCCTATCCGGCGCTGTTATTTGCTGACATGGAGATTTTTATACGACTGGCCGCTGCGGGCGGGCTCGCCGTGTCGCCCAAAGAGCTGTTTGGCTACCGGATCCATCCTCAGGCGACAACATCGATATCATCCGACCGACGTTTTTTTGCGGCTTTTGAACAGCTGGTGCATTTTTTAGCAGATTTTTCCGTTGAACATCCGGAATTAAGGGATTCGGTCCGTAAAGGCAGCAGTTCGCTGCTGGATAAATATTGCCAGGGTATCACCCACAAGATATTAAAGACTGCCAAAAGCCAAAGGGACAGCCCTTCGGTGGCGGAAGCAATTACAGCGTTCCGTAATTACGGTCAATTACTGACTGATGGAGCGTATGATCCCCGGCAGAACCGTTCGGTGCGTTTGGGGGCCTGGATCGACCGGCGTCCATTCTGGCACCGGATGTTTCTAGAATTCAAAAAAATCTATAAAAAACCGGTACTCTAATACAATCCACTGTTGAGTCAATATTCCATCATAATCGTCAATTATAAGACCCCGCATTTGGTGATTGATTGTATCCGATCGGCAGTAACGGATATCAGGACGCACGAAATCGAGGTTATTGTGGTGGATAATGATTCAGGTGATTACAGTGAAGAGAAGATAATGGAAGCCTTCCCTTTTGTCCGTTTTGTTCAGATGGGTTATAACAGCGGTTTTGCCCGGGCCAATAACCGTGGCATTCAGGAGTCCAAAGGTCAAATTATTCTGTTACTCAATTCCGATACCCTGGATCAGGACGGAGGTATTATACAATGTTTCCGACGCTTTGATCGGGAATCCGATGTAGTGGCTTGTGGATTGCAACTGCTAAATCCTGACGGAAGCCCCCAGATTTCAGGTAATTATGTGATGAAAGGCGGTCTCAATTATCTGATGGCATTACCCTATGTTGGAAGGCTGCTTCGTGGGCTGGCCCTGGCTGCCGGTGCCCGAAAACCCAATATACCTGAAGCCCGGGATACCGTCACCGTAGATTGGATCAATGGTGCATTTCTAATGGTCAAGAAATCTGCGATAGCGCGCGCGGGACTACTGGATGAAGATTTTTTCCTTTACTCCGAAGAGGCAGAGTGGTGCAGTCGGCTGAAGAAGCAGGGCCGCCTCCTGATTTACGGTGACCTCCATGTTATACATCTGGAAGGCGGCTCCTCCAATGCAGCCTATGAATCCCGGTCCAGGGGCTATCAGGTGCTCTCGGATAAAAAAGGCTATCAGATCCTGGTATCCAATTTTGTTCGATTTCGTAAAGAGTTTGGACCATTCTGGTACCTGCTGCACTTAGGAATGCATACTTTCACCATTTTAATAGCTTTGCTGATACTGATTTTCACTACCCTTTTTCCAGGGGAAGGAGTGCGCCGGAAATGGCAGCTTTGGCAGGGATATACCAGGAATGTATTAGGATCCTATCAATTTTTGATACCGATTCTGTTCAACCGGAAACATTTTTATAAAGTACTTTGATTGCCGGTAGTTGCTGGCAATGCCTCAATAATTGCCATGGCTTTACGGGCGATGGCATCCCAGCTGAAATGCTCAAAAAATGCAGCCGGAATCGTAGTATCTTCCATTTGTAATTGATGCAGGATGGCACGGGCAAATCCTGCATTGTCACCATTCCCTGCTAATGCCAGATGCGTGCCTGTTATAGCTGCAGGAATGCCATAGGCCCCTGCCTGAAAAGAGACAGCAGGTGTGTTGGCCGCCAGCGCTTCCACCAGTTTTGTCTTAATTCCGCCACCGTCCGTGATAGGATTTAAAAACAGATCCGCTGCCTTAAAGTAAAGGCCGATGTCTTCTACAAATCCCTTATAAATTATATGACGTTCTTTATAGGCCTTCAATTCCTGGTAAACCTGTGGAAGCCGCATGCCGCAAATAATGATACGGTAAGGAGTCTTTAACGTATTCTGCAAAAAAGGATTGATTTGAGTAAGGATGCGGTCCAGTCCATCGCGGTTCGGCTGGTAATCCAGGGTGCCGTTAAACAGCAGTATTCTGGTATCCTCCGACAGCCCCAGTTCGTCGCAGAGGGCTTTTTTAGCAAGGGCTTTTTCTTTCCTGACAGGAGCAACGTCCGCTTCGATACCATAGGTGATTACTGCTGTCTTATGTGGGTCCAGCCGGTAAGTATTAACTGCGGTGTCTAAGTCTTCCTTGCTGATAAAAAAACTAAAATCCGCCTGGCGATGTCCGAACTTTTCATAGGCATGTAAAAGACGCCACCAGGGTTTTTGCATGCTTTTGAATCGGGCTGCTTCTATATTATGTGAATGAACGATGAGTCGAACGCCGGTAGATTTTTTCAGCAGGTAGCCCAGCCAGCTATAATAAGGATGTTCGATAATCAGGCAACCGATGCCAGTGTTTTTGATCTGTTTTCTGATCCGGAAAAAGAGCCGGATGTCGAGATATCTGAGTTTCCTAAGGGTACTTCCCAATACCGGGAGCCAGGTGATTCCGGGTATAGCTGCCTGGTTTTCGGTTACCGTGAAACAAGATATCTCACTGTAGCGCGACAGGTATTTTAAGAATAGAAAAATCCCTTTTTCTCCGCCGGTAACTGCGGGAACAATGCGGTAAGGCGTTATGGATGCTATTGATTTCGACATGGATCTCAGCCCCAATGCGGTATCCTAATTTTCTGCTTCTTCTTTTGCTGGCTTCGGTTCTTTTTTGTTGACGATCCGAAAATGCATAAAACAACCTCCGATAAAGATGATGATCAGGAGCCAGGAACTGGCGTATGAAATGGCGATACCATTTTTTACTGACTCTGGTTCAAAAACCATTTTTACGGTATGCTTACCCGCTGGAATGACTAAACCTCTGAGGAAATAATCGGTCTTGATGATTTCAGTTTTCTGACCATCGATATAAGCGTTCCAGCCTGCCGGATAGTACACTTCACTGAATACAGCGAATGCCTCTTTGGCACTGCTGGTAGTATATTCGATCAGATCATTGCCATAATTCACCAGTTGAATGACAGATGACGAATCAGCAATCAGGTTGCTTGCATTTTTTAGCAGCGACTGTTGCACGACCGCCGTATCTTTCAGATTGGTCTGACCAATGGCCTGGATTTCGTCAACCGCACTTTTGACAGGTTTAACTGCTTTCACAAACCAGGCGGCACCGTAGGCGCTGGGGTTGGGAATGAGTTCCTGCTGGCCCTGTTGGTTTACGTTGATGATATACTTGGCATCCAGTGCATTCAGGATTTGCTCATTGGGTGTACCGCTAAAATACTTTTCAATGATGTCCTGATAATTTCTCAGTTTCGCAGGATGATAGCCCAGCACCGAACGGTGATAATAGGAGACCCGGTTATCGTTCATGCCCTGCACTTCATACACCCGGTAATGCGGGTCTTTATCTTTGAGGATTTCCTGGTCAATGGGCAGGGGAGTAGTCAGGCTCGACTGTAATTCGTCTTTGGGAATATAGAGTTCATCGGGAAAATATTGTTTATCCACAATCCACAGATCGATTAGTGAGATCAGGGTAATCAGCGCTACGGCCATTACTGCGCTGAACCATTTTTTCAGGTAGCCATATAGTAATGCCAGTACCAAAAACAGGAATATAAGCGCCCGGAAGACCTGGCCACCGAAGACATGCTGGCGATCTGCTTTCATGCCAGCTATGATGGCCCGGTTGAACTGATCGCCCCCGTTCGGGTCCAGCTGCATTTGGAGAATTTGCTGGTCAAAACCCGAGCTATAGTCCTGTGATAAATATACCAGACCCAACACTACCGCGATACCGCCCAATGTATAGAGCACTTTTTTGAAGTTTGCTGCTAATGCCTCCCGGGCCCCTTCTTTAAAAAACAAGGTGTAGACAGCCAGCAGGGCCATCAGCGGCATTGTAAACTCTGCAATTACCAGCGCCATCGAAGGCGCCCGGAATTTATTATATAGCGGTAGGTTATTTAGCAGAAAATGATTGAAACCATAGAAATAACTGCCCCAGCTCATTAAAACAGATAAGACGGTGACGATCAGTAAGGGCCATTTCAGGCGATGTCGCACTACAACGAAACCGATGATCGCCAGAATAAAGATCAGCGCACCAATGTAGGCAGGTCCGCCGGAGTATTCTCCAGGTTTGCTCATGCCTCCCCAATAGAGCGGCAGTCGCATCTGGGAAATAAATTGGGCTGCCTGCATTTCAGGTACACCGGCACTGACCAGCTTTTCCACGACTTCTGAATCTTCTGGTATGGGCGTGCCACTACTGCCGCCAGCACCCTTTGGCATGAGCATGATCAGTGGCTCGGCCGGTTTCATACTGTAATTGAAGGCATAATCGGCATCCAGGCCGGAGGTTTGGGCCGCCTTAACTTCCGTTGCGCTGATTTCCAAATCCTTGCCACCCCGCATGGTAAATTTTGTGTATTCACTGGTCGTCAGGTAGGCCAAAGAATAACAGCCCAAGGCGACCAGTGCGGCCACGGCACTCAAGCCCAGCGATAGGGCCAGGTGCCGGTAATCTTTTTGGCGGATCCAGTTGACCATATAACCAATGGTAACGGCCAGTGCAACAATAAAAAAGTAATAACTGATCTGCGGGTGATTGGACATGAGTTCCATATAGGCGCCCAGGGTGGCTACTGCTATGCCCAGCCAGTATTTTCGGTTAAAAATCAATAACAGTCCGGCAAGCAATAATGGCATATAGGCGATTGCCATCATCTTGGTCTCATGTCCTGAGCTGATAATCAGCGGGTTATATGTAGAGAACGCAAAAGTCAGCCCACCTAGTATACCGATGACCGGATTAAAACCAAGAGCCAGCGACAGAATATAAAAACATATACAGGCGATGAAGAAAAAATTCATGGGTTTGGGCAGCCCCAATCCAAAAACCTGATTCAGGTCAAAAGGTAACGCGCTTTTGCCCTCCATTGCGATCTGGTAATTGGGCATGCCACTGAATACATTCGTGTTCCAGAGCGGCATTTTACCAGTCTTCTCTTTAATGTCATAGGAATTCTGGGCAGAACCCTTCCATCCGCTGATACCGGTATCGTGCTGGTTGAGTACCCTGCCGTCCAAAACCGGTTTGCAGAAAAAGACGCTGACGATCAGAAAAATAATAATGGCAATAAAATGAGGTAAGGCTTTTTTTAACCAGTTCATGTGAGTTGTTTTTTGTTACAGAGGCCTGGGACTCCTTGTGATTTTGCGAAATCCCTGAAGGATTGGGCTCCTGAAAAGGCAAAATAATACTATTTTGTACGAATTGGGCATAAATTTTAGGCCGGATTCCGACTTCAAGCGGTTAAAAAAACCAGGAGATCGTTTTTGAGAAGTCAGGTTGTCCTAAATTTGAATCCTATGCGCTGGTTAATTTTCTTATCCAGGGTGGCGTTTTTGAGCGGTGTGTTGATGCTGATCGCCATTTCCCTGTTGATATGGCCCTGGAACGGAGAAGAACCGGTTTCCTCCGCCGTTTTTAATGCGGGTTATGTTCTGGGCGTTTTTTTACTGCCCATGGTCAACGTCCTGTATCTGTTGTTGAGAGTAAGTGGGAGGAAACCCCAAGCCTTCGTACCCCGATGGCTAATGAGTGCTAATCTTTTCTTTCTGATTGTACTGCTGGTCTTCATTCTATTTGTTTATTAATATGATACGATCTATTATTGGTAATAAAGCCACCAAACTCTATATCATTCTGGGCGGCTTCTTTATTGCCAACGCTATTATTGCAGAAGTAATTGGTGTTAAAATCTTTTCACTGGAGAAGACCCTGGGAATCACGCCCTTCGACATCCGACTGTTTGGCAATAGTTTTTCTTTCAATCTGACAGCAGGCGTTTTGTTATGGCCTGTGGTCTTTATAATGACAGATATTATCAATGAGTATTACGGGATGAAAGGCGTAAAGCTGCTTTCCTATATTGCCGCAGGGTTGATTGCCTATACTTTTCTGATGTTTCAGGGAGCAATATACCTGACGCCGGCCGATTTCTGGACCGGCAACTACGAAGCGCAGCAAATTACCAATGCGGATAATGCCTATAAAATCATACTGGGTCAGGGATCCTGGATTATCATTGGATCGTTAGCGGCATTTTTAATAGGACAAATCCTGGATGTGGCTGTTTTCCACAGTATCAAGAAAGTGACAGGCGAGAAAGCCATCTGGCTACGGGCGACTGGTTCTACGCTGATTTCGCAGCTCATTGACAGTTTTGTGGTTCTTTTTATCGCATTTTATATCGGCCCCCGGGTTTCGCCAAATCAGGGTGCCCCCTGGGACCTGAAACTGGTCCTGGCAATTTGCGTAGGCAATTATATCTATAAATTTATTGTGGCGGTAGTGATGACCCCTTTAATTTATTTGATCCATGGTATTATCGAAAGATATCTGGGTGACCAGCTGGCCAGCGAAATGAAAAAAGAAGCGATGCATCATTCTTGAGCAGTGGTTCGATCATTACCAATAACAGGATTTACATCAGGAATTTCTACCAATTTTTCAACAAATACAGAAAACGGAATTAATTATCCCGTTTTTTAACCTATTTTTGCGCGATTTTTTGTTCAAACACAACCGTCACTGCTACCTGAAATTCGGAACTTAGACCCGGAGGGTTGATCCCGAAGACTCTGGTTCGCCAGTGATGACAAAAAAAAGACATAAATGCCTGACAGTCAACCCCGCGCCATTTTATTATTACAGGATGGAACTATAGCCGAAGGATATGCTTTTGGCGCCATCGGAACCACCACCGGTGAGATTTGCTTTAACACCGGAATGACCGGTTATCAGGAAGTTTTTACCGATCCCAGCTATTTTGGACAGATTGTCATCATGAATGCGGTACATGTCGGAAATTACGGTGTGAAACCTGAAGATGTGGAAAGCAACAGCGTGAAGATTCTAGGTGTAATTGCCAAGAACCTGAACGAGAATTTTTCACGACCGCTGGCAGAAGGCTCCCTGGATGCCTATCTGAAGCATAATAATATTGTCTCTATTCAGGGAGTGGATACCCGGGCTCTTGTAGCCCATATCCGCACCAGGGGGGCCATGAACTGCATTATTTCTTCTGAAATTTTTGATGTTGATGAATTGAAGCGCCGGCTGGACGCCACCCCTGACATGGGTGGTCTGGAACTGGCATCAAAAGTGAGTACGGAGCAGGCTTATGAACTGGGCAGTCCCGATGCAGCCGTGAAGATTGCGGTTATGGATTACGGTACCAAACAGCATATTCTGAAATGTATGGTTGACCGGGGTGCCCACGTGAAAGTTTTTCCGGCGAAAACCAGTATACAGGAAGTCAATGCCTTTGAGCCAGACGGCTACTTTATATCCAATGGCCCGGGAGACCCGGCAGCCATGGAATATGCCGTAGATACCGTTAAAGAAATTCTCAACCAGGAAAAACCAGTATTTGGTATCTGTTTGGGGCATCAGCTGCTGGCCCTGGCCAATGGCATCGAAACCTTTAAAATGCACCATGGCCACAGGGGACTCAATCACCCGGTGAAAAACCTGATCACGGGTAAGTCTGAAATTACCACCCAGAACCATGGTTTTGGTGTGGATCCGGAAGCGGTCAGGGCTTCCGATAAGGTGGAAATTACCCATGTCAACCTTAATGACCAATCCATCGAGGGGATTCGTGTTAAAGGCAAACCCGCTTTTTCTGTGCAGTATCACCCCGAAAGCACTCCCGGTCCTCATGATTCACGCTATTTATTTGATGATTTCATTCAAATGGTGAAATCTCATAAACAGTAAGCCGGGATTTGCCCGATTGAATGCATCAACCTGCCTGTCTCTGTTGGCGGCTTTCTGGCCATTGTCTAATTTTCCCTAACTGCTAAATAAATTAGTATGTAATTTTGTGCCATGACGCCATTAGCAGAAAGATTAAGACCCCGAACACTGGACGAAGTTGTGGGCCAGCAACACTTGATTGGACCGGACAGCGTTTTGCGGAATGCAGTAGCTGGTAAAACCCTGGGTTCCGTTATTTTCTGGGGACCTCCCGGAACCGGTAAGACCACACTCGCTCATATTATAGCGCAGGAACTCTCACTTTCATTTTTTGCACTGAGCGCTGTGGATGCGGGCGTAAAAGAAGTCCGTGCGGTTATTGAAAAAGCGCGAACCTTACCGGGCAGTATTTTATTTATTGATGAGATTCACCGATTTAATAAAACACAACAGGATGCGCTTTTGCATGCCGTAGAACGTGGCATCATACGATTGATTGGAGCGACCACAGAAAATCCATCTTTTGAAGTCAATAGTGCTCTTTTAAGCCGCTGTCAGGTTTATGTATTAAAATCACTCGAAAAACAGGAACTGATTCAACTGCTGGAACGGGCCATTCAACAGGATGCCGTATTAAAACGACATCGGGTTGTACTCGGTGAAACTGAAGCCCTGTTGCGGCTCAGCGGGGGTGATGCTCGGAAACTGTTGAATCTGCTTGAACTGACTGTGAATGGAGCTAAATCCACAGCCGGGGAGGACCTGGTGCTTACCAACGATATGGTAATGGAGATTGCGCAGCAGAAAACGGTATTGTATGATAAAACCGGCGAGCAACACTATGATATCATTTCTGCCTTTATCAAATCTATTCGGGGAAGTGATCCCAATGGTGCAGTATATTGGCTGGCTCGAATGATCGAAGGCGGCGAGGACCTGAAATTTATTGCTCGTCGGCTGGTAATCCTCGCCAGCGAAGACATTGGGAATGCCAACCCCAATGCATTGTTGATCGCTAACGCCTGTTTTGACGCAGTAACACGGATCGGATATCCCGAATCGCGGATCATTCTTTCCCAATGTGTGATTTATCTGGCTTCAAGTTCTAAAAGTAATGCAGCATATCAGGCTATTGGCGCAGCGCAGGCGATGGTGCGCAGCCACGGGGATTTATCCGTACCCCTGCACCTGCGCAACGCGCCCACCAAACTGATGCAACAGATGAATTATGGTAAAGGCTATCAATATGCACATCAGTTTGAGAATAATTTCGCTTCCCAGGAGTATCTGCCGGATGAAATAGCCGGTACCAGGTTTTATGAGCCGGGAGATAACCCCCGGGAAAATGAATTGCGAAATTTTCTTAAGAAAAGATGGAAAGAAAAATACGGCTATTAACTATTTGTGCTGATATCCTGTTTCGCCAAACCATTAATTATTAAAAAGATCAAAGCATGGACTGGTTTTGCAAAAAATTTGAAGCGCTTTCAAGGGAAGAATTATATGCAGTACTGCAACTGCGATCCGAAGTATTTGTAGTCGAGCAACATTGCTATTACCAGGACCTTGATGACAAGGATCAGCAAAGCCATCATTTACTGGGTTATGAGAACGGAGCACTGATGGCTTACAGCCGGCTGCTACCGCCGGGACTGAGCTATGAGGAACCGGCGATTGGCCGGGTCGTATTACGGGTACAGGCGAGGGGTGGCGGCGCTGGCCAGTCTTTGATGGAGCATAGCATTGAACAATGTTACCGACTATACGGCCGGCAACCTATCAAATTAGGCGCACAATATCATCTGCGAAGATTTTATGAAAAGCTGGGATTCATACAGGCCGGTGATATATATGACGATGCCGGTATCGACCATATTCCAATGATCAAAGCTTAAGACCGAATGGGTAGATTGATCAGATACAATAGCAAACGGCATTGATATTCATTCCGGCCCCGACTGAAGCAAACAGGATGATATCGCCTTCAGTAATTTGATGCCCCGGTACCTTATTATTCTGTAGTAGATAATACAAGGTTGGTATGGTGGCAACCGAACTATTTCCCAACCAGTGAATACTCATCGGCATAATATTGTCGGGAGGCGTTGCATCGTATAGTTCGTAAAACCGGCGTATGATCTGTTCGTCCATTTTTTCATTGGCCTGATGAATCAGGATTTTGCTAATACGCTCCACCGGAATGCCACTCTTGTCCAGACAGGCTTTCATCGCCAGGGGAACTTGTTGCAGTGCGTATTCGTATACCTTTCTGCCTTTCATTTTTATAAAAAGAGCATTCCCCCCGGGGTTTTCATAGCCGGAGCCCATATTGATAAAGTCCAGCTCTTCCATGCTATGGGTTTGTGCAGCACAACTTAGAATACCTTTTCCAGCGGGTGCCGGTTGGTATTCCATCACTACGGCTCCGGCACCGTCTGCGAAAATCATACTATCCCGGTCAGAAGGGTCGATGACCCTGGAAAGTGTTTCAGTACCGATCAGTAAAACCTTCTGTGCCATACCCGCCTGAAACCAGGCATGAGATTGAATAACGGTATGCAGCCAGCCGGGGCAGCCTACCAGTACATCATAGGCGATACATTCGGGTCTTCTGATACCCAGTACATGTTTGACCCTTGAAGCCAAAGATGGAACATTCTGTGTCTGCAGGGAATTACTGGTAACATCGCCAAAATTGTGAGCGACGACTACCTGATCGAGCGATTCGGGATCGATACCGCTATTGAGTATTGCCTGCCATCCCGCAATGGCCGCCATATCAGATGCATTGACATGAGCAGGTGCATAGCGTCGTTCAGAAATCCCGGTGATGTCTTTGAACTTCTCAATAATCGTTTGCTGGTGTGCGGTAATGGGCACGCCGTCCGATTTAAAAAATTGATGGGTAGAGAAGTCGGCATTTTTTTGGATCTCCGATGGTATATAAGCTCCTGAACCTGTGATAATGGAGGCAAAACTCATGTAAAAACTGTTTAATTGATCAAGGTATTATCCGTTTGGATATTGACAAATCAATATTCACTTAAATATACCCCTTTTTAAATTAATTTTTTCCATCCACCGTAAGGTACGAGGTCGACAACGCTGCCTGGTAACTGGATTTACGCAGATGCCGGACGGCGATAAAAGCGCTTCTTATTTTTACCGGCATTGTTTTTTTGTCCTGAACTGTTTCGATGGCCTGTGGCCGATGCAGTGGATTCCTTCGCAGGCATCATGGGCACCAGGGGCGCTTCAAAAGCATGACCTTCGACTACCGGAATGGTTTTGCGAATCAGTTTTTGGATATCCCGCAGATAGGGTCGTTCTTCGGCATCGCAGAAAGAAATTGCTACGCCATCTGCACCTGCCCTGCCTGTTCGGCCAATGCGGTGTACATAAGTGTCGGGTTCATTTGGTAATTCGAAATTGATTACCAGCCCCATCTGATCGATATCAATACCTCTTGCGGCAATATCAGTAGCTACCAGAACCCGAATAGCTCCTGACTTGAAATTGCCAAGTGCTGTCTGGCGAGCGTTTTGAGATTTATTGCCATGAATGGCGGCAGCTTTGAACCCTGCCTGAATCAGTTTTCTGACTACTTTATCCGCACCATGTTTAGTCCGGGTAAATACCAGAACGGAGGGTGCAGCTTCTTTGTGTAGGATATCCAATAACAACGGTAATTTCTGCCCTTTATCTGCAAAATATACGGATTGTTGGATCCGATCCACGGTGGTGGCAGGCGGAGTGATTGTAATCGTGGAAGGGTTGTTTAAAAACTGTTGTGACAGCCGCTGGATCTCCATGGGCATGGTTGCTGAGAACAGGATGGTCTGGCGGACGGCAGGCAGTTTGGATAGAATTCTTCTAACATCATGAATAAAGCCCATATCCAGCATCCGGTCTGCTTCATCCAGCACCAGGTATTTGATATCCCTGAGAGAAAGCAATCCCTGCTGCATCAGATCCAGTAAGCGGCCCGGAGTTGCAATCAGGATGTCTACCCTTTGTTGGAGCGCCCTGACCTGATTAACCTGAGATACGCCACCGAAAATCGCCAGATGTTTCAACGGGAGATATTTACCATACTCTTTAAAACTTTCTGCGACCTGAAGGGCCAATTCCCGGGTAGGTGTTAGTATCAGCGCCCGACAATTCTTACTGCGTATGTCTTCTTCGGACATCAACTGAAGCAGCGGTAATGCAAAGGCAGCAGTTTTGCCGGTGCCGGTCTGGGCACAGGCGATCAGGTCTTTATTCTTTAAAACGATAGGTATGGATTGTTCCTGAACAGGAGAGGGGGTGTTATAACCCAGTTCACTTACAGCTCTTAATAAAGGCGCTATAAGCGGTAAATTATTAAATGACAAATTATTAAAATTAAACAGTGAAAAATCGGGTAAGGCTGTGTACCAGGAAGTTCACACGAAACCCGCCTTACGTTAAACGCGCACTATATTTGATAGGAGGAATAGTACAAATCCAGTGAAGGGATAACATAACAGGGCGCAAAGGTAGCGATTTTATGCGAGATGACCCATATTCGACGGAAACAGACGGGCTTTTGCCGGATATAGCTGGCCCAAATATGACGAATGATTAGTTAGGAGATGGAAAAAGGAAATACCGGACGAACTGGTCCAACTGTTAGTTATTTCGTTAATTTGTAAGGCTAAAGTCAATTTCCGGTGGGAGCCAGGACGGGGCGTTTTGGTACAATTCTTATCCACATATTATATTACCCGAATGGGCGTAAACCTTTTTAGAAATGAGCAGTATCATCGGTGCGCTAAATATGACTTTGGATGGCTATTGTGATCACAATGCCGTCGATGCAAGTGAAGCCTTGCATCAGTATTGGGCATCCATTATCGATAATGCCGGAGTACTGATGTATGGCAGGGTGACTTATCAATTGATGGAGTATTGGAAGACTCTCCTGGACACGCCTTCCGGAAATGCTTTTATGGATGCTTTTGCTGTTTCCATAGACCGGGTCCCTAAGATCGTGTTTTCCCGGACCTTACAAGCGCTTGATTGGAAGTCTGCCCGACTGGCGGATGAAGATTTGAAAATGGCAACCCTGAAATTAAAGGAAATGGCTGGGAAAGATATCTATGCCTGTAGTCGCAGCCTCATTGTTCAGTTACTGGATTTGTCGCTGCTGGATCAGCTGCAAATCGTGATACATCCCGTTGTTGCCGGTAAAGGATTGCCGTTGTTCCAGAATTTACAAGCGGGTAAAAAACTTCATTTGCTGAGAACCGAAAAGGTAGGTACAGGAGCTTTAGCCTTGTATTATCAGCCCTTGCATTCGAGCTGAATACTTTTACCTCCTAGTTAAACCTCCACGCGTGTACGCGCAAGTTCCTTACGAGGTTTTTACATCTAATACTGATGTTGCAAAAATGCTTTATTTTACAGTTATGCAAAAAACAGTTTTCTGCCTTTCATCCCAAAAACTAAATACTTTTGGGTTTTACGGCAAGTTTTATTAATAGGGTGATTTGTTCTCGAGTTCGACAGATATTGGCACAGACAATTTTAATGACAGACGAAACAATACAAGTTATGGGATTAGACATGCGGCCATTGGGTAAACCTAAGCCAGGATTTGAAAAAAGGTTCGTTGAAATTTTTGGATTGTTGACAATGAATATCTTCCCTAAGCCTTCTTTCCTTGACAAAATAAAAGGGACAAAATATCCAACAAAAGAAGAACTTTTAATTGAATGGTTTACAAATCAAATTCAATCCTATGAGACCATTAAAGCACCGAAAGTTGGACGAGATAAAGAGGCCAACGAATGGATTAGAGTTAAGTATGAACAACTTAAACAAAAGCCACTACTCGAGCAATTTTTACAAGATTACGATGGATACTATGTAATTGAGTTAGCGAAAGAAAAAGACGGCGTGCCTGTTTATGTTGCAGCGGGACAGGACGAAAATGTATTTCGTGGTGAATTTCTTCGATTCTGTGAAGATATAATTGGAGATGACTTAATCAATGAAGCGTGGAATACAAAAATGGCTATCGAAACTTTGGAATATGGTAACAGACTAATGGAAGTAGCTGGCAAAATAGCTAAACAGCATAACTTGGAATATTTGAAATCCCAACGACTTCCACCTGACGCGGACGAAGACTCAATAGAAAGTAAATTGCATATTCTGTTTTCTTTAGCGAAATGGTTAATTTTTTATGGAAAAAACGGACACGGCTATGAAGCTGACTTTTGATAGAAGAATTTCCTGTAACAGTACTTCGTTTCCACCACTTTCAAATTTGAAAAACTTATCTTATTAGTGAGGTGATTCCTGCCTTGTCTCGATTTTACACAGACCGGACGGTCAGGTCTCTGAACGAAGCGTACCATATCTGTAAACGACTGTTAAGCCGTTTACAGATATTCCATTTATTTATTGACTTGCCCCGCAATAATTTTTTTACCGGATGCTCTTTAATCCGGGAATTGCTGCTTTATAATACGTCGCTGATCGGCAGGTATATCTTCTATTTTGCGTAGTGTATTAGCCTGTATATGAGGCCAGCTTGTGGTACCACCCGAATTCCCGAATTGAAATTCAAAGAAGACGATTTGCTCATACTGCAGTTGCAGGATTTCTTTTCCGTCCTCGATTACGGTCTCGATCCACATACTCATCTCCACTTCAACTGTAGGAACAAAGCGATTCACGAACGGGACATTTAAAATGCCACCTTCTGCGCCGGTTGGCATTCTGGATGACAATTTTACCAGCACATAGTTGCTTACCTGTTGACCGCTTAGAGTATCCCGGAGTCTCAGATCGGGTCTTACGGCATAGGGATATAAATCGTCGGCCAGTATTCTTTGCGTGTAAATTTTATTGGAACCGGGATCATTTTCATCCGTAAGTGTTTCATGCACCCAGGCTGGCGCAGGCTGATCGAGATTGATAGGGTCCGACGGACTGGCACCTGCGCCCCCCATCGTATTTGAAATTGACAGATGCTCAGGTTGCCAGGCTGCGTCACCATAAGGAAATTGTGGCGCCGCATTGATGAGATAACTATTGCCATTAGGTTGGATGTCACCCAGTAAAGTAACGGTACTGCCATGAGGGATGACACCACTTCTGGAAATAGAATAGTCGGGTATAAAATACGGTCCTTCAGTACCAGCGCCCGGTTTTATTTCCTGAGCCGGGATGATTTCATAATATTGCTGTCCTGGTGCCAGTTCACTTAACAGAATATACTTTTTATTATTTTCATCCGCCGATACCTGAACCAGGGGCTCATTTCTGTATTCTCCCTTGTAGCCGTAGAGTTTATAATCTTCCTCAGAAAATGCATGGATGCCGCGGTCTTTTTCGATCGATTCTTTGGTAGCGGCATGATTGTACACATCGCTGAGCCATAAATACATGCCGTTTTCATCATGAATGGGTGTGTATTTTAAAGATTCCTGTCCTTCAACTTTCGTAACACTCTTGATGTTTTGCTCATATTTGACGGCGCCACAGAATAATTCACTTGCCCCGCCACGATTACGTACACCACCCGGCATGAGCGAGAATGTCAGTTTCTCGATATATTCTTCACAGTCAAAACTAAACTTCCCGGGGATAGTTCCTGAATTGGTCCCCGGAGAGGGCATGATGGTGGTATGGATTCCACTGGCCAGGGACGGCTTGACAATATTTTTGTTGTAGTTGGCATTGTAGCTCACCCAGGTGCCTTCCAGGGCAAGTAGCACACCGTAATCCACATCGTTGACGATTTGATCGAGATTTTCTTCCTTAAAGGGCAGTACCGGGTCATCGATCAGCAGCTTCGAGTATCCCTCCATGATTTGCGCCAGGGAGCGCTGATTGGTAGCTTTTTTTTTGATGAGGCGCGAAGCACCTGCTTCGAGACCTTCTTTTTTTCGTTTAAGCATTTTCTGTTTTTTGAAAGTTTATGGGTTTTAATACAGTTATTCTATGTCAGGTCAATGATCCTAAGGGGTTAGGTAAATTCTTTGCTCAACTGTCGGTTTTACATCTTCTGGTTCCTGACTTTATTATAGATGCCCCGGTGAGCAAGCAATGGTGATAGGGTCGCCATTTTATTTTGTTATGTGGCTTCAAACGCTACCAGCCCAGATAATAGTCTGCAGGTATCCAATCAGGTCGTTTCAGGTCAAAGAAGTCCTCCAGCATGTTTTCAGCAACACAGAAGGCGCCTTCGACCCAGCCTTGCTGGTCGGAGTAGGCTTCGCCACAGATATAAATAGATTCTGCTTTGTCAGGGTTACGCATGTATTGCATGACTTCCTGGATATTGTAATTGGCTTTCCATGCATGGTAACCGCCGCCATAAGGGTCGAGGGTCCAGTCTTTGAACCAGGTGACATAGGGGTTGGGTATGTCCTCACGGCCATGTAGTTCCCGGATCTGATGCATGGCTTCATTAACCATCACCTGGGTGGCCTGATTGGATTGCAGTTTGAGCAGCACTTCAGCATCCACATCTGCGGATGCCAGCAATTTTTCAGGTTTGAATTGGAATAGCTTTCTTTTGGGACCAAACGGTTTCCGCGAACCCGCCAATGTCTGCCAGAAAGTAATCGTATTCATGTCGTTATAACTGCTCAGAAATAAGGAACGACTGTTGTTAGGATCGGTTCCAAAATAATAGCACTGGCGCATGGGCAGGTCGGTAATGGAATGGCCGGCCTCTATTCCAAAGTCTTCTTTCCACCAGGGGGTCTCAAATCCCATGAGTATTTTCAGGGAAGGTTCTTTGATTACGGAAGCGATATTCTTTTGCAGGACTTTTTGCGTGTCCTGGTTAAAAAAGAAATTGTTTTGATCCAGGAGCTCAAGTGATCTGCGCGGCATCGCCAGAATGATTTTGTTCGTTTCTAAAACCCATTTTGACTGCGTCACCACGTTAAAAAAAACAAGGGAATATTTGTACGGCCCTGATAATTGTTTGGTAAAAGTCTCCAGGCGATTTCCCATCCATATATTGGCTCCGGCTTTTTGCAAATAGGCTTTTGCTAATGCGTAAGCAATCAGGTCATAACCGCCGTCGATAGTTTTATAGGTCGATCCTGCATTCGAAAAATCACCGACCATATAAGGAAAGGCCTCTGCGGCATTCCAATTGATCGTATTGGAATAATAGCCGCCGGCTACCGACAGAAACGTATAACCTTCTTCCGAAATCCGGTCCTTGATCAGGTTCCAGAATCCAATATCGTTGACCCGCATTCCCTGGTACGGCCCATCGAAATTATAAATCAGTTGAGGTTTGATATCGTTCCATTGTTCTCTCGTGATCTTAAATTCATACTGATAAGGCGCCGGGTTAGAAATTAAACTACCATATACTTTCATAAATGCAGGATCGGCGGCTAAAACATCATAGATTATTTTATTAAATAGCTGATCCGCGCTGTAACCGATATCGTCTTCATTTAAGTAGTATCTTGTCTGTAGTTTCTCTCCTTTATTCTGTGCAGCCACCCAATCACCCATATGTACACGCTGCTTCCTGAAATAGCCGAAGAGATCAGCGTCGTTTCCCATAGGGAAATCCACATGCTGTAATTCATCTTTAAAGACATCCTCAATAAGGGAAGTGACGATCTCCTGTGAGGTCATATAACGCATTCCGCCTAATTCTCCGGTTATGCTCATGCCTGGCAACTGAACCGATTCCAATCGGCCGCCAATGCGGTCGCCCATTTCGAATATCTGGACCTGATCTGCAGACATTGGATTTTGCACATCATGGGTGAGGCGATAGGCACTGTACAAACCTGAGACGCCGGCGCCAATGATGGCCACTTCGACTGCACGGATGTCCGGTTGTCCGACTTTCAGGGGTAGATCTTTTGTTTTTGTTGTTTTCATGAGATGGTGTAGTTTAATTGCTGAACAAATACAGATGGGGAAAAGGAAATATGCAACATCATTTTAATGAGGTGAAATATTGAGGACCTAATCGGAAGGGACTGATGTCATAATCAGTTTTGCCGTCCAACGCCATGTCGGCAAGCAATTTTCCCAGGAAGGGGATGAATTTAGCGGCCCAGCCCGTACCATAGATTGCGATATCCTTGTGGCCGTCAATATAGTTCGGTGCAAAATCCAGTAGTAGTTCTTTTCTTTTAAGTTTTGACAAGGCAATAAGACAGGTCGAAGTATGCGTAGGCGTGATATCCAGACCCGTCATGTGATCTTTTACCCATTGGGCAGTATAAGCGAGGGCCTGAGGGTCGGGCTTACGGGTGGCATCCTCCGGATTAGCCAATGGCTGGATAACAAAATCAGGTGCCACTCTGATATACCCCGGATAATCCCAGTCCACTGCCGGAAACCCATAGAACTGATTGCCGTTAGCTTCGATGGCATTCTGAAAGACAAACCAGGTCGGATACTGGATTTGGGGATCCTTTATTTTAAAGTAGGCGGAAGACATTTCCCAATAAGTAACGGCTACTTCGAATTCTTGTAAGTTAAGCACCTCATTAATATAGGGACCCGGTGTTATTACCAGCTTGGGAGCGGTGAAAACACCGTTTGCAGTTGAGATATAAAAAATACCATCTTTTCGTTCGACTTTTACCACCTGGGCATTTTCCTCTAGTTGAACTAAGGGGTTTTTGTTGTTCAGGTCAAAAAGCGATTGCAGGGTAGCTGCCAGGTTGATGCTGGCTCCATCGGGCTGAAACAGTCCCGTATAATTTTGGGGTAAGTTTTTAAAATGGAAATTCTCCTCGATATTTTCGACCGTCAGGCTGTCATATTTTACGTGTAACTGCTGAAGCGCTATTTCTGCTGCAGCAATATTTCCTTCGGTGGAATCAACCGTTGGGTCTCCAAACCACAGCGTGCCCACTTTGTCCATCAGGGGTGATGGCGTAAGCTGCTGAAGAGCGTCCCAATAAGGCTGGGAATCCAGAGCCATTTTTACCATATAGGTATCAGGATAGGGGATGCGGTATTGCCGGGAAATGCCGGCAGAACTGCCATTCTGATTTAGGAATTGAAACCTTTCGAGTACCAGCACGGATGCCTTTCTCTTACTGATTTCATGGGCGCTGGCAAGCCCCATGGCGCCACCGCCAATTACGATAACATCGAAGTTATTATCCATTTGAATATTATTTTGATCTTAAATCCTAAACGAGTACATACCTATGCCTGTACGTCAAGAATCAGCTTCCTGAAATAGTGTCGCTTAAAAATTCTAGCGACAATAATTGTATTTAAGTTAAATACTAAAACTAATTGAACCGTGTCCTTAAAATTGGCCGGAAAAAACTATGCAGATTAGAGGGTTACTTTCGCAATTGCCTTTCCGGTTTTTGGAACAGAATTTTGATTAAATTTTAATTTGATGGTTTAAAATGGCCGCATAAATATAATATAGAAATTCGAACTAGGCTAATTTTTTTAAATTAATAAACTATGAAATAGTTTATTAATTATAAGATTCCTGAAATTCATTTATCCGAATGAAATTCTATAACTGTGCTTGCAGGCTATACCAGCCTGATTGCAGCAAGCTACTTTTATCGTGAGTCGTCGAAACAGCAATTGTACTTGTTTGTATGATAGCAGTTCAAGAGAATAAGATTTTTTTTGACAGGGTCCCGCAACAGGTTACGGAGATTAGCTTCCGGGAGTTTACATCCTTGTTGAGGGGTGTGAGTGAAAGGGCATTACACCTGCCGCAACATCCCCCTTATAATGTCGTTTTTCCCCCTTGTGGCTGTAAAGATCCGCATTTACCTTTATGAAAAAATTTAACCCATATGGGGAAGTTAAAATTGCTGATGCAGATTTCCGTCGATGGTTATGTAGGAGGACCGGAGGGTGACCTTGACTGGCGGGTATGGAACTATGATAACAAGTTAAAGGCCTTTGCAAATCACCTCCGCGATAGTAGTAGTGTCATTCTCCTTGGCAGAAAAATGGCAGAAGTTTTTATTCCGCATTTCGAGCAAATCGTGAATGATTATCAACCTGAGAATGGAGATAGGTTAGTTGATGAAAAGTTTGCATACGCCAAACGGATGGTTGATATGTCAAAGCTTGTCTTTAGTAAAGTCCTGAAAACAATTGACGGTAAAAATGCTTCTGTGGGAAACGGTAATATGGTTACTTTAATTAATAATCTCAAACGTGAAAAAGACATGGATATGATTGTATATGGTGGCGCTGGATTCGTTTCATCGCTCATCAAAGAAGGATTAATTGATGAGTTCAACTTATTTGTCAACCCTGTAATGATAAGCAGAGGATTAAGGATTTTCGATCTGCTTGAACGCAGACAAAAACTCACCCTGATAAATGCCGTGCCCTATCCATGTGGAATTGCTGTTTTGACCTTCAAACCCAATCATGGAAATGAAAATTGAATAAAGGAATTACGATAGATGAAAGATTGGCGGCCAACAATAATTGGCATGTAATGAACATCTTTTTACAAAGACGTACTTTTCGGTGTCTTCGAAGAACCTGAGATTTGAAAACTTGAGTTAAATGGTGATGAAAATTAGGAACCTGGTCGAACTTTTTTCTATTCTTCCCGAAGATGAAAAGATTATTGTGGATGTATTACGGCAAATCATTATTGAAACGCTTCCGGAATACTGTAAAGAGAAAATATCATACAATGTTCCATTTTTTTATGGTCACAAGGGTATATGTATTATTTGGCCTTCAACGGTTCCGCGTGGGGGTATTAAAAAAGGAGTTCTTTTAGGTTTCTGGCACGGAAACAAATTAAATGATCCGGATGGTTTTTTGTCCCATGGTACAAACAAGCAAATTTTTTATGTAATCTATCAAACTCCGGAAGAAATCGATGAAGCAGGCATTAAAAAGTTATTGAAGGAGGCGATTAAATTTGACAGCAGTTTCAAAAGGAACACTTGAGTTCCGCAGTTGGTTTCGGGCACCGTTGTTCGATTCCGATGGTAAGATTTAATCCGTAAAAAGCAAAAGCCGCTAAAACTTTGATTTTAGCGGCTTTTCGGTTTCTTTAAACCTTAAAAAGTCGGCCTGCCGGGACAATTTTCGAACCATTTTTTGGAGGTTTTGGGAAGCTTGGCCTCAGAAAATGGAAGCTTAATATTTTAATTTACAATCATTTAGGTATTTATGGTTATACAATGATAGTAAATGGTATTCGGTTGCACTTTAGCGTTATACAAACTTTCATGCCGGGAGAGCATACCAGAAATCCAGTGCAAGCCCTCATTCAGATAGGTTGATCCTACCTCATTCAGCAATTTGGAAATGGAATACAATACTTCGGGATGATGCCCTATATCCTCGCACACCTGTTTAAAGAAAAGGCTGTCGTCGGGTTTTAATAAATGTCATTCCCTCGCAGTGTCTTTCCACCGCTGCCAAGCGATTCGAACGAGGCTTGTTCGCGCTGGTGAAACTTAGTTTTGAATGTGTTCCAGTTCGGTGCCGTCATTTGAACAGATCCTCCATGGTGACCTCCGAAACAATGCGGCCGATGTAATAAATATTCTGTTTCGTTCCATAGGTGGTGATCATGGTTGGAAAAATCGTTTTCCTCGTTTTTGTTTGATCCTTGAATACCTGGACTTTGCTATCCAGTTCACCTGCGTATTTCTTTTCAATGGTGAATTCACCTGCCGAGAATTTCATTTCGCAGAGGTTGATGCAGTGGTCAGCACGGTCAAGCAGCAGATCCACCTGCGCGCCTTTTTCACCTTTCTTAGGGATGTAACGCCAGCCCGATGCTTCGGTATATACTCCGGCAATTCCCAGGGCATCCTTGATAACATCCACATGTTTCTGGCACACCGATTCAAAAGCAAAACCGCTCCAGCTGGTATAGGATTGTGTTTGCGAAAGACGAAGCCAGGTTCCCGCGCCGGTAGCCCGCGCTCCTTCGATGAATTTCAGGTAGAATAGGCTATACTCATCGGACAGTTTATAAATGGCATCTCTTACTGTGCGATCAAATGGTATGTACTGGGTGATGAAACCCGATTGTTCCAATTCGTTAAAGAGTTCAGTGGTCCATCCGCCTGTAGTAAAACCACAGGCATCGATAATCTCCGCCCGCGTCATACCTTTTGCTTTTTTGGAAAGAACCCTGACTATCGCTTCATGATTTTCTGCATGCGCAAACAGGGATTGGTAGAGATCATCGAATTCAGTTTTGAGCATACCGCTTGTCATGAAACAGAGTCTGTCGATAGACTGCGCGGCGCTTTCCCCCTTTTTTATTTGCTTTAAATATTGCGGGATGCCACCCATCGCCATATAGAGTTGCAGGATTTGGTACCGGTCTAACTTTACTCCATGATGATGAAGAAAATGCTCCGTTTCGGCAAGGGTGAAAGGCAAAAGACGGATGCGCTGTGTCACGCGGTTATGTAATCCCCCACGATCATTGATAATATTGCGGATGATCCATGACGCTGCCGATCCGCAAATAACTACTTTCATGAGTGGGTGACGGGAAGCCCAGGTATTCCACCAATGCCCAAAGGTCTGGAGGAACCCCGACTTCGGGGTGCAAAGCCAAGGAAGCTCATCGAAAAGGATCACCACGGGTTCCTTTTTAAGGAGAGTCTTTAGGTGATCGCTTAACAGGCTGAATGCATCGATCCAATTGGTGGGGTCAGCAGGCGCCACAGGAATAGCCATGGATGTCTGCAGTGCGAGGCTGAAATTGTGTAACTGATCTTTCAGTCTCGCTTCGTGTACCCCGGTTAATTCAAACCGAATATGTTTGTCATAATGATTGTGGATCAGAAACGTTTTTCCAATCCGTCTTCTTCCGTAAACAGCAATTAGCTCCGCATCCTTGGATTGCAAAGCATCACTGAGTATCTTTTTTTCCTCTTCCCGCCCGATAATTGTTTCCATTCAATATTTATAATACTCCACAAATATACAGTTTTTACTACTTGTGGAGGAGTATAATAAATTAAAATACTCCACAACTATGCCTGAAATGACAGATATGGCGGATTTTAAATGCCTTCCCGCCAAGAGCCGACCGCCCCTAATACATATAAGGAAAGATATAGTCCGCGTAAGGATCATCAGGAAATCCTGCAGCGGTGTCTGCAATCCATCGAATTCCTTCCTAAATTTCCGGATGGCCGCTGCTTCCGTTGTCCTGAGCGTATTGGGACCAAAGGGATGCGTGTGCCATTCGCCAATATAGCCCAGTTGGTTACCCGAAGGAAGGAAATTAAACCGGTTCGAATTCTGTCAACATTTTCGCCTCTTTAAATGCTTGGTCAAGAGAACAGATGCAATTAAGTGATTTTTCACGAAGGGCAATTTCTTGATTATAAGTTGCTCTATACTGGTGAACTGCTCATTGGCTAAAGACCAATGGGCTTCGTGCTTCACAGCGACTTGCTTACTGCTCCGAGGAGTTAGAAGTCTTACTTATCGCTCCACACGTGTACGCGCAAGTCCCTTACGAGGTTTTTACATCTTATACTGATGTTGCAAATATCAGTATTATACAAGAAAACAATTTTGTGCCTTACATCCCAAAAGCTAAAGACTTTTGGGTTTTACGGCACGGTTTATAAAAAAACGGCACCATTTGTCGTTAAATGGCGCCGTTTGGCTTTAGTCGGGATGACTGGATTCGAACCAGCGACCACACGCCCCCCAGACGTGTACTCTAACCGGGCTGAGCTACATCCCGAGCCTTCTTCGCACGAAGCGGAAGGGCGGCAAATGTACATAATTTTCATAAAAATTCAACCTATCTTATCAATATTATGTGTAAAATCTTCAATTAAAAATCAAGGGTAGTTATCCCGCTTGCCTTATCTTCGCAACTTAATGAACCTCATCATTAAGCAGGCAAAAATTATTGATCCGACTTCCGCCTATAACGGTCAAATTGCCGATATCCATATTGCCGGCGGCAAAATAGTTTCCATAGGTAAAAGGTTAAACGTCAAAGGAGCTGAAAAACTTGAAATCAGCGGGCTGCATGTGTCGCCTGGCTGGTTAGATCTGTTTGCCGATTTTGCGGATCCCGGATACGAGTTTCGTGAAACACTTCAGTCAGGGGCGGCGGCAGCGGCCGCAGGCGGATTTACTGATGTCTGTATCCTGCCGAATACCAAACCCTCCATTGATCAGAAATCTGTGGTGGAATACATTGTACAGAAATCCAAAAGCTTGCCGGTAAGCATACATCCGCTGGGTGCTATTACCCGGGGTGCCGAGGGCCGGGAACTGGCTGAAATGTATGATATGAGGCTAAGCGGTGCCGTTGGGTTTACGGATGGCAAAAATCCGGTGCAGGCGGCAGGCATACTTGTAAAGGCACTTCAGTATACAAAATCCTTTGATGGGGTGATCATTCAGTTGCCTGATGACCGGACCATTCAGCCCAACGGGTTGGTGAATGAAGGCATTACTTCCACAAGAATGGGCCTGCCCGGACGGCCCGAAATCGCCGAAGAAATTGCAGTGGCTTCCGGGATTAAACTGGCGGCTTATGCCGAGTCCCGCCTGCATTTTACCGGCCTGAGCACTGCGGGATCGCTTAAAATGATCAGGGAAGCCAAAAGACAGCAAACCGGACTCAGTTGTTCCGTGACGCCCTACCATTTGTTATTTTGTGATGAGGATATTTCGGGTTACGATACCAATCTGAAGGTCAATCCGCCCTTACGAAATAAGAAAGACCGGAAGGCGCTGCAAAAAGCGCTGCTGGACGGACTGATAGACGCCGTTGCCTCCCATCATTTACCACAGGACAAAGACCATAAAGTGGTGGAATTTGAGTATGCCAAAAATGGGATGCTGGGCCTGCAGACCCTGTACGGTGCATTACATACTGCCCTACCCGAGATTTCAGAAGAACGCTGGGTAGAGCTGTTGGCCATCAATCCCAGAAGAATTACTTCGCTGCCGGTTCCTACGATCGAGACGGGCCGGGAAGCTTCGCTGACCCTGTTTCAGCCTGAGGAGAAATGGATTTTTGAGAAGCAGGCCATCCGTTCGGTTAGTAAAAATTCCCCTTTTATCGGACAGGATTTTACGGGAAAGCCACTGGGTATTGTTCATAAAAACCAACTCACGTTAAATTATTGATATTTTGAAGATTAATGCAACAATTAAAGGCCTGATTGCCGGTCTGCTCATGGTGCTGGTCGGCGCCCTGCTGACCCTGAACAAGACCGATCAGCAATCCGGGCTGCATTATATCGGCTACCTGATATATGGAGCCGCCATTGTCTGGAGCCTGCTGGCATTTGCCAGGAAAAATCCCGGAGCGAAGTTTGGTGCCCTCTTCAATCAGGGCTTCCGGTGTTTTATATCCGCAACTTTGGTGATGGCGATCTATACCTTTATCTACTGGAAAACCCATCCGGAGTTGGTTGATTCTATTGTGGAGACTTCAAAAATAGAGCGGATCAAGACGGCGAAGGACCGCACCCCCCAGGAAATCGAAAAGGAAGCCCAGAATACCAAAAAGTATTTCATTCCTTTCGTGATCTCAGGCGTCATCTTTTCCAATCTCCTTATCGGTGCCATCGTCACGATGTCAGCTGCAGGAGCCTTATATTTGCGTGATAAACGACCCTGATGGATATATCTGTAGTCATACCTTTATTGAACGAAGAAGAATCGCTTCCGGAGCTGACTGCCTGGATCGAAAGGGTCATGGAATCACATCAGTATAGCTACGAAGTCATTTTTGTGGATGACGGCAGTACCGATGGTTCCTGGGATGTAATAAAAAAGCTCCGCGCTGTCAATGCCCGAATCAAAGGGATTAAGTTTCAGCGTAATTATGGTAAGTCTGCGGCGCTGAATGAAGCTTTTCGGGCTGCCGAAGGTGATGTGGTAATTACCATGGATGCCGATCTTCAAGACAGCCCGGATGAGATTCCGGAACTTTACAGAATGATCGTGGAAGACCACTACGACCTGGTGAGCGGCTGGAAAAAAGTACGTTATGATAATACTTTGACCAAGAATATTCCCTCCAAATTCTTTAATGCGGTTACCAGCAAGGTCTCCAAAATTAAATTGCATGATTTTAACTGTGGCCTGAAATCCTACAACAGAAAAGTTGTAAGAAGTATTGAAGTCTATGGTGAAATGCATCGGTATATTCCTGTGATCGCCCGTTGGGCCGGTTTTAGTAAGATCGGCGAGAAAGTGGTGGAGCACCGCAAACGGAAATATGGTGTAACCAAATTTGGCTGGGACCGCTTTGTGAAAGGCTTTCTGGACCTGATGTCTATTACATTTGTCGGCAAGTTTTCAAAAAGGCCGATGCACTTTTTTGGTCTCTGGGGCGTGGTTTTCTTTATGATCGGTGCCATCACTTCCCTGGTACTAATCATTTCCAAAATTATTGATGCCGAATACGGGATTACCAACCGGCCTTCATTTTATATAGCACTTACCGCAATTATAATTGGTATGCAGATGTTCCTGGCAGGATTTCTGAGTGAGCTGATCTCCCGTAATTCGCCGGGCCGCAATGCCTATCTGATTGAAGATAAGACCGGGATCAGCTAATCCGGTGATACAAGTTTTTGCTATTTTCCCAGGGTTTTTCAAGCCTGTTCCATAACCCTCCCGTTCCCTAGTGACTCCGAAGCCTTCGGATGTCAGTAGCCGGATTCGGATTAATTTCTCTATCTTTAAAGGGAATCTAAAAACCATCCATGAAACTGTTAGCACGTTTGACGATTTGCAGCCTTTTTTTGACAGCGGGGTATGGTAGCCTGCTGGCACAGATAAGAACAAAACAGGAGAAGGGCTATTTTAATATTACTAATATTGCAGAGCCTCAGTACCTGCAGTCCATTGACTCGTCCAATCTGGATCACGGAACGGCCTATATCAGGAACCTGGGTATTTCATTCAGTACGGTAAATGGTGTTTTCCTGAATCCAGGTCTTTCTATTGGATTGGGACTGGGACTCCAGTTTACAAAATATAAGGCAGACGAATCCGGTATGCTCGATGAGGATTTTTTGCCGCCTGAAGATTATTATACTAAAAGTCATATAATGACCCTGTTGCCCATTTTTGCTGATTTCAGGTATTATCCTTCCAACTTTCGCAACAATATGATGCTGTTGATCAATGTGGGCTATGCACCCTTATTAAATATTGGTGAGGATATGGACCGGGAGCAATTGAATGGCGGCCCTTTTGTTAAACTCGGTGCCGGTTATAAGGTGGAGCTGAGTTCCTCGATTTCATTGCTGCCATCACTTAATCTCAATGCCCAGCGTTTCGGTGATAATACCGCAGTCGGAGGCAGTGTGGGCCTGGGGCTGATGTTTTAGTTCCTATCCACTTGATAAGCTATCATCTTAAATCTGAAGTATTAGGCTGCATCTATAGCCGGGATACCCAATTTATCTAAATCAATCACTGCTCACTCTTCTAGTTTCTTTCGGAATTGTTCTGCCTTCCGGCCTATCAGCCAGAAGGAAAGTGCCAGCAGCGCGAAAAAAATGCCCTTATTGGTTCGGTCCCAGAAATATTCAAAGTACCGCGTATAAATATTCAACAGGAAAAAAACGATGACGATATCCCGTAATGTGTCCTGTTTGGTACGGAAAGTATAAATCAGGAGTCCTGCCAACAATCCGGTATAAGCAAGAGCCCAGAGTACGAGTTTTCCCTGACGAATAGCCGTCCATACATCATAACCGAGATTGCCCGACACCGACACCACCAGACCGGAAAGCAGGAAGAAAACCCAGCTGCTGTACCAGGAGATATTGTAAAAGCCAAGAAAAGAAGGCTGCTGACGCAACAGGTAGGTACCCCCTATGAGCAGCAGGGCAAATACGGCCATACGTAAGGGGTAATTCATGCCCAAGAAATAGGTCATCCGTTCGTCTGAAGACCAGGCATAGGTTTGTGTTCCCCAGGCGCTGACCAGGGCCAGCAGTGCACAAATCCAGAGTAGTTTGGATTTCAGGTAAAAAGCTGCCGTGCCGTAGAGTAAGGCTACGATAAATACAGCCAGCCCGTAGGACTGGATGTCTGAACCCAGACTTCGGGCGAAATAAGCCACAGCGATACCGATCGTTAATGCAATCAGAATGGTAAAGCTTTCGTTTGCAAGGTGGGCATAAGGATGCTTACGGGCTCGCTTTTTGGCCAACCAGCAAAGCAGCACCGACAAGGTGGCGAAGATCATTCCAATAATCATTTCTGAAAAGGAGAAGAACCTGCGGAGTCTTTCGATCCATTTTTCATCGAGTACCAATGCTCCGAAAGCCAATAGTGCACAGGAGATGGCGGCAATCATGGCATAAAAAGCCACCGTGTCGAACGGGCTGTGGTAGGAGGCTACCGCTTTTTTCAGGCGATCCGCAGTTGCTTCATCCAGCAATTGCGCCTCCTGCCATTCTTCAATGGCTTCCTTCAGAAGTCTGCTTTTTTTACTGTTGATTTTCATGATTGTCCTGATACAAATGTATGTTTTAAACAGCAGATCGCCCTGGCGGTACCGGGTGCCTGGCTGTTGGTAGCAGGTACGGGGTTTGGTTTATGATTATCACCTATTTAGGCGATGGGTAATTGGCAATAACAGGTTTGAAATGCGCTAATTTTAATGCGGATTACCAGATGACACCCTTTCAGTGACCCGGTAATGTGCTACCAATTGGCTTTTTAAACTTCCAGGTCCTCTTGTAGCCGATCGTTGAAAGGTGGCGGCTTATCTGCCGGAGCGGTAGCAAATACATGACTGTTACCCGGCCATCCAACTGCCTCCGGCATAATTGGACTGCGGCGGACCGGTCGGAAATCACAGCTGGTGTACCGCAAGCGCATTGAACGCTACAGCCTGAGAGAACAGCAACCGGTAGGTCGTTCAGCAATACGACAGTGGGAAAACGGCCTTTTTAAATTGGAATTTTATGAACGATGCAGTAAATGCAACTACGATGTCAGCGGGTCAGTTTTCAATTGATTGGGATGATATCTATTACGATATTAAAACCCAGAAGGCCATTCTGGTACTGGGACCTGGATTTCTGGCGCAGGGAGAGAAGTCGGCCAGGGAACTGCTCTATGAGGATCTCTGCCATAAACCCGATAACGGGGTGCTGCATTTTAATACCGACTATGAAATCTTCCTGTTTGAAAGCCAGTTTCACAAAACCAAGGCACAGAAATATGCCAGCCTGTTTTATGAAAAAATCAAACCCGATCCCGATATTCTTAAATGTATATCTGAATTGCCTTTTCCTTTGATTATTAACACCAATCCCGATACCGCACTGTTGGGCGCCTATAAGGAAAGTTCCAAAAAACTGCAGTTTGACTACTTCACCGGCAGGGCCAGTAAAGTGCCGGCTGAAATCGCCAGGCCCGACAAGGATACGCCTTTGGTTTATAATCTTTTTGGCGCGGCGGCACCGGAATCGCTGGAATCCGTGATTATGGATTTTGAAGATATGTTCGCGCACCTGAAGGCACTTTTTGAAAATAGCCGGCAGGTGCCGGATGCTTTCAATACGATTTTAAAAGAAGCTGATACTTATATATTTGTCGGATTCAGCATCGAAAAGCTGAGGACGCAGTTGCTGATGCGCTATATTAATAATAAGACGCATGATTTTGATAACCGCGATAAAAACTATACGACCCGGGCCACCGGCATTGATAAAGATTCTGAATCTTTTTTTACCCAGCAATTCAACATTAAATATTATGGTACGCCGGTGGAGTTCCTTAATGAGATCCATCGCTTGTATTTTGAATCCAAAACCGTCGATGATACTGCGGGAATACTCATCAAGCCATTCAAGGAGTTGGCAAAGAACTATATCAGCCTGAATGAACTCGATAAGGCATTCGAGATATTGAAAAGTAACGTATTCGATGGGGACCAGAAGAATGAACTCATCCTGTATCAATTGCAATATGCTTCTTATTGCGAAAAACAGGCAGCCGGCACTGAATACAAGATGAATCTCGATGTCGAATTGAATAAACTTGCCAAATCGCTGCTTGATTTTATTGACCGGCTTACTTTAGATAATGGTTGATGGATATGGAAAAAATGTACCGATATCCGGGCGTCCGACCCTTTACCACTGAAGAACAGGGTATTTTTTTCGGACGTGAACAGGATGCGCAAAAATTATACGATTTGCTGATGCTGGAAGAGTTGGTCGTATTGTTCGCCAAGTCCGGTCGTGGCAAAAGTTCACTGATCAATGCGGCATTGATTCCGATGCTGGAAAAAACTACCGGACAGGATCGATTTAGCTATACACCGGTAGAAGTCCGGCTGAGTGATATCCGGGGCAGCCAGGTTTCACCCATTGATAAGATTATTGCCCGTTTAAATGAAGTCGCGCCCGTACCCGCCCATTCCCACCCCGTGCTGGATATGTTTGCGTATCGGTTTCGGCTTTGGCATCATTTCAAGAAAATTCAGCTAACCCAACCCCGCCGGGTTATCCTTATTTTCGATCAGTTCGAAGAGTTCTTCCACCTGTCATTGGCGCAGCAGCAGGAATTCAAATCCGAAATTTCAGAACTGCTTTATAGTCCGGTACCTCAGATCGTCCGTGAGCATATTGATGAACTGACACATGAACAGTACGATATGCTTGCGCAGCCCATGGACATCCATATATTGTTTTCTATTCGATCCGACCATTTAAGCAGCATGCATTCCATGACGGACCTGCTGCCCAATCTGCTAAAAAACCGCTTCGAGATATACAGCCTTTCACTACCGGAAGCGAGGGAAGCCATCCTCAGGCCGGCTGCCATACAAGACCCGGATACTTTTATCACTCATGCTTTCACTTATGATAATGAGGCGCTGGAAGCCATATTGTCACAGTTTACCGGGCGGGAACAGGATGAAGGGGGCGGCATTGAACCCTTCCATCTGCAGATCATCTGTCAGGCCTGTGAAGTCCGAATTGAAGAAAAGCTGCGACAGGGCATACCGGATTTTGAGGTCAATCCTGCGGACCTGCCGGCATTCGATGATCTTTACGGCGATTATTACCGCAGACAGTTGGGGAAATTACCCGAAGGATTACGATTGAAGGCCGGTTTACTGTTGGAGGATCATCTGATTCATGAAATTGGCCGAACCGGTGAATATCGGCGTATACCTGTGGACAAGGACGTACTCATCAGTGATATGTCCCGTCTCGGTGCTTCGCCGGAATTGCTGGACCGGCTCGAAGAAGTATTTCTGATCCGACGGGAGCCCAATACCGTAGGCGGTTATAGCTATGAAATCGCTCACGATACGATTCTGGATCCAATCGTGAAGCAAAAGAAACTGCGGTTACAGGCTGTCAGGGAGGCGGAATTGCAGCAGTTAAAACTTTCAAAACAGAAGATCGAACGGGAACGCCGGCTGGGGCGTATTACCCTGGCCTTTCTTACTTCCATCATTATTGCTTTGATTTGTATTTTTTACTGGGATAATTTTTATTTCAGTTACAAAATGATGACATCGAATGACCAGTACCCGGTCATAAAAGACCGGGAGAAACTGCAGCTGGCCGCAGATATTCTGGAGAATGATGTGTATAACACCGCCGCAAAAATCGGGTTTACCGATATCAATACCTGGGAAGCAGCTCAATTGATGATGGCGCTTTACCGGGACTCAGCATTTGATGGTAACCACCGGCTTCGGGGCCAGTATCTGGGCTTGGCGCAACGTACGCTGAAAACCAAATCCTGCAGCTGGAACGAGATCAGGCATTTCGATGATATCAGGGCCAGTAGCTGGATCATCAGTGCCAACGGTATGCTGGGTCTTAACCATGCATTTTCCTGTAATCCTGTCAACTTTTTACTGGATCATCAGGATTCGAGCGGCGCCTGGCCCATGTATGTCCTGCCCGCGACTGTGAAAAACTACAATGCGACCTATGCGACCTGTCATGTCCTGCGGGCACTGAACAATGCACTTCCTTCAATTCCGGACAGTCTGCAGAAAGTCCGGACAAGGCTGGCCATTGAAGGAGGGGTGCAGTGGTTGTTAACCAGTATTAGTGACTTTAAGAAAGCCCGTTGGGGCGACTATGATCAGAAACAGGGGCGATACGAAAGTCTGCCTGTGTCGATGAGTATTTCCGGATTGGCCATACATACCCTGAATATCCTGGGAAGTAGTACCGATACTTTGAATCAGCACTGGTTGAAAAGCCTGCTATTGTCAGATGCTGCCATGGATATTAACCTGCGGGAAAGAAGTGATAAAAGTTTTCTGGATGATAATTTGGATGTGATACTCAAGGACGAGACAAGACACCTGATTCTTCCCTGGATGCTAATTGCAACGGTAGACGCTTATTCCAGCGGTACTTTCTCTGAAAGACTCAGGGCCAATAAATGGATCAACCGGGTCATTGAAAATCTGGATCCCGGGCTATTGCCACAGACCGACAGATTTGCCCGCGCTGAAGTACTGATTTCATTGCGGTACCTGATGAAAGACAATTATACCTTCAAATAATGACTATGGAACAGATAGATCAAATTCAGCAATATCTGGAGAAAGGAAATTTAAAAAAGGCCCTGGAATCACTTGCGGAACTCACTAAAGAAAATCAGGACTGGAAGGAACAGGTAGCCCTGCAGTCCGGGAGGTACCATGAGCTTCTCAGAAAGGAGCAGATGGGCGTAATCAGTTATGAAAATGCCAGTCTGGGTAAAAATCAGGTGGCATTCGCCCTGATCCAGCTGGTGGCAGCGATCGAAGCGCAGCTGGAGAAAAAGTTGCATCGTGTATTTATTTCTTACAACCACCAGGATGCAGTCATTGCCGGGAAACTCCGTCAACGCCTTCAGGCAGCGGAAATTCAGGTGACGATGGACAGTGCCAGCATGCAGGCCGGCCAGTCAATCGCTGATTTTATCAGTACCGCAATTAGGGATACTGAAACAACTTTATCAATCGTTTCAGTGAAGAGCCTGCTCTCCGCCTGGGTCGCTATGGAAACCCTGCAGACCTTTGGTTTGGAAAAGGGGCCGCAATCCAAAAAATTTATACCCTGTTATACCAGTCCCGATTTTTTTGATCCGGGATTCACAGATAACGCGCTGGAGCAGATCGGAGACAAGATTGCCGTTCTGGCCCCATTGCTCGAACAAAGGATAAAAAGCGGTCAGGATACCCTGGATATACAGGATGAATATTCCCGGCTCATCAAGCTCAAAAACAACCTGGGAGAAATTATCGGAAAGCTCAGGGGCAGTCTTTGTATGGATATTAGCGACACCGGATTTGAAGCCAGTTTCCCCCGTATACTGGAGGCCATCCGTCAGTAGCATAGGATCGATGCCCTGAACCCGGGTTTATCTGGAGAATGGCCGGCTGTTTTCAAATTCCCGGTCACGTTTACCACTCAGGTAATAATTGGGCGTCTGGTTGGAAGGCATCAGTTTCAATATTTCACGGAGCAGTTTGCCATATCCTCCTTCAAATTTTCCCTTTTTATATACTTTGAGCAGCTTTTCCGTAAAAAGTCCGTTCTTATTGCCATCCAAAGAGGTCTGATTGTCCTGACATCCGGAAAGCAGAATGATGGAAGCCTTAATCGCCGGTGTTTTTTTAGTGCCGGATCTTGCGGTCGAACTGTTCTGGTAAAGGCTCTTGTGCTTCTGATAGACTTTGGGTCCATTTTTCATCAGTCGGCTGCGTTGCGGCAGGGCCTGGTCCAATTGACCATCCGGCCGGATGGCACGGGAGACCGTACCGCTATGGCAGCTGTCAGAAATCATAAAAATGCGTACACCGGTCCGGAATTTTGCCCATAGCGCTGCCAGTTCATCATCCAGGATCATACGGTCATAGAGACACCAGGTTTCGTCATAACCGTCCAGCTCATCCCTGTTTTCATCCGGTACATAGGCGCCGTGCCCCGAGTAGCTTATCAGCAGGCTGTCCCCTTTTTTAAGTTTTCGGGCGGCGGCTTTCAGCAGATCCGTCAGTTTTTTATAAGTGCCTTCCTCATTGGTGATCAAATGTGATTTATCGAAGGCTTGCGCTTTTGCAATGGCGATCATATCCCGTGCATCATTAATGCATCCGTCCAGTGGATAATCGTCGCCATAATGACCGGGGTCGATTTTATTAAGTCCGATATGGATCGAAAGGGCGTAGCTCATAACCAGTAATTTAAAAGGTATCAGGAGATCTTGGATATCGACAGGCAAGGTAGACCAAAACCAGCGAATCTGACTTTCCGGCGTATCGCATAAATGGGTGAGCCTTCGCTTTAAAGCTTATCTTTCCGGCAAATATTCTGAATCGTGAATACTGATTATCTTTGCAGCCCGTAAATAAGTACGGAGAAGCCTCCTGCATTGAAAATCCTTGGATAAGCCAGTGGTTACCGGGGAGCTGGAATCAAGAATGAATTGTTCAATTAAATTATAATATGTTTCGAACCAATACCTGTGGTGAGCTGAGAATCACCGATGTGAATAAAGAAGTAACCCTGGCCGGCTGGGTACAGACCGTACGTAAATTTGGAAGCATCACTTTTGTGGATCTGAGGGATCGGTACGGCATTACCCAGTTATTATTTTCTGAAGCATTGAATGAAGAGTTGGAAGCCAACCCCCCGGGCCGGGAATTTGTACTTCAGGTGTCCGGTCGGGTGAACGAACGATCCAATAAAAATTCCCAGATTCCTACAGGCGATATTGAACTGCTGGTAACGGAATATAAAGTACTTAATGCAAGCCTGACGCCACCGTTCACGATCCAGGAGGATACCGATGGCGGTGATGACCTGCGTATGAAATACCGTTATCTGGATCTGCGGCGTAGTTCGGTAAAACGGAATATCGAACTGCGGTATGCGGTAAACCGGGCCACCCGAGACTACCTGCATCAGCAGCAGTTTATGGATATTGAAACCCCTTTTCTGATTAAATCCACACCGGAAGGTGCCCGGGATTTCGTGGTTCCCAGTCGTATGAATTCAGGGGAGTTTTATGCCCTACCGCAGTCTCCCCAGACTTTTAAGCAATTGTTGATGGTGAGCGGCTATGACCGCTATTACCAGATTGTAAAGTGTTTTCGGGATGAGGATCTTCGGGCGGACCGCCAGCCTGAGTTTACCCAGATTGATTGTGAAATGTCCTTTGTGGAGCAGGAAGATGTATTGACAATGTTTGAAGGACTGATCCGGTATATCTTTAAAACGGTTAAGAATATCGATTATACCGAACCCATTGCAAGGATGAGCTGGCAGGAAGCCATGTGGCAATTTGGGAATGATAAACCAGACATCCGATTTGGAATGTCTTTGTTGAATCTGAAGTATCCTTCACATGTTTTCGGAAATAAACCCGATAACAGTACACTGATTAGTGGCGCAGATTTTCCGGTTTTTGATCAGGCAGAAACGGTTTTGGCCATCGCCGTACCGGGCTGCAGCGCGTACACCCGTAAGCAAACAGATGCATTGACAGAATGGGTAAAACGCCCACAGATCGGCATGAAGGGGCTGGCATTTATCAAATGCAATACCGACGGTAGCTATAAGAGCAGTATCGATAAATTTTACGATCAACAGCGACTCAAGGCCATCGCCGATGCGGCTGGTGCCAGCGCCGGAGACCTGATTCTGATCCTGGCTGGCGCTGAAGAAAGGACGCGTAAGGCGATCAGTGAACTGCGACTGGAAATGGGGGAACAACTGGGAATGCGAAAAAAAGACGATTTTAAATTATTGTGGGTTTTGGATTTTCCGCTTTTTGAATACGCCGAGGAAGAAAACCGATGGGTTGCAAGACACCATCCTTTTACGTCTCCCAAGCCTTCCGATATTGACACCATGATTCAAAACAGTCCCGTAATTAAAAATGCAGCCGAATACCTGAAACATCCCTATGCGCATATAAAGGCCAATGCCTATGATATGGTACTTAATGGCAATGAAATCGGTGGGGGTAGTATCCGGATCTACCGGAAGGAACTGCAACAGAAAATGTTTGAAGCCCTGGGTATGAACGCCAGTGAACAACAGGAAAAATTCGGTTTTCTATTGGGAGCATTCGAGTACGGAGCACCTCCGCATGGCGGAATCGCCTTTGGATTTGACCGGCTCTGCGCCTTACTGGGGGGTAGTGAAAGCATCCGGGACTTTATAGCATTTCCCAAGAATAACAGCGGCCGGGATGTCATGCTGGATGCGCCAAGTGCCATCGATCTGAAACAATTGGAGGAATTGTCCATCCGGTTGGCGCCGGAGTCCTGATACAACTTTATCTCAAGCTTTGATTCCATGCTGTAGCATTTCTCTTTCAGAAGCGCTGCAGCATTTTTTTATCAATCGACTGCCGATTCGCGCAATTTTACGCATGAATAGTCCGATTTTTTCCGCAGTTTTCCGCACGGACTGCTACTATTTGCATTTTATTTCTGCTTTATGCTGTTTTTTGCTATGTAATTTCTTATCTTTAGCATAGATTTAACTAACGGTGGAGGAAAGCTTGCGCGGTTCAATAGTAACGATTGAAAGGGCTGTAATACATACTACCGGGTAACGGTAGCAATTTGTCGGAAAATCATAGATCCTGTCAGGTAAAACAGGAGACGGGTAATCATCTTCGGTGCAATGATCTCGTCATCGGCATATGTACGACACGTATTCACCGCTATTTAAAAAAAATCCAACAGATCAGGTTTTTGAATTAAAAAAGTAGAAAATGAAAAAACTAACTAACAGCATGGCTTTGCTATTGGTACTGTTCGTCTGCTGTCCATTTCTGGCAATAGCCCAGACGAAAGCGGTTACCGGGACGGTGACGGATGAGGACGATCTTCCCTTACAGGGCGTTTCCGTAACTGTGAAGGGCGGTTCAGAGGGAACCAGTACCAACAGTAACGGTTTCTACCGCATTGATGCAGCGGCGGGTGATTCCCTTATCTTTTCCCATGTCGGTTACCAGGCTTACAGTGCACGGGTTGGCAATCGTTCCGTCGTTGATATACACCTGATCTCTGATAAAGGTGCCCTGGATGAGGTAGTGGTGACAACGGAGTTTGGTATGAAACGGGTCGCCCGAGCGGTGGGTTCTTCTGTGCAACATATCGATGGTAAAACGGTTGCTGAATCCGGAAGGGACGCTTTTATTTCTGCTTTGCAGGGGCGTGTTCCCGGTTTGAACGTCACATCTACCAGTGGCGCACCCGGTGCATCCACCACGGTTGTACTGAGAAATATCACTTCCATTTCCGGAAACAACCAACCATTATACGTTGTCGATGGGGTACCTATGAATAATTCCACATTCGATCCCTTGGGTATGGCCGGTGGGGGAGTGGACGTGTATTCGGTCCGCAATCTGGATTTCGCATCCCGGGGTAATGATTTTAACCCGGAAGATATTGAAGAAATTACGGTGCTGAAAGGCGCAGCTGCAGCAGCACTTTATGGATCTGATGCCTCCAACGGTGCCATTATCATCACAACTAAGAAGGGTAGGGCAGGAAAAGGCCGGGTTACCTATAGTAATTCTTTCCGTTGGGATATGGCCTATGGCTATCCTGAGACCCAGAGCAAATATGCCAATGGCGCTTACGGCACGACCAATTATTATTATACTTCCAAATACGGAGGATTGTATCCGGAGGGCATGCAATTGTATGACAATATTGCGGCGATTCTCCAAACCGGTTTTTCACAGAAACATAATTTATCGGTGGAAGCGGGATCGGATAAAGCGACCCTTCGTGCGGGATTTTCCTTCCTGGGTAGTGAAGGAGTAGTGAAGACCACAGATTTTGACCGGACCAACCTGAGCCTTTCCGGAAAAGCCAAAATTACCGAATGGATGAATTTTGAAGGTTCGGTACAGTATACCAAAACTAATAATAACAAAGTGCTGAGAGGCACGGACGGTCCCTTATACCGCGCAATGATTTGGCCGGATGTAGATGATATGTCCAACTACCTGGCAGCTGATGGTATTCATATGCGGAACCCGGATTACTATATAGATGTTGACCTGCTCAACCCCTTGTTTGCGATGTATAAAAATAAAAACTTCGACAAGTCAGACCGGGTGATCACAAATATGGCGATTAATATTACGCCTGTTAAACATACTTTTATAAGGGGCCAGATCGGTTGGGATGTAGGTATGCAGACTTTTGAAAGTTCCTGGCATCCCTACTATGCTTATGACAATGGGGGTGATGGTTCCTATAACCTGGTGCATTCCAATTTTTCGGATCCTACCGTCAATATCCTGGCGGGTTACAACAATAAGTTTCTGGATGATAAGTTTTCTTTTTCCGGCCAGGTGGGATACCACCAACTGGAGAATGGGGTAACCCGGCAGTCGACCTACGGATCGAAGTTTCTGGTGGCGGATTTTCAGTCCATCAACAATACCGACCCCGCGACCATTACCTCTATTCAAAGAAATTCCAAACGCAGGATACAGGCGATATCAGGACAATTCGAGTTTGGCTATAATAATATGGCATTTATAACCCTGCGGGGACGGAATGACTGGTCCTCCACCTTACCGGTAGATAACAATTCGTATTTCTATCCGGCAGCAGAAGCTTCTTTTATCCTGACGGAACTGGCGGGTTTGAAAAACAGCAAAACCTTCAGCTTCATTAAACTTCGGGGATCCATTGCCCAGGTAGGTAAGGATGCCGGTCCACTGGAGATTTACCCCCAACTGGAAGAAACCGGATTGACAGGAGGCGGTTTTAAATACGGCTTTACAGGACCCAACCCCAAACTGCGCCCGGAAATGACGACAGCCCATGAAATCGGCTTTGATACACGGCTGCTCGACAATCGGATTAACGCCATGTTTACTTATTTTACCACCAAGAATGAAGACCAGATTGTTAAGGGATTCAGGCTGAGCTATGCTACCGGTTTTGTACTTAATACGATGAATGTTGGTTCCTTTAAGACCTGGGGCTGGGAAGCGCATGTCGATGCGGATATTTTGCGTGACCGGACCGGACTTACCTGGAATGTCGGCGTGAATGCCTCCCGTGGTAAATCTAAAGTGATTTATCTGCCGGAGAATGTTACCGAGTACTACAATGCCTATACCTGGAATTCCGGTAATATCCGCAACGGGATCATGGTCGGACATCCCATTACAACGCTTACCGGTCGGGCTTATGAGCGCAATGACAAAGGCCAGGTATTGATTTCGCCGACTTCCGGTCTGCCAATAACGGATGATCAGTGGAGTGTGATTGGTGACAGGGAGCCCCAGTTGCGTTTTGGTTTTGTAACCAGTCTGAGCTATAAAGGACTCCGATTATCGGGACTGCTCTCCGGAAGATATGGTGCGACGGTGGTCAATGGTACCAAAAGACTCATGATGTCCAGGGGAACCAGCTGGGAATCCGTGGCTTTGCGGGAAGCTGACCCCGTAGTATTTAACGGTGTATTGAAAGACGGTAATGAAAATACCGATAACCCAACTGTCAATAATATCTCTGTGGATTACCACCTATATGGATCCAGCATTTTCGAGGGTGGTGATGAAAACTGGTTGGAAAAGGATGTAAATTATCTGCGTTTGCGGGAGCTCAGGCTTTCTTATTCGATACCGAAAACGATGTTGAGCCGTTCCCGCGTGATCTCGGCACTGGACGTATATATCATTGGAAATGACCTGGCGACCTGGACGAATTATTCAGGTATCGATGCGGTGGGTAACACCGTTTCGGCAGCCGCAGGTGGTACCGGGGGAGAGGGATATGATGTATGGTCGCTTCCGAACCCGAGGGGTATAACGGTGGGCCTTAGCTTAACATTAAATTAAAAAAAGAAATTATGAGAAAGATCCTTATATATTTAATGCCGTTGCTGATCATTGCCGGAGGCTGTAAAAAATACCTGGATGTGAATAAAAATATTGATGCACCGGATCAGGTTGACGGGTACCTTTACCTGGCCAGTATCCAGCAGCAGTACCAGGGAATTTATTGGGACAATCGCGCCCTGGGACCATTGACCCAGATGATGGGTACTGTTTCAGGTACTTATGATTCCTATGCTGCCAATTATTATGTAGCGGGTAGCGATGCTGCCGGTGAGATCTGGCGGGTCGTTTACTGGAACCAGGGCATGAACCTGGAAAACCTGATCAACCAATCGATGGCAGCAGAAGACTGGACCCTGGCGGGGATCGGATACGCGATCAAGGCCTTTTCCTGGGATATGCTGACCAAGGTGAATGGTGAGGCTCCCATGAAACAGGCTTTTGTAGCCGGCCAACTGTCACATGATTATGATTATCAGCAGGACATCTATCCACAGGTCAGGGAATGGGCTTATAAAGCCATTGAATTACTTGAAATGGAAGACAATCATGCGTACGGTGCCAAGATCAGCGCCAATGATTATATCTATGGTGGTGACAAGAGCAAATGGATCAAGTTCGCCTACGCCGTTATTGTCCGTAACCTGGCTTCTTTGAGCAATAAGACCAATTTTACTACCGAGTATGCCGAAGAACTGATTAGCTGTGCCAGCAAATCCTTTCAGTCAGCTGACGACGATGCTGTTGTGCGGGTAGCAGCAGGTTCCCAATCTGCACCTTATAGTGAATACAATAATTTCTGGGGAACGGCCAGGGGAAATCTGAGCCGGACCTATTTTCAGCATGAATTTGCCGTACAGACTTTTACCGGTACCGTTCCGGTTTATGATGAATCTACCGGAGAGAAAAACCGCATCGAAGGCAACGATTATCACCCCTATGCATTGATGGCCAACCAAATCATCACCGACACACTGATCGATCAGGCAGGACATTATGACCCGCGGGTAGCCGTTAAACTGGGTACGACCAGTAATCCCAATTATATGAATCTTGATAATCCGGATAGTATAAAAGCGTATAAATATTACGGTGGTTCATTTACCAGTACTGCTGGCCCTATAGGCAGCGCACCTTCATTTTACGGCAGGAATAATTCATCTACTTATTCTGGTACAACTCACGATGGAATCGGCCGCTGGATTTACCGCGATGATGCGCCCTATATCCTGACTACCTGCGCCGAAGTAAAATTCTGTCTGGCGGAAGCCTATTTTAAACTGGGGCAAACAGCCAATGCGCTTACTGCCTTTAAAGAGGGCGTCAAAGCAGATATGGATTTTACAGTGAAATACATTTCCCCGGGTAAAGAAGGCAGTCCCACCGGTGGTGATAAGATTACTAAAGCGGCGTTTACGACAATGGCAGAGAGTTATCTGCAGGGGCCTTTTGTAGGCAGTTTGCCAACACTCACCTTGTCACATATAATGATGCAGAAATGGGTGGCGCTGTATCCCTGGGGAGCGCCTGAAGCCTGGGTGGATATGCGGAAATACCATTATGATATCGAATATTCGGGACCGTATCCGAAAAACGGGGACGGATGGACCAATTCCCTGTTGAACCAGAAATGGGATACCGATCCGTCGAAAGTGTATAAGGGGTTGTACCTGGCGCCGGCTCAGGTGCAGGGACGTAAAGGCAAGTACAGCGAAAACAATGAAGGGTCGCCCTGCTACCGCTTGCGACCGCGGTATAATTCTGAGTATATGTGGAATCTGAATTCTCTGAAAACGCTGGTGCCGATTGCCGGTGATGCGCCGAATTATCAAACTTCAATTCCCTGGTTTGCGTATCCGGAAGCCATGCCGGGTAAATAATCTGACTAATTATATATAAATATACTAGCATGAAAAATCTTATTAAACTACTTTCATTTTTACTGATAACCTGCCTGGGGCTATCATGTGAGAAGCATGTGGTTACTTATGACGCGACGACGATACCGGAAAATGAATCGGAGTTTCAGTTGCATTATTTCGTACCGGTCGTCACGGGTTCTGCCAATAATATCACGAAGGTGGAATTGAACGGCAAACTGATTTCAAATACCAATTCTACGCTGGTGCCCTACAATGCCATACCCAGTGGCGGGGTAGGCCGTTTTTATACGACATCCTCCGGAACCAACAACATCAAGTTGTACCGTGGTGATAATGCGGAAATCGTATACGATCAGGACGTGGAACTGCAATCAGGGAAACAGAATGTTTTCGTGTATGATTTTAATAAGGCACCTATTGTATTAGACAATGGATTTCCTTATCCTACCATCACCACCGAAGAAACAGGTACTACCTGCTGGATCCGGTTTTATAATTTTCTGTACGAAACCGAAGGCGTTCCTACAGATCTGAAACTGCAGTACCAATACCAGTATACCATGGATGTGGAAACCGGAGAAAAAAGTGAATGGCTGAACCTGGGGACGCCGGCGGCTTTCGGCGAATCAACGGGCTGGGAACCGGTACCTGTGGTCAAATCAGTAGAGATATCCTCATCTTATGCCAGGGTAGATTACCGGATCCGTGTCATTGGCACGGATGGCAGTGACCAGGGCCCCCTGAAAGTTAGAAATGGATCTGGGAACATGGTAGATTATTCTGATTGGTGGACGGCATATACCGGAAGGGCCTATCATCATATAATTGGAGGGATGCGGGCCGCCACTCCGATTTCATCCGTCAGACAATTTACCGCCAGATAAGCCGAAAGAATATAGTTTTTTTAAACGCAGGCACCTGATCTTCTGAGACAGGTGCTTTTTTCTGCTCTTCTGTAATTCCTACATCCCCGGCCATATAGGAATTGCCTGTTAATGACAGCGTATAAGGGAATCCTGTTGGGACCCACCTATAGGAACAGCAATGAATTAAAATTTTCTCCGAATAGTGGCGGTCTCGTACTAGATCCTGCCTAATTGCGGAACAGGCTTTCGGTTCAGGACTTGATTAGCTGAAAAACAAATAGCTTACGGAAATGGCCGTCAATACGCCTGCCAGATCCGCCAGTAACATTGCACCCACGGCATACCGGGTGTTTTTGATACTTACGGCGCCAAAATAAACAGCAATAATATAAAAAGTGGTGTCAGCAGAACCCCGGAAAACCGATGCGAGATTGCCGGCAAAGGAATCCGGACCATAAGTCTTCAGGGTGTCAATCATCATGGCCCTGGCACCGCTGCCGCTGAAAGGTTTCAGGACTGCTGTAGGCAGGGCGTCCACAATCCGGGTGTCGCCGCCCAGGAAGGTAAAAAGATGTTTGATGCCGCCCATCACAAAGTCAAAAGCCCCTGAGTTACGTAGCAGGCTGATGGCTACCAGCAACCCTACCAGGTAAGGAATGATTTTCACCGCTGTTTCGAATCCGCCTTTCGCGCCGTCAACAAAAGCATCAAAAATGGGGGCTTTTTTATACAGCGCCCCCGCAATGATCAACAGGAAAATCAACAGAATCAGGCCGTTGCTCAGGCTGCTGGAAAATAATTGCACGCCCTGAATATCCAGGGTTCTTACATATAGTATCAGTGCTGTAAACAGACCGGTAATGCCCATTACCCAGGCAATAATCACCGGTTGAAATACCCGGATGCCCTGTTTGAAGGACACGACTGTCATCGCGGTGATCGTGGCCACAAAAGTGGCGATCATACAGGGGATAAATACTTCCGTCGGAAATTCGGATTGCAAAGCGACACGATCGGCAATGATGGTGGTGGGTATCAGGGTCAATCCTGATGCATGGAGGCAGAGGAACATGATCTGTGCGTTCGTTGCCGTCGTCTTATTGGTATTCAGCTCCTGAAGGCTCTCCATGGATTTGATCCCAAAAGGCGTGGCCGCATTGTCCAGACCCAGGAGGTTGGCGGAGAAATTCATGACCATATGACCCATGGCCGGATGATCTTTGGGTACGTCCGGAAAAATTTTGGAGAAAAAAGGCCCGATAATTCTGGACAGCATCCGCACGCCCCCGGCCTGTTCCGCGATATTCATAAAACCCAGGAACAGGGCCATGATACCGATCAGACTGATGCAGAGATTTACGGCATCCTTAGTGGTTTCAAAAACGCCATTCGTCGACTGGAGCTTAAATGTGGTGTATTTTCCATTGGCGGCAGGTGTAACCTGTAGCCCGTCCCAGCTGGCCAGGGACTGCCCCTTGGAAAATTGATTTAAAACCGTGCCAGGCAGGACGGCTGCATCCACTTCTTGTACAAAAGTTGTGTCGCCGCTTTTGCCGGTGGCCATCTGGCTGAATAGTTGCTGTTGTCCGGGTTCCAGCAGGAACCTGCCCAGTGCAACCAACAGTGCTATCAGGATGAAAGCACTCCAAATTCTGCTTAAAACCATAGCAGTAAAAGTAGTGAAAGCGAACCTAAATTCCCGCAATTAATTATCACGCTAACCGAATGAAATCGACGCCTGGCACATTTTTCGGCCTGAGATTCCGGTCTTTGTCAGTTATAGGATTTGTTGCGGCGTATCGCGGCCGCACAGTTATTGAAATTGGGAAGTATTTAGAGCATTCTTATCTTTAGGGTCATGATAGAGGTTAGCTGCGCCGTAATTCAAAGTCAAGGTCAATATCTGATCTGTCAGCGGTCCGCCAACATGAAACTACCACTTAAATGGGAATTCCCTGGAGGGAAAATTGAGGCGGGTGAATCTAAAGAAGAGTGCCTGATCCGGGAAATTAAAGAAGAGCTGGGTGTCCAAATCCGGATTATCAGCGCTTTGCCGGTTGTTCACCACAAATACCCGGAGTCGGAGATCCGACTCTATCCATTTATCTGTGCTATAGAGACGGGTAGTCTTCATGCAAGGGAACATATTCAATTTAAATGGGTTGAAGGAAAAGCGTTATTGAACTTTGATTTGGCCGCCGCAGATCTACCCATAGTACTGGAAATTCAAGAAATATGATTACAGGCATTTATGAATCTTTAATTACTGCTTCGCTGAGGAACAAATTAGCTAGCCTTGACCGGAACAGGTATTTTCTCAACGAGATGGTTCTGGATAAAGAGGAGGCCGTTAGGGTGCTTTCCATGCACTTGCAGTCGGCCATTGCCAAGGCTTTTAACGGCATTAAAACCCATTCCGGCAGTTCACTCGAAAAACAGATCGAGGTTAGCAACCGACTGATTCAGTTTTTGCATCAAGAGATTGCTCATTACGACTTTGAAGAGGATATCATTGATGGACAGGGGGCTTTGTTAAACGCCGTCTTTGATAAAATACATGCGGATTACCCGGATCTGGAACTCCGTCTTCATGAAATAATGCCTGCAACCCGGCTGACCCAGAGTGCCCTGTTTACAGGTGGAAATTTCGGCCTGTCCTTGGATAGTGAGTTAAAAAAAGAAATCAGATCCGCTAACCGTATTGACTTTTTGGTATCCTTTATTAAATGGAAGGCTATAGTGATCCTAAGAGAAGCTTTAGCTGAGTTTATCAGCAACGGCGGACATATAAGGATTATTACCACTACTTATATGGGCGCAACCGACGCAAGAGCGATTCAGGAGCTGGCGGCAATGCCTAATACGAAAGTTAAAGTCTCCTATAATAGCGGTAACGAAAGACTGCACGCGAAAGCTTATTTGTTTTACCGAAACTCAGGCTTTCATACCGGCTATATCGGATCCTCAAATTTTTCCAGATCCGCACTTACGGATGGGCTGGAATGGAACGTTAAAGTGACCACGAAAGAGATTCCACATATCATTGATAAGTTTCAGAAGACTTTTGAAAGCTATTGGCAGCATCCGGAGTTTGAAGCATATGATGGATCACAGGTGGAAAAACTTGAAGCTTCATTGAAAGCCAGCCGCATGGGCAAAACAGATCTGGCGGCTATCCATTTTTTTGATATCCGGCCTTATCATTACCAGTCAGATATTTTAAGCAAGTTACAAGTAGAGCGAACCCTGCATGGACGTCGCCGAAATCTGGTCGTCGCGGCTACAGGAACGGGCAAAACCATTATTTCGGCTTTTGATTTTAAGGACTATTATCAGCAACACCCCACCTGTAAATTTTTGTTTATAGCCCACAGAATTGAGATCCTGAAGCAAGCCTGCGTGGCTTTCAGAAATATTCTCAAGGATCAGAATTTTGGCCAGATACTGGGTGGCGGCGAACAGCCGGGAGATCTGCGCCATCTGTTTGCGACGATCCAATCGTTTTCCAATCGCATTAAAAACGGGTTGTTAGAATCGGATTACTATGATTATGTTGTGATCGACGAAGTGCATCATGCCCAGGCGGACAGCTATCAGCGGATTATTGAGCACCTGAAGCCGGATATCTTACTGGGATTGACTGCGACGCCGGAAAGGGCCGACGGAAAAAGTGTTTTAAAGGATTTTGAGGATCATATCGCAGCGGAAATCCGCTTGCCGGATGCCCTGAATCATAAGTTGCTCTGTCCCTTTCAGTATTTTGCGGTATCCGACTCAGTGGATTTGGATAAAGTGAAATGGGTGCGCGGACAGTATGATACTGTTGAACTGACAAAAATCTATAACAGTAATGATCAAAGAGTCCGGGATATTCTGAGTAACCTGCATAAATACTGTAAAGATATGCATCAGGTCAAGGCCCTGGGCTTCTGTATCAGTATCGCCCACGCAAAGTTTATGCAACAAAAATTTGAGATGGCCGGCTTGAAGGCGGGAGCGCTGACATCCGAGAACGCGCACCAGCGAGGGGAACTGTTGCAGATGTTTAAGCAGGGACAGATCAATTACCTTTTTGTTGTTGATATCTTCAATGAAGGCGTAGACATCCCGGAAATTGATACTGTTTTGTTTTTAAGACCTACAGAAAGTCTGACTATATTTTTACAACAGCTTGGTAGGGGACTTCGGTTGTCACATAAAAAGGAAGTTTTAACCGTATTGGATTTTGTGGGGAATGCCCATGAACAGTATGATTTTGAATCTAAATTCCGGGCGCTTATTGGCAAGACCAATACCACGGTAAAAAAGGAAATAGAGAATGATTTTGTACACCTGCCTTTAGGCTGTTCAATACAGCTGGAAAGAAAGGCCCGGGAGGTTATTTTAGCTAATATTAGCAGGGCGACTTCTCTGCGTAAAGAAGATTTCATTAAAAGAATACAACGATTTGGTAGTGAAACAACTCAGCCACTGAACCTCGCCAGTTTTTTTGAGATTACGAATATTCCTTTTCAACGATTGTATTTAAGAGGCACCTGGACTTCCTTATTACACGCTGCAGGGAAGCTGGAGAGCTATGATACTACGTATGAGGAAAATTATCACAGAATGCTTTCTAAGAAATGGGCAGCGACTAATTCTTGGTCTTATTTCAAATTCCTGCTGGGTTTGGCCGATAAACATTTTGAGATACTGGATAAGGTATTGACCGACCTGGACCGACGCTATCTTACGATGTTGCATTATGATTTTTGGGGGAAAGCCTTGCCTGATATGGACCTCAGCACATCTATTCGTACCATAGGATCGAATAAGGACTATGTGCGAGAAATACGACAGTATTTGAGCTATCGGATTTCATTGATAGACTTTGAAGAATCACCCTGCGAAAGCCTGCCTTATTTGCAACCCCTACAGCTACACGCGCGTTATACCCGGGACCAGATTCTGGCGGCTTTTGATTTGAGTACCCTCGATCATAAAAACCCAAGCAGGGAGGGTTATGCTGAAAATAAAACGTTAAAAACGGAACTGCTTTTTGTGAACCTGCAAAAATCCGAGGAGGAATTTTCACCCACAACCATGTATGAAGATTATGCGATCAGCGAATACCTGTTTCACTGGCAAAGTCAAAGTACTACTTCCGACACTTCACCTAAGGGTCAAAGCTATATCAATCAACAGCAATTGAACAAAACGATACTGCTCTTTATCCGGGAGACAAGAAAAGACGAACTGGGCAATACCGCTGGTTATGTCTTTGTTGGTCCCGTCAGTTTTCAGGGTTATGAAGGCTCCAAGCCGATGTCCATTACCTGGGCGCTGGAAAACCCGATTCCTGATTATCTGTGGACAGCTTCCGCTAAAATGGCCGTAGGCTGACGGGAGATATTGATGCCGATCCATTGTCTGGTCTAAGTGCAGTTCGATTTGGCCGTTTTGCCTTGGGTAATTGCAGTACGTCTTGCCGAACTGGTGGCTTTAGAATATGCAGTATTAATTGTACCTTTGCCAACTTTTGGAGCTTTCGGGCAGGTTACTGTCTCCGAAAGGCGCAAAATTCAAAAATCAGAGAACATGGCATTACAGGCAGGAATCGTGGGGTTACCCAATGTTGGAAAATCTACTTTATTTAATGCGGTGAGCAATAGCGCCAAGGCCCAGGCCAGCAATTACCGTTTTTGTACTATCGAACCGAATGTGGGCCTGGTTGATGTGCCCGATGAACGCATTACCCGGTTGGCGGAACTGGTCCAGCCCGACAGGACAGTACCGACACAAATTGAGATAGTCGATATCGCCGGTCTCGTAAAAGGTGCCAGCAAGGGCGAAGGCCTGGGTAATAAATTCCTGGCCAATATCCGGGAAGTGGATGCCATCATTCATGTTATACGGTGTTTTGAAGATGACAATGTGCTGCGGGAAGAAGGCGCAATCAATCCTATAAGCGATAAGGAGATTATTGATATTGAGCTGCAATTTAAGGATCTGGACAGTGTTGAAAAACAATTGCAGAAAAAAGAAAAACAGGCCAAGACAGACCCTAAAGTTAAATCGGAAATTGAAGTATTGCAGCGTTGCAAGGCCCATCTGGAAGCCGGGAAAAGCATCCGTTCGCTGGATCTGTCGAAAGAGGAACAGGCGGCCATTACTGATCTTTTTCTGCTTACCGGTAAACCGGTGTTGTATGTCGCCAATGTTGACGAAGCTTCGATGCATACCGGGAATCGTTTTTCTGAGGCGCTGTCGCAGGTAGCTGCAGCAGAAGGGGCACAGCTGATCATCATGAATAATAGCATTGAAGCCCAGATTTCAGAAATGGAAGATCCTGACGATAAAGCCATGTTTATGGATGAATATAAGATGAAAGAGCCTGCCCTGCACCGGCTGATCCGCTCCGCTTATCAGCTTTTGGGATTACAAACTTATTTTACTGCCGGGGTGCAGGAAGTGAGAGCCTGGACCTTTCATGAGGGTTGGAAGGCACCCCAATGCGCCGGCGTCATCCATACGGATTTTGAAAAAGGATTTATTAAGGCTGAAGTAATTGGTTTCGATGATTATATGCAGTACAAGAGCGAAGCTGCCTGTCGGGAAGCCGGTAAACTGCGCATCGAAGGAAAGGAATATCTGGTAAAAGATGGCGATATCATGCATTTTAGGTTCAATGTGTAAAAGGGACCTGCCTAAATGCCATTTCGATTAATAATCAAGCCTTTACCTCATTATATTTTTCGACGTTTGATTTCTTTTTGTATCAGGCCCAGTTCACGTCCGGTCTGTCCTTTTACTGAAGTGTTTTCCTGCGCCCGCCGCATCAAATAGGGGATTACGTCTGCAATGGGTCCAAAAGGGAGGTATTTGCTGACATTACAACCTGTTTTAGCCATATTAAATGTGATATTATCACTCATGCCGTACAATTGGCTGAAATGTACTTTGGTACTGCCCACCGGTATATTCAGTTGTTCCATGTGCTCAACCGCTTTCAGATTACTCTGTTCATTGTGGGTGGCGACCAGGGTAAATACCCGATCATGGTGCTGGAGGGCCAGGTGTACTGCGGCATTAAAATCCCTGTCAGCGGTTTCTTTATCCGGCTGAATGGGATCCGGATAGTTTTTTTGTGCCGCGCGCTGTCTTTCCTTTTCCATATAAGCCCCCCGTACCAGTTTTACCCCTAGCTTAAATTTTCGCTCCTTAGCAGCGTCAATGCAATCTTCCAGAAAAGAAAGACGGTCGCGGCGGTATAATTGAACCGTATTATAGATAATTGCCCGCTCCTTGTTAAAGCTGTCCATCATCAACATGACCAGGGCATCCACCGGATCCTGTATCCAGGTTTCTTCCGCATCTACCAGCATGCCAATGCCTTTTTCGGCTGCCTGTTCACATATTCGCATCATTCGAAGTCGGACCCGGTGCCAGTCTTCTCTTTCCTCGAAGGACAGTAATTCTAATGCGCCGAGGTATTTTTTGATCAGCGAACCTTGTTTTTGATGCATCAGCATATCCAGTTTCTCCAGCAATTCGAAGGCTGTCAGCCCGGTAACTTTGACACTGATAAAAGGAATATTGGGCTGGGTAGCTGCATAATTGATGACATTGATGAACTGGTCAGCAGCCTGGTCATAAGCCTTGTCCCCACCTTCTCCTCCTTCAACACCATAGTCGAGAATGACATCGACCTGGAATTTGCCCAGCTGGTTGGCCACAGCCGCCGTCTGCTCCAGTGTTTCCCCACCTGCAAATTGTTTAAATATGGTTTTGCGGATCAAGTTCCTTACCGGTAATCCGGTTTTGATCGCCCAGGGTGTGAGCCAGGTTCCAACTTTTACCAGAAAAGGGTAGTTCATCAGGCTGAATAACCTGCCGGAAGCTTTTAGTTCGCTGTCAGATTTATACTGGAACGCCAGCTCCGTATTGTCGAAGGAAAGGATTCGGTTGCTCATTTAGAAAGCAAATTTACATGCAAGAATCCATTCGAAAATTGTCAACCTATAATCGGAAATTATCCAGTAAGGGCAGGGAAAGAGAATATTTGAAAGCGTATGATATCGGAAGCGGGAATTTACTGTTTTCCCATCATTGGGGATTCCAGTTCCTTCACTTGATTGTCGGAGATAATTATATGTTCCCCCATCCACCATTTAGGTTCAATATTCGCCTCTCGCAGGGTCTGAGACACCGTGCTGCGGCGTCGCTTCCCGTAGAAGTTTCTAATGGCAATTCTGAGTTTAGTTATAGGGTGTTTCATGACGCCTCTATTTTTACTTTTAGCCGTTGTTATATAATTCATTAGGTTTGAAAGGTCACGAAGTTAGGATGTTTTCACGGAAAAACAAATCCCCTAATTTAGTGATATCGACTATATTTCATAATTTTACGAATGGCCGTAGCTTGGGCGGATTGTTTTTTAGCAGGGAAAGCCTTTTAAACCTTATAGCTGTTTGTTAAATATGATTGGCTGGCAAAACATAAACATTTCTGAAAAAGTTAAGATCACGATTGCATTATGTGTTAGTGCATTGATATTGGTCGCCTTGGGCATTTATGCCAACTCTAAAACGATCCGGTACAAGGAATCCATGCGGGATGTCAATCTGTCGGGCATCATCATCACTCAATCGCAGGATGTTTCCAATGGGGTTCGTGACATTCAGTCGCTTTATCGGGGCTATATTATCACTAATGATTCCACGCTGGTAGAATCATATGAGATTTCCAGCAGACTGCTGAGTCGCCGGGTCACTTCTTTGAAAAACCTGCCGATGACTTATCCGCAACGTTTGTTGCTGGATACCATATCCACATTGCTGGCAGATCAGCGTAGTATCGCAGAACAGATCATTACACGCAGAAAATCAGCTTCTTTTTTAGATGCCTGGAATTACCTCAACAATGGTGATGAAGCAACCGTAATTCATAAACTACAGTATTATATTTCCAGGTTTATTAATGAAGAGAAAAGTATTCAGGCCCAGAAATTAAAAACAGAAAACGAAAATTTTGATAAGGTAATTTATCTGGTAACCATTTGTGTTACGACGGCCGTAATTATAATTCTGCTGACGCTTTTTTACATTAGGAAAATATACGAGCGACTGACCAAGGCAGAGCGTCTTTTGATTAAATCGCAGTTACGACTCGAAAGCATTCTGGATAAACTGCCGATTGGGGTCATTATAGTGAATTCTAATAACAATGAATACCATGCCAATCATAAGGCGGTTCAATTACTGGATAAGCTTTTATTGCCCGATGGCCATCTTTTTGACGAACCCAATGCCCGTATCGTGCATGAATCCACCGGAACCTATACCTTTTCGGGTTCATTGAATAAAGTTTTGCGGGAGAAATTACTGATATCGAATGCCATTCACGGAGAGGAGAATATCGGACAGAATGAAACCCTCATTAATATAGATGGCCGGCAGGTTCCTTTCCGGGTAAGCGCGATCCCCTTATATAACGAAAGAGGCCGGCTGGAATATGCCATCTCGGTCTTTGATGATATCAGCAATCTGAAACAGGTAGAAAATGAACTGATAGAAGCCAAGAAAATTGTGGAAGAGTCCCTCAGATTAAAGGAGTCTTTCCTCAGTAATATGAGCCATGAAATCAGAACGCCTATCAACTCCATCCTGGGATTTGCGGAACTGCTCAGTAAAAAGGATTTGGGTGTACAGGAGAATGAGTACGTCCGGATTATTGGTTCTGCGGGGGAAAACCTCCTCAGGCTTCTGAACGATATCCTCGATTTCTCCAAACTGGAGTCCAATATGATGGTATTTGAGGAACACCCTGTCACAATTGACGGCATCCTCAGTTCCATCTGTAATTTATTTTTACCAGGTGCCCGTTCTAAAGGGATCACGATAAGCTATGATTGTGATGAAAAAATTCCGGATATTGTTACCGGTGATCCCGTACGCCTGACTCAGGTACTCACCAATATTGTTGGCAATGCCATCAAGTTCACGCCCAAAGGCAGTATCCTTATCAATGCTAAATTGTTAGAATCGGATGATCAGCAGACGGTAGTGAAATTCGACGTTAAAGATTCGGGAATTGGTATTTCTAAGGACAAGCTGCCCCGTGTTTTTAAACGATTTGAACAGGCTGCTGTCGATACGACCCGTTTTTATGGCGGCACCGGACTGGGGCTGAGCATTGCCAAACATATTGTAGAAAGCCAGGGAGGCTCCATCAGTGTTAGCAGTGAACTGGGGGTGGGTTCGGTATTCACATTTATTCTACCGTTTAAGAATTTTAATACCGAAGTGGAACTGGAAAAGCAGCAGGAGAATCGGGAAGTATTGGATCTTTCCTTTCTAAACAAACTGAGTATTTTACTGGTGGAAGACAATCAGCTTAATATTAAACTTATTCAGGGCATTCTGGCACCGGTAGAGATTGATGTAGCAGAAACAGGCAATGACGCCATTAAAAAATTACAGTTAAACCGGTATGATATTGTATTGATGGATATTGAGTTGCCGGATATGAACGGTTATGCGACGACCCGGATCATCCGCAATGATATGCAGCTGGACCTGCCCATTATCGCACTGACAGCGCATGTGCTGGCCGGAGAGAAGGAGCGTTGTCTCAAGGCGGGGATGAATGACTACCTCACCAAGCCGGTCAATACCCGGCAACTTTTTGAGAAGATGAAAGTGCTGGTACAGAAAAAAGAGGGACCAGAGGAAGAAGCTGACAACGGGAAACTGGTTGTTAAGGCTCCTGATCTGGTCAGTCCCGGTAATGATTTATTTGCACAGACCAACCTGATCGACCTTAGTTATTTGCACGAGCTATCTGACAATAACAAGGAGTTTGAAAAGGAAATTATTGAGTTGTTCCTGGAACAGATTCCTTCCCAGACCGAGGAATTGGAACGTTCCTTTCGGGAAAAGGATTATACCGGACTTAAGATGATCGCTCATAAACTTAAATCTTCAACAGCCGTAACACTGGGCCGGCATTTGATCCCGCATTTTGAACTGTTGGAAGATAATGCGCAGCGTGGTCTTCTTTCTGAAAGTGCAGAAAGCAGTTTTAAAATGATCCATGGAGCGTTGAAAGAAGCAGTGGTTCAGTTGAACCATTTGCTGGCGGAACAATACCAGGAAGCGTAGCCAAAGGCTGCAATGAAAGCGCCTTTTATCCCTGAGGCTGGATTGCTTCGGTAATTTGGCTTGTGGTTCGGGCGCCGGGGAAAAAGCCCGCAACTTTTTCTATTACTTCTTCGACCATGGCATCCGGACAGGAAGCACCACTGGTAATCAGCATATTGACAGGCCGCGATGCTGGCAGGTAGTTGTTGCTCAGGACTTCCTGTTTTTCATGAAAATTAAAATGGAGGATTTCGTCGGGACTGATAATTTTTTCCGCGCTGCTGATATAATAGGTCGGGAGCCGCTGCTCACAGAGCTCCACGAGATGTGAAGTATTGGATGAATTATAGCCTCCCACGACCAGCGCAAGATCAGCCGGTACTTCCAACATGGCCGCCACAGAAGTCTGATTGTCGTTGGTTGCATAACAGAGCGTATCCCGGGTATCGGCAAATCGTTCCGTAACCCGATCCGGGGAGAGACTATATGTCACCGTAATAACCTGTTTCAGATAGTCGGCAATAGCCTGTGTGTCGCTAGCCAGCATGGTGGTTTGGTTGACGACGCCAATACGGTCGAGGTCCTTTTCCGCATCGAAACCGGGACTGTATTGTCCCTCAAAAGCCTGATAGAAATCGGCTTTATTCGCCTGCCCATTTATAAATTTAGCCAGTTTCCTGGCCTCTTCCATATCTTTTATAACGACCGCCGGCGCATTGGCCGCTGCATGGGAAAATGTGGCCCGGGTTTCCTCATGACTGGGTTTGCCATGAATAATGATGGTGTAATTCTTCTTGGCGATAGCAGCACTCCGGTTCCAGACTTTTTGTACAAAAGGGCAGGTCGTATCATACTTCTCCGTCTGAATTCCAATTTCCCGAAGCCGGGATTCGATGGGCAGGGTCGTACCAAAAGCAGGAATAAGTACAATATCTTCGGAACCAAGTTCACCGAAATCGACAAGCTGTCGGCCCCGGGTATCCTGTAAGAACTGCACTCCATGGCTGACCAGATCCGCATTTACCTGCGGGTTGTGGATCATTTCACTGAGTAGAAATATACGTTTGTCCGGGTTTTCTTCTACTGTTTTGAAGGCAATTTCAATCGCATTTTCCACCCCGTAACAAAATCCGAAATGGCGGGCCAGGTGCATGCGAACCGGCCCGAAATCCAGTAAAGTCGGCGAAAAATCCTTTTTCAGCTTATCCTGCTGTTTCCGGTGCGATTTAATCGCAGAAATGAGCGAACTCCGGTAAAAAACAGGCACTTCAAATTGCTTCATAAGCGCAAAGATACTAAGTAAAAAAATACCGATTTTTGATGCCGGATCTTGTTTCGTCTGGAATCGACCCGGCCGGAGGAATATTCGTTAAAAGTGGTATTTTTAGGGATTTGCAGCAATTCTTCAGCACTTGCTGAAAAAACGATAGTTCACGGGAGGGTGCATCGGGTGGCTGTTGCTGCAATCGACCGGATCAGGGTTTTCCCTGAGATGAAATGGTTAAAGTGAATCTGTTATGAAATATAATGTCTCCTGTATGCTTTCCTATACGGTACATTCCAGGGCTGAATTTGTATTCAGCATACAGGCGGCTGTCCTTGAAGTACAGCAGGTCCTGGAGGAGGAACTCATCCTCTCACCTGAAGGAATCTGTATGGAAGCTTTTGAAATACCGGGGAGGCCCGAACGACTGGTTCGCATAAGGGTCGATCAGCCCTGTTACTTTACCATCGGGTATCGGGCACTGGTAGATTCCCGACCCCGGATCCTGCAGCCACCTGCCCCGGATACGGATCGTACCGTAACACAATTATCTCCCGCTGTATTGCCATATCTTTTTCCCAGTCGTTATTGTCAATCCGATCGCCTTTTCAGATTTGTCCAGATGGAATTTGAATCCGCTGAAGGAAATTATGCAAGAGTGGAAGCGATCTGTGACTGGATTTATAAAAATGTCTCCTATGTCAGTGGCAGTACCAATACCCATACATCCGCCTTGGAAACAATTTCCGAACGGCAGGGGGTTTGCCGTGATTTTGCGCATCTGGGTATTGCTTTCTGTCGGGCGCTCTCCATACCCGCCCGGTATTTTACCGGGTTTGCCTACCAGCTCCTGCCACAGGATTTTCATGCTTGTTTTGAAGCCTATATCGGGGGGCAATGGATTGTCTTTGATCCTACCCGTATGGTGCCCCTGGAGGGGCTGGTCAAAACAGGTCATGGGCTGGATGCAGCAGACGCCGCATTTGCCAACATATTTGGAGATGCCACTCCGGTATCTGTCCAGGTGGATTGTACAGCGATGGAGGATGAAACGCCGGATCCCCCGGCTGGCGGCCATCTGCTTAGTTTCAGCTGATACCAACGGTACAGCGATTTTTAGAAAGCTAGCTGCGTCCGGCAGTATTTGCAGGTTACTATTAAACTTTCAATTAATTTTGCTGTTCCTTAGTTAGGATCAGCGATCCAACGGGTACCCGACTGAAAAAGTAATCTGGGTGACCCATGTTGGGTTCGCAACTGACGCGGTACTAGAAAGATATATAGGTATGAGCACACAAAAAGTCCATTTGCTTCAAAAGGAAGTAAAACCCAGGAAATCGACAGGTTATTTGGAAAATTTACTGTTTTGCCGGTGTCCCCGTTGCAGACAAGGAAGTATGTTTGCGGTTGCCAATCCCTGGCGGCTCAAAACGACCATGAGAATGAATGAAACCTGTCCGGTTTGTACCCAACCCATGAATATTGAAGTCGGGTTTTACTACGGGGCAGGGTATATTTCCTATGCGTTATGTGTTGCATTGACGGTTGCTTCCCTTCTTATCTGGTGGATGACAATTGGTCTTTCCATACACGACAACCGGTTGTATTACTGGCTGACGATCAATTCAATACTCCTGGTATTGATGCAGCCGTACCTGATGCGCCTGTCCCGGTCGCTCTGGTTATCGGTCTTTGTGAAATACAATAAGAACTGGGAGACGGAAGCACCTGAACTTCCGGAGCGGACCAACGAGGCCCATGAGGGGAACTGGTAGATATTAGAAATGCCTAAATATGAGAAAAGCAGCCCGATCAAAGCTGCTTTTTTTAGTATTGTTCCGTGAGGCCTTATTTTCCAAAAATCTTCAAAATCGCTCCCATCCCCAACGACCCTTCAAAGGTAGAAATCAGCCTTTTGTTTTTATCGTAGAATGCAAGATAAGGCAGGTTCTTGACCTCATAATAGGAAGGAATCACGTAAGCGATATCCCGGCCTACTGTAATATTACTGTATTTATTGAGTCCGTATCGTTTAATGAAAGCCTTCATTTCAGAAATGGATTTGGTCGTTGCCATTACGATCTGAATATCCTTGAATTTAGAAATATTTTTTATAAGTGCTTCAGTTTCATGCTGGCAATGATCACAATCCGGATTAAATAACATGATAAATAATTGTTTGTTTTTCGCATACCGGGCTTTCAGGGGCCATTTCGTCACACTGTCTGCGAGTAAAAGGGTAGTGGGTGGCGGTGTTTTCTGACTCAAATATAGGGGCGTTCCCTGTGCCTGGGCATTTATCACCATTATCACTGTGAACAACACACTAAAAAAATACTTCATGATTTTATACCGTTTATTTGAATAAAGATAGTTGATTGATGCTTATTTGCCGGGAAAGGCTGCAAGTGGAAATGTTTTTTTGATTAGTTACGAAAATATCGTAGTTTAGCATCAAAGTCGTAAAATAATGAAAAAGCTTACATCACAGGAAGAACAGTTGATGATTGCGGTCTGGAAAGTGGGCGAAGGCCATATAAAGGCCTATATGGAGCAAATGGATACGCCCGGCCCCTATACCACTATAGCCTCTACCATCAAGAATCTGGAGAAAAAAGGATATGTTACCGGACGTTTATTTGGTAATACCTATGTATATCGACCCTCAGTTAGCGAAGATGAGTACAAAAAGAAATTTATGGGAAGTGTCGTCAGGGATTATTTCAGCAATTCTTATAAGGAACTGGTTAATTTTTTTGTCGATCAGAAAAAACTTTCAGCCAACGAATTAAAGGAAATTGTAAAAATGATCGAAGCCGGAAAAAAGAAATAAAGGGGAGATTTTGAAGTTGCAGCTCCCTCTCGCTCGACCACCTAAATAAATATCTCATGCCTGTCATCATTGATTATATCCTGAAAGTAAATATCTGTCTGGCCATTGTATATCTGTTTTACCAGTTATTCTTACGACGGCTGACTTTTTATAACTGGAATCGCTGGTACCTCCTGGGTTATACCGCCCTGAGCTTTATCATGCCGTTGATTAATATTATGCCTTCGCTGGAAAAGCGTAACATTCAACAGGCGCCGGTGATCGATTGGGTTCCGGTGCTGAATTTTACGACTTTCACTAAGGAAGGATTCTGGACGGCCCTTTCTTTCTGGGATTGGGTGAGTGTCGTTGCAGCGTCAGGTGCCCTTTTGCTCGCCCTCAGATTTGCTATCCGTTATTGGTCGTATCGTCGTATGAAGTCCAGGGCGCAACTGATTTCAACCGATAACATTTCCATTTATCAACTGGAAGAACAAATGTCGCCATTCTCTTTTGGCAACGCCATATTCATCAATGTCCACCTGCATCAGGGGGAGGAGCTTGAAGAAGTGATCCGCCATGAGTTTGTTCATGTAAAACAAAGGCATACCATCGATATTGTCTGGTGTGAGCTACTTTGTATTCTGAACTGGTTTAATCCCTTTGTCTGGTTGCTCAAGCATAATGTCAGGCAGAATCTGGAGTTTATCGCGGACGACCGATTGTTGCAGCAGGGCCTTGACAAAAAAAACTATCAGTACCTGCTTTTAAAGGTTATGGGCAACAGACAGTTTGCCTTTACCAATCATTTTAATTTTTCTTCACTCAAGAAACGCATTGCCATGATGAATACCCTGAAAACTGCCCAGGTGCACCTGTTGAAATTTTTGTTTTTACTGCCAGTGGCGACGGTACTTTTATTGTCCTTCCGCAAAAGATCGGAAATGCAGGAACAGGCTTTTCGAACACCTGCCCCTGCATCGAAATCATTGGGGGCAGTTAATTCGAATCCGGTAACACCCCATCGTGGCAGCGATTCGGAGTTTTTCATTGCAGGCGATACGACACCCGCTGTTACGGGGGCTGGAATCAGTGTTCAGTCGGACAAAACAGGGAAAAATACCGGGACGCCCAAAAAGAAGCCACTAATAATTATAGATGGGAACATGCAGTCTCCGGACTTTAATCTACATGAAGTCGACAGAGATCATATTGAATCGATTGAAGTCATTAAAAGTTCCGCGGCTGTAGATACTTATGGGGAGCGGGCTACTAACGGAGTAATCAACATTACTACCAAGGCGTTTGCCACAAAAAAGGTTCCCGGAACGAAGCCCCTGGTCATACTCGACGGCGTGGAGGGCGCGGATATAGAGTCGCTATCTCCGGACAGAATCAGCAGTGTCGATGTCCTTAAAGGCAGTAGCGCTACCGCAACATACGGCGACAAAGGAGCCAATGGTGTTATTATCGTCAGAACAAAAAATAATGTATCCGCGGGCAGCCAGCCCGGCAGTAACCTGGAAGCGGTCACCCTGAAGGGGGTTAACGCCCGCCGGTCTCCCCACCCCGGGCCTGTCGATGGATCTGAAGTGAAAGTTATCGGCGTAAAGATCCGGCCGGATTCGGAAAAACCGCCGGTTGAAAGGATTAAATCTCAGCGAGAGGTTGTGGTTAAGGGATATGCCATTCAGAAAGAAAGGCCGGTTTCGGGGCTGAAGCTTCGAAAGAACGAAGTGTTTAACGTGGATAAGAAAATCTACTACGTTCTTAACGGTCAGAAGGCTACCGCGCGCCAGATTAAAAAGCTGTCTCCAGGTTCGATTAAATCAATCGATGTTTTAAAAGGAGAATCTGCCCTCAAATACTACGGAAACAAGGCAGCGCACGGGGCGATGATCATTACCACCCGTTAAATGAGCACCCCACTAGAACGTTCCGGTCGTTGGACGGCTGTCTTGTTCGAAGGGCGGGTGATCCCCGGCTAATTCGTTTGAGTTCGGTGGATGGTTGGTCTTTTTTTTGGTCAACGCAAAAAACAAGCAAAGGATAGCCCCGCCCAACCAGTATAAATAAATACCAAGGTGGAAACGTTCGCCCAACAACCGATGGGTCAGGTCATTACGGAAATCACGGAACGTAAGGTACAGGCCGATCATCATGATTCCAAAGCAAAGCAGCAGGATGGATTTACGAAGCAGGCCCTTTAATCTGCGGTCAAGCAGAAATAATAGCAGACCGATGACCCCCATAAATACGGCAAATACCAGCGCAGCCTGCCACCATATTTTCAAAAAGCCATAGGCCTTATAAAAAAAATGAATCCCCAACTGTCCCAGCAGCGACACGCCGGCTGTCAGGTTACCGGACAGGACTGCCATAAATAACAGGATAAAAACAAGTAAAGGATAATTACGCCGCATACTAGATTTTAAATAGGGTTCACACAGAGGCCTCTGCTATTAAACTGGCAGAACTTTCCGCTAAGATAAAAATAAGTGAAAGGCGGCTTTTGCCGCTGATTTTTAAGCAGTTTCTGCTAATGGGCTTCCAGTGAGTCCCTGCCATCAATGAGGTAAATCCGTGTGGTACTGTCTTTTTCCGGCGTATATACTTCGCGCCATTTGTTGTTGTTATTGAAAAAATTTACGGTATCCAGCTGGCAATCCTGCCGGTCATGTGTTTGGGGAAAATCCGCACAATTCATATCCCGTTTGGTTTTGTTATTGATGGTCAGGAGAATGGCCTGATAGCCTGGGAAACCGTTTGCAGTAGACAGACTATCCTCGCCAGATCCCGGAATAGGGCCGGTAAAGGCGAGGGTCCTGCCGGGCAGGATCTCCTGGCGAATCGTATAATGCATACGGTCCGCCCCATCCTGGGTAAGATATCCCTGCTGAAAATAAACCGGTACACTTAAATTGTTCTGTAGATACCAGGCTTCAACCGGCTGGTTGTTCTCGGATAATTCGGTCTTTTCGCAGGAACTGACGGCCACCAGAAGCAAAAATGCCGCCGCTAATATGGCAATTCCTTGTTTCATTACAGGGCTTTTCGGTTTACGCTCTTAAAGTTACTTAACTTTTAACATTTCCAGGCGACCTTAAGTTTAATTTACGCAAATAATTGTTAAAGATTTGGGTATCCAGGGCGGTAAATAAACATAAAAACAGATATTTTTGATTGTTTTTAATAGCGTATATGGATAAAGTAGCGATTATAGTAGCCGGTGGTTCCGGAAGCAGGATGGGTAGTGAACTGCCAAAACAGTTTATGATACTGAACGGCAGGCCGGTACTTTATTATACCCTTCATTCGTTTTTGCAGGCTTTTGAGGACTTGAAACTAATTCTGGTGCTGCCTGAGGCTTATATGGATCTGGGTCAGGAGATTATCGACGCTTATTTCGATAAGGACAGAATCCGGTTGACAATCGGCGGGGCCACCAGATTTGAGTCCGTCAAAAAAGGTCTTGAACTCACGCAAGGGGAATCGATCATTTTCGTACATGATGCAGTTCGCTGCCTGGTTTCCATCCCATTGATCCGGCACTGTTATGAATCAGCCCTGGAAACCGGCACTGCTGTACCGGTCATTAAAGCCAATGACAGCCTGCGACTGATCAGCGAAGACGGCAACAGCGAAGTGCTGGATCGGGATAAAGTCGTTTTGGTGCAAACGCCCCAGGTTTTTCACAGCCGGATATTAGTTCCGGCCTTTCAGATCGATTATAAGGACCGTTTTACGGATGAAGCCTCCGTCGTCGAATCTTTTGGTATGAAAGTGACGCTGGTGGAAGGGAGCCGGACGAATATCAAGATTACCCATCCGCTGGATATGGAGCTGGCATCCAGGATTCTCGAAGGTCAACACCTCGAAGCTAGCTCTTGAACAGCCGTAATGGCCAGGACAGGCGGTTCCAATGAACTACATAATAATGTGCCAGCTGTGCGCCAAACTGCCGGAAAAAGAAGGCGGTACCGGGGGCATTTCCACCTTCGAAATCCAGGATCAGGTCCTGACTGCTGAATTCCCGAATCAGCTGGTCGTATAAAAATCGGACGGCTTCGAGCCGGCGTCCCTGCGGTGTGGTAGCCGAGATTATATTATAAATACGCCCCCGATACTTAAAGAATAAACTGGCTGCCAGGACGGTTCCCCGACCATCTTTTACCAGTCTCGAAAAGACTTCAGCACCCAGCGGCGGTTGCGAAGTCAGGTCCTTCAGTCCCCGGAGCGACCGAGATTTCAACCGGAGTTTTCTTCCGTATAAATTTTCGAAAAGCCGGATCGGCAGCAGATTGTCGGTTCCTTCTTCAAAATACAATAATTGTCTGGCCGCTTTTTTCAGGTTTTTTATCAATACCTCCTGATAGCCGGCGGAAATCGATCCGTAATCTTTGTTCAGCGGTAGGATATAATTGTTTCGACGGTGTTCCTTTGCTGCATCAATTTCCCAATTGACAGAAATCCTGCCATAGGAACATTGTTGTAACATGACGTCCAGAAATTGCTGTCCATGGTCCCCGGGTCGTCCTGTGTCGGCAAACAGACCGGTTTTTTGGGTAAAATCCGGCTGTACCAGATAACGAATGCCATATTTCTTTTTAAACGTAAGTGGCAACACACATTGATAGTCATTCAGTATCAATGCACCCCAGCCGGGTGAGAGACAGTCGAGCCAGCGTGAAGTGGCATAAATATCAGGCGTGGTGCTGCGGGCTATGGCGGCATTCCAGCGCGCATCGTTAATCGCTGCACGGTTCAGGTATACTATTTGCCCTTCCATGTTTTTTGGTTATTTGCCTTTGCCCTGCAATATAATTTTTAATGTGTAGATCATTACCTTCATATCAAAAGGCAGGGATATCCTGCTCACATACTCCAGATCGTAACGACTTCGGCTAATCATTTCCTCCACATTATGCGCGTATCCAAACTGAACCATTCCCCAACTGGTTAACCCGGGACGTTCATTGAGCAATAACTGATAGTCTGGATGAAATTGGCTTATTTTGTCAATAAAAAATTTTCTTTCTGGGCGAGGCCCCACAAAACTCATATCACCTTTGAAGATATTCCAAAGTTGCGGCAATTCGTCCAGACGCCACTTACGCATTAGTTTTCCAAAAGGTGTTATGCGGCAATCGTCATCAGAAGAAAGCTTGGGGCCATCTTTTTCCGCATCGGTTCTCATCGACCGGAATTTATAGATATAAAAAGGACTTCCCTTATATCCGATCCTTTGTTGCTGGTAAAGGATGGGACCACGATCCTGCAGATATACCCGAAGGGCGACCAGGGCCATTATGGGGGACAGGAGTACCAATCCCAGAAAGGATCCAATGATATCTGTAAGACGTTTAATATAGTTACGGTAGGCTCTTATGGCTGCCTTATTTAAACTGCACAGGAACTGTTAACAGTCAAGGATTAAAATAAATTGTCATTTTCAACGGGCAATGCTGCTATTGCCAATTTTGGCAAGGATTTGATGGGCTACATCCATTGCCTTGAGGCCGTCTATTTCCGAAACAACCGTTTGGGTATTGTTAAGAATAGCGTCCCTGAATTCTTCCAGTTCTTTTTTAATTGCATTGACCTCGGGAATCTGGGGATTGGCAATCGCTATTGTTTTATTCCCTCCCTGTGTGGCAATGTCAAACGAAAAAACGTCTTTGTCTGTTGGTTCTTTGAGCTTGATTATTTCCGTTTTCTTATCCAGAAAATCAATGCCAATGTACGCATCTTTTTGAAAAACCCGCATTTTTCTCATTTTTTTCATGGAAATGCGACTGGAGGTCAGATTGGCAACACAGCCATTATCAAATTCTATGCGGACGTTGGCGATATCCGGGGTGTCGGTCATAACGGCTACACCGCTGGCGGAAATCTTTTTAACATCACTTTGGACCAGGCTTAAAATGATGTCGATATCATGAATCATCAGGTCGAGGATAACACTAACCTCCGTTCCCCTGGGATTAAACTGGGCCAGACGATGCACTTCAATAAACATGGGATTGAGCGGAATGCCTTTCAATGCAAGAAAAGCGGGATTAAACCGTTCAACATGCCCTACCTGTAATTTGATATTGGATTCCTTCGCAAGTTTTACCAGCTGTCTGGCTTCTTCCATTGTATGGGCAAACGGTTTTTCAACAAAGACATGTTTGCCGGATTTTATCGCCCGCTCACACCAGTCATAATGAAAATTGGTGGGGGCGACGATATCAATCGCGTCACATTGATTGAGAAAGTCTTCGGTATCATGAAACCTTTTTAATCCATATTTTTCAACAACTTCAGCGGCAGTTTCCTCATTTGGGTCGACGAATCCCATTACTTCCACATCTGCAATATCCAGCCAGTTATTTAAATGGAACTTACCCAGATGGCCTACGCCGACAATTCCGATTCTAAGCATTGCCAAAAGTATTCATTTTTAGATTAATGAACCAGAGATTTAGTTTGGAAATTAAAGGCAGCCGGCGGTAGGTTGGCTTGACCGGCAAGTAGTATATTTTTTAAGGCCGCCTCGAATGTCTGGGAGTGAAATCCGCAGATATCCGGTAGTTAGATCAATTTATCGGACGGGAATTTTACTGCTTACCATCGGGTCCTGTCTCCGGCGAATCATTTAAGTTTATAAATCGATAAGATCAATGAGATGGATATTACTTTTTAATGTAGTTCCGAATCCTGGCCCGGTAGTTCATTATTGGGAGGTGTTTAAAGTTGGCCGCCTGTCTGATGTTTTTTGCGCCGGCTGTATGCTTTAAAATGCGGCAGTGTTCCCTAATGGAGTTCGATGGTTAGTCCTGGCGGGGGCGCCTAAGGAAACCGTGCCGCTATTTACCTACCGGAATAAAAAAACCACTCATATAATTGAAAATCAATTTAATAAGTGGTTTTTTACTGTTGACCCATAAGGATTCGAACCTTAACTGACTGAACCAAAATCAGTAGTGCTACCGTTACACCATGGGTCAATCCTTTTCCGATTTTTATTTCGGGTTGCAAAAATAAGGAAAAATTTATTTGGAAAGTCACGACAACCTAAAAATTTTGCACCCCTTTCGGAGGAACTGACCAGGTCGGGGATACCGGTTATCCTGAATGATGGTCCCGGTTTTGAACCGGCCTGAACCGGGGACCAATCCGACTGAAACTGCCGGGAACTTTTGAGTTCCTTCAACTTCAGGGACTGGAGATTTTACACAGGACCCTGTTTTTTTGAAGCTACCAACAATTCTGTTTCATTACATTTGCAGGGATACATTATTTCATCTAAAATTTGAATAACAATGAAAGTAACCGTAGTGGGGGCTGGCGCAGTAGGAGCAACCTGTGCTGATAATATTGCCCGCAAAGAGCTGGCATCAGAACTGATCTTATTAGATATTAAAGAAGGCGTCGCGGAGGGGAAATCCATCGATATGATGCAAACAGCGGCACTGCTGGGCTTTGATACCAAAATAAAAGGCGTTACCAATGATTACGCGGCCACGGAAAATTCCGATGTGGTCGTAATTACTTCCGGATTGCCCAGAAAACCAGGCATGACAAGGGAGGAATTGATTGGCGTTAATGCAGGTATTGTAAAGAGCGTTACTGAAAATATTCTGAAATATTCTCCCAATACCATTATTATAGTGGTGTCCAACCCTATGGATACCATGAATTACCTGACCCTGAAAACTTCCGGATTGCCGAAGAACAGGATTATTGGTATGGGTGGTGCGTTGGATTCCGCACGTTTTCGCTACTACCTCAGTCAGGAATTGCAATGTTCGCCTGCCGACCTGAATGCAGTGGTGATTGGCGGACATGGAGACACAACGATGATCCCGCTGATTCAGCATGCAACCTGGGGCAGTACGCCGGTAACCAATTTCCTGAGTGAAGAACAGCAGCAGAAAATCGTTGCGGATACCATGGTCGGCGGCGCGACACTGACAAAACTGATCGGAACATCTGCCTGGTATGCTCCCGGAGCCGGTACGGCGGCAATGGTGGAAAGCATCTTAAGGGATGAGAAAAAGTTAATTTCCTGCGGTGTGTATCTGGAAGGTGAATATGGGCAGAATGATATATCTCTGGTAGTGCCGGTTACGCTGGGGCGCAATGGCTGGGAGCAAATCATAGACTTTAAACTGAGCGAACAGGAACAAGCAGCCTTTGATAAGAGTGCTGCCGCTGTAAGAACGATGAATGATGTTTTAAAAACGCTTTAATATTGTCACTGTTTCATTGTTGTGGTATCCCGGCCTGAAGGCCGGGATATTTTTTGTCCTCCTGGTTCGGGAATCCGAATTATTTGGTGATCAGATAGCACCATCGCTGTAGTTTTCCTTCAAAATCGAAGGGGGTGGTTGCCCGGGTGATGTCTTTTATGGCGCCGGCATTCAGTTGTTCCGCGTCCAGTCGAAACCGGGTGTAATTATTACTGAAATAAATACTACCTCCCGGGTGTAACAAACGCAGACATTGGTTAATCAGTTGTACATGGTCCTGCTGAACGTCCAGTACACCATTCATTTTTTTGCTATTACTGAAGGTCGGCGGATCCAGAATAATCAGATCAAATTCCGGCAAAGTTGCCTGATTCAGGTATTGCAATACGTCTGTGGTTATAAAATGGTACCGCTCCGGGTCTTCGAAACCGTTTAATGCCATATTGCGTCTGGCCCAGTTGATATAAGTGTTGGAGAGATCTACTGTTGTTACCGAGGCGGCTCGGCCTGCACCAGCATAAACCGAGAAGGAACCGGTATAGGCAAACAGGTTGAGCACCCTTTTGGCTTCGGATTGCTGCCGGATCATCTGGCGGGTAGTCCGGTGGTCCAGAAATAGCCCGGTATCCAGATAGTCACTAAGATTGACAATGAAATTCAGGTCATTTTCATTGATGGTAAATTCGTTTTTTTCCTCAGCAGTTTTCTGGTATTGACCTTCATGTCCTGGTTTTCGTTGCCGTTGCTTCAGGTAGATATTCGCTACCGGGATCGCCAGCACTTCCGACATGATAGCCAGGCTTTCCTTCAGCCAGTATTGATGGCTTTCTACGGAGAGCTGGTGCTTTTTTTTATATTCAGCGACATATAATTTATCGGCATAAATTTCGATGATAAAAGGGAATTCGGATAAGTCATGGTTATAAATCCGGTAACAACTGATATGTTGCTTTTTGGCCACTTTCTGTAAATGCCTGTAAACCTTGGTCAAACGATTACGGAACATTTCAAATTTATGGGATTCTTTCATGGACCGGTATTTTTCGCGAAATTAGCATTTCAAATGCTCTGAAGACGATAAACCGGATGGATTTGTCCCGGAGCGATAAATACCGACTACCATCGAGTATGCAATTGTAGATATTGAAACCACGGGTTCTTATGCAGCCGCCAGCGGAATTACCGAAATAGGGATCGTTGTATTTGATGGTGACAGGGTTGTCGATCAATTTGAAACCCTGATCAATCCCGTTCATCAGATTCCATCTTTTATACAGGCGCTGACCGGAATTACCAACGAAATGGTGGCTGATGCACCTTTATTTGAGGAGGTGGCTGCGCCCATCTATGAAATACTGAAAGACCGGATTTTTGTAGCGCACAGCGTCAATTTTGATTATTCTTTTGTAAAAAGCCAGTTGCAGGCACAGGGCTATGACCTGGATGTTCCCAAACTCTGTACCGTCCGAATGAGCCGGAAAATCCTTCCCGGTTACCAGTCCTACAGTCTGGGTAAGCTATGTACCGCTTTAGGGATCCGGCATGAAAATCAACACCGGGCCGGTGGTGACGCTCGGGCGACGACTGCGCTATTTAAATTATTGCTGGACAATGATACCGAAGGCCATGTTCAGAAAAGCCTGAGTCGCCGGTCCAAAGAGCGGGTGCTGCCGCCCAATGTACCCCAGTCTGATTTTGAACAGTTACCTTATGCACCTGGCGTTTACTATTTTCATGATGAAAAAGGAAAGGTCGTATATGTGGGAAAAGCTAAAAACATACGTTATCGGGTAAACAGCCATTTTAGCAATAACGCTACCAGTCGGCAAAAGCAGCATTTTATGCGTCATGTGCACCATATAAGTTTTGAAGAGTGTGGAACAGAGCTGATGGCTGCCGTTAAGGAATCCACTGAGATCAAACGCCTCTGGCCAAAGTTTAATGCCGCCCAGAAAAAAAGAGAAGACCGCTACGGCATTATTTGTTATCCGGATCAACATGACTATCTCCGTCTGGCGGTTGATAAAATCAACAGCCGCTATGAAGTAATCAGTAGTTTTCATCAAATCGCCAATGCACATGCGGCCTTGCGACAGCTTATAAAGGAATTTGATCTTTGTCCTAAAATGTGTTTTATTCCCGAAGCGGTATATGATCCCCGATTGCACGATTTACTTTGTAAGGGGGCTTGCAGGAATGAGGAGCGGCCGCAGGACTATAACAGCCGGGTATTGGACGCCATCGAAGAACTGAAGCGGATGCCCTCTTTTGCCATCATCGACAAAGGGCCTGATGCGGATCAACAGTCCTGTATTTTGGTCTGGCAGGGTAAGTTTTACGGGATGGGATTTATACCGACCGATCTGCAAGTCGGTCTGGCCACTGATTTTAAAGAGCTGGTCCGTCCTTATAAGGAGAACAGCACAATTACCCACATGTTGTTTTCCTACGCCAAACGTTATCCGGCCAAAGTGCTCAAACTGGATCAGAACCCATAAATTTGCTCCTTTAAATCGCTGTCATTCATACTTCTATTAGATGAAACTGCGGCGGCTATTGTAGTAAATTCCTATTTAAACTTGTCATTCATATGAAGTATTTTGTCGCCGTGCTGCTATTCGGTTTGTTTGCCTTCCAACCGGTTAAGAAAAAGAAAGTGATATTTTTCGGCGATTCCATTACACGCCAGGGTGCGGGAAAAGGCGGTTATATTCCCAAAATTGACAGTCTTAGCCAACTGGATCCTTCAGCTGGGGATTTTGAGTTTGTAGGAAAAGGTGTTTCTGGAAACAGGATATATGATCTGTTTTTTCGATTTCAGGAGGACGTACTGGATCAGCAACCGGATATTGTAGTCGTTTATATTGGTATCAACGATGTCTGGCATAAAACAACCAGGGGCACAGGGACGGATCTGGATAAGTTTGGAGCTTTTTATGACAAGATGATTCGCCAAATGAAGGAACAGGGTATTCAGCCTGTTATGTGTACACCTTCCGTAATTGGTGAACGCAACGATATCACGAATCTCCAGGATGGAGATCTGAACCTCTATTCTAAATGGATCCGGGATTATGCAGCCAAGAACGATCTGCCTCTGGTGGATTTGCGGGAGGCTTTTACCGGTTACCTGAGAACCCATAACCCCGAAAACAAGGAAAAAGGTGTGCTGACGGTGGACAAAGTCCATCTGAACAACGCCGGAAATCTGTTGGTTGCCCAGCAGATGTGGCAGGTAATCCGACAGCTAAAATAGCCGGGGAGCGGGTCAGGGCTGCGAAGTAGAAACAGAAACTTTTTTATTTCGATCTGCTGCTATATATTTGCATCGTCTTTAGACGAAACCAGTTCTTTAATATACTTATCAAGAAAGGCAGAGGGTGTGGCCCTGTGAAGCCTTGGCAACCTGCCCACTTCTAAAGGAGCAAGGTGCCAATTCCAACCATTTTCGCTGATAGCGCAATGGATAGATAAGCTGGTAATCTTAGCGCTGATAAATTATTGAATAATATACGGGCCTGCCAGTTTAACTGGCAGGCCTTTTTTGTATCGCGTATATGAACTTTATCAGTGCGGATTCATTAATATTAGAAAATACATAAGCCATGAAGAAAAGATCAATTGTACTGGGGAAATTACCCCGAGGGGAAATTCGATGTTATCAGCAAGCAGTTTTTATTTGCTGTTGTTAACCGGTTAATTTGACAATTATCTTTTTACATTTTTAATACATACAATCATGAGCAATAATTTACATTTCGATACTTTACAGGTACATGCAGGCCAGCAACCCGATCCCACCACCGGCAGCCGCGCCGTTCCGATTTATCAGACAACTTCATTTCAATTCAAGGACGCTGCCCATGCGGCAAATTTGTTCGGTTTGAAAGAGTTTGGTAATATCTATACCCGCATCATGAATCCAACTACTGATGTGTTCGAGCAGCGCATGGCCGCACTGGAAGGCGGCGTTGCAGCACTCGCCACTGCTTCGGGTCAGGCAGCCCAATTCCTGACCATTACCAACCTGCTGGAAGCTGGTGATAATTTTGTGACCTCTCCCTATTTGTATGGTGGTACTTTCAATCAGTTCAAGGTTTCATTTAAAAGACTGGGCATCGATGTCCGTTTTGCCGAAGACGATCAGCCGGAAAACTTCCGCAAACTGGTAGACGACAAGACAAAGGCGATTTATATGGAAACGCTGGGTAATCCCCGGTTGAATGTACCGGATTTTGAAAAATTCGGCGCCCTGGCCAAAGAGCTGGATCTGCCATTGATTGTGGACAATACTTTTGGTGCTGGGGGCTATCTGTTTCAGCCACTGAAGCATGGTGCCAATATCGTTGTGCATGCAGCTACCAAATGGATTGGTGGTCACGGAACCAGCATCGGAGGTGTTATTATTGACGGAGGTAATTATAATTGGGGGAATGGCAAATTTCCGCAGTTCTCAGAACCTTCTGAAGGATATCATGGCCTGAATTTCTGGGAAGTATTCGGTGAAGGCAATCCCCTGGGACTGCCGAATATTGCATTTGCCATCCGGGCCCGGGTGGAAGGACTCCGGGATTTCGGACCTGCGCAGAGCCCCTTTAATGCTTTCCTTTTCCTGCAGGGACTGGAAACCCTGTCCTTAAGGGTACAACGTACGGTAGACAATGCACTGGCCCTGGCCCAATGGCTGGAACAGCATGATCAGGTGGATTTTGTCTGGTATCCGGGATTGGAAAGCAGCCCCTATCATCAGCTGGCACAAAAATACCTGCCAAAGGGCGCGGGTGGTGTACTGCAGTTCGGTATCAAGGGAGGTTTGGAAAACGGAAGGGATTTTATCAATGCCCTGAAATTGACCAGTCATCTGGCCAATGTGGGTGACACCAAGACACTGGCCATTCACCCTGCCTCTACAACCCATGAGCAATTGTCAGAAGCGGAGCGGAAAAACGCAGGAGTACTGGATAATTTAATTCGCATCAGTCTGGGTATAGAATATATTGACGATATTAAAGCAGATTTTGAACAGGCATTTCAGGCAGCAGCCAAATAAATCATTTGAGGTACGACCCGCCTGAATTTGTGGCAGATTTTATATGAAGCAAGGGCATTTTAATTACGAGCAGGCTTTCAGGCTGGAGCGCGGCATTGTTTACAACCAGCTCCATCTGGAGTATACGACCTACGGTCAGATCAATACAGCCGGAGACAATGTTATTTGGGTTTTTCATGCATTAACTGCAAACAGCCGGCCGCATGAGTGGTGGCCGGAGATGATAGGAGCCGGCCGGCTGTTTGATCCGCAGAAGGACTTTATCATTTGTGTGAATATGCCGGGGAGCTGTTATGGCAGCAGCAGCCCCTTGGATACGGATCCGGAAAGCGGTCAGCCTTATTTTCAGCATTTCCCATTTTTTACCATCAGGGATATGGTGGAGGCTTACCGATTGCTCCAGCAGGCGCTGGGGATACGCAGGATCAAAGTCGGTATCGGCGGCAGTACAGGCGGACAGCAATTGCTGGAATGGGCTGTTATGGATCCGGATTTGTTTGAGTACATTTTCCCAATAGCCACCAATGCCGAACTTTCTCCATGGGGCAAGGCTTTCAATGCCTCGCAACGCATGGCTATTGAAGCGGACCATACCTGGTTGCAGCCTTCGCCAGCGGCAGGAAAGAAGGGCCTGGAAGTGGCAAGGAGTATTGCACTGCTTTCCTACAGAACCGGTACGGCTTACAACAAGACCCAATCGGAAACTTCTGATGAACTGATTGAGGGTTTTCGCAGTGAGAGCTATCAGCGGTACCAGGGGACCAAGCTTTCTGCCCGGTTTAATGCCTATAGTTACTATGCGCTGACCAAGAGTATGGACTCCCATAATCTCGGCAGGGGAAGGGGGGGTGTCATCAAGGCCCTGGGGCGCATCAAGGCCCGGACCCTGGCCCTGAGCCTCGAAGGTGATCTTTTATTTCCGCCTCAGGAACAGGAATTCATGGCCAGTCATATACCCGAGGCCAGGGTGAAGCTGATTCTTTCAGACTACGGACATGATGGGTTCCTGCTGGAATACCAGCAACTCACGGAAACGATAGCGGCTTTCATGAGCGAGCAGGCCTGAGTTGATTAAAAATTAAAAAGTAGAAGCAGATGAGCAAGCACAGACAATTAGTGATCGGTATGTTTGGATTTGGTGTGGTGGGGGAAGGGCTATACCGTGTCCTGGAACAAACACCTTCATTATCCGCAAAAATAAAGAAAGTGTGTATCAAGCATCCGGGAAAGAAAAGGAGTGCACCGGCAGATTTATTTACCACCGATAAGAATGAATTGCTTGAGGACGAGGAAATCAATGTGATTGTCGAAGTGATTGATGATGCCGATGCCGCTTTCGAGATTGTGACAACCGCACTGACAAACAAGAAGGAAGTGGTCAGCTCCAGTAAGAAGATGATCGCAGAACATCTTGAGGCATTACTGAAACTTCAGCAGAAAACCGGTCGCTCCTTTTTATATGAGTCTTCTGCCTGTGCCTCAATCCCGGCAATCCGGAATCTGGAAGAGTACTATGATAATGATTTACTCCATAGCATCCGTGCCATTGTTAATGGAAGTACCAATTTTATACTCACCAAGATGTTCGACGAAGACCTGGGATTTAAGGAAGCATTATTGCTGGCCCAGCAATTGGGATTTGCGGAGAGCAACCCCAGTCTGGACGTAGAAGGTTTTGACGCATTGAATAAGTGGACCCTGTTTCTCTGCCATGCTTACGGCATTTTAACGACCCCGGACCAGATTCTGTTTACGGGCATTCAGAATATACATAAATCTGACGCTGCCGTGGCCAAATCGCGCGGTCAGCAGATACGGCTGGTTGCCCAGGCAAAAAAACTGGTCAGTGGTGGTGTAGGCGCTTTTGTTTTACCGCAGTTTGTTAAGGCGGATAACCCGCTGGCATTTGTAAAAAATGAATACAACGGCGTAGTGATTGAAAGCGGTTTTGCTGACCAGCAGTTTTTCTATGGTAAGGGGGCGGGTAGTTTTCCTACGGCTTCCGCTGTCTTAAGTGATCTTTCCGCATTGCGTTATGGATATAAGTATGAGTATAAAAAACTCTACCATCATGATCCCCATGTGCTGAACGACGATATTTATTTGAGGGTTTATGTGAGTTTCAACGATATCAAGAATATACCAACGGAAGATTTCGAATGGATTGAACAGTGGCATGCCCAGGAAGACCGAAAATACCTGTCCGGCATTATTGCCCTGAAGAAGCTCAAAGAGGGGCAGTGGTGGAAAGAAAACGGGAACTCCCTTATACTGGAGCCGGACCCAATTCTTGAAAGTATAGAAGAACGACAGGTAAAGAAAAAGAGTCTGGAATTAGCAGGACTGCTCTGATCCACTGCAGGACGATGATAAAGCCAGGTACGGCCCTTTTGGCGGTACCTTTTTCGTTAATAGCTGGAAAGTCCGGTGATCAGGTATTGATTTTAGACGAAGCATGTATGGCCTGACTCATTTCGGCAATCAGTGCCGCATCTTTTTCAATGGCATTGCCGACAACAATTACGTCCGCCCCATTTTTACAGTTAAGATAGGCTTTTTCGGGATCTGTAATACCGCCTCCGACAATGACTGGTACATCCACATGCTGGGCCACGGCATGGATCATCGACTCCCCGATAGGCATTTTAGCACCGCTACCAGCATCCATATATATCAGTTTCATTCCCAGCATTTCCCCTGCCATCGCCGTACACATGGCAATATCATTTTTATTGGAGGGTATCGGAGAGGCGTTACTGATATAGGAAACCGTAGTTGGGGCGCCACCGTCCACGACGATATAGCCGGTTGGGATAATTTCCAGGCCGCTTTTTTTTACGAATGGCGCAGAAACGACATGCTGGCCTATCAGCAGTTCGGGGTTACGCCCCGAAATCAGCGACAAATACAATAAGGCATCCGCATATTTACTTATTTGGGAAGCACTGCCGGGAAACAGCACGACGGGTATGCTACAGGAAGCTTTGATCTGCTGAACGACCTCGTCCAAATGGCTGGAAATCACCAGGCTACCGCCGACAAAAAAATAATCGACACCGGCATCCACACCCAATTGCACCAACTGATCCAATGAAGAAGGGCTGATCTCATCGGGATCAACCAATACGGCGAAAGACTTTCGCGCGTCCCTTTTTTTTTCAATCAAGGAATTATAAATATTCATCTTCATCAGGAAGGCAGGTTTCCTGCAAAAATGCAAAAACTTTTTGGAAAAATAGCCAATTTCGGGCTGAATTTGGTGAAGCCCTAAAACCGTGATCCTTACAGGATTAAATAGTTTTGTTTGTCCTGGGTCAGTAAAAGCCGCTGCAAACAGGCCGGCAATCATCGAATCTATGGGTTTTCGAGATAATTCAGGAGTGCCGTGACGCCCTCAAATACCCGGATACGTTCCAGCGGGTTTTCATAAAGAAAACCATTTTCATACATCGTTTGCATATGTGTCAGCAGGTGATCGTAATAATGATGGATATTTAGCAGGAAGATTTCCTTGTTATGGATGGAAAGGTTGTTCCAGGTGACCATTTCGAAAAATTCATCCAGCGTACCGAACCCTCCCGGCAGTATTACTGCCGCGTCACAACGTTCGTACATCAGCTTCTTGCGGGTATGCATATCCTCAACGATCAGTAATTCCGTAAGCAATTTATGCGAACGTTCCCGCTGGTCCAGTAGCTGGGGAATGACCCCGGTGACCACACCACCACCTTCCAGGACTGCATTGGCGATCGTTCCCATCAAGCCGACATTTCCGCCCCCGTAAACCAGTCGGACCCGATGGCGGGCCATCCATTGACCCAATTCCCGGGCCGCTGTAGAGAATACTACCTGTCGGCCGTCTTGCGAGCCGCAAAAGACAGCCAGCGCTTTTATCAACATCGTATGTATATTTTATTTGCAAAAGAGTGAGTTTTTTCCCTATCTTCAAAAATTATTTTATCGAATCTTGCTTAATTAATTATTGTTTAATATGTCTGCAGGTTTTTTGTTTTCTGTAGTAATCCTTTATTTTCTGCTTTTGCTTTTTGTCGCCTGGAGGACCAGTAAGGGAAGTAATAATGAATCATTTTTTATAGGTAACAGGAGCAGCAATTGGATGTTGGTCGCCTTTGGCATGATCGGCACCTCGCTGAGCGGTGTTACTTTTGTAAGTGTGCCGGGAGCGGTTGGCAGCGATGCTTGGGCCTACATGCAGATTACGCTGGGGTATATGATCGGTTACCTGATCATCGCTTTTGTCTTACTACCGCTTTATTATCGTTTAAAGTTAACGTCCATATATGGTTATCTGAAAACCCGGATGGGGATGTTGTCCTATAAGACGGGTGCCTGGTTTTTTATCATTAGCCGGCTGGTAGGTGCCACCGCCCGACTTTATCTGGTAGTGAATATCCTGCAGATAACCATTCTGGACAGTTTCGGGATCCCTTTTGGCGTTTCCACCCTGATTATTCTGGTAATGATCATCCTCTACACTTTCGAAGGCGGTGTGAAGACCATTGTTTGGACGGATACCCTGCAGACCACCGGGATGCTGGCGGGGTTGATTATCTGCACCATTTATTTGTTGCAGCATATGAATCTGAATATTACGGACAGTCTGGAAGCCATGCGTAGTGCTGGTCTGTCCCGAATTTTTCATTCGGATATAAATTCCAAATCGTATTTTATCAAACAGATACTGGCGGGGGCTTTTATTACATTGAGTATGACCGGCATTGATCAGGAAATGATGCAGAAAAGTATTTCGGTCAGCAAACTCAAAGATTCACAGAAGAATATGGTCTCCCTGGCGTTTATCATGGTTGTGGTAATCGGACTTTTCCTTTATCTGGGCGGGCTGCTTCATTTATATGCTGCACAGGAACAAATCACTGCCACAGGTGATGCGCTTTTCCCGGAAGTGGCGCTCAATCACATGCCGCCGGTGATATCTGTAATTTTCATCATCGCATTGATTTCTGCCTTGTTCCCCAGTGCCGATGGCGCTATGACGGCACTCACTTCTTCATTCTGTATTGATATTGCGGGGCTGAACCGTAGAACAGATATGGATGAGAAAGCCAAAAAAAGATTCCGTCAGCGGATACACCTGCTGGTGGCTTTTCTGTTTCTGTTGATGGTCATTCTTTTTCATAAAATCAATGACAACAGCATGATCGGGATTATTCTGAAATTGGCGGGTTACACCTATGGTCCGCTGCTTGGTTTATTTGCGTTTGGAATTTTTGTGAAGCGCAGACCGGTAGACCGGCTTGTACCGTATGTTTGTTTTATTGCGCCGATACTTTGTTTCCTGATTGACTGGAATCAGGAGCGGATTTTCGGTGCCTTTCAGATCGGACTGGAATTGATTATTATAAATGCCCTTTTAGCTTTTATCGGACTGTATTTTATTTCGAAACCGGTTTCCAGGGAAATGATGGAGCAGGATACCGTGCATTAGAGAGCTGATTCAATATGGAGCTGATAGCGGAACAACTCAATAGGTTTGCTGAACTGTACAGCAGTCCCCAGGATAAACTGCTGGAGGAAATTCAGACCTATACCTATAGCTCTCATGCCGAGCCACATATGCTTAGTGGTCATGTACAGGGCCGATTGCTGAGCATGATCAGTCATATGGTGCGCCCCCGGCGTATTTTGGAACTGGGAACTTTTACCGGCTTCAGTGCGCTCTGCCTGGCAGAAGGACTGTGTGATGATGGCGTGCTGCACACCATTGAGTACCGTGAGGAAACAGCCGCTGTAGCCCAGGGCTTTATTAATAAATCTGCGTATGCAGACAGGATTCAACAGCATATAGGCAATGCACTGGAAATTATACCGAAGCTACAGGAATCCTGGGATCTGGTATTTATTGATGCGGATAAACCCGGATACATCGCTTATATAGATTTGATACTGCCTGCTGTACGTAAAAATGGTTTTATACTGGCCGATAATATTTTTTTTCATGGGAAAGCGCTGGAGGAAAATCCTTCGGGCAAAAGTGCCAAAGCCATCGTGGCATTCAACCAGTATATTCAGCAACGCGATGATCTGGAAAAGCTTGTTCTTACCATCCGGGATGGTTTGTATGTTCTAAGGAAAAAATAAATAAGAGATGGGTTTTCGTCGATTGAGAATAATGTTATTTTGGGTACTGCTCCCCACAGTTTTTTGTAAGGCGCAGGTCAGTGAGGTAGTAACAGGGTATATCCAAACCTACCGTAGGATTGCTATTGAGGAAATGCGCCGTACCGGTGTCCCGGCAGCCATCAAGCTGGCACAGGGCATTCATGAGACCATGGCAGGCCAGAGCGTACTGGTGTTGAAGTCCAACAATCATTTCGGTATCAAATGCAAGGCAGGATATAGTGGCCCTTATGTATTGCATGACGACGACCGAAGAAACGAACGTTTTATGAAATATGAGGATCCTCAGGCTTCATACAGGGATCACTCGGATTTCTTAAGACGGGGCGCCCGTTATGCCTTTCTTTTTGATCTGGACCCGCTGGACTACAAAGCTTGGGCCTATGGGTTAAAGAAGGCAGGTTATGCGACCAACCCCCGTTATCCGCAATTGCTCATCAGGTTGATTGAAAAATACGATTTACAGCAATATACACTTATGGCGCTGGGTAAAATGGACCTGCCGGCTGACATGCCGTTCATGGCCATGGAGTCTGCGGCACCGGAACCATCCCGCTATCCCGAAGGCTTGTTCACCATTAATGGCAGTCGGGTAGTTTACGCCACCAGTGGAACGGAACTCAACAGCCTGGCAACGCAGTATCATACCCCTTTGGAATGGATTTACCGGTTTAATGATTTCAGTGATCCGGCCCCAAAACTTAAAAGCAATCAACTGGTTTTTCTACAATTAAAAAGAACGGTCGGACAGCAGGATTTTCATGAAGTGCAGGCGGGCGAGACCCTGGCCGCAATTGCACAGCAGGAAGGCATCAGACTGGAATCACTTTTACGATACAACAGGATGGGGGCTTACGACCGACCGGCACCAGGCAGCCGACTACACCTGAGAGAACCCGGAACAGGGGTGGCCGTCAATTAATCAAACTACAGACATGTCCAACAATATAAAAATACACGACAAGGTTTTTGAAGTTTACCTCAGTGAACTGCAATTGCAAAATCGTATCCGCGAACTGGCCGAAGCACTGAACCGGGATTATGCCGGTAAAAAAGTGGTGTTTCTGGCCATATTAAACGGGTCATTTATGTTTGCTGCCGATATGTTTAAAGAATTGAGGGTGGACAGCGAGCTTTGTTTTATTAAATTGGCTTCTTATAAGGGAATGAAATCCTCCGGGGCTGTAACCACCGCAATCGGCCTGGACATGGACCTGCACGACCGGCATGTAGTCGTATTGGAAGATATCATTGATACCGGGAAAACCCTGCATTATTTTCTGCCACAATTGGAACATCACCATCCAGCTTCTCTGAAAATCGTTACGCTCCTGCATAAATCAGAAATGACCAAATATCCGGTGCAGATAGATTATACGGGTTTTGTGATACCCGACAAATTTGTTGTAGGTTACGGATTGGATTATGACGGATTGGGGCGCAATTACAGAAATATATATCAATTGGCCGGTTAAGCGCCCGTTCCGGAGGCCTGTTCCGTAATGCGGTGTCAGGTAATCTGGATAGGTTCCGGAAGTAGGGTCTTGTCAAGTCCGGTTAGGAAATCCCCACAGACATACGGCAATTAGCTGGTACATTTGCAGATATTAATATATATCCATGACTTACGGGGAGACGATCGATTTTATGTATGCCAGGCTGCCGATGTTTGCCGCGGTTGGCAGTCCGGCATTTAAACCAGGATTTGAAAATATCAACCGGCTGTGCCACCTGCTGGATCATCCCGAACAAAAGGGTAAGTTTATTCATATTGCCGGTACGAACGGTAAAGGGTCGGTAAGTCATATGCTCGCTTCCGTACTCCAGACGGCGGGATATACAACCGGCCTGTATACGTCACCTCATTTAAAAGATTTTCGGGAACGAATTAAGATCAATGGATCGATGATTTCCGAAGCGGAAGTGGTTTCATTTATTGACAGAACCACACCTTTGATTGATCAGGTGCACCCCAGCTTTTTCGAAATTACCGTGGCGATGGCCTTTGATCATTTTGCGCGTCATGGCACTGATATCGCTGTTATTGAGACAGGATTGGGCGGCAGGCTGGACAGTACCAATATTATTCGGCCGGAACTGTCCGTAATTACCAATATCGGCTATGATCATATGCAGATACTGGGAAATACCCTCGCTGAGATAGCCGGTGAAAAAGCCGGAATCATCAAGGAGGGCGTTCCGGTCGTTATCGGAGAATACCATGAACAAACCGCCCTGGTATTTAAACAGCATGCAACTTCTAAATCCGCCCCACTAACCTTTGCGACCGATCATTTTTCTGTACAGTCCTGGCGTATGGAATCAACGTTGTTAAGCGTAGAGACGGCCGCCAGCCATCAGACAGATCATCAGCTGTATCAGCTGGATCTGACAGGTCAGTATCAAACCCGGAATCTGTTGACAGTTCTCGAGTCCGTCCGTCAATTGCGACTGGCAGGCTGGGATATTTCGCAGCAGTCACTGAGTAGGGGACTCAAACAGGCCCGACGGCTTACGGGTCTTTGGGGACGCTGGCAAAAAATACATCAGCATCCTGATATTATACTGGATGTGGCACATAACAGCGCCGGAATCACGCAGGTTTTGCGGCAGCTGGAACTGAGCAGCTACCATCAACTGCACATCATCCTGGGCATGGTAAAAGACAAGGATGTGGAAGCCGTGCTCCGTTTGCTGCCCCGGACCGCCCGCTATTATTTCACCAATGCAAGCCTGACCAGGGCGATGCCTGCGGCTGAATTACAGGCCACCGCGGGCGGGTTCGGGTTGGAAGGTACCAGTTATGCAAATGTGAATCAGGCCATTGCAGCAGCAAAAGCCCATGCGCATCCCGATGATCTGCTGCTGGTATGCGGCAGTGTGTTTTTAGTAGGAGAAGTGAACGGGTAACCTGATGAATGCTTCTGGATCATCCGATCAGCCGCATACGGTAAGCATTCATGGCTGTTTTACCCAGTTTTCTGATTAAGGTATAATTCGCTACCAGACCGACCGGGGCTCCGACGACCGGCAGTAACTGGGCCATCTTGGCCAGGTCCAGGTAGTCCCGGTATTCCTGTTGGAACCGGCGCCAGTCAAACCCGTGTATGTCCGGAGGGAGCGAAGCGGCAGTTTCGGACCACTGCGCCAGTTTCAAATAAATTTCTTTGCGATGACGGTCGCTGGAAAAAGCCAGTTCAAAAATATGCAACAGGTATACTCTTTCCTTATAATCATTGGTATCGAAACCATATGCGGCAGCAATTTCATACAGTAATTTCAGTTTAAGAGTCAGCAGGATCGGAAAATCTGCCAGTCCCAGAAAAAAACCTCCGGCTCCGGTAATGCCACCCTCCAGGGCTGCGGTACTTCTGTAAAATTTTATTTTTTCTTTTACGATCAATTCCCGTTCTGCGAGCCCGGCTTCCAGCAGGGGCGTGGCAGTAGTATACTGGGCACCGAACAGGACGCCCCGAACCAACTGTTTGATGAGGGTGGTAATCGCCCGGTGTATTTTCTCGGGAATGTATTGATTGATGCGGTCCTGGGTCTTCTTGGATATCCTCGACATCCATCCGGGAGACCTTTGCATCCGGATCTGCCATTTTCTAAGCTCGGAAGCCGCCATTTGTTCGTACAGGGTCATATTGCAGGGGTTCGAATGGTAATGCCCCGCTTCAGGGACGAAAAAACCGGCCGGAATATTATGCCGGCCGGTTACTAAGTTAGTAAATAATGGAGGTTTACCAGAACCTTACATAAATAGCGGATAATAACAACAGGGTTATTACAATCAGGATCATGGTCCTGGGATCCACCTTAAACATACTTTTGTCTATTGCAAATGCTTTGGGGTTGACTTTAGGACCGGCTAAACTGATACCTATCATTACGAGCACCGTGATTACGAAAGACCAGCCCATATTAATCAGGAAAGGTATTTCAGTTATCGTATGGACAACGCCTTTCTCCATTTTTTCATAAGTGAAGGCACTGTACATCCAGGTTTCGGTACCAAAGAGGTCGACAGCATAGCTGTTGAAAAATATGGCCAGCACAAAACCAAGAATTACGCCTACCAGTGCTGCGGTGCCCGTGGTACGTTTCCAGAACATACCCAGGAGGAACATGGCAAAGACCCCAGGACTGATATAACCGGTATATTTCTGAATAAAAGTGAATCCGCCTTCGCCACCAATACCCAGGGCATCACTCCAGGTGAATGCCAGGGCCACGAGCATCGCAATGATGATCGCCCATCGCCCGGTTCTGACCATTTGTATTTCTGACGCATCTTTTCGCAGATACTTCTTAAAAATATCCAGGGTATAGATTGTGGATATACTGTTGACCTTTCCGGCCAGTGAAGCCACGATTGCAGCAGTCAGGGCGGCGACTGCCAGCCCTTTCAGGCCTACCGGTAGAAAACCCAGTATTGCAGAATAAGCGCCATCCTTGACGCCGTTAAATCCGGGAAGCTGGTCGTTTTTAAACAATACATAGGCCGCAATACCTGGCAGCATCACGATGATTGGCATAAAGAGTTTCAAAAAGCCGGCGAATAAAATACCGGTACGGGCGGTTTTTAAATCGGCACCCAGGGCACGCTGGGTAATATACTGGTTACAACCCCAGTAATTCAGATTCACGATCCACTGACCCGCAAAGTACATGGCCAGACCCGGCAGTACAACATATTTCTGTACATCAAGGTTCTCAGGCATACTCAGTGTTGTGGCCCGAACGGTAGGTTTATCCAGCATTAGTTTGAAATGACCGGGTGCTTCATGGAGCAGGGCTTTAAAGCCCGCAATAGCACTTCCTGACACCGCACCATTGATCCGCTGGTCAACGATCTGAAGGGCCATAAATACAGTCGCAAATCCTCCGATGATGAGTACGGCCACCTGAATCACATCCGTGTAACCAATTACTTTCATACCTCCCAGACCAATCAGCAGTGCCATCACCAGAAGGGTGATCATAATGATATGCAAATAGCCACCGCCCAGCAGGGTATCGATAGCCAGGGCCCCCAGATATAAAATTGACGTGAGGTTGACGATAACATACAGGAAAAGCCAGAAAACGGCCATAATGAGCGAAACAGATTTGTTGTACCGCCTTTCCAGGAATTGCGGCATCGTGTAAATTTTGTTTTTCAGATAAATCGGAATGAACCAGACGGCAATCACGATCAGTGCCACAGCAGCAATCCATTCGTAGGCCGCCACAGCAACCCCCACAAAGAATCCTTCACCGCTCATACCAATAAACTGTTCCGCAGAGATATTGGACGCGATCAGCGAAGCACCGATCGCCCACCAGGTGAGCGAACCTTCCGCCAGAAAATAATCGTGAGAGGCCGAAACTGTTGCTTTTTTCTTGCGTAGATAGACCCAGTAGCCATAAGAAGCGACCAGGATGAAATACACAAAAAATACCACATAGTCCAGTGTGCCTAAATTATTCATATTGACAGCATTAAAATTTTTAATAAAAAAGAGTGCTAATATAGTTAAATAAATAATCGGTAAAATGAAATTTTATCAGGATTTGTTCAACTGGTAATACACATCACTCCAACGTAATTCGTTTTTGAATTGGTAAAGTTTGGTTTCAGCGCCAATCAATGTAAACTCGATACCTGCCATATCCGCAAAGTCTTCGAGGTGTTCTGCGGTCAGGTTCTGCGAATAGGCGGTATGATGGGCACCTCCTGCCAGGATCCAGGCGGCACAGCCGGTCTGCATATCGGGCAGCGGTTTCCAGAGCGCCCGGGCAACCGGTAGTTTCGGCAGGTCCTCCTGGGGGGCTACCGCTTCCACTTCATTGACCAGCAAACGGAATCGATTGCCCATATCCACCACAGAAGCGTTTAATGCCGGCCCGCCGGGAGCATTAAATACGAGACGTACGGGATCTTCCTTACCGCCGATCCCCAGCGGATGCAATTCCACACGGGGTTTTCCAGATGCGATACTGGGACAGATTTCCAGCATATGAGAACCCAGCACCATGGGCCCCGCCGGATCAAAATGATAGGTATAATCTTCCATAAAACTGTTGCCACCTTCCAGGCCGGTTCCCATGATTTTCAGGGCTCTCACCAGCGCGGCTGTCTTCCAGTCTCCTTCTCCGGCAAAACCATAACCGGCCGCCATCATTCTCTGGGTACCGATGCCAGGTAATTGCTTCATGCCGTATAAGTCTTCAAAAGTATCACTGTATCCCTTGTAGTTGCCGGCTTCCAGAAATTGCTTTAATCCCAGTTCAATCCGGGCAGCATCTACCAGTGACTGGTGCCGGGCGCCTCCGCTGACCAATTCCGGCGCCAGTGTATATAAAGTTTCGTATTCCTGGATCAGTTCAGCTACGGCGCTGTCACTGACTTCATTGATCACAGCAACCAGATCACCAATACCATAAGTATTGACACTGAATCCGAAACGGAGTTCTGCCTCTACCTTATCACCGTCGGTAACGGCGACAAAGCGCATATTATCTCCGAAGCGGACAAAACGGGCACCCTGCCAGTCATGCCAGCCTGCGGCCGCTCGGCTCCATACCGCGATACGACTGATCGCATTGGGGTCTTTCCAATGGCCTACCACGACTTTGCGTCTTTTGCGCATCCGGCTAACCATGAATCCGAACTCCCGATCTCCATGGGCCGATTGATTGGTATTCATAAAATCCATATCAATGGAAGTCCAGGGTATGTCCTGGTTGTATTGGGTGTGAAAATGTAACAGCGGTTTGTGCAGTATTTTTAAACCGTTGATCCACATTTTAGCGGGAGAAAATGTGTGCATCCAGGTAATGACACCGATACAGTTTGCATCATGATTGGCAGCCGCACAGAAAGCATATATTTCTTCTGTCGATTTCAAGGTTCCCTTATAGACCACACGCACCGGAATCTCCTGCTGGTCATTTATATAGCCGGCGATTTCCCGGGAGTGCTGATCCACTTCAATCAGGGTTTCTTCCCCGTAGAGGTTCTGACTTCCCGTGGCAAACCACAGTTCTAGTGTTTTTAAATCCTGTATCATTTTTATTTTCTGATTTTAATTTGTTATGCTTAAACGTGGCTGTGACTGATGAAACCTGTTGATCCATATCCCAGTTTGATCACTGCGTAACTGCGCTTCCGGCTTTAATAAAATCCGTGCGCGGTGGCGTTCAGGGTGTGGGGAGGGGTGCTGTAGTTTCATTATCGGACTATCAGGACATCAATGTCAGGACTGCCCATAATAGCTGTCCGGTCCGTGTTTGCGTTCATAATGTTTATTGATCAGGGCGGTTTTTAGCCGGGGAGCCGCCGGATTGACCAGTTCGGTGATAAAGGCCATTTTGGCTACCTGCTCCAGAACCGCACTGTTATGCACCGCCTTGGCGGCATTTTTACCCCAGGTAAAAGGCGCATGGTTACCGACCAACACCATTTCTACTTCTTTATAATCGAGTTTTTTATCTCTGAAGCAGTTCATTATCTGAAATCCCGTTTCGTACTCGTAATTACCCTGGATCATTTTATCATCCATGGGTGGCGCGCAGGGGATGTCAACCGTATTGTAATCGGCATGGGTGGTTCCGAAGATGGGGATGTCCCGTTGGGACTGTGCCCATGCCGTGCCATAGGTAGAGTGGGTGTGGACAATACCACCAATGGCTTCCCAGTGTTTGTAGAGCACCGCATGGGTTTTGGTATCTGAGGACGGGTTCAGGGAACCTTCTACTGTCCGGCCTTCAAAATCTACTATTACCATCTTATCTACAGAGAGTTCCGAATAAGCCACACCGCTCGGTTTAATGGCGAATACGCCTTTATCGCGGTCGGCCTGGCTGACATTTCCGAATGTAAACAAGACCAGGTTCAGTGCGGGTAACTGCATATTGGCTTCGTAAGCTGCTTCCCGGATATATTTATAGTTCATACCGATATATATATACTTAATTCAACGGAGCCCCCGGCTCCTTTATTTCTCTTGCTCGATATAGGCCCCCAAGGCTTCATATCTTTTCATTCGCGCATCGTAGTAGGCCTTGTATTCCTTTCTGGGATGGTATTCCATATCAAATCCCTGACCCATGGCCTGCATGGCGGATTCCACTTCAGGGTAAATGCCGGCGGCTGTGGCAGCGAACATCGCAGCTCCAGACGCGCAGGTTTGTTCTGATTGGTGGATTTTAATCGGCATATTCATCACATCTGCCATGACCTGCATGATATACGCGGATTTCCGGGCAACACCACCAACGCCAATCAGGCCTCGGACAGGTACGCCCTCATTGTTAAAGCGGTCCACAATCGCTCGCGCTCCGAAACAACTGGCTTCCACCAGCGCTTTGAAAACCGAAGGTGCATCGCTACCCAGATACAGTCCGGAAATGGCGGCTTTGAGCGATTGGTTGGCATCTGGGGTACGCCGTCCGTTCAGCCAGTCCAAGGCCAATTCATCACTATCCCGCAGGGGGAGTGCCGATGCTGCCGCTGACAGTTCTTTAATCAGGGAGGCTTCTATTTCCTGGCGTTGGCTTTGGTCAGCCAGGTACTGTAGTGGCCAGGAAATGAGTTTCTTAAACCAGGCATAAATATCACCGAAGGCACTTTGTCCTGCTTCCAGCCCCATCATGGAGGGGATCACGGAACCGGGAACCTGACCGCAGATACCTTTTACCAATGTGTCACCAAATGCATCCAGTGGCGCCACCAGCATATCACAGGTAGATGTGCCCATGACTTTACTCAGATAATAAGGTTCAATCTGACCGCCTACGGCACCCATATGCGCATCCATGGCACCTATGCCTACGATGACCTGTTCAGATAGCCCCAGTTTTTCGGCCCACTCCCTGCTGAGCGTACCGGCAGGCTGGTCGGCCGTATAGGTTTCTTTGGGGAGTTTATCAGTAAAACCATCCAATAACGGATCCAGGGAAGCAAAAAAATCATTGGGGGGAAACCCGCCAAAGGCTGCTGACCAGAGTCCCTTATGGCCCGAAGCACAGACGCCCCGTTTCAGCTGCCGGACATCATTGCCGCCAGTCAGCAAAAAGGGAATCCAGTCGCAATGTTCCACCCAGCTGGCGGTTGCCGTTCGAACCTGTTCGTCTGCCCGAAATATATGCAGGAGTTTAGCCCAGAACCATTCGCTCGAATAAATTCCGCCTACATATTGCAGATAATTCGTTTCAAATTTGGTCGCGTGGCGGTTGATGGCTTCTGCTTCAGCAATAGAACTATGGTCTTTCCACAGGACAAACATCGCATTGGGATTGGACGCGAAAGCCGGGTCCAGTGCCAGCGGCATCCCCCGGGCATCCACGGCAACCGGCGTAGAGCCGGTTGTATCCACCGAAATGCCCCTGACAGCGGCGCTAACGGCCGGTCCGGCTTTTCGGATACATTCTGTGATGGTATGTGTAAGTCCCTCGATATAATCCAGTGGATGCTGGCGGAATTGATTGTTTTCAGCATCACAATATAAACCGTCCCTCCAGCGGGGGTAAGCAAATACAGAAGACGCCATCTCCGCGCCGTTACGGGTATCGAGAATCACCGATCTAACAGAATCGGATCCATAGTCTACTCCAATTACATATGCGTCCTGAGTCATGGCAGCAAATTTATCTGGCTAAATTAAGAAAAAAAGATTAATAATTGTATTTATTACAATTATCTTATGATATGGGGTTTGACACCTTCACGGGTGATGCGGACCGGCCGGATCAGACCCTGACTATCAAATTCCATCTTATCGATGCAGACAACCCGGTAATTCCCATCGGTTTCGCCCCGGGGGCGGCGGTGATAGACGATATAACAGGCGTCACTGCCGGGGGGGCAGACGACCGAATGATGACCCGCTCCGGTTGCGATCTCTGGGTTCTGTTTGAGGATCGTACCTATTCGCTTGAAAGGGCCCAGGGGAGAATCGGCAATGGCATAAGCCACGCTGTAATCCGGCCCTGTCCAGCCGCCTTCTGACCACATAAAGTAATATTTATCATTGTGGATAAACATGAAAGGACCCTCCACATATTTTTCTGGCGTGATTTCTTTGAACAGGCTGCCATCTTCAAAAGGGAGGAATCCGGTGAAATCCGCGTTCAGTTTGGCGACATTGCAATGTTTCCAGCCACCATAATATATATAGTACTGTCCATCCCGGTCCTGGAATACAAATTGGTCAATCGGCTGGGCGCCGTTGTAAAATTTATCAATCAGGGGCTTACCCAGGTAATCCCGGTAGGGCCCTTGTGGCTGATCTGCCACTGCAACACCGATACCGCCCGGCTGGTCGTCGGACTGAATGTCGTTACCTGCAAAGAAAAGAAAGTATTTCTGGTCTTTTTTTACGATTGCCGGCGCCCACATAGCCTGCCAGATCCAGGGCACAGCAGCCGTATCTATAATTTTTTCATGTTTTTTCCAATGTACCAGGTCAGTAGAAGAAAAGGCATCCAGAAAGACCTGTTGGCGGTAGGGAGCGGAATAGGTAGGAAAGATCCAGTAAGTTTTGTTAAAAACGGCGACTTCGGGATCCGCATACCACCCGGGAAATAAGGGGTTACCGGATGTGGCTTTCTGGGCACTGAGGGCAAGGCTCAGGGTGCAGGTCCAGACCAGAAACATGAGTTTTTGCATGAATTTTAGATTTAAACGCCCCAAGATAAAAAATTAATGGAAAACCGAGGTTTTATCCGCTGCGTCTCCGACTGGTATCAATTTTGTACCCTTAGCCTTAAAGGAGCGACTATGAAAGCAATTTGGACGGGTGCCATAGGATTTGGGCTGGTAAATATTCCGGTTAAAATGTATACAGCGACCGAAGAAAGTAGTCTGGATCTCGATATGCTCGACAAGAAAGACCTGAGCAATATTAAGTTCAAAAGAGTAAATGAAAAAACGGGTAAAGAGGTCGCCTGGGCGAATATTGTCAAAGGATTTAATATAAATGATAAATATGTTGTCCTCACGGATGAAGATTTTCAGAAAGCCTACCCCGAAAAGTCCAAATTATTGAATGTGGATTCATTTGTCGGAATGGACCAGATTGATTCGGTGTATTTTGAGGCGCCTTACTTTCTGGAACCACAGAAAGACGGCCAAACGGCTTATGTCCTGCTTGCGGAAGCCCTGCAAAAGACCGGAATGGCAGGGCTGGGGACCTTTATTTTACGGAACCGGGAAGTGCTGGGTATCATCAGGGCTTATGAGAAAAATCTACTTATCTTTCAACGACTTCGTTTTGCCCATGAAATCCGCAGTAGTACCGACATTGAGGTTACCGGCAAGAAATCGAAACCGGACGCCCTGAAAATGGCCGTGTCTTTGATCAAACAACTCTCCGGAGATTTTGATATTGCGGCTTATAAGGATACCTACACTGAAAAGCTGATGAAAATTATCAAAAGCAAGGCCAAGGGTAAGAAAACCAAAGCAGCGCCTTTAAGAGTCGCCCATGTAAAATCACGTGACCTGATGGCACAACTCAAAGCCAGTCTGGGTTCGAAAAAGAAAGCCTCTTAGGGGCAACGGACGCTTGCTGCTGTTCCTTCCGTTAAAAGTCCAGGGTCCGCCGATGGGGCTTCTGATTTCCGGCTGGGAATATCCCCTTTGGCTCAAATCGGTAAATGGTGGTATCTTTGCGCACTTTTAAGCAGCGAAGATGAAATTCCATGACGAAATAATGCGCCGGCGCAGTTTTGCGATCATCAGTCACCCGGATGCAGGTAAAACGACACTTACTGAAAAATTTCTGCTTTTCGGGGGCGCGATCCAGGTCGCCGGTGCCGTAAAAAGCAATAAGATCAAGAAATCGGCCACTTCGGATTTCATGGAAATTGAGCGGCAGCGCGGTATATCTGTGGCCACCTCCGTTATGAGCTTTGAATACAATGGAATCCTGATCAACCTGCTGGATACACCGGGTCACCGTGATTTTGCCGAGGATACTTACCGTACACTTACCGCTGTGGATAGTGTGATATTGGTAGTTGACAGTGTCAATGGAGTGGAGGACCAGACCCGCAGACTGATGGAAGTCTGCCGGATGCGGGATACGCCGGTAATCGTATTTATTAATAAAATGGACCGGGATGGTAAAAACCGGTTTGATTTGCTCGAAGAAATTGAGAAAGAGCTGAATATTCAGTTACACCCGATGACCTGGCCGATTAACAGCGGCAGGGAGTTTAAGGGTGTCTACAATATCCATGACAGGAACCTGCGCCTTTTTACGGCCAATACAAAGTCAGAAGATGAAGCTCTGATCAGTATCGAAGACCTCGATAATCCGGAACTGGAACAAAAGATTGGTAAAGCTGATGCGGAAACGCTTAGAGAAGATATTGAACTGGTTGACGGCGTAAACGGTCCCCTGAACACTGAAGACTATCTGAAGGCCCGGGTATCGCCCGTATTCTTTGGCAGCGCTATCAATAATTTTGGCGTAAAGGAAATGCTGGATACCTTTATCAGGATTGCGCCCGCACCTCAAAGCCGGGAGACAACGGTTCGCAAAGTTGATGTGGAAGAGGCCAAACTCAGTGGCTTTATTTTTAAGATACATGCCAATCTGGACCCCAAGCACCGGGACCGGATTGCCTTTTTACGGGTTTGTAGCGGCCGGTTTGAAAGAAACAAGTATTTCCATCACGTCCGATTGGGAAAAGATTTGCGATTCAGCAATCCCTACAGTTTTTTGGCCCGGGATAAAAGCATTATAGAAAATGCGTTTGCCGGTGATGTCGTTGGTCTGTATGATTCAGGAAATTTCAAGATAGGCGATACCCTCACGGAAGGGGAAGATTTTTATTTTACAGGTATTCCTTCTTTCTCCCCTGAAATTTTCAAGGAAGTAATTAATAAGGACCCGATGAAGACCAAGCAGCTGGAAAAAGGGCTGCTGCAACTCACTGACGAAGGAGTTGCCCAGCTGTTTACCCAGTTCGGGGGCACCAAGAAAATAATCGGTTGTGTCGGTGAACTGCAGTTCGAAGTCATCCAGTATCGTCTACTCCATGAATATGGGGCCAGCGTTGAATTTCGGGCCCTGCCTTTTTATAAAGCAGTCTGGCTGACCAGTACCGATCCCGGTAAACTACATGATTTCGTGCGGTTCAAACAGGCCAATACCGGCTTGGATAAGGATGGCCATGATGTCTATCTGGCCCAGAGTGAGTGGTTCCTGAACACCGAGATCAGCAATAATCCTGAGATCAGTTTTCATTTTACCAGCGAAATACATAAAGCCGACAAAAGCTAACCGTACCAGTACCGGCCATTGCACCGGCCGGCCTTTCTCCGAATTTTCATATGGAGCCATGAATACGGATTCGTTATTGCCCATCTAACTGCGGGCGGTAGCGCTGTCCTTTGCGTTATTCTTAACATATTTCCACTATTTTGGCATGGCTATTGAACGTTAGTTAATATACGGGCTTCGGCCCTTTGTTTCAAAAGACTAAATTCTACATATATGAATAAGGATCAGGCGGATAAACCGGAGGAAAGGACCGAGGATATCTGGGACAAAACCAGCAAAAAATTAGCCGATCTCAATGAGAAAGCCGGCGATGTGCTGGAAAAAGCGAAGGACAAGGCCGGTGATATCTGGGAAAAGACAAAAGATAAAGCCGAAGATGCCTGGGATGCTACCCGTGAAAAAGCCAGAGATATGCAATCTTCCATTCAGGAAAAATTTGAGGACGCAAAAGAAACACTTAAAGATGATAAGGTGGATGTTGCGCCCAAAGAGACTGAAGAGCGGCGCATGTCCGGAGATGCTTAGTTTAGCTGAACCGGTGCGTGATTGCATTGAAATAAGACGTATGACTCGATGAAAATAAGGCTAACCAAGGTCAACTACCAGACTCCGATCCGTTTCGGGGTCTTTTTTTTGTAGAAGAACGGGGTACAAAGGGGCGTTACGTTTTCAGGCCTGGCAATGGGGGAAGCTGATTACCAATAGATAAAAAAGACCCATTGTCACCATCCGGTTTTGGCGGGTTACTGATAAAGTGCGCTGATGACCGGCTTGGCATAAATCTTGGATAAAGCTAGGGGCCGGTGATAACAGCGCTAATAATTGACCGGTATACCGACGATACTGATACGCCCTGTTCGGATGATCGATTCGAAAGTTTGCGTATAGGTCGGAATTATTTGATTCTTCTGTTAAAATGTACAAAATGAAAATATATTCAAAATTCGTATTGGGCGTTTTGGTCCTGACAATTATGGCTTTAGGCGCCTGCTCCCGTACCAAGGATGCGCTGGGAACAGATACCATTGAAAATCTCGTAACTGTCGGGGTATGGGAAAGTGTTTTACTGGGCGGATCCGGAGGCGTGGACCAGGTTCCTGAAGGCGGCAGGGCGGAATTCTCCAAACAGGACCATCTGATCCACTACTATGATATGGAGGGTAATCAAATTAAAACAGAAAGTTTTTCTTTTGCCAGTTCCAAAAGAATGACCTGGAATGGCACCGAGTATGAAATCAGGGAAAATTTTGTTTCAAGTACGCAGACGATGACCCTTATTGAACCCAGCACTAAAACCGTAGCAGTTTCCTTTCACCGGAAACGCCAGTAATTACAGAAATAGGGAGATCCCGCCGTAGGCATGCAAGGGCATACAGAAGTAAGCCACTGTAAGCGATGCTACCCGCTCATTCCACAACCAGGTTTTCGATGAGACGGATATTTTCTGCTACGTTATCATATTCTGTTTTTCTAATGAACCGCAGTAGCCAACTTACAGGTATGCCCGGTTCCTGTATGGCCTGACCGACACGCAGCACCAGGCCGTCCATGGCCTGAATATGGTTCTGGCGACCGGCTTCTTCCATGCCCGACAGCAGCAGTGCATTGGCCCAGGAACTTTGACGGGCTTTGTTAATACTGAAATTCAATACGGCATCCTGACGATTGTTACTGATTTTAGACAACAATCGCATCGGCAGCCAGATACGGGACAAGCATTCCTGCACATCATCGGTCAATGACCGGATGGTGTCATTAATCAGATTGAAATCAGCTTCCAGCTCATTAATATCACCGCCTGCAGCTGTTAAGGCGGTGGCGATAGCGAGATCGAGGTTGATATGCGTATTGATACCGAGCAATAAATGTTGCAGGACAATATTATCCTTGTTGGATGCAGCTTCAAATGCGAATTGCCAGGACTGGCTGCATGCCTGTTTCCTGTAATAGCAGTTAAAAGCATTGATATAACGCTCGGCAAATAAGATATCCAGTCTTTCCATCCTGGCGCCATCCATAAAAAGCCCCTTGTCAATGGCCGATTTTACGGCCTGCGTCATTCGCAGATAGAGGGCCGAGAAATAACCGGCTTTCAATTGTTGCTTTTTGCAATGATCGGTGATAGATTGGAGGGCCTGAATAATTTCAGAGATGTTGGTATAAGACATGACAGTTGGTTTGGTGGTGCTGCCGATCAATCCTGCGGCCTTTGTGAACGACCAGCGAGGATTTTATGAATGATAACGATCTGTCCCAGGTGATAATGGGTATGTTCAATAATGCCTGTTATATTCCGATAATTATTACCGTATTGCGCATCCCTGAAATCCTTGAAGAATACCGTTGATTCCAATTGCTCAATCTCAGCGGAAAATGCGGCAGCATTGTCCAGGGTTGAACGGATTAAAGACTGCCAGGCTGCTTCACTGTCGAGCGGGGGGACTTCGAAACTGTATTTGTCAGCCCCCTCCAGCGGTCCTCCACGCAGCACTTTAAGCACGTTCTCTACATAGTAATTGATGTGGAATACCAGGGCGGCAATGGTATTCAGGTTGTCAATTTTGGTCACGGCCTCCTCCAGGCTGATGCCTGAAAGCGTATCTTTAAAATTAACGCTGGTCCAGTTACCGCCAAAAAAGACATCCCTGAAGTGTTTGGATATTTGCTGGCTCAGTTCCATAAAGTTGCTGGCGTTTGGTTGAGTATTTTTACCGTTACCAGCAATTGTCCGGCATGTCGCATGGTATGTTCAGCGGCATGGGTACACAATCCTATAATCGTGGAAGGCAACCGGCTCCTGCCCACGGCTCTTGGAGCGATGAGATCCCCGGTAAACCGTTTCATCCGGTGAATGCTTTGGGTGATGGCTTCGGATAATTGTTTTACCAGCTCTTTAGTCGTCAGGTCCTGGGGGAGGGTTTCGTTCCGCAGATAGGCCAACTGGGCTTCCGTCAGACTTTTTTCTTCGGCATAACTGAGCAACCGATCCAGCACACCTGGGATATGCAGCAAATGAAAGCCGGCACTGGCAACACCACCGGGTTTCACCCAAAGCAAGGCGTCGGAGAAGTCCGGCATGAGGGCATTTATTTCCTCTCCGGCCTGTAATAAAGCATCTGCCACCGATTGTAAAACCGGAGACAGCCCGGATGTATGCTGGCCCCGCAGCCAGACTTCAGGAAGATTATCCATATCAAATCAGTTTTACTTTGGGCTGCCGACCGCTGCCGGGAACGAAATTTGTTTTAACTTTAAGACGGCAAACAGCATTTCCTATCAGCGGGCGGCATGCGGTTAGAAAGTCGGACTAATTTAAAGTAATTAATCGGTTAATTCAAATCATCAAATTATGCAAACATTGGTAGCGGCATTGGACTTACAGGAAAATACCAGCCTGGTTGCAGCCAAGGCGGCAGAAATGGCGGAACGGTTTCAGGCGGCACTGCATATCATCCATGTCGTGTTACCTACGGGCTCCTATCTTCAGTCTGCAGTAACAGACTCGCTAACCGGAATTGAACCCATCTTAATGGACAATGAAATGGAACTGATTGAGACCCAGAAAGCACAGGCGGCTGCTGAGTTACAAAAAATAGCGGATCGGCTGCCGGTAAAAGTAACGGCGCTGAATGTCGTATTCGGTGATATCGAGGACGAAATTCTCGGTTACGCCAAACAAACAGGGGCGGGGATGATTGTGATGGGTACCCACCAGCGAAGTGGCCTCGACCGTTTATTAAACGGAGAAACCTCAGTGAGGATTTTGCACGAAACCCAAATTCCCATACTGGTCGTACCGACCCGGAGGCAGAAATAGTCGTTTACAAATACCTTTCCGGCAGATATTGGGCGTTCCTATGCCTCTCTTCAGCGCTTTAATCTAACCCGCTGCAATCTCCGGCGTTCTATTAATTGGACCTACAAATCGGAAAGCCGGAATTTACTGCATACTAAGAGATCAGCATTGCCTGTAAAATCTAAAAGGACTAGGCTGTAACAAAAACCAATAGACCTGCGGAACCTGTTAAGTGGGCGGTACCTTACACCCCCCGGTTTTTGGGATTTGCTGTCCTGCCACGACCAGAAATTCCTCAATAATTAGTCCCCATCGTAAAAACATCCGTAATTTTTATCCAAGAAAATAATTTCTCAGTTATCTTTCGGGAGCGGATGCTGAACAGGAAGCGGAAATACGGGGAGAAATTTCCCGAACAGCCGAAGCATATGGAATATTCTCCCTACGCAGATTTCGTTTTTCGTTCTTCCGGTTGTGGAATTAGCGATGCCGGATCCAGGTAAAATGCGGGAATGAGATTGTGAAGCTTATTTATAGATGCTGATTTGAAATTTTCGGGATAACAATTAGCAGCATTATTTTACCGTTAACAAGCTCCCGGAGGCCATTTGAATTGCAGAAACTTACTAATTTAGTTGATTATGTCTACGGTTATTGACGAGGAGTATTTTACGGAAATATTTAACCGGTACCACGATATTGTATTCACCGGTCTGCTTAATAAAACTAAAAACGAGCAAACTGCTCTTGATTTGACACAGTTAACTTTCATAAAGTTCTGGAAATACCGGGACTCTTTTAATGAGCATCTTTCAGTTGAACAACAGTTGTTCCGGAAAGGCAAACAGGTCCTCATCGACTGGCTTAGGAAAGAGGCGCATCAGAAGAAACTGGTAAGCCAGCTACATCAGGTGCAACAATCGCAACGGCAGTATACCGCCTTTGAATATAAAGATCAACTCAATCAGGCCATCGAGATGTTACCGCTGGTACGGAAGAAGGTATTTGTTATGGCCTATATTGATGGTCTTTCTCATAGGGAAATAGCGGATATGCTTAATATTTCCGTCAAAACCGTGGATGCGCATGTCCTGAAAGCCCTGCAGCAATTGCGCAAAATATTCTCTCTTTCCGTAATATCCGTGTTTCTTCACACCCTTTAGTTTTCAATGATTTACTATCTGAGCAGCAGGAGCCGCTGCGTCACATTTTCGATCTCAGACCTTCGCCCTGTAATAGATAAATTTTGCCGATTCCCTTCTGTAATGATTGGACAGGCGTATTCAGTGTTTTTGTTGCCTCCAGTTTTTTTGTTAAAAAATATTTTTGGGAGAGTAGGTAGTCGCAGACTTTCAAACGTATTATAAAGTATAAGTACCTGATGTCGGAATCGGAAATCAAATATTTAGTCGGAAGATTTTTTGCCAATGATTGCGAACCCGAAGAGGCAAATTGGGTATATGGTTATTTGAAAACGCATCCGGATTTGCTGGATTCGATAAAGATATTTGATGCGGAAGCTGCAGTGGTACAGACGGACCCCCTGTATAAAAGGCGGATGCTGGGCCAGATTTTCATGCGGGAAAGAAGGATCCGGATGCGGCGATGGATGATGGCGGCTTCCATAACGGGCTTATTATTCGCTATGGGATTTTATCTGTTTTCAATGACGAAAACGCCGGGATCAGTAGCAGAAAGTCCGGTTGCTGCTGTGAAAGGGTTCCCGGTAGAAAATCGTACTGCAGCGGATATGTGGTATATGCTTCCAGATAGCAGTCAGATATTATTGCGGCCTTCAGCAGCTATTATTTATGGAGGTGATTTCGAAAGCAATCGTATCGTCAGCATCACCAGTGGGAATGTTTATTTTAAAGTGCAGCATGATAAAGACCGACCTTTCAGGGTGGTTAATAATGGTATTATTGTAACGGTCCTGGGGACAGAATTTTGGGTGCGAACCACGGCGGAACATAAAAATATCCAGGTATATCTGGAGCAGGGAAAGATAGTGATCAGTGCTGATCCTTCTGCAATTTCAATGGATTCCATTTTTATGAAACCGGGAGAGAGTTGTGATATAAATATGGAACAGGGCACCGCCCGGGTAAACAGGGTGGTTTCAGAAGCAGCGCCGTTATCTGTTAAGCGACCCCGCGTGGCAAAAATCCGGTCTGCTGATGAAGTGTTATGGACGAACAACAGTATCCGATTTAGGAATTCCAGTTTTTCTGCGATGATTCCAAAGCTGGAACAACAGTTTGAAGTCAAGATCGAAGTAGGAGACCCGGAAATACTTCGGTATCGTATAACGGGCAGACTGTTTCAGAAGGATTCAATTAAAACCATCATGGATGCCATCTGTGAGATACATGATTTGTCCTACGAGATGCAGGGAAGGAAAATAATATTAACCCAACGTAAAAAATAAACCTCGGATTAATCGGTAATTAACTACTATTCATCAGGCTTCTACAGCCAACAGATTCTATCAGCCCATGTTTAAAAAAATCAAGCCCGCATTAATGGTGCTAATGTCTTTACTATTAATGCAACAGTTGACTGCACAACAGGTACAGGTTAAGGGAAAAGTGCTATCAGAGGACGGAACTGAGATTCCGGGAGTAACTATCCTGATGCTGGATCCGAAAACGGGAATCCAGCGAAGTTTTCTTTCCGATTCTCTGGGATCTTTTGCACTGACAGATGTTTCTATAAGAACCAGATATAATCTGTTTTTTACGCATGTGAGTTACCGTCCCGATTCACTGATAGGTTTTATGGTAGCTTCCGCAGAGAAAAGCAGTCTGCTGATTCGGTTGAGCAGCAGAACCAATGATCTGGAAGCCGTGGAAGTGGTCGCTGTCGGTTACGGAACCGTCAAGAAAAGTGATCTTACCGGTGCGGTATCCACGGTCAAGATGGAAGACCTGGACAATATTCCTGTGCCACGGGTTGATCAGATGCTGGCCGGGCGCATCGCCGGTGCGGAATTTATGTCGACAGATGGTACGCCTGGCTCTGGTACGACGGTACGCATCCGCGGTACCCGATCTATTTCGGCGGACAATGAACCACTGTATATTGTCGATGGTGTAATGGACGGGATCAATAACCTGAATGATCTGAATCCGGCTGATATCGCCAGTATAAGCGTACTGAAAGACGCCTCGTCGACGGCGATTTATGGTTCCAGAGGTGCCAATGGTGTAATCATTATTACTACAAAATCCGGGAAAGATCGAAATGGCAGAGCGGATATTACTGCGCGGATGTCCAGGGGATTTGCCAAAATGTCCGGATACCTGGATTTGATGAATGCGACGGAATTTGCCCAACTGATCAATGACCGGTATTATTATTCCAGCACCGCTAACCGGACCAAACCGCTGGAAGATTACCCTTATCCGGATCCATTGTCACTGGGTACTGGTTCTGACTGGCAGAAGGCCCTGACACGAACCGCTCCGTTTACCAATTACTCGCTGTCTGTGACGGGTGGTTCGGCCAATACCCGGTATTTTATTTCCGGCGGGTACGATGATATCGATGGGGTTATTTTGGGCAGCGGTTTCAAACGTTATCAGTTTCGGTTGAATTTTGATCAGACTTTCAGTAAATATGCCAAAGGAGGGGTCCGCATGGCTTATTCCAACAGCACCCAGGATCAACCGATGCGTTATTTGGGTGCCTACAACAACTGGAGCGTTGCCTTCACCTCCGTGGCACCAGTTGTACCTATATATAATGAAGATGGTACGCTGAACAGCTGGAACTCCCAGAATTATTCGGGGGGCGTGTCGGACCTGCCCTTATTTGATGCCACGCTGAGAAAGAATACATCGCAGACTGGCACCCTGACTTCCATGGCTTATCTGGACATTACTCCGGTAAAGGACCTCTTATTTCATTCCTCGTTATCTTATTCCAAGTATGACATTAATAATAATGCCCTGGTTCCTTCCACCATGCCCAGTCGGGTGAAATCGGGGAATGCAACATCCAAACGGATTGATCAGAATGACAATTTGCTCAATGAAAATACATTAACCTATAAGCATCAGTTTGGGAATGCCCATCATTTGGATGCGATGTATGGTTTCACCGTTCAGAAAAGGAATTTTTACCGGGTATCCGTAGGGGGGAGTGGGTATTATAGTGATGAAACGGCACTCTGGGATATAGGGTCTATCCCTGATAAGCAGAATCTGAATGTCAGCGGCAGCAAAGAGCTGCAAACCAGAATGTCACATCTGGCGCGGTTGAATTATAATTTCGATCAGAAATATTACCTGACTGCGACACTGAGAAGGGATGGGGCATCCAATTTTGCTGCCAATAATAAATGGGCCTATTTCCCTTCTGTAGCGATTCGCTGGAATATTATGCGGGAATCATTTATGGAGCATTCCCCATTCAGCGACCTGGCCTTAAGGCTTAGTGCAGGAACTTCCGGGAATGACGCCATATCCCGATACCAGTCGGTCAGTCGTCTGGGTTCAACTACATCTGGATACATCTTTGGTGGGGAACAGCCCGTTGCCTTCTACCCATCGGGTATTTCCAACTCAGGACTGAAATGGGAGAAAACCACGACTTACAATGCGGGTCTGGATATGTCGTTTTTCAGAAAACGTCTCAATATCACCCTGGAAGCCTATCAAAGTAACACTTCGGATCTCCTGTTAAGTGTTCAGATGCCTACACACACCGGTTTCAGTTCCAGGTTAATGAATTTTGGGAAAACCTCCAATAAAGGACTGGAGCTGACTATGGATTATCAAGTGATCCGGAGAAAGGATTTTGGCTGGACTACAAGTCTTACCGCTGCGCATAACCAGCAAATGGTAGAAGATATTGGCATGGTGGGCCGCGTGGTAACCAATACCTACAGTTATGGCGCCCAATACATGATCAATGGTTACCAGACGGGGCAGCCATTGAATGCCATATATGGTTTTCAGTATGCAGGCGTCTGGAAATCCGAGGACGAACTAACCCGGAATGAAACCGATAAAAAGTACATTTCTGCGTCTGCGGCCTACTACACAGTAGGACGGCAGCGCTATATTGACCAGAATAATGATGGATTGATGAACAGCGATGATATGGTGATTCTCGGCGATGCCGATCCGGATCTGTATGGAGGTTGGCAGAACACTTTCCGTTATAAGAAGGCATTCTTATCTATCTATTTTAATTATTCTCTGGGCGGCGATATGTATTATCCCGGTGGCATGTTCAATATGACCGGCGTCTATCTGGTCAACCAGCAGCAACTCATGGTGAATCGATATCATCCGGTGCGCAATCCTGATTCAGAGATTCCAAGAACAGATTCCAAGGATGACATACCCAATGACCGGTTTGTCTACGACGCCAGTTTCCTGCGGCTGAAAGCTGCCTCTCTGGGATATAATTTTGATTTACAAAAGATCACCCGGTCCAAACTGAAATCACTGGTACTATCTGTGAATGGGAATAACCTGATGCTCCTGAAAAATTACCTGGGCTACGATCCGGAAGTGAATACCAGCGGCACCTCATCCACTTTGCGACGCGTGGACAACGGATCCTTTCCTCCGAACCGGACAATTACTTTCACTGCTGAATTAAAATTCTGATAAATTATGAAATATCACAATAGACATTTGCAAACGCTTTTTAATTGGACGCTGTCACTAATATTGCTGACCCTGGGCAGCTGTGAGAAGTTTCTGGAGGAAAAACCCCAGAGTTTCCTGAACGGGGACAATTTTTATCAGACAGAAGCGCAGGCCCAATCAGCCGTGAACGCCTGTTATATCAAGCTGTATAATATATACCGTGGGGACCTGATGATGGCAACCGAGTATACAAGTGACCTGTCTTATCTCACCAATAACGGCGTGGATCAGTCTTTCGGGATGTCTCCTTCCAATCCAGGTTTCGGTGACGGGATATGGACGGCGGCCTATAATGGAATTATGATTTGCAATTCCGCCATCGCGGGCATACAAAGGTCCACCGGTTTTGAAGAGGAGAAAAAAGCACCCCTGATTGCCGAAGCAGTTACCCTGCGTGCGCTGTACTATTATGTGCTGACCAGTGTGTTCGGTGATGTGCCCTATTATACCAGCGACGCAAGTGCCAGTTTTGATGCCCTGATGGAAGTGGCACAGATGGGAAGAACCTCGGCAACTGCCACCCGGGACAGTCTGATAGCCGATCTGCAGTCCTGGGCACCCCATCTTCCGCAGGTTAAAAGTTCTACTTTAGCGAGCAACCGGGTAGCCGCTCCAATGGCGTATATGCTTATTGGTAAGTTGGCATTATGGAATCAGAAATGGGCGGTTTGTGCTACGGCCATGAATGAAATCAAAAGCATCTATGGCGCACTTTCCCAGTACAGTCTGGAAGATACCTGGTTTAGAAATAAGAACCGGATGGAATCCATTTTCGAAGTACAGTACGCAGGCATTGTGAAGATCAGCAATGTGGCTACACAGATGACGCCCACCAGAACCACGGGTGATCTCTATGACGGCGTCTCCATACCCGAACTGGGATCCATTACGACCACTTTTACGCCGGCTACGCCCACTGATTATTTTATGTCCTTATATGATATTTCTGATCCCCGCAGGAATACGACGCTGGCCTATACCCACAATGGCGAATGGTTCAAGCGTCCGGCTTCTAATAACTTCACCGGAAAGCCCTGGCCAGGACCTAAGTTCTGGTGCCCGGCCATGGATTTACAGAAGGATAATAATAACCAGAAAGTATTTCGATTTGCCGATGCGCTCCTGATGCTCGCGGAAGCATCAAACGAGTTAGGCGATGAAGCTACAGCCATGGAGGCCCTGAATGAAGTGAAAGGCCGGGCTGATATAGGATTGGTACTGGGGGCTTATCCGGGCAAGGAAGCATTCCGGGAAGAGGTTAAGAAGGAGCGGGCACGGGAATTATATGGTGAATACGGTCGGAAATGGGATTTGGTCCGATGGGGAGATTTCTACGAAAGGGTATCTGCCACCTCTGCTGAAGAAGTCGATGCGATTAAAACAAATCTCCGGCCTTACCACGCCTACTATCCCATACCCCAGTCTGAAGTGGACCGGTCGGGCGGGGTTTTAACCAATGAAGCTTATAAATAATCAATACAAGAAGACGATGAATAAATTAATGATAATTTCCGGTTTAGTTTTTCTTCTTATTGCAGGTTGTAAGAAAGAGGATACGGTTTTTAATACTGATCTGGCCCTGGATTCCAGATTTATTATTTTCAATGCACCTGCGGATACGACAAAAATTGTCGTGTATTCCGACCACGCCTGGGTGATGGAACTGAAAGAAACAGCACCCTGGCTAAAAATTCAGAAGGGATCGGGAAACGGTACCGAGTATGCGATTGTTTCCGTTACAGAGAATCTTTCGGATTTCCCCCGGGCCGCAACATTGCTATTTAAGGCAGGTGACAAATCAGATACCCTGAAACTGGGGCAGCGTGGATTGTTGGCACCCAGTCTGGCCATCAAGCCGACTTCCGTATCAGCCACCGCCGCTGGCGGGATTATCCAGGCGGCGATTACGACGACTTTATCTTTAGACCTGTTGTCGCCGGAGATCAGCTATATAGGCGGTAGCGACTGGATCTCCGGTCTGGAACTGGTAGAAGGAAATCTGAATTTCAATACCGCCGCCAATCCGGGAGCGGAGGCGCGATCCGCAATGGTGTATCTGAGTTACCAGGATATCCTGGGTACGAATCTGAAAGATTCTGTGCAGGTCAACCAGCTGGGATTGTAAAATTAGATGTTGGATTTGCGGAAAGCGGCGACCTTATTTATCTTTAACGGGAATGCACTTATCATGTATAATTTCCAAATTTTAAAAATGAGCAAACTTCTCGTCCTTCTGGTCAGCCTGTTTATGTCATATACGGTGTTTGGTCAGGCAACCACAAGCAGTCTTCAGTATACTGACGCACTTGCTTTCACCCGGATTGGACAGGCATTTGCGTTAAATAACTATCAGCGTATTGATACCCTTCAATATCCTGATTTCCCCAGATCCGTTAAAAAACTGCTGACTCATGCAGCTGGCGTGGCGGTGAGTTTTACCACCAATAGTCCCCGAATTGCGGCCAAATGGTGTGTCAGTCCCGGAAAAACACTGAACAATATGACAGCGATCGCCAATAAGGGACTGGACCTTTATATTAAAAAGGACGATAAATGGGTCTTTGCCGGGGTAGGCAGGCCTACCGAGACCTGTAATGAATCCGTAATCGTAGCGCATATGGAAGCGGGTATAAAAGAGTGCCTGTTATACCTGCCTACCTATGATGCGGTTCATAATCTTTCAATCGGTATTGATACCGGCTTTGAACTGCATTCGGCTCCTTCACCTTTCACCCGCAAAAAAGTTGTCGTATATGGCTCCAGCATTACGCAGGGGGCTTCGGCCAGCCGACCGGGTATGGCTTATCCGGCCCGGTTATCCCGCCAGATGGGTATTGAATTTATTAACCTGGGACTGAGCGGTGCCGGAAAGATGGAGCGTGAAGTGGCGGATATGGTAGCTTCCATTCAGGCGGATGCTTTTATTTTGGATTGTTTTGCCAATCCCAGTCCGGAGCAGATAAGCGCCAGAACCGTCTATATGGTTAAGGCAATACGGGCCCGACATCCCCAGGCGCCGATTATCCTGATTCAATCTGTTGTAAGGGAAAAAGGAAACTTCGATCTGGAAGTACGTAAAATGGTCGCCCGTCAAAATGCGAATGCCGAACAGGAGTTTGAAAAATTAGTAAAAGCGGGAGTTAAGGGACTGTATCTGATCAGGGGCGACAAGCTGTTGGGCGCGGATCATGAAGGCACTATTGACGGCGCACATCCCAATGATCTGGGATTTGACCGCATGATACAGGTAATCGAACCTTTTATCGGACCGATTTTGAACTAGGCTGCCGGAGGCCCATTTCGTATAATCGGGATATTGATTTTTTGAGGCCTATGGCCGTTACTTATTCAGTTCACGAACAAAGTGAACTACCCATTGGCTAAAGACCAATGTGCTTCGTGCTTCACAGCGATTTGCTTACTGCTCCGAGGAGTTAGAAGTCTTATTATCACTCCACACGTGTACTCGCAAGTCCCTTACGAGGTTTTTACATCTTATACTGATGTTGCAAATATACTACTATATTATACAAAAAAACAATTTTGTGCCTTACATCCCAAAAGCTAAAGACTTTTGGGTTTTACGGCACGGGTTATAAATATATGAAATTGATGAAAGGCGCGCTGTTGTCCGCACTAATGCTTTGCCTGGTCCAAACCGCTATCACCCAGCAATCAGATACTGGTAAACCCAAGCGATTACCATTAGGTGTTTCGGCGGGCATCCAGCTTCTGGACGAGGCGTTTTTGGCAAAGGCCCGGGCCAATGGTATTGAGTATATTGAAACCGGATTGAAAGTCCTGTTGGACAGCGGCTATCAGTTTCGTTATTCGGATCAGGAGATTCGGGAAAAACTTCGTCAAATCAGGAAAGCTGCCGATGCAGCCGGAATTAAATTCTGGTCAGTGCATATGCCATTTGGACCTGATATAGATCTTTCGCTGGCAGATGAACACAGACGTCAGCAGGTCGTAGCATTCCATAAAAGGATTATTGAATACTGTTCGCTTTTGCAGCCCCGGATCATCCTATTTCACCCGAGCTATTTTCTCGGGTTGAATGAAAGAGAAGTTCGGAAAACCCAGATGATCAAATCCGCTGTTGCGCTGAATAAAAAGGTGAAGTCAATCGGGGCCACAATGGTCATTGAGAATATGTTTGGTCCTGAATTACTGCGGGATGCTGCCAGGGAACGTCCCCTCTTCAGAACGGTGGAAGAAGCGGTAGAAATCATGAATCGCCTGCCGGCAGATATTTATTCGGCCATCGATATGAACCATGCAAAATACCCGGCCTCGATGATTTATGCCATGGGCGATCGGCTAAAGACCATCCATGTTGCCGATGGAACCGATAAGGCCGAGAACCATTACCTGCCCTGTAGTGGAAAAGGACATAATGACTGGGTAGCCATCCTGGTGGCTTTGGATGCGGTGGGCTATCAGGGCCCTTTTATGTATGAATCGAAATATAAGGACCTGAGTGAACTGAAGTCCTGCTATGAACAATTGTATCAGCATTTTCTGAAGGCGCGCGAGGCTGGAAAGAAGGCGGCGAACTAGTGGACTGCAATTCTTTGGGCTGCCCGGCGTCGTTAATAATAAATGAAATTAGAAATACCGAATTATGAAATTATTGATAATTATTGTTTTCGGCATTTGCCTGCCCACCTGTCTGTTCGCACAACAGGAGTCGGCACTGCCGATCAGATTGCGGGTAGGTACTTACAATGTGGGGCATTTTAACCAGGGTATGAAAGGCGGGCTGGAAGTGCGGGGCAAAGCGCAGTATCCTAATGACAAATCAGTTACCGAAAAATATATCAAACAGGCATTACTGAGCTGGAGGAACTGGATCGGCGCGCAGGGTCTGGATATTCTCGCTGTTCAGGAATGGAACCATTATTTTGATCAGGACAGTACCTTTCTGGCTACTGACGCATTGTTGAAGCCTTATTATAGCCATATATATTTCGGGGATGCACATACCTGGATTTACAATGGTATTGCCACACATTATGCTTTGAGCAACCTCAGACAATTATACTGGCATGGCGATTATTATGCATTAATCGGTGATCTGAGAGTTGGCGGTAGAACCATACAGATTATATCGACACATATTCCCTGGCAGAAGGAGGGGCACGAAAAGGCACTAAAAGCCCTCATAGCAGAGTTAAAGAAGCTCAAATATTTTGTATGTTTTGGCGACACCAACTCTTCAGATAAGGATTTGTTAGGTTTCCCCGCCGCCGGATTTAATATGGCCAACGGCGGATCACAGGGCTGGTTCGTTACGGCTGCAGGAGATGTACTGCTTCAGGGTATGAAAGACGGACCGAACCGCCATATCGATAATATCATCACCAGCGGTAATATCAAAATCATGAAGGTTTCAGCGCCTTATACCACACTCAATGATCAGGACCATTTGCCCGTACTGGCAGATATTATTATATCTGAGTAATCGATGCTGTAGCGGTGAGCGCTTTCTGTACAACGGCAAGCTCAATTTGCTGAAAATTACGCTTGTAATATTGTTTCCTTTTTTCTAATTTTAATCAGATGGAAACAATAGTAGACAAGAAGGTCGCCGGACATTATTTCTGGGGTGAAAATTGCAGAAGTTGGGTGCTTCTGGACCAGGAAGGCCTGTCTGTCAAACAGGAACTAATGCCTGCTGCTACCCGGGAGCAATTACATTTTCACAAGAAAGCGCAGCAGCTATTCTATATTCTTAAAGGGGAAGCCAGTTTTTACCTGGAGGACAGGCGATTGCTGGTGAAAAGCCAACAATCTATTTTAGTGCATCCGGGTGCACAGCACTATATAGCGAATGAGACATTGGAAGAGCTGGAATTTCTGGTGATTTCACAGCCTTCGACGAAAGGTGACAGAACAGCTGTTTCAACGGTTTATCCCTAACTCCCTTATCGTTAAGATGCTTGGAGGTTATGCTGGGCTAGGTTTCGCTGGCATTCACGCTGGACAGCAGTAAAAGAAACCTGAAATTTGACGCCGCTATATGTAAGTCTGCACAGTTGATTATTCGACTTTCCGCATATTCACATCCACTACATTGGATGGGCCGCCAATATTATTTTCAAGAAAGGCATTGTATACGGCTTCCTGAACACCAAAGAAAACCTCGTAATAGTCATCTTCCATTTGGCGGGGATTTTCAGGGTCATAAGGTTTGATTTTAATTCTTGGCCAAAGTACCAGTATGGGACCCCCATCACTTAACTCGGTAACTTTAATTTCAGGTGCCGGGTCTTGAATAACCGCTGGAATAGTCTTCATTGCTTCAATCGCAAGGCGTCGGGCTTTAAGGATATCTGTGTCCTCGGCAACAGGGACTTTTATATCAATCCGCAGATTGTCCTGATCCGTAAAATTATTGATCACGCCTGTACTGAGCATCCCGTTGGGCATCTGGATGGTTTTGTTTTCAACAGTTAGTATAGATGTATAAACGATGCCAATTTCACTAACAATACCAAAAACGTCGTGGGCTTTAATCAAATCACCTATGCGAAACGGTTTTAGAATCAGGATCATAACGCCACCTGCAAAATTACCCAAAGTGCCATTCAGGGCACCGCCGATAGCCAGCCCTGCACCGGCTAATAGAGCCGCAAATCCGGTGATATTGATACCCAAAATGCTGATAATCATCAGCACCAGTAGTAGATTCAGGACGATACGAATGACGGAAGTAAGGAAGGTTTGTAGTGACCTGTCTACATTGTCTCTTGCTAATACCTTGTAAGACAGGCGCATGACCCATTTTATCAGCCAATAACCAATGAAAGCGATCACAAGGGCGGCTATAATTTTAGGCAGGTATTCCCCGCTCAGACGCTCCCATTTATTAAAATCTTTCAGTGCATTTACCACTTCTTTAGTCGTACTTTCCTGTAAAGCTTCTGCGCTTTGTAGTAAAAATAAACTCATTGATAATTTTTGGATTTTCTATTTCGAATCTGAAACATTCGAAATAATAGTATTTTAAACTGTCTGGCAAATGTAAGGTTTTTGCAATTATCGATCCCGACCAGAAAAAAAGGATTATTCGGGTAAATTTTACAGCGACGATTGCATTTTTATAGCAGCTATTGAAAAACTAAGCTTCTGCAATAATAGCGGAAGACAACATTAAAATAGTAAAGTGTGGAGATGCTAATATTGGTAACAGGAATATTCTGATTCAGTAGTTCAGTTCTATACTGATAGATCTTAGTTACAAGAGAATCCAAAAAGTGATTAAACGCTTTTGCATCTTCCTTTGTCCACATTGCTCTTTCAGCTTTTTGATTCCAGCGGGTGACATTCCATTTCATTAGGTAAAGCTTTATTAGCGTGTTGACTCCATACTTTCTATAATTTTCTGATGTAACCTGCGATATCCCTTTCTGCTGTATGCTCACTTTTTGCCAAATGTTCTGCTATACGATGCCGCTCTGTTTCCTTTTTGTTCTGGCTCAATTTCATTTGACCTTGTAAATCTGTTACTTCCATTTCAAAGACTACAATTCCCCTTATCATTCCTTTTTTGAATTTATCAGAAAGACTTTCCCATTGTTCGAAGTAATCCTTTTCATAGAACTGTATCATTTGTTCCAATGCACTGATTTGGGCGGCTCTGTCGTCTATAATTTTAGCTTTCCCGTAAGCGTGTACGGCAATGTAATCCCACGTGGGTACGCTTTCCCGCTTGTCATAATGAGCGGGGGAAATATACGCATGGGGCTCTGTGAAAATGACCAATGATGTATTTGCCTCAATGTATTTGCTTTGTTCGTTGGCCACTGCAAAATGCGCACTTAACATCAGCTTATCCTGACTATCATCAATGACAAAAGGTAGTTGCGTGGCAATGGGAACATTGTCTTTTACAGTGATTATGGTGGCAAAACTATATTGCTTCATGAAAGCAATTATTTCGGCATTATCCCGAAACTGAAAATGATTGGGTGTGTACATATATAATTATTAACCCCTTACAAAAACTTTTTCATCATTATATCAGTCTGCTCATCATCCCCTAATCTGAAAATATGTTTGTCAAACTCAACAAATCCGTTTTTTTTATAAAATCGGATAGCTCTCGGGTTTTCTTCCCATACGCCTAACCATACATAGCTGACCTTTTTATCATTGGCTACCTGCATTGCTTTGTTGTATAATACCTGCCCGACCTTTTTACCGTGATATTCCTGTAATACATAGATGCGTTCTATTTCAAGGCTGCTGCGGTCTTGCAATTCAGTTTGTGAAGCCCCAAGGTTCAGCTTCAGGTAACCGATGACTTTTTCATCCAAGAGGGCAAAATAGAACTCTGAGTGTTTGTTATTTAATTCTTCGGTCACCTTTTCAACAGAAAAACCATCCTCTAAATATTTTATCATATTTTCTTCGGTATTGCTTTCAGAAAAAGTTTCAAGAAATGTATTTCTGCCTATTTCCTGTAACGGTTCGATGTCGGTCAATGTTACCTTTTTGATTGTTATACTTTCCATATATCCTGAATTTATGTTCTGTTGATAAGTATTGTTGTTTTAATGGGAAACTGCTATAAGACCGATGATTGAGCCTATTGATGTAGTGATGAAAAGCATCCGTAAAAAGTGATAGGCTCTTTAAATACAAGTGTGCCCACCAATACGGTCCCAACAGTACCGATGCCCGTCCACACTGCATAAGCTGTTTCGATTGGCAATGACTGTGTTGCATTTATGAGCAATTGCATACTGATACATAACGTTACTAAAAAGCCCCGTACCATAAGTACATTTCTGTTCCCGAAGTTCTTTTGCTTTTTCAAGTCAAAATGCAAATGCTACGTCAAATAGCCCTACTATAACTAGTAAAAACCAATTCATACTTGAGTCAATGTCTTTAAATGCTCCATTCATAGTTTATCCATTCCGTGTTTTCCTTGGCCCCCAATCGTTCATAAAATCTTTTGCCGCCCTTATTCCAAGGTGCTACCGTCCATTTTATTACGGTACAGTTATTAGCTACCGCTTCTGCCTTTAAAGCATTCATCAACTGCTCGCCAATTTTTTGCCCCCTGTACATATCATCTACATAAAGCTCTTTCATATAAATTGCTGGTTTGTTCTGTGCCGTGTACGGAAGAAAATAGTACACCAGCATTCCCGCTATTTCGCTATTGACTTCTGCGACAAGGCAATGAAAATCCGGAGGATTTTTGCGGAAACCGCTTTCTCTTACTATTTCGGGCGTGATGGCGAAAACATCAATATACTTTTCAAAAACCGCTAAATCCCTCATCAGCACCCAAATGTTTTCACTGTCAGCTTCAATAGCTTTACGGATTATGAGTTCGTTATTTTTCATTTGATCTACTTATTTTTCTAAATCAAAATTAATTTTATATTGGAGTATATTCGTAGTCCAATTTTAATAAAATGGATAGTCCATTTCTCAAACATGTATTTAATCATCTGAAACTTAACCCTGAAGATGAAAGATCAATTTATCTCCAGTTGGCTGATGCAATACTGGGTTTGATAAAGCACGGACAGCTTACGTCAGGTCAGAAATTACCCTCAACCAGAGATTTGGCAAACCTGCTGAAGCTGAATAGGGTTACAGTGGTCAAAGCATTTGAAGAGCTGCAGATGCAGGGCTGGCTTGAAAGTTTTATAGGTCGCGGCACTTTTGTTTCATTGCATATTCCGGAGCTCGAACCTAAAAAACTTCTAAAAAAACCGCTGCATGACGTTCGGAAAGTAGCAGGTTTTGCGGTTAATAATCAGCAATATTTATCTAATCCTTATTTTGTACCTACCGCAGATCTCCACTTGGACGACGGCTATCCCGATCCTAGATTAGCTCCGCTTAAAGAATTGTCCAGGGCATATCGTAATCAACTGACCCGAAGCGGGCTTTACGATAGATTTGGGAGTTATAGCTTTCCCGATGGTTCGGAGATTTATAGAAAAACGATATCGTATTATTTGAATGAAACGAGGGGCCTAAAAACTTCACCGAGGAATATATTGTCAATCAGAGGAACCTTGATGGGAATTAACCTTGTTTGCACTGCTCTTCTCTTCTTAATCCTAATGATGTTGTCGTTTGCGGCATTCCGGGATGGCAGCGTGCTGAACATAATTTTGTACATGCCAAAGCAAACTATATAAGCATTTCGGTAGATGAACACGGTTTGGTTGTTGAGGAACTAAAGAATATATGTAAGCGGAGAAAGGTAAGGATGGTTTACGTGACCCCCCACCATCATTACCCTACCACAGTGTCGCTTCGTATTGACCGAAGATTGGAATTACTTCAATTGGCCAACGAATATGGCTTTATCATTTTTGAAGATGACTATGATTTCGATTTTCATTACAATCATCGGCCATTACTGCCTCTTGCTAGTGCTGATGAAAACGGAATGGTCATTTATTGTGGTTCATTCAGTAAAAGTTTATCTCCAGCTTTTCGTATGGGGTATTTGGCTGCTTCAGAAAATGTAATCGAACATCTTACCAATGTGCGTGTATTACTTGATAGGCAGGGCGACCATATTTTGGATAACGCAATGGCAGAACTGATCAACGAAGGCACAATACAACGTTACCTTAGAAAAACAGCGGCTGTATATCAAGAAAGGCGGAATCACTTTTGCAACCTATTACAAAGTGAGTTAGGCAGTGCCGTGAATTTTTCAATACCTGATGGTGGTATGACTGTATGGACTGAATTTGATAAATCTATAAACCTTGAAAAGTTGTCGCAACACGCTTATAAGAAAGGATTGTATATTTCTGACGGAAAAACACATCTATATCCGACCTATAATACAAATGGTATCAGGTTAGGTTTTGCATCTTCCTCCTTAGAAAAGTTGTCCAACAGTATAGCAATTTTAAAAGGATTAATTTAATTGAACCTCGGCGTTTTTCGTTACCCTTAGGAAATTCAACCTGATTTTACTGTTGTTTCTTGGTGTTTTCAAAAAGAAAATTAATCCAAGGCTTTGTTCTAGCATAATTCAACATTTTAAAGGTTTGTGAACTACCCATTGGCTAAAGACCAATGTGCTTCATGCTTCACAGCGATTTGCTTACTGCTCCGAGGAGTTAGAAGTCTTACGATCGCTCCACACGTGTACGCGCAAGTGCTTTACGAGGTTTTTACATCTTATACTGATGTTGCAAATATCAGTATTATACAAGAAACAATTTTGTGCCTTAGATCCCAAAAGCAAAAGACTTTTGGATTTTACGGCACTGTATATAAATGTAGAATCAAAATGCTTTTGAATCAAGTCGTTAAAGGGCTTTACAGGTTGGTATTCAAACGTTTACGACGTGTATCGTGGCGCATTTTTTTGAATGCCTGATGTGCCACGAATAAGCCACAACCTTTTTGAGTGTTTTTGAAAATTTTGAGCATCCTTCCCGAAAACGAAAAACCTGCCATCCTTTAGAATTGCAGGTTTTATCAGCTTTTGAAAAATTTGCTTTGCTTTTAGCAAAGTTGGTCCGCGGAGAGAGAGGGATTCGAACCCCCGGACCTGTTACAGTCAACGGTTTTCAAGACCGCCGCATTCGACCACTCTGCCATCTCTCCGGCGCAAATATAGTTGTGCAAATGGATATGACAAAAAGATTTTAACAGTCGGATTTTCAGCGAATGGAATTTCAGGATTCCGGGGAAAATCCGTATTGGATTTTAAAAGTCAAACTTAAGGCGCAGCCCTACACCACTATAATTCAGGTGTTGTTGAGTGACATTTTTTACGGGGATTTTCACGAAGGGTTCCAGTGAGACGGAGTTTTTACTATTGATTTTCTGTTTGTAGCCAGCTGAAAGGTTATAAAAGCCCAGGAAGGGAATGGATTCACTGGGTACTACTTCCGGATCGGAACTGATACTGGAATTACTAAAAGTAACATTCTTGTCTTCTTTAATATTCCCTTTATTGGTTTCAACAGAAACTTTGACGTCCCGGCTGTCCAGCAGGGTATAGGTCTTCCGGTCATTGATGACAATCAGTCCGGAAACCCCGCCGCTTACATAGAATTTCTTACTGATATTGTAATTCAATTCCAGTGGGATGTCGATTCCGGAGAGGGTACCTTCGACCTGCTGGATGGAAGTGGTCTGTTGCGGTGCCGTAAGGGCGTTGGTGGTGAAAGACGCCGTTTTTAAAGCTCCTTTTGGCGATTCCGCCATTGTGGCGGCAGCCGCTGGCTGAGGTTCGGGGTCAAATGACCGGGACCCGGATATCTTGGTATGAGCGATCCCGGAACTGATTTTTATTTTATCATTGATGGCGTAGCCCAGTGAGTAGCCATAACCCATACTAACGCCCAGGTCACCAAACACCGGAGAAACATAGAGACTCGACTGCCACCGTCTGGTGCCTTCCTTAGGATTAGATGTGGATTCACGGTGGGTGGCCGCCGCCAGATTTACCTGAGGTTCAGGTCGCGCAGCAGGGACGGTCTCCGGTTGGGCTTCCACAACCCTGTTTTTCCAGAAATCGACATTCGCAGGTTGCTCCTTGGAAGTGGCAGGCGTTGTCGGATTAGTGGGTTGCGGAATCCGCTCCCTTATTTGGGGTACGGCAGGTAGCCGGTTAGCAACGACCTGGTTATTGTCCCGCCACTGTACCCGGGTACTCCGGTCCGGTCGGGCATATTGCAGTGTAGTATAAGGCGGTGTGCTTAGATCGGTGGATGGTACGGTTCCGATACCCTGATCCGGTGTAGCGGGTTCAGGGCTGATGGCTGCCAAACCATTCTCTTCTGTAGCAGCAGGTTGTTGAATGGGTAGTTCAGGCGTTTGTTTTGTAGCAATGGCAGGACTGTCAGCGTTTTTTTGAGGGTTTAATGTAGAATAAATTTTCGCGAAAAGAAATACAGCAGCCAGTACCGCGGCGGCAGCAGCAGTCCATTTCAGCAGAGAGACGGTTTTGCGGCGGGGTGCCGGGCTCGGTATGGCCTGCCTGGCAAATCGCTCCCATGCGCCTTCCTGATAAGGCTCCTCATGAGCCTGAAGCACTTTTTTTATGTGGTCCAGAAATTCGTCATCAAACTGGTTCATGCTCAAAATTTTTCAAGATATAATGATTTTAAACGGCTTTTGGCCCTGGATAAATAGGACCTGCTGACATTTTCGGGTATCGAAAGTATTTTACCGATTTCTTCGTGCGAAAACCCTTCTATCTCGTATAAATTAAATATTGCTTTTTGTGTCTGGGGTAGTTCGTTGAGCAACTTAAGGATGTCCTTGGCTTCAGTTCCGGCATACTGGGCGGCGGACAGGCTCACCGGCGTCTGCTGTTCCGTGATTTCGTCGCTGGTGAATTGTATTTTCTTTTTCCTCAGGAAATCGATGGATGTTCTGGAAGCGATCCTGGCGATCCAGGCTTTAAACGAGAGCTGCAGATCTCCGGACTGTTCCAGTGCGCCGAAACTGGACACCTTGCTGAAAATTTTAATAAAACTATCATTGATCAACTCTTCAGTCGCCTGGTAGTCATTTACATAACGAATCACAACGCCTTTTACATAGCCGTAATAGGCTTTGTAAAGCGCTTCCTGGTGATGCTCCACATTCCTTTGGCACCCTCTCAGAAGTTCCTCCAGTGCTTCACAGCTTAATGCCAATGCCGATTTATTTTTCTTTTCCTTTAGGGCTGCTTTCTCTAGCAGCATGATTTCATCTTTTAATTTACGATTTCAATCTTATATTTCATTCCTGTTTCCAGACCCTCGTCTCCATCATAAATCGGTACAAAAATAAAGATCAGCCCTCATAGGTATGGTGCAGGCCGATCATCTATTCAGCATCAATTTTGAGTACAGATATAATTAATGACGATAAGCGTCTAGTTTTATTCTGGTGCCTTTTGCCTCATTGCCGCCTATATAACCACCTGTCCATAAGGTATAAATAAAGCCTTCATATAAATTCATGGTTTCTGAAGTCGCCAGCAGTTGATTGGTACCCGTTCTTTTGATTTCAAAAACAAGGTTGCCTGCTGAAAGGAAACTGATGAAATTACCGGCTTTCTTATAAGTAATATTGCTGACAATGGGCGTGGTTTCCCCTTTGACATAAAGGTCCAGTCCCGGCGCGTCGGGACTCATATTGACCAGTCGTAACCGGACGGAGTCTCTGCCTGCGGCCCGGGTACTGTCGCGAACGGAAACGGCATCCATTTTTGCTGCGGTATCCACAATAAATACGGAATAATATTTCCCTACCTCAAAGTTCAGGTCCTTGGAAAAAACCGGGTTGCTGCTGGCTGCACTGGCGTGAAATACTTTGAATTTCCGGCTACCTGGATAGGCTCGGAAATAATCCACCCGGTCGGTATAATTAAAGTAATTGACGCCCAGACGATTATCGTCCAATGCTACGTCCAGGGTGGAGAGACCGGGTGAAGCATGTACCACACTGACAGCGGCGGCATCATTCAGGGTATTGTCATAATCAGGGTTGTCCAGCATCTTGGAACAGGACCCCAGTCCGATCAGTAGACTGGTTCCTAAAATAGCTGAAAATAAAATATTGGTTTTCATTGTTTTAAAATTAAACATCACAATTCAGATTAAAAAAAGGGTACGGATTAAAAATTGTATATCAGCTGATTTTAATGGTAGAACGTAAACGGAAGGGAAAACGCAACAGGCCACCTAAAATTATCAATGGCATAACAATGGAACCGATGAGTTGGACAGGAGGGCAACTTTCTGCCTACAGGCTGATAGCGGTACCGCTGACGCGGATGGCGAAGCGTCCGCTGGCATTCATCCGTATCAGCAGGTAGTTTGCTCCGGGTTGTATCGCGGTAATACTGATGTTGTCCAGCTGGCCCAGGCCCCTGACCCCGGGCAGCAATTCCCGGTTGAGCTGGGCGCTGGCTGCAGTTTTGGCGGAATCTGCATATTGACTGAGGTCAAATTGGGCTTTTTGCGAGATTTCGGCAGTAATCCGGCGCGCAAATATCCAGTCCGCCATTTTGAGTAGCGCATCACGGGATTTGATATCAAATTCAAGTTCACGGATGCTGAATATACGCGTGGAATCATTATACGCGGGAGTTCCGGTGACATAAAAATACCCTTTATCGGTGCCGCTGAACCGGATTTCCAGGTGGAGTCGCCCTTGTTCCGCATTCCGGATCCGGCAGGATTCAAAAACGAATTTTTTACGGATGGGTCCTTTGCGGAATTCAAAAGACCGTCCCTGAAGCTGACGGCTGAGCAGTCCGCTCAGACTGTCATAACCCAGTAGTCCGTCCATAAAAATATTAAAGCCCTGTCCGGCACGTCGATCACTGATATTGGGAACGGCCTGTGACGGCGTTGCCGGTGGGCGCAACAGGATCACCGGTTGGGCGGAGAGACCAAGGTGAATACGGAGTTGATCGTTAACAGAACGGAAAGCGTTTACACGGAAGGCCTGGGGCCGGATCTGTAACCAGCCTGTCTCGTTAAGTTGATAGGGGCGGTTGAGCTGGTCCCAAATCTGCTGAAAGCGGGGCTTCAGATCGATTGTGCCGTAATTACGCTCCATTTCTGCCTTCGACAGATCCAGTTCTGCCTTGAGGGATTGCATGACAGTTTCAGTAATATCCTGGCCCCAGAAGCAAACTGTACACCGATCCAGGGGACGGGGTTCATTTCTGGTAACCCGCATCAGCACCTTATAGTTCTTTAGCAGGGTGATCTGTACGCTATAAGATACCTGAACCCGGCGCTCGGCTTCATCAAATCCACAGGTACAGGGTGGTGTCCAGGGTGTCACCGGACTGCCATTGACACATACCCGGGTTGACCCGACAATCCGGTAATAGCCGGTAAAAGCAATATCGAGTCTGGTACCGTTCAGGCTGAACTGCAGAGGACCCCGCCTGAAACTGTATTTGTACCGGGTATCACAACCATTATAGGCCCAGTTGTTCGGATATCCTGCTGAAGTAAAGAGGGTATCCACCTTGGTATCGGCCAGCCGGTAAAAGGGTTTCAGGTCAATTTCTACGGGCAGGTCCAATTCCGAAACCGGAGCGGGTTCAAATGCCAGTTCGTCGGCAGTAGGTATCAGCTGGCCGGCCACACCCCGGGGCAGGAGCAGCAGCAGTAACAGGGTCAGACAAAGGAAGCGCTGTTGCATTTCAGGCTAAAACTAAGGGATTTTAGGGCAATAACTGACATTTTTGCATATTCCGGTATAACGGCATAATCATTGAACAACTCAAGTTGTCTTCGCAAAGACAAATATTACTAAAAGGAGAAATTTAAATAATATGGGAAAAATAATCGGGATAGATTTAGGAACAACCAACAGTTGTGTCTCTGTAATGGAAGGCAATGAACCTGTTGTGATTGCAAATGATGAAGGCCGCAGAACCACACCTTCTGTGGTGGCATTCTTGAAAAACGGGGAGCGTAAAGTGGGCGATCCTGCCAAAAGACAGGCGATCACCAACCCCCAGAATACCATCATGTCGGTAAAACGTTTTATGGGGCGTCGTTTTGACGAGGTGAAAGACGAACTGACCCATGTGAGTTATAAAGTTGTAAAAGGTGATAATGATACCGTTCGTATCGATATCGATGGACGTCTGTATACCCCGCAGGAAATTTCTGCAATGACCTTACAGAAAATGAAGAAAACCGCAGAGGATTATCTGGGCCAGGAAGTTAATGAAGCGGTCATTACCGTTCCGGCTTACTTTAATGATGCCCAGCGTCAGGCGACCAAGGAGGCGGGTGAGATTGCCGGGCTGAATGTCCGCCGGATCATCAATGAGCCTACTGCAGCAGCACTGGCTTATGGATTGGATAAAGGCGGTCATGAACATAAAATTGCCGTATTTGATCTGGGTGGTGGTACTTTTGATGTATCCATCCTGGAACTGGGCGACGGCGTCTTTGAAGTAAAATCCACCAACGGGGATACGCATCTCGGAGGAGATGATTTTGACCGCGTGGTCATGGACTGGCTGGCTGACGAATTTAAGAAAGACGAAGCCATTGATCTGCGTAAAGATCCGATGGCCCTGCAGCGCCTGAAAGAAGCCGCTGAGAAAGCCAAGATCGAACTTTCCAGTTCCACAGAGACAGAAATTAACCTGCCTTATATCACTGCAGTTGACGGAGTACCGAAGCACCTGGTGGTAAAACTCACCCGCGCTAAATTCGAGCAGCTGGCAGACAGTCTTTTTGAACGATGCCTGAAGCCCTGTGAAGCAGCGCTGAAAGACGCAGGAATGTCAGCAGGAGAAATTCAGGAAGTTATTTTGGTGGGCGGTAGTACCCGGATTCCTAAAGTACAGGATATTGTAGAGAAATTTTTTGGCAAAAAGCCTAATAAGGGCGTCAACCCGGATGAAGTAGTTGCCGTAGGTGCCGCTATTCAGGGTGCTGTGTTGACCGGTGAAGTAAAGGATGTATTGCTCCTGGATGTGACGCCACTTTCGCTGGGTATTGAAACTATGGGTGGAGTAATGACGGCTTTGATTCCTTCCAATACGACCATTCCTACCAAGAAGTCGGAAGTATTCTCAACAGCCAGCGATAATCAGCCTGGTGTACAGATTCATGTGTTGCAGGGCGAGCGTTCCATGTCCAAAGACAACAAGAGCCTGGGTATTTTCAATCTGGATGGCATTCCACCGGCACCTCGTGGCGTACCGCAGATCGAAGTGACTTTTGATATCGATGCCAATGGTATCCTGCATGTCACCGCCAAGGATAAAGGCACGGGTAAGGAACAGAAAATACATATCGAAGCCGGCAGTGGTCTCAGCAAGGAAGAAGTAGAAAAGATGAAAGCCGAAGCCAAGGCCAATGAGGCAGCAGATAAGGTGGAAAAGGAAAAAATCGACAAACTCAATCAGGCCGACAGTCTGGTGTTCCAGACCGAAAAGCAGTTGAAAGAATACGGCGATAAAATTCCTGCCGATAAAAAATCAGTAATTGAATCCGAGGCAGAAAAATTAAAAGAAGCCCACAAGCAACAGGATATCGCCGGTATTGACAGCGCCATGGAAGCATTGAATGCGGCATGGACAGCCGCCAGTGAGGACCTGTATAAAGCCAGTCAGGGTCAACCCGGTGCCGAAGGCAATGGCGCACAGGGACAGGCCGGAACGAATAATGGCAGTGGCCAGGGCGATGGCGGGGCAGAAGATGTGACCGATGTCCCTTATGAAGAAGTAAAGTAACCGGCTACCGGTACAGATAATTTAACTTAAACTTCAATAAACCGCTCATTACGAGCGGTTTATTTTTTTATGTACCGCCGTATTGTCTACCGCAGGCAACGGATATGTTTTAAGTACACGCTTAAGGAATATTCTTTATCTTTCCCTATAAAACCGCGTACCATGAAACAGTGGCGTCTTCTGTTATTAGGTGTACTGGCATTCCAGGCCTGCAAGCTGATGCCCCGCGCCGATCAAAACCCCCTACAAGAAACTGAAACAAAACAACCAATGACGTTAAAATCCCATGCTGTCGACTGGCGGCAAAATGCCAGTATTTATGAAGTCAATGTCAGACAATATACGCCGGAAGGTACTTTCGAGGCCTTTGCGGCTTCGCTGCCCCGTCTCAAGGATATGGGCGTGCAGGTACTGTGGTTGATGCCGGTTACGCCCATTGCCCAGGAGAAAATGAAAGGCAGTCTGGGCAGTTATTATGCCTGCTCGGATTATACGGCCATCAATCCGGAATTTGGTAATCTGGAAGATTTTAAGAAGCTGGTGGACCGGGCACATGCCCTGGGATTGAAACTCATTATCGACTGGGTGGCCAATCATACCGGATGGGACCATGTCTGGACCCGCAGCCATCCGGATTATTATCTGAAAGATACGGCGACCGGGACTTTTCAGATAGCCAGCGGCATGGATGATATTATTGAACTGAATTACGATAATCCGGAACTGCGTCAGGCAATGATCCAGGCAATGAAATTCTGGGTGGAACAATGTGATATTGACGGCTTTCGATGTGACCTGGCTTCCTGGGTGCCGGTGGATTTCTGGCGCGAAGCCCGCCCGCAACTGGATGCCCTCAAACCCCTGTTTTGGCTGGGAGAATTTGATGAACTGGAAAATCCGGAATACGGCGCGGCTTTTGACGCCAGTTATTCCTGGAAATGGATGCATGCGACCAGGGATTTTTATCAGCAACACCAGCCACTGACGGGACTACTGGAGCTGCTGCAGCAATATAACCAACTGGGGGATAGCAGTATGCGGGCCTGGTTTACTACCAATCATGATGAGAACAGCTGGAACGGAACAGAATATGAGAAATATGGTGCCATGGCTCCTTCGCTGGCTGTATTTAGTGCCACATGGAATGGCATACCACTGGTCTATAGCGGGCAGGAGCTGCCATTGAAAGACAAAAGGCTGGCTTTTTTTGACCGGGATCCCATACCCTGGACAGGCAGGTTTGGCCTACATGATTTTTATAAAAGATTGCTGGAATTGCATCATGAAAATCCGGCACTTAGCGGCGGAGATCCTTCGGTCACTACCCATCTGCTCAATCATAATGCGCCAGATAAAGTGCTGGCCTATATCCGCCGAAAGGAGGCCCATGCCGTATTGGTACTGCTCAACTGGTCCGCCGAAGCACTGCAACTGGAACTGCAGGATGCGCAGTGGGAAGGGCAGTTTAAGGAGGCATTTACCGGCGAGACGCTGGATGCGGACGCCTTAAAATCCCTGCAACTGGAACCCTGGGCTTATCGGGTCTATGTACGGTAAGCCTCCGACGATCAAGGAGCGATCTCCGGGATTAGTTTAAAGATGGATCGCTGAATGTGTCACCCTGCCGGATATCGCCGGTTGTAAAGCCTTTTTTGAACCAGTACATCCGTTGGGCGGAACTGCCATGGGTAAAAGCATCGGGTACCACAAAACCCCTGGATTGTTTTTGCAAACGGTCATCCCCGATCGCATTGGCGGCATTCAGCGCTTCTTCGATATCACCCGGTTCAATAATGTTTTTCATTTGTTGCGTATAATGGGCCCAGACACCCGCCAGAAAATCTGCCTGGAGCTCCATTTTTACAGAATATTTATTGTATTCCGCTTCGCTGATCCGACCCCGCAGCCGATTGAGTTTTTCTGCTGTACCGCTCAGGTTCTGGATATGGTGACCCACTTCATGGGCAATTACATAGGCCATGGCAAAATCACCTGGCGCATTCAGCTCGCTTTTGAGTTCATCATAAAAAGAGAGGTCAATATAAAGTTTCTGGTCCCCGGGACAATAAAATGGTCCTGAAGAAGCGCCCGCTACGCCGCAGGCCGATTCAACCTGATTTCTGAATAGCACCAGCGTGGGTTCCCGGTACTGTTCTCCCGCCTGGGCAAAAAGCTGGTTCCAGACGTCTTCGGTTTCTGCAAGTACTACTTTAACAAAGGAAGCCCTTTCGTCTTCCGCGGCCTTTTGCTCCTGGCTCATCGGGGCCGATTGCGTCGTCGTGAGCTGCGGTGGTTCGCCGGATCCTCCCAGAAAGGTATAAATCAGATAAACGATCAGCCCGGCAATACCTCCACCGACAGCGATACCTCCGCCACTCACTCCACGGCGGTCTTCTACATTACTGCTTTCACGTCTGTTTCTCCATTTCATCTGAAATCCTTTTTTAATTGTTATCTGAAACCCGAAGCCGTCAGGCTGCAGCGCGGTCCCGAAAATATCCCGGCCTTATCGACCCCCATTCTAGCTGCATTTTGCTGAATCAAAAATAATTGTTTCTGACCTATTTCAGGGTAAAAGCTGATGGGAAGCGGCGAAAACCTGATTTGCCGCTTCGCCGGGAGAAGGAAAGTTTCCTGTTCTTAATCTGAAAGTTTTTCATTATTTTGGCCCAGGTAAGGGTGTCAAGGCACCATACTACGGATCTTGCCCGATGGCAAACAGATCAAGCAACTGACCCAGATGAAGCATTTTTTGATTCCGGTAACCTGACCTGTTGCCCTTGCCCCACTGGTTCCGGTTTTTCGATGGTGATAGCTCAGAAAAGCGGACTAGAATTAATTAGATAATATGCTAACAATACAGATATTATTGGTATTGCTCGCGCTGGCCGGAGTCCTGTATTTTCACCGGAAATCCCTAAAGGCCGGGGGCGGCGTGGCGCAGGAACTGGAGAAAGCCCGCAGGAGCGTGGAAGCCAGCCGTTCAGACAGTGCGGCACTGCAACAGGAAGTATTCACAGTGATTGATGGCGCGTTCAGTGAAACCTTTGCGGCAGATATCCGACAGGGCATAATCAGCAAAGGGATGCCTTCAGTTTTTCTGACCCTGGCCTGGGGGCCACCCGATACGGTAACACAGGAAGATAATGGCCTGGAAATATGGACCTATCAAGCCCGTAAAGCGGTTAGCAGCGGCACCGCCGTTACGATAAGAAATAAACAGGTACTAAAACTGATAGACTTATAGAGAAAATGTCCGGAACACTTAAGAATTATTACGAGACTTTGGGGGTACCCCGGTCCGCTACAGCCGATCAGATCAGGACCGCTTACAGGAAATTATTGCTGAAATTTCATCCCGATAAGAATGTAGGCGATCCGTATTTTGAAGACTGGTCGAAGAAAGTCATCGAGGCTTTTGAAGTTTTAATTGACCCTCAGGTACGCGCTGAATACGATCAGGTATATGATGCGACCAGGAATGCGTTCCGACAGGCAACGACCAAGGGTAAAACATCGGCCGCAGCAACCGATCAGGCCGAAACGGCCCGACAAGATATTAGTCCGGAAAAGGATGAAACGGGCCAAGAGGCCACTGTCCGCCAACATGCGGTTGCAACCCTGGAAAACCTGGCGCCGGACTTTATTGCCGCCCGAAAAGAAGAAATTCGGGCCGACAGAAACTTAAAGGAGCTGCAAGAGCGGGTCGTCCAGCTGGGAAGACAAAAGGCAGGCTACCGTAAGGCTATGATCGCCTCCGGGATTTTAGGGGCGGCTGTGCTCATCTGGCTATTGGTCTCACTACTGACGGCACTGGTAATTCAGCAGGCGCCGCAGGAAGTAACAGCAGATCAGCCGGCACCTGCCGGTGCTACTGCGACGCAACCGGCCCGGGTTCAGCGAACTTCGCCAACCGCCTATGGCCAATCGGTGACCCTGCAGGCGCGGGTCGTCGTACCGAAAGCTTATTTTCATCATACACCTGAAGACGGAACGGTAACGGAAGCATTTCTGTCTGAGGGCAATAAAATCAATATCAGCAGGAAAAGCGATGATTATTATTATGCTGTATTTCAGTCGATCAGTCATCCGGACTACCGGCTGGAAGGTTGGATCCGGGTCAGCCAGTTGGAAATTCTGCCTTAAAGCGGCGGACTTCTGAAAGTTGACTTAATGCGCATCAAGTAACGTAACGGGCGCGTAAAAAAACGGGGAAAAGGTTTGAAAACTTGAAAAAAATAGGCATATTTGTCTTCCGAAATTATATTTTTTCGCGTTTACCTATCAAGAAAATATCTTTTGACCCTGGCTAATACGCAACCCTGATTATAAAAAGCCGGGTATGAGTTCTCATAGCTATTATAATTTACCATTGGATTTAGGAAGCATTACTGCCAAAAAGGAGTTGGATCGCTGTGGGCTGAAGGAATCGATTGCCCACCAGCTGCACCTGATCCTAACCACGGCATTCGGTGAATTACTCAGTGATCCGGATTTCGGGAACCGGCTATGGGAGGAGGATTTCGATAATATCTCTTACCGGAACCAGCAGAAAGAGCAGATCCTGCAGTCACTTTCCCAGATCATTAAGAAATATGAAAGTCGGCTGGAGAAGATTAAAGTGGAAATGCATGTAGGCCAGGAAGCTCCGAATAAAACCACTGATCCGAGAATCAAAAGGAAACTGGATTTTTCCATCAGTGCCGTGGTCGTGGCCACCAATGAAAGTATTGTCTATAAGGACAGTTTTTTTGTGAGTCCGTTGTCTTATAATTAAACTTGATATGAGTGAAAGCAGGGAGCAAATAAGAAACAGGATGCTGCAGCAGGCAGCCAGAATCTGGGGTTACCCGGAGACGGAGGACGCTTCAGGGTTCGATCCACTGGTCAACCTGTTGCTAACGGTAAATGCTGCTGAACTGGAGCGGATTTCCAGCGAAATCCACCGTTCCCGCAACCGGGTTATGGAACGCATCATTCAGTTGCTGGCGCCTGACGTACTGACTGGTCCCCACCAGGCCTCGGCGATTCTGAATGCCAATAGTCTGGATGAAGGCACCAGGATTTCCGACAAGGAGCAGTTTTTTCTGACGCAGCGCAGCAGCCAACCTTCAGAAAAGCAGCAGACCCAGGAGATTTTTTTCACGCCAGCGGCTGGTTTTTATCTCAACCGGGCGACGGTAAAATATGCAGCCACCAACAATAAGCTTTTTCGCTATACAGACGGAATGACCAAGGAGCTCCTGGCCCTGGGGACTGATAATGGCTTTCTGCCAAACAGCAGCCTTTGGCTGGCCCTTGATCAGGCGCCTGCGGACCTGAGTCAGACGCAGTTTTATTTCCAGTACCGCAGTGAAGTCAGCCGGGAGGTTTTCTACAATCAGCTCAAATACGCCCGCTGGTCGGTTCAGGAACAGGCGCTGACCAGTCGCGAAGGTTTTAATGTTAAAACAGCGACTTCTGCCGATGCTTATGCGCAGCAGATTTTCCGGCAGCAGGCCGGCAATACCACCCGCTTTCTGCAGCAGGTACTTCAGTCATACGAAGCCTATTTCGTGACCCTGGAAAAGGGCTTACTGCCAAGGGGGCCGGCTGGTGTACCGGAAGCAGTTCGCTCGGTTTTTAGTCCCGACCTGAAAGAATTATCCGCAGCGAACCTGCTATGGATACGGATAGATTTTCCTGAGAATATTACCAGTGCGATGCTGGAAGACCTTACTGTATTTGCCAATGCATTTCCTGTGGTCAACCGCAAACTACATGATATTACCTACCGCTTGCAGGATATGATGAATGTGATTCCACTGCTTACCGGAGACAGCCAGTTTTTTGATACCGACAGCGTGACAGATGAGCAGGGCACCCGGCTGCATGTGCGCAGCAACGAAGAACAACAGGGGGAGGAACTCAGTATATTGATGCGTTATGGTGGTGCCGGACGGTTTGACGAGCGGGAAGCTTCGATGGTAATTGAAAATCTGGTACAGTTGCTCCGGGATGAGAGTGCTGCTTTTTCCAAATTGGGGAAAGACCTGATTTCCCAGGAGATCAAATCTTTGCAGCAATCTATTACCAAGATCGAACAATTGATCGGGGGCAGTTCCAACAGCGCTTCGGTTACGCCTTATCTGATGGTGCGCAACCAGCAACGCAGCCGTTCAAAATTTTTGTATGTTACTTACTGGAGTACCAATGGAAGCCTGGCCAATGCGATCCGGCCCGGAACCCGTTTACAGCCTTATAAGACAGGTGCCGTTAAACCCTCCAGTGTTTTTCTGCTGACCGCTACCACCGGTGGCAAGAACCGACTGAGTCAGTCAGACAGTGTGGTGGCTTATAAGTATGCTTTGCTTTCGAAAGACCGGATCATGAGCCGGGAAGACATCCGGCTGTTTTGCCGGATGAATCTGGGGAAAATTGTGGAAGAAGTGGTGGTTGAAAAAGGATTTAAAGTGGCCGCTACGACGCATTCCGGCTTTATGAAAACCATTGACGTAACTGTGCTGGTTTCTCGTCGGAATTTTGATGAAGCACAGGAGAATGGTCATATTGCGGATTGGCAGCAACAACTTGAGTTACAGCTAGGGGACCGGTCGATGGCTTTTATCCCCTTTCGCGTATTTATCAAACCTAATACCCAAAAAGTTGCCATATGATCGGGCAGGAAAGATTATATGATTTGATGCAGTTATTGGAAAGCCGGTCGGTTGATCTGCGGGCAGAGGTATTGGTCCATCATCTGATGGAAGGCGGACTGGGCGCCCAGGAATTTGTGGTTAAGCAGCAGGAGTTTTTCTCCAGGGAATATGTAAAAGATATCAGTCGGGCCCAAATGGTGGAAAATGAGTGGTATGTATACTATCTCGAACTGGAATTATCCCGGGCGGGTTTTTATGATATGCTGCCCGAATCCCTTTTCCACCAACCCCAGACCAAAGCGTTCCGGGAACGGGCCGGGGTGTCGGAGATGATTAACAGTTATAAGGTCAATGCCGAAATTGAAAAAGGCGTACGGAAATTCTTTCAACCGCTGGAGAACGAATATTTTCAACAGCAGCTGATGCTTGAAAAAGAAGAAGTCAGCCTGTTGGATGCATTGCGCAACCGGGCTTTAACCGCTTATTTTCTGAAATTCTGGGGGCTGCCGGTCAGCTTCGGCGCCCGTGAAGCTGCGTCGTTTTTGTTGTTATTGCCTTATGCGAGTCAGATCAACGGAAATATTCCGCTGACGGAGGCCTGTTTAAAATTATTGCTGAAAGAACAAGTTTCGATCCGGCGTAAAGCACCTGAACCCATACAGGTCCAGGATGATGCCATTACCCGTATGGGCCAGCCCCTGGGTGACTATATGGTTTGTGGTACGGAATTTTTTGAAGATTATCCGGTACTCAGCTATGAGATTGGTCCGCTGAAACATTCCAGGGTCAGTGACTATATTGAGGGCGGCGGGAAAGAGGCGCTGATCCGGGTCTTTAATGAATATTTCGCGCCCGTGGAGGCCGATATTACGATTGAAATTATTATGGATAAAAAAACACCGGGGATGAGTTTTGAAGATGGCGTAGAAGTAATACTCGGCTATTCAAGTATTATGTAGTTATGATAGAGTATCTTTTGGTTCAAAATAGTACGTTGAAAATGGAAAACTGGTTTTCACCATCATTACGTGGCATGGTAACGGTACTGGGCATCGGCTTTTTGAGCCTGTCTACCGTCGCAGGCATCATTATTTCCAAATTACGCGGCAGCATCAAACCCTTTCTAAAGCCCATACTGTGGTACCTGTTGGCTTATGCATTCCTGTTTGCCCTGATCGGATTGCTGGTGGCTGTGAATATATTCAACAGCTATACCCAGTACTTCATTCTCTTCCAGGTCCTGTTCATCGGTCTGGGCATCCTGCATGTGTATACCCTGTATAAGTACATGAAATGGATCAATGAAAAGACATTTTGGGCGGAAATCCTGTTTACGATTGCGGTGGCAGCAATTGGCGGGCTTTGTTTTATGATGGTATACCGGTATTTTGACCGTCAGGAAATGGACCTGACCATGCTTACTGCGGCTTTTAGTTTTCTGATCCCGCTATTTGTACAGTATACTTATAAAAAAGCCATAGCGATTCCCTTCAAGATCCTGAAACAATGGCACTATCCAATCCATATGGAAATCGCCGAGCCGGACGAGAAGAAACTGCGCAACCTGCTGGTGATCAGTTTCGAATTCCTGAAGAAGACCAATGACCGCCATTATACCAATTTCCGGGCGAAGGCGCCTGCAGATATGGAGTTCGGAGAATTGTTCTATTATTTTATAAACGATTATAATGAACGGCATCCCAATGCTTCGATCGTCTATTTGAATGATACCGGCCAGGCTTCAGGCTGGGTGTTTTTTAAAAAGCCGAAATGGTATACCTTATTTACCAAATATATAGACGCAGAGAAAACGATTTTTATCAATAACGTAAGGGAGAATGACGTAATCATGTGTATGCGTGTTTCCTGATAAAAACTAATACAATGGACAAAATTACCCCCTATAAGCCGGTCAACTGGATCAACGGCATGAAGATCAATAAGACGCATTTTATTGCCGAACATAATGCCCAGGTTTTCATGCAGGCACTGAGTAATAACGCATTTCTGAATGACCATAATTATGGTGTACTGCCCCGGTCTTCTGGGGAACGGGGGACTAAAATCTGGCTGAGTCTGGATAACACCCAGCATGTCAACCTTCGGATGCTCTCCTGTCTGGCGATTACCCGGGGTGGCTATATCATCGATATCAGCTCCGGTGAAGCGGACGGTGCCCAGCCGTTGGCAGCGCGGATTCCCGGATTAAGCCAGCCTTTTGAATCTCTGAAAGGCCGCTCCGATGCGTTTTATGTGGTGTTGTCTGTGGACCCCTATAATCCGGAACCTGCAGGCGCCGCCAATCCTGAAGAACAGCCCGTCCGGCTGCCCTTTACCCAGCCTAAATATTCAGTCGTATTGATGGAGGAGCAGGAGACCAGTCTGAATACCCTGGGCGCCTTTCAGCTGCCAGTGGGAAAACTGCAGGTAAAGGACCAGACGGTGATCCTGGTAGAAGATTATATTCCCGCCTGTACGACCGTCAACAGTGACGAGCGGCTTATCCGGCATCAGGCTGAAACAGAACAGTTTTTTGGCAAACTGGAGTTGGATGCGCTACAGATTCTTCAGAAAATAATACAGAAGAATCAGCAAAATGATCTCATTGCTCCACTTAGCCGGCTTTGTGAACAGGTGCTGACATTTATTGCGACAATTTTTGGTTCTTATAAACAACATACCCGCTATAACCCGCCCATCGAACTTTTTACCGCCACTGCCGGCCTGGCCCGGACGATCAAGAATGCCCTGGATATCTATGCAGGCGCAGGTAAGGAAGATCTGATCAATTATTTCACCGAATGGTGTAATGTTAAACAGGGGGAACTCGAAGACAGCCTGACTGAAATTTGTAATTATCGTTATGACCACCTGAATATTCACCAGGGTATCCGCAGAAACACAGAATTCTGCGGGCTGATCATTTCCTTATTCGATACCCTGGCAGGACTGGATTATATCGGCAAGAAGCGGGAGGCGGGTATCTTCGTTAAGGAGCAGGCCATCATTCCCGATGAAGAAATGGCTGCCAAAAGAAGGGGCTTCTTCCTGGCGGATTGATGAGACCGATTCATTTTTTATTCAATAAAATCTTACAATAGCGATGGCACAGATTGTTATTAATGCGAAAGAAAGAAGGGCTGCATTCTGGAAATTCTTACTGTTTTTTCTCCTGGCAGTAGGCATCATACTGACCGCATTTTATTTTGATACGCTGGTACCCGCCAGGGAGAATGAAATGATGCGAACCCAGATCGCCAAACTCAAGATTCAGCAGACGGCACAGGAGAAATTCATTAATACCATGGACGAAACGAAAATTCTGATAGACTCCCTGCGCAGTCCCGCCGCCAATATCGCTTATCTCAATTCACAGATTAGTGCGAATATCCGGCAGTTGTCTGAACTGCAATACAAGGACAGTTCGGTGTTTGCAAGACTCAATACGAGTGTGGTGGATTTGTTTCAGCGTTATAATGAAGCGACCAATCTGGTAGCCAAGTTGGGTAACAAACCCCAGGAACTCGAAAAGCTCCGTACGGACAATGCCCAACTGCAGCGTGATTTACTTCAATGTACCCAGGCCGTACGCTCCTTACAGGGCAGTCCTATGTACTGATGAAAGTTATTTTGAAAAGAAGCTCTTTGACTAGTTATTAATTCGGGCTGATTTATTAACGATCAGCCTGCCGGCTCCGACATATCTGGCAGACCAATAAGGGTCGTTCAGTCGGGCAATACTCACGCCCTGCGAAGAAGAAGCGTTCACAAAGCGATTGTTGTCGAGGTACATACCCACATGGGAGACATCCTGGCCATTGTTCAGGGTCTGAAAAAAGACCAGATCGCCTTTGGCCAGTTCCTGGCGCACCCGGAAGCGTTCTACATTCTGTGTATAGAATTGTTGGATGGAAGTCCGGGGTATCCGGATATGGTAAACATCAGCAAAGAGACGCTGGATGAATGCCGAACAATCGATGCCCCTTTTGGTAGTGCCTGCCCAGCGGTAAGGCGTATAGAGCCAGTCGTCAATAAACCGATACAGGGTAATATCCCTGATCTGATCAGGGCTGACTTCCAGAAAGCCAGCGTATTTGGATTTCAGACGGGCTTCTTCTCCCGATTTGAGGACTGGTGTGGATGCAGTCTGGGCTTCCTGAATTACGGGATCATCAGGCGTCCTGGTGCTGTCCTTTATGACGGCTACGTCAACCGGCTGTCCAAAACCATCTTCAAAAATAAACTGGCTGTAATCCTGCTGCGGGGCTTTTTTAAGCAGGTTGCATCCGCTGAACAGGATCAGGAGCAGCAAGGGTACGATTTTCATGAGCATGCCGCAAAATTAATAATTAGCCGATGAATAAAGCTTCAAATATTCTTAAATAAGATATTATGGAACCTAAGCAAAATACGTCTTTCCGACTCGATGATAATGTCGTGATTGCCTTTTTAGTGGCCTGTGTTCTGGGGTCCATGGCGTTTGCCGTTCGTTATTCCAATTACAAACCCTGCCGTTCGTTTTCCATTAAAACCCTGACTACCAATATTACGACCGGAACCCTGGTAAGATTTGAGGCAGATGTTGCAGCGAAATACAAAGTGTATGAATGGGATTTTGGCGACAATCAGGACAGCAAGACCGCAAGCCATACCGTTGTGCATTCCTTTGACCGACCGGGCGAGTATATTGTTACCCTGAAACTGGACAACCGTTGCCTGGAATCTACGACGATTTATGTCCAGCAGGCAGCGGAAATTGTGGATTCCTCCCAAATGCCCCGCGCGATCATCCCAGAAACCGCTGAAATCAATATGCCGATTACTTTCCATGATACGACCCATGACGCCAATGCCTGGGAATGGCGTTTCGGTGAAACCGACGTGGTAGATGCATTTAGTAAGGATCCCACTTATGTGTACAAGCAACCCGGGTGGAAAACCATTACCCTCACTGTTAACGGCAATAACAGATCGGTTCTGGTGAAAAAGATTTTTGTCAACCCACCCCGGGAAAAGACCGTAACAGCACCGGTAAGACCACAAAGACAGGCGCCCCGCGGACCTGCCAACCCGCGCCCGGAAACCGATCCCCTGGATGAGCAGTTGAATCCCAAACCCCAGTCCGAAACTAAACCGGAGGCAAAGCCTGCGCCACCACCTGTGGTAAAAGCTCCGGATCTTTCCATTCAGGATTTGAAGAAAATGTTATATGGCGTGGCAGATAAAAAACTCTCGGCTGCCAGCTTCGCCAAGTATTTCTGTAATAACACAAATATTTATACCAATGTGAATGGTAAGTCCTACACTTTTGCGGAGTATTGTAGCAAGCTCGCCAATCTGAAAAGAGGCGCTTCCGATATTAAGAAGATGTCTGTTATTCCCACCAAGAATATTGAAACCAATTGTATTACTTCATTAAATATCGTCGTGACATACAGGCAGGGCCTATTCGGTCTTTCCTCGTCTAAATAATTGAATCAGCATGATGCAAATGTCACAAACTCTGGATCAGGCGATCAGGATTGCCAAAGCCATCGCCAAAGAAAACCTGCATGCTGCTTATGCAGGCGCCCACCTGTTAAAAGCCTTATTGCACAAGGATGTGGAACTGGATCCTTTGCTGGTGCAGGCCGATATCGATGTGTATTATCTGGCCGACTGGGCAGATATCCGTATTGAAGACCTGCCAAAATCCACGACAGCCAGGGAAGACCTGCCGGCTGCTACGGAAATTGAAGCCCTGCTCGATGACGCTGACAGCATCCGGCTGCAGGTTATGGACGAAGAGATTTCGCCACTTCATGTCCTGTGCTCCATCGCCACACCGGGCATCGCGTTTAGTTTTGATCAATTGAAAACTTTTCCGGTAAGCCGCGACGCTTTACTTAAACTTGCCAGCGTGGGTGAACGGGCCGCGCAATTGCTGGGAGAACTGGAACCTGCAGAAACTGCTGGTGCTCCGGCACCAGGTGGTGGAAAGTCTTTGCAGAAATACTGTACGGATAAGACAGCTGCGGCAGCAGCAAACCAGCTGGACCCCATCATCGGAAGGGAACAGGAAGTTCGGATGATGTCAGAAATTCTCAGCCGCCGCAGTAAACCCAATGTACTGCTGACCGGTGAACCAGGGGTGGGTAAGACCGCACTGGTGGATGGATTTGCTCTGGCAATTGCGGCAGGTCAGGTTCCGTCCTTTCTTAAAAATGCCCGGGTTTTTGAACTGAATAATGGGGCAATGGCGGCTGGTGCTTCTTATAAAGGGGAAACCGAAGAGCGGCTGAAATCAGTGATCCATGAAATCAAGCAATATGAAAAAGCCATCCTGTTTGTGGACGAAATGCATGTACTGCTCGACCGGAATGGTCCTTTTTCAGGTGCGGCAAATTTACTGAAGCCGGAATTGGCCCGGGGCGCCATTACCATCATCGGGGCGACTACCGTAGATGAATACCGTAAGCATATAGAAAAAGATGAGGCTTTCGCCCGGCGTTTTGAAATCCTGCATGTGGAAGAACCTGATGCAGCCACCGCTTTCAGAATGATGAAGGTCGTGATGCCCCTGTATGAATCTCATCATAAAATAGCTGCCGCGGACGATACCCTGCAGGAGGCCATTCGTCTGGCCAGGCGCTATGTCAAGGACCGTCGGCTGCCGGATGCCGCCATCGATCTGGTGGACCGTTCCATGGCAGCGCTACGATTGGTGTCCGAAACAGGGGCGACTACACTGTTAGCCAGAAAGCAGGAATATGAAGCCCTGAAAGCCACCGAAAATCCGGTGGATGTATCCGAATATATTTGGCATTATCAGCAGCTCAGATCCGGTATGAGTCCGGTGATCTGGTCTTCGGTGCCTACCGGCGAAGATCCCGGACAAATGCAGACCGTTGCATTAATCACCCAATGGCTGGATGAAGTATATGCCACGCTGGATCCCCTGGTGCTGGAGCATCGGAATGAGCTGGAAAAACATGACGTGATTTCGATTGTCGCAGATAAGACGGGTATCCCACTGGGTAAGATACAGGCGCAGGAAAAAGAACGCCTCCTGAATATTCAGGATATTCTCGGACAGCGGGTCATCGGCCAGGACCATGCGGTGAAAGTTATCAGTGAATCCATATTGGAATCCCGATCCGGCCTGGGAAAAGCCGGTCAGCCCATCGGTTCCTTTTTCTTTCTGGGACCCACGGGTACCGGCAAGACGGAACTGGCCAAGGCCCTGGCAGATTTTCTGTTTCAGGATGAAACCAATATCATCCGTTTTGATATGAGCGAATTTAAAGAAGAGCATTCAGCGGCCCTGCTCTATGGCGCGCCACCCGGTTATGTGGGGTATGAAGAAGGGGGACTACTGGTCAATAAAATCCGGCAGCAACCCTATTCTGTCGTTTTGTTCGACGAAATTGAAAAAGCGCATCCATCGGTTTTTGATTTATTCCTGCAGATCATGGATGAGGGCAAACTGCATGACAAACTCGGGAAGGAGGGGGATTTCTCCAATGCGCTGGTGATATTTACGTCGAATATCGGAAGTCAGTACGTTGTCGAAGCCTTTAACCGGGAGGAAGTGCCACAGCCGACCGAACTGTTGACTGTTATGGGCAACCATTTCCGCCCGGAATTCCTGGGCAGACTGACCGAAATTGTACCCTTTGCGCCCATGAAACAGCAAATGGTGGAACGGATACTGGATATACACCTCAAAGACCTGCTGGCTGCACTGGAAAAGCAGCAGATTCAATTGAAAATTACCCCGTCGGCAAGAGCCCGCATTGCCCTGATGGGCTTTACGCCGGAGTTTGGCGCCCGTCCATTGCATGGGGTTATCCGTTCCCAGATACGCCGGCCACTGTCCAAAAAGATTATTTCAGGAGAACTGGCACCAGGCAGCAGCATTACACTGGATGCCGAGGGGGAAACGATGCGTTGGACACTGGGTAACTAATGCCATAACTTCCTTTCTGGTTCCTGTTGCGGCATTTTTCACTCTCGTCTATAATATATAGTTTTGGGTAATGGCAAGAGAAATACTTGAAACGAAGCGGAAAGCACTTAAGATCAATCTGGATGCAGCGGTTTATGGAACTTTCGCGGAAATAGGTGCGGGACAGGAAGTGGCCCGCAATTTTTTTACGGCCGGGGCGGCTTCAGGGACGATTGCCAAGACGATGTCCGCCTATGATATGGCTTTCAGCAATGCCATTTACGGGATTGAAACCAGCGGCCGGTATGTGACGGAAAGCCGGGTTAAGAAAATGCTGGATCATGAATATCAGTTGCTGACCGAAAGACTTCATGATGAAAAATACGATAGCAAGGCTTTTTTCGCTTTTGCCAACACGGTTACGACACTGAATTTCAACAAGACCAATGAGCCGCACGGCTGGGTGGGACTGCGGTTTCAGACAGAACCGGACGGCCCCGCTAATGAAATCGTTTTTCATGTGCGCTTGCTGGATAATGATACCACCCTGCAACAAAGCATATTAGGCGTATTGGGCGTAAACCTGGTCTATGCGGCTTATTATTATCACCAGGATGTACAGCTCATGATAGAATCTCTGGTAGATAATGTTTCCCGGACTTCCGTGGAAATTGATATGGTTACGATCAGCGGTCCGGTATTCCGGAATGCCAACGACCGGCTGGCCAATCTATACCTGATTGCCAAAGGGTATTCTGATGCTGCCGTATTTGATCCCCAGGGTAGGATACACCAGTCCAAAGACATGTTGTACAAAAAGGACATCATGATTCTTCGGACCAAATATGGCCAGAAATCAAAACCCAATTTTGGTCTTTTCAATAAAGCAGTTGATCAGTTCAAACATTCCCAGCAGGTCAGTGACGGCAACCTGGTGGTCTTGTTGGAAGTGCTGATGTCTAATCTGCTGGAAGCAGATGACAACAGCAGTACGGATCTGGTTGCCTTAGCCAACCGGGCAGAAGAACTCTGCGCTACCGGTAACAATGTAATCGTTTCCAATTTTGCGCGTAATAATAAACTGGCCCGCTACCTGGCCCGTTGTAAACCCCGAAGTGTCGGTATATCCACCAATATTTCCAATCTGCGTACCGTGTTCAACGCCAAAAAATATGGTGTCAACTATACGCAGGAACTGCTATCCTATATCAGCGACCTCTTCAGCCAGAATGTAAAATTATATGCCTATCCCTACCTGAACCGGTCCAGTGGCGAAGTCGTAACTCTGCGGAATATTCCTGTTTCACCAGAAGCCCGACCACTGTTCGATTTTCTGGTAGTGAATGGCTATATCGAGGATATTGAAGGTTACGATGTGAAAGACGTAAAAACGGTTTGATCCTGTACGGCTTTTTTCTTCGGATATATTTCCTGAAACTGAAAATTTAAAATTTTTTTTGGTATTGTCAAAAATGTTAGTATTTTGCACTAAAATAATTAGTCATGTCCGTAGCGAACACCAATCTGAAGTACCTGAGGAAACTCCGGGGCTGGACCCAGGATGAATTTGCTTCCCGGTTGAATATCAAAAGATCCCTTTTGGGGGCTTATGAAGAACAGCGTGCCGAACCCAGGATCGATGTACTGGAAACGGTCAGTGATATGTTTAAACTGACCCTGGATGACCTCTTGCGCCGCGACCTCAGCGAACAGTCTGCCAATTACCTTTCCAAAAGGAGGGCAATTAAACTGGCATCTGCCCCCACGCAAATCCCCTTTGTACCGGCCAAGGCTGCTGCGGGTTACCTGACCGGTTATGCAGATTATGAGTTTATTGATGAGCTCAACACATTTACCCTGCCCATGCTTAGTGGGGGTAATTACCGTGCCTTTGAAATCTTCGGGGATTCCATGTTACCCACCCCAAGTGGATCGGTCATCGTGGGAGAAAAAGTCGAGGCGGTAGACAGTTTGAAAAATAATACGCCCTGCATCCTGGTTTCCAGAAATGACGGGATTGTATATAAAAGGGTTCAGAAATCCAAAGCCAGGAATAAACTCACATTGGTCAGTGACAATCCCAGCTACCAACCCTATAGCATTAATTCTGACGAAGTGCTGGAGATGTGGGAGGCTCAGTATATTATTTCAAAATCCAATACTTCCCAGAACTGGAACGTGGGTCAATTGGTCAATATTGTGGCTGATCTGCAACAGCAGGTGGATGCAGTGAAAAAGAAAATCAATTAAGGGGTGAGAAACTCCATCTAAAATTACCGGAGGGCAGCTGTAAAGCTGCCTTTCGTGGTAAAATAAGGGGCAGTCATCGAAAAAATGACCGGTTTCATCGAAAAAACCAGGGAAAAGTAAATTGCGGGTATAGCTTTGATTATCAGAAGATTCTATCAAATGGGAGTTGATAACTTCCTTTCAACCAAAGGCTTATCTGATTTTTATCTTTTTGGAAAGCTAATTGCTTAGTCGGAACCGCTCCTCAGAGAGCGGTTCTTTGTTTCCGGTAGCGAAGAACCGGGCCTGATGGCCGGTCTAACGAAACTGACCCAGTACTTAATGAGCGAAATTCGGTGAACTCAGTTGTTTGAGGTAGGAGACATGCGAAATAACCGCATCCTTCACCTTGTTGTATTCAATGTACTGTACATTAAATTCCTGACAGGTATTCTTAATAATCTTATTAATTCTGGGATAGTGGATATGAGAAATCTTCGGGAACAGGTGATGTTCTACCTGGAAATTCAATCCACCCATAAACCAGCAGGCCAGCCGGTTGCGTGTCGCAAAATTGGCCGTGGTTTTTAACTGGTGAATTGCCCATTCGTCTTCAATCTTATTGGTAACTACATCCGGCATGGGAAAATGCGTATGTTCCACGGTATGCGCCAGTTGGAATACGATACTGAGTACAAAACCGGCAAAAAGTACATATACGGCAAATCCGATGGCCCAGGCACCGACGCCCACAGTCAGAATAGGAATGACGACAAATAGGAGGGCATGGAGTATTTTAAAGCCCCAGAAAGAAATCTCATCTTTCAGGGTCATTTTTTTCAAGGGGATATTACCCACTTTTTTGGTAAAATATTTCTTATAATCTGAGAAAAAGATCCAGAACACATACAGCAGGGAATAGGTCATCCAGAAATAGAAATGCTGGTACCGGTGAAATTTATAGTATTTCTGGGTTTCGCAAAGCCGCAGAAAAGGTTTCGCGTCCAGATCGTCATCTATACCGTCAATATTGGTGTAGGCATGATGAATCACATTATGCTTCATTTTCCACATAAAAGTATTGGCTCCCAGAAAGTTAAGTGAAGAAGCCGCCACGGCGTTTACCCAGGGTTTGCTGCTGAAACTGCCATGGGCACCGTCGTGCATGATATTAAAACCGATGGCGGAAGTAAAAAGACTCAACAGCAGACATTCAAACAATGCCCAACCTATAGAAGGCGTAAAGAATACCAGGTGGATATACAGCGCTAAAAATCCCAAAACCAGGAACAATGCCTTCGAATACAGCCGGATATTACCTGTGGTCCGTGTACCTTCGGACTTAAAATAATCATTGATACGGTTCTTTAATACCGTATGAAAGGAAGGAGGTGCCGGAGTTGCAAATTTTGGGATCGACATCGTATACTTAATTAAGAAAATTTATGCGGTTGAAAGTTGCAAAGGTAACCAAATATTTGCAGTGGATTGGTAAAAAAAAACTAAAACGTATCTGTCTGTTTCTGAATGCTTAAAGCTATGTTTCCCGCAGAATCAGACTGCTCAGGTCAGTGATGCCGATATTTTTGGTACTGACATAAGCCTCAGCGTATTTTACCCCAATGCGTTTGCCCATCATGCGCATCCTTGCTAGAATGCTTTCCTTGAATTCCGGCGTTGAAATATAGGTTTGGGGGCCCGCTTCATCGCTACTGGTATGGAACTGGGTGGTATAGGCTTCTACCGATTTCATTTTTACATCAATATAATCGGTGGCATCGATCAGCAGATCCGGTTCGTGGTACCAGTCCTGCAGGTACTGCAGAAAATATTTAGGACGCCATTTCTGCTGTGGTTGTCCCTGGCTGTCCAGGGTTTCGATTTTTGCCAGTCCGGAGAGAAAACAGGCATCGTTGATGAGCTGACCTGCGCGCCCATGATCGGGATGCCGGTCATGAAGCACATTGCCCAGGATGATCTCGGGCTGATACGTGCGGATCGCCCGTACCAGTTGCAATTGATGGGCTTCATCATTTTTGAAAAAGCCATCCCGCATTTCCAGGTTTTCCCGGACCGATACGCCCAGGATGGCTGCGGCGGCCTGGGCCTCTTTATGTCGGGTTTCAATCGTGCCACGCGTGCCCAATTCGCCCCGGGTCAGGTCCAGGATGCCCGCTTTTTTACCATTATTAATTTCTTTGGCCAGGGTGGCGGCACAACCCAACTCTACATCATCCGGATGTACGCCGATGGCCAGAATATCCAATTTCATGTTATAAGGTTAAATTTTAAATGGCAGCGCCAATGCTTTTAGTAACAGTATAAGCGCCGAAATGTTTGCGTTCAACCAATGGCCGTTCAAGTTAAATTCCGATTTCGATTTGCAGTATACCATTGAGCCGGTTGGTGAAAGGATCGTCCAGCAGTTCAGAATCACCCTCTCGATCATCCAGTCCCAGATAGCCCTGTATTTTAAATTTGTGTTTATTGAAATAATGAGAATAGCCAATGGCCTTGGTTCTTTCCAGGTATTGATAGGGGCGCAGTTCATCATGGGGCCGTACTACCGTATAACGTAAAGCGATCTCATCTTTTTTAGAAACCATTTTACTGCCCTGGATATTGAAAGCTGTGCCGGCCGGTATTTGCAGGAACTGCAATTCATCATCTGGCTGACCGGCAAAATCAGTAACGGAAAAATTATCCGCCTTTCGGTTATAATACTCACCCATAAGTGCCCAGCCCTGGTATTTAAATACAAAATCCGCCATCAGCGTCCGGATATCTGCAAACAATGGGTCATCCGTATTATAGGCGCTGTACATATACGCACCCAGTTGGCCACCGGTTCTCCGGGCCCGGAAATTTTTGGAATAGGTAAATGCCAGCGCCAGCTTGGGCGTCTCTTCAAATTCCAGGTCCCCTTCAAAATAGTCTCCTTTATTCTTAAAATATCCCAACGGCATATATTCCAGCCGCCCGGAATAAGCCAGACCCCGGTCTGTGGCGGTGCTGCCGCGGCCCTCACCTGTAGAAACCGCCGTACTGAGTTGGATGACCTGATTTTTTATTTCGAAATCCCGGTCGATAAAAATCCCGAAATCCCGATCCACGGTAAAAGCACTGTTGGCGATCGAACGGTCGGGCATCTGCAGTTCGCCTGAGGAATTGATCCGTTCCCTGTTCCCTGGTAATTTGGTCTGACCCAGACCAATGGACCAGAAATCGCTGGGTTTATAATAGAATACGGCATCCCGGATGATCTGCGGACTGCCGCTGGCCGGATCCATATCCCGGTTGGCAAAACTGAGCTGGATTTTATACTCCAGTTTTGGTGATAATAAATGTCCTTCAAAGCGCAGGCGCAATCTCCGGACATAGGCCTGATATCCGGCTTCATCTTTATCATCGGTTCTGCTGAAATAAGCCGCCCGCAATTGGGTCCGGAATCTGAAATTAAGCAGGAAGTCTTTTCCTTTCCGGAACTGAAGTCCCTTGTCATTGAAATCAACTGTAGTTGGATCGTCATCGGTGCTGTCATCATTCAGGTCCTGGCCATAACTAAGGTTAAACCCCGTGCTGCATCCGATCAATAACAAAGCGTATAGAAAGTTTTTCATTTTTAATATTTTCTTTTCTGAGCAATGGCGGCGCCGGACTAGTGGATTTTATTCTTGATCTCCTGTAATTTCAACAATGCTTCAACCGGTGTCAGCTGGTTGATATCCACGGAAGCCAGCAGGGTGCGGATATCTTCAAAAGTCTGACTATGGGCATCAAAGATCGACAATTGGTACTGGGGCGTATTTAATTGTTTTACCTTGTCGGTCAGCGCGGGTTCATCTGGCAGTTCTGTATCTGATGAACCGACATGTTGACTTTCCAGCTGGCGAAGAATTTCATTGGCCCGGGATAGTAAACTGTGCGGCATGCCCGCCATTTTTGCGACATGGATACCAAAGCTGTGGGTACTGCCGCCGGGTGCCAGTTTGCGCAGGAAAATAATTTTATTGCCTGCCTCCTTATTGGTAATATGGTAATTCTTTATTCTGGGAAATTTGCTTTCCAGTTCGTTCAGTTCATGGTAATGGGTGGCAAATAGGGTGCGGGGCCGGTGCGCTGACTGGTGCAGGTATTCGACGATGCTCCAGGCGATGGATATACCGTCATAGGTGGACGTTCCCCTGCCGATCTCGTCCAGCAGAATCAGGCTCCGGTCCGTGATATTATTAATGATCGCTGCCGTTTCATTCATTTCCACCATAAAAGTACTTTCCCCACCACTCAGGTTGTCGGAAGCGCCTACGCGGGTAAATATACGGTCTGTGAGCGCGATATTTGCCGATTTTGCCGGTACAAAACTGCCCATATGGGCCATGATGGTGATGAGCGCCGTCTGGCGCAGTAAAGCAGATTTACCACTCATATTGGGCCCGGTTAATATTATAATCTGCTGCGCTGTCTGGTCCAGATGAATATCATTATGGATATATGATTCGCCGGCAGGCAGAAAACGCTCGATCACCGGATGCCGGGCTTCTTCTACTTCCCAGGCATCGCCATCATGGAGGCTGGGTTTTTTATATTGGTAATGAATCGCATTATGGGCAAAACAGCAAAGACAATCCAGTATGGCCAGCAACTGTCCATTGGTCTGGATCGGACGCAGCCATTCCCCCAGTCCGTCTAAGAGGCTTTCGTAAAGGCCTTGCTCTGCAGCAAGTATTTTTTCTTCTGCTCCGGTAATTTTTTCTTCATAGGTTTTTAATTCGGGCGTAATATACCGTTCTGCATTGGTCAGGGTCTGTTTCCGGACCCAGTCCTCGGGTACCCGGTCCTTATGACTGTTGGTCACTTCCAGGTAATAACCAAAGACATTATTGAATCCGATTTTTAATGAACTGATACCTGTTTTACCTGCTTCATCCGCCTGCATTTTTGCGAGGTATTCCTTACCACTGCGGGATATACCGCGTAATTCATCCAGCTCCGGATCTACGCCGCTGTTTATATAACCCCCTTTGGCGATCACAGCGGGTGGGTTGTCACTAATTTCCCTGTTAATACGTTCTGCAATCGCAGGGCAGGGGTCCAGTCCGGCTATAATCTTGTGCAGGTAGTCGTTGCTGTAGGGAAGCGATAGTTCCACCACCCGTTGTACCTGCTGCAGACCCAGGGCCAGTTGTTTCACTTCCCGCGGATTAATTTTCCGGGAAGGGATTTTTGCCACGAGTCTTTCTATATCGCCTGTCTGACGGATGGCTTCGCTCAACTGGTTACGCAGATCCGTCTCCAGGATCAGCGCCTCCACCAGTTCCAGCCTTTCATTGATCTGATCGTTCTGAACCAGGGGAAAGAGCATCCATCGTTTCAACAGCCTGGCGCCCATGGGAGACACCGTATTGTCCAGGGTCTTCAACAGTGTATGACTTTCTTCATGACTGCCATATACCAGTTCCAGGTTTCGGATGGTAAAGCGATCCATCCAGAGAAAGTTTTCCCGGTGAAGGCTTTTCATTGTGGTGATATGTTCCAGATGGGGATGTTCCGTCTCCTTCAGATAGTGAATCAGGGCGCCGGCCGCTGTGAGTCCCAGGGCCTGGTCTTCGACACCGAAGCCTTTCAGCGAATGGGTCTGGAAATGTCGCAGCAGCTGTTCCTGTCCGTAGCTGGCATCAAAAATCCATTCATCCAGAGCATAGGTATAGATTTTAGCCCCGAAAATTGCTTTAAAGTTTTTTTGTTGCTGGCGCTGAAAAACAATTTCAGAAGGTCCAAAGCTCTGCAGCAATTTTTCAGCATATTCGCGATCACCTTCCGCAATGAGAAATTCGCCGGTAGACAGGTCCAGAAATGCCAGACCATACTGATCGGCTGCGCCAAAATGAATGCCCGCCAGAAAATTATTATTCTTGTGTTCCAGCAGTTTATCATTGATGGCCGTGCCCGGCGTTACCATCTCAGTTACGCCGCGTTTGACAACACCCTTGGCCTGTTTGGGATCTTCAAGTTGATCGCAGACGGCTACCCGATGTCCGGCTTTTACCAGTTTATGCAGATAGTTGTCGATCGAATGGTGGGGAAAACCTGCCAGATCCAGGGAAGCGGCAGCACCATTATTTCTTTTGGTCAGCGTAATGCCCAATACCCGGGAGGCGATTACCGCATCCTGACCAAAGGTCTCATAGAAATCACCCACACGGAACAACAGAATGGCATCCGGATACCGTTGCTTGATGGCCCGGTGCTGCTGCATCATGGGCGTTTCTGAAATATCTTTCTTCGCTTTGGACATGGCTGACAAAAATAATGGAAAAAGCAGTTGCCGTCACTGGCAAAGGACGCAATGGGGATTAGTGACTGTATAATGGGGAATAGTGCTACATTTGGGTATGCATTTTTGCCGGATTTCTTACAGAATTAATATCTTTCTGCCCAATTCGGGCCGGCGACTGCTTTGGACGAATATTATTCGCCGACCTTCCTGACACCGCTTATTTTCAATTCTCCGAAGGCCCAGTGCCGATGTAAAATCCTGACCGCAAACTGCCGTTCAAACCGCATTTTTCTTCACCGCGTTTGCCGGCATATTATATTAATAATTAAACCAACTGTTATGCAAACCATTATAGAACCCTTCCGAATCAAATCGGTAGAACCCATTTATATGACCACCCGTGCCCAACGTGAGGAAATCCTGCGCGAAGCCCATTACAACCCGTTCCTGATTGCCGCGGATCGGGTACTGATTGACCTGCTTACAGATAGCGGTACCAGCGCCATGAGCAGCCGACAATGGGCCGGCATCATGCAGGGCGATGAATCTTATGCCGGTAGCAGCAGTTTCTTCAAATTTGAAGAAGTCGTGCGGCGCATAACCGGCATGCCATATATTATTCCAACCCACCAGGGGCGGGCCGCCGAGAAAATTTTGTTCAGTCTGCTGGGCGGCCCCGGCAAGTTTTTAGTGAGCAATACGTTTTTTGACACGACCCGCGCCAATATCGAATATAGTGGCGCCACAGCGGTGGATCTCTTATGTGAAGCGGGGAAACATCCCGGGATACCGGCCCCCTTTAAAGGCAATATCGATACGGCGGCCCTGGAACTCTTCCTGCAGGAAAAAGGGGCCGCGGTAGCCGCTGTGATGCTCACTGTTACCAATAATTCCGGAGGTGGTCAACCGGTAAGTATGGCAAATATAAAAGCCACGCATGCACTGTGCAAAACCTTTGGTCTGCCCCTGTACATCGATGCCTGTCGTTTCGCTGAGAATGCCTATTTCATCCGTTGCCGGGAATCCGGTTATGCAGCGCATTCCGTCGAAGACATCGCCCGGGAAATGTTTTCCTATGCCGATGGGGTGACGATGAGCGCTAAAAAAGATGCTTTTGCCAATATAGGGGGCTTTCTGGCGGTGCAGGATGCGGCGCTGGCAAAACAATGTCGCAATCTGCTGATCATCACGGAAGGGTTTCCTACCTACGGGGGACTGGCGGGCCGGGACCTGGAAGCCATAGCCATCGGGCTGGAAGAAGTGATGGATGAGGCCTACCTGCATTATCGAATCCGGAGTATTGAATATTTAACCGAAAAACTGCATGCAGCCGGTGTACCGGTCATGCGGCCCGCCGGCGGGCATGCGATATATCTGGACAGCAGAGCTTTTTTGGAACATATACCGGTGGAGGAATATCCTGGACAGGCCCTGGTGGCAGCCCTGTATGTGGAAGGGGGCATCCGGGCAGTGGAAATCGGCTCCCTGATGTTTGGAAAATATGACGCTGCGGGCAAACTGATTCCGGCCGCACTGGAACTGGTCCGGCTGGCCATTCCCCGGCGGGTTTATACCCAGAGCCATATTGATTATGTTGCCGAAGTGGTCATTGAGCTGTTCCAAAACCGGGATCGCATCAGGGGATTACAAATCATCGAGGAGGCCCCCCTGCTGCGTCACTTTACAGCGAAACTAGCACCCGTGGCTGTCATGTGACGGGTTCCTGCAAAAAGAAAAGTGTCCGTTCAGACACTTTCTTTTGAATTTATAGGAAACGTATGGTTTTAGCGTTGATTGCGCGCTTTGGATCCGGTAGTGGATTTTTTGGTAGGCGACTGTTTTTTTGCTGCCTGTTTTTTAATGTTGGACTGCCGGTTATTCCATTGTTCATGTTGGGGATGCTGTTTACTGGCAAAGTATTTTTCTTCCCTGCTATCGCGGATCATTCCCTGTTTCTTGCCCTGCCCCTTGTAACTGGCATACTGACGTTGGTGTTGTTGGTTGTACCGGTAAGGTCTGGCATCATTGATCACTACTTTATAACTGTTATAGGCACTGAATTGATACCGGGCTGGAAGGGTCTTGACATATTGCCATTTACGTCCGTTTAAGATGATAAATTGTTCCCTGGCAATATCATAATAGATATTATAATCTGGAAAATAATAGAAGCTGGCATATTCATATCCTGTGGGACCCCAGCCTGGCTGGACGCCAATATTATTCCGGCTGGAAGTTCTTTGTGCGGCGATCTCCTGGGTACCGGCCCAACCCATGAAGAGCAGGAGGGAAGCGGCGATAATTATTTTTTTCATAATAAAATTTTTAAAGATGATAACTGAATGTCTTAACACTTAGAGTCTTAAAAGGCTCCTGGGGCTGCGCGGGAATTGATACAAATCTGCCAACAGTTCTTTTTTACCGCTGTTTGGCCATAATCTGCCGACAGGGCGATACCCTGCGGTGCATTCGGTGCGGGTGGGGTAGGTTAGTGGCGGACCTAGGACCTCTGGTTGTCCTGATATTGCCGGATGACTTGGGCAATGGAGGGGTAGCTGGCTTTCAGCCGTTGTTCCAGCTGGTTGGCGGAAACCCATTCGATTTTTTCAATATCTTCTTCGGTCTGTCCCAGGAGCGGCTCTGTCCCGGGTGACTGCATAACGAACCAGTGGCTTTCTTTCAATATGGCATGGCTGCCCTGCTGATAGGTGTGGAAAGTCACGGTCAGCGGGCGAAGGAGCCGGAGCGTGGAAAGTCCGGTCTCTTCCCTTACTTCACGGAGTGCGCAGTCTTCGATCGTTTCACCAGGGTCCTGGTGCCCCTTGGGCAGGTCCCAGTAACCCCTTCTGAAGATCATCAGGATATCCTGCTGAGCATTCAGCACCAGTCCGCCCCCAGCAATATGGCGTTCAAATTTTCTAAAAAACTGTTTTTTTAGTGCTTCCAGATCGGGATACAGGAAAATACCCGCCTTGATTTCTGGAAGATTGATTTCCCGAAGCATGGTATTGACCGTATGCGGGTCCAGGCTGTCGATAAAGATGGTTTCAGGGCGGTGGTGGAGCTGTTCCAGCCGGGGACTGAGTGCTGAACAGAGGTAGACGGGCTTATTTTGGATATATACGACCAGTTCCATGATAGCTACTGAGATGATTTTTGTCCTTTCCTGCATTTGGACCCATACGGAAAGCCAGTCAGGGGACAATTAATTCGTTGTTTCGTTCCTTAATTTTTAATTTCGCAGGTTAAAAATAGATACAAGCCATGAATGATGCAAAAGTTGTCGCAGAAAAATTATTAGAGGCGCGGGCGGTAAAATTAAGCCCTGAGGCTCCGTTTACCTGGGCCAGCGGCTGGAAAAGTCCGATTTACTGCGATAACCGGAGCGTGCTGTCCTATCCATTTATCAGGGATTATGTCAAAAGTGAACTTTGCAATGTCATTTTCGATCAGTTTGAGAATGCCGTTGCAATCGCCGGGGTGGCCACAGCGGGGATTGCCTGGGGGGCCATGGCTGCCGATCAGCTGAAACTTCCTTTTATGTATGTGCGACCCAAACCCAAGGACCATGGATTGGGCAATCAGATTGAGGGGCGCTTTGAACCGGGACAGAAAATCCTGGTGGTAGAGGACCTGGTAAGCACCGGAAAAAGCAGCCTTCAGGCAGTAGATGCCCTGGAAGCGGCCGGCCTCGAAGTGGTGGGCATGGTGTCTATTTTTACCTATGATTTTGCTATTGCCCAGGCGGCGTTAGCCGCCAGAACCTTAAAATTCCGACCGCTGACCAGCTACCCCGTATTATTAGAACTGGCAGTGGAGCAGGGCCTGATCCGACCCGATCAAACGGAACTGCTTTTGCAATGGCGCCAGGATCCTGCCAATTGGTCAGGGATTTAATTAACGATATTCTTCCATTCCTTCCAGTACTGATCGGGTGAACATCCCCGTCGTCCCACTATTTTTTCCCTGCAGTTTCACGAACCAGACAGGCGACCTGTCGGCTGCGCAGACAGCAAGCTGCTGTCCATCTTGTTGTCTCATCATCTGTCTTAACCATTTTTGTGTTTCACTAACTGTTAGAATTTCTGCGCGGTATCCTTACTCCCTGAGTTCGGATAAATTTGTCTGATTGATTGCAGAGGAGCCGGATAATTTAGCTGAAAGGCTACTAAATAAATTAGATTTCGACCCGGTTTTCCCAAATTAAACGATACTATAAATTTTAGAAATAAAATATTTGATTAATTTATTGATAATTAATTATATATATACAGGTATCTAAAATTATAAGTCTATGAAATTTCAATAGAAGGGCGCCTGCGTCAGTATGAAATGTAAGTGAGAATATTTTAAGTTTTAAATTATATAAATAACTGAAATATAGTATATTACATGATATATATAATTAAATACTTTTTGTAAAAATAATATTAAGTATAATCGAAATATATACAAGGGTTTTGGTTCACTGATTCGACAAATTTTTATCTGGAATCAGTAGCCGGTCTTCGTATTCAAATTTACAAAAAAAAGATTATATTAAATTTTACTTTAGATAATAAAACTAATTGGACTTTCAAGTTGCTGCGATGAGCGTCCTAATGTATATACCTATGAACGCCTGCCCTACCCTGCGAGGGGCTAGTAAGGACCTGACTTATATAAGGCAAGGCTTCAGTCAGGTAGCGCCAGTCGCTTAGCTGGCGCCAGGCCTTACTGACATACTGACGGTGTATCCTAAAGTAAATGAGGGGAACGCAGGAGGCGGGGAACCGACCATTGAAAGGCTGTTGGTGGCAAATTTAATTTACCGGAATCCGGACGACGGCACTCTTATTGAGTTTGAAATTTTTCCATTTCACTTTTTTAATATACTCAATAGCCTTGCGGGCAGTTATTTCATCTGGGCTCGCGACAATCGAAAAATTGGTCGGTTCACCATCTTCATCGACGGTGAATTTGATCTGAAGCATTCGGGTAGACCGGCTGCTGTCTACACCGAGGTTACCGGCCAGTTCCTGATAAAAATGGGACCAGCCTTCCTCTGGATAGAGTATATATTCTTGCTGGGCCGCCGCGGTTTCCTTCCGGAATTTGTTATAGTCTCCCAGGACCCCTTTTCTCTTTTTTGGGGAACCGGCTCCCACAACCAGCATTTCTTCGTTCTGTGCCGATACCCTGGTTAGGGCTATCTGGTTATTTTTTTCTGCTTTCAGGGTAGCCAGGGACCGGGCATAGCCGGGGGAGCTGATCGACACCATGGGCTGGCTGTCGGCTGCCGGAAATACAAAACTCCCGTCTTTTCCGGAAAGTATTCCCTGACCGGTCTGCTGCGCACCTTCTATAGTAGCTGCCGCCACTGGTTTCCCCTGTTCATCCGTTACCCTGCCTGCTATGTAATTAAAGGCGACTGCCTGCGCGGAAGGCTGCGGAGGACGGAGGCTATCCTGGAATCCTGACCGGGCAACGGTCTGCGTCTGTACCCTTGCCGCAACGGCGGTCTTTTTTTGCTGAAAGTGCCTAAGGTCTTCTTTATCAGTAGTATTTGCAGCAATTGCCGCTTGTTCATTTGTTTGATCTTCCACAGGCGCTGTGGCAGTTTCTACCGGGCTTGCTGCTTGCTGTCGGCGGCTTGCCAATACGGTGGGTGGCGGAAGGGGTGCCATAACCGGACTGCTGTCGGTAGCGTCTTTTTGTGCCGCTTCGGTCATGACCGGGCTGTCGCCGATGACAGGAGCAGCGGGTTGCTGCACCTGGGCAATATCCGATCGGGACGTTCCCGGTCGGTTGAACCACCAGATGGACGTAGCAAGCAGGCCCAGGACGCAGGCCGCCGCGATCCATCTCCAGGTCCTGGTACCGGATCCTGAAAGCGGGACCGGGGCGGTTTTTTGGTTTTCAACCTGCCCCAGGATGGCCGCATGAATGGCATTCAGCTGTTTTGCTGTCTGGCCGCCTGAAACCAGCCGGAATCCGTCGATGGCGTCGGCCAGCATAGGATCACTCAGGGCGGCACGCTCCAGTTCGTGCATTTCCTGGGCATTCATACGACCATTCAGGTATCTTTCGATATCTGCAGCATTGTATCCGTATGACTTATTTTCCGGCATTTTTTTCCATGCAATTTTTTAAGTTTCGCCTGCCATTCTGGATCAGACTGCGCACTTTGTTCCAATCTGAACCAGTACTGGTCGCAATTTCATTATAACATTTGTTCTCATAATAAAACATCCGGATCGTTTTTTGTTGTTCCCCGGGTAGTTTTTCCATGCATTTTTCGAGTTTTTTAAAGGTAGCTTCCTTTTCTATTACCCTATCCAGATGCGAAAAATCCTCGGATTGCACAGCCTGCTGCTCAAAACTGACTGTCCTGACTTTTTTTGAAGCTCTTAACTGCATCAGACAGAAATTCTTAGTCAGAACATATACCCAGCTTTTAAAATGCTGGACTTCATGGGAGGGGAGCTTCCGGAGTAATTCCTGGTAAATATTCATTACCGCATCCTTGGCTTCTTCTACATCTTCAAGGTATTTGAGACAGACACCGTAAATCAGGTCGCTGTACCGAAGATAAAGTGTCGCAAGTGCCTGCTGGTCACCCTGTTGCCGGAACGCCTGCAGCAAGGCCGCATCGTCAGCTTCTGATTGGGATGATATGTTGACTGCCAGGGTCAATAGTATTTTATATAAATCGGAACGATTCCGCAACAGGCGGCGACTGGTTTGTTTCGGAATGACCTTTCACAAAGATAACGAACCGGCCCGAATGCCCTCTTCGGTTAAAATTATGCAATCTGAAAGCCTTTTGCATCTTATTACCAACAGGTATTAGCTATCGAAGCCTGTTAGGGAACAGGTACGGAAGCTGTGCGGCTTATTGCCAGATGTCGGTTTCGGTATGGATGTGGTCCTTTTATCACTAAAAGCTAAAAAGTATAGGGATGAAAATTTTAAAACTAATTATCGGCCTGATGTTGCCGGTATTGCTGCTGGCTTCCGGACTGGTTACCGTAACAATCAGCGGTAAGGTTTTGGACGAAAACAGGCAGCCAGTAGTCAATGCTGTGGTTCAGGAGAAAGGCAGCAACCAGTCCGCCAGTACGGATGCCCAGGGAAATTTCTCGCTTGAAGTCAGTGGCAAAAATGCTATCCTAATTGTCACCGCTACTGGTTATCCGCAACAGGAAATCAAAGTCGGCACCCAGCGCCAGCTGCAGATCGTATTAACGCCTGCAGGTGCTTTACTTGATTCGGAGCGTAAAAAGTTGCCTACACCACCACCCCCGCGACGACCGGTGGCACCAGATAGTAGAAGACAGGAAGTCGCCCTCAGTCCTCGTACGACAGATGCCGGAAAGGGGCTTGTAGCAGTGCATCGGCCAACTGCATTTCTCTATGATCTCGGCCGGGTGAAAAGTCCGGAACATGGCCGGTCGGTTGATCCTGATTTTAATCGGGAGGGTTATGATCATATTACGGAGAATCCTTTCCGGAAAGCCACGGATCATCCCCTGTCAACCTTTTCCATAGATGTTGACGGCGCATCCTACAGCAATATCCGTCGCTTCCTTATGCAGGGACAATTACCTCCGGCCGGAGCCGTACGAATTGAGGAAATGATCAATTATTTCAGTTATAACTATCCGCAACCCGGCGCGGGGCAACCTTTCGGTGTCTACACGGAATATGTAACCTGTCCCTGGAATAATCAGCACCAACTGGTATCAATCGCCCTGCAGGGGCGTCGGATTCCGACGGCCAATCTTCCGGCTGCGAATCTGGTTTTTCTGATTGATGTCAGCGGTAGTATGGCATCGGCCAATAAATTACCGCTGGTACAGGCTTCCATGAAATTATTGACCGATCAGTTGCGCGCCAAAGACAAAGTAGCCATTGTAGTGTATGCAGGAAAATCTGCTGTGGTGCTCCCTGCCACTTCTGGTGAAGCGTCTTCCCGCATTAAAGCCGCTATCGATCAATTGCGTGCCGGAGGTTCGACCGCCGGAGGTGCAGGCATTCGAATGGCGTATCAGATCGCATCCGAGAATTTTCAGAAAAACGGAAATAACCGGGTGGTTTTGTGCACCGACGGTGATTTTAATGTAGGGCAAACCAGTGATGATGAACTGGAACGGCTGATTGAATTAAAAAGGCAATCAGGCATTTATTTGACGGTGCTTGGATTTGGTACAGGAAATTACCAGGATGCTAAAATGCAAAAACTGGCCGATAAGGGTAATGGCAACCACGCTTATATTGATAACCTCAGTGAGGCCAGAAAGGTGCTGATCAGCCAGTTCGGCGGCACCCTTTTTACCATCGCCAAGGACGTCAAGCTTCAGGTGGAGTTTAATCCGGCCAGGGTACAGGGATATCGCTTAATTGGTTATGAAAACCGGATTTTGGCAAAAGAAGATTTTAATGATGATAAGAAGGATGCAGGTGAGCTCGGTAGTGGTCATACGGTAACTGCACTTTATGAAGTGATACCTACAGGCATACCGGCACCCGAATTAAAAAATACGGATGCACTCAAGTACCAGCAGGAAAGGAATACAACGCCACCGTCGGTTTCGGGAGAATTGCTCACCGTCAAGTTGCGGTATAAAAAACCTGAGGGGGACAAAAGCTATTTACTCAAACAGCCTCTGGGCGGTAAGCCTGCAGGAATTCAAAAAGCCAGTGAAAATATTCGGCTGGCGGCAGCGGTAGCCCAGTTCGGTATGCTACTCCGGCAATCGGCTTATATGGGAAATAGTTCTTATCAGGATGCCATCACCCTGCTGCAAACGCTGAAAAAGGATGAACCGCAGGGCTACCGTTCAGAACTGCTACAGTTGGTGCAAAAGGCAAATTCTCTCGGCGTCCGAGAAGATGCGGAGGACCAGGCCAGGGAACAGTCACAACGGGAGCATTGGATTTTAACAAGTCGATGAAGCCGGGATGGTACCGGAGGCGCTTACCATGGAATGGACCTGCGGAACCCTGGATGAAAAGGAGCGGTCCCGCCGCTCCTTTTCATTGCTATATGCTCTTTAGTCTGTTAATTTGCAGTATGAGTCGTTCACAGATGATTACTGTTCTGGCCGCCTGTCTGATGGTTGCTGCTGCTATCCTTCCCTGGGTTTATATTCAGTCTCCCGATCTCACACTTACCGGGCTGGATACCGGCGCGACCAGATTTGGAAAACCGGCAGCTGCAAATCTGGTACTCACGGCGCTGCTGCTTATCTGTGCTTTTATACCCCGGGTCTGGGCCAAGCGACTGGCCTTATTGTTTGCCGCCCTGAATCTTGGATGGGCCATCCGGAATTTTGTAATCATCTCCCGATGTGAAGCCGGCGAATGCCCTGATAAGAAAACAGGACTCTATTTACTGTTATTTGCCGCTATCATCCTTCTGGGTACGGCCTTATTTCCGAAGGAACCTCCGATGAAACAGGAACTGCCACCGCTTACATAAAGAAACCACCGGCAAAATAAGCACCCACAGCAGCGGCCATACCTGCCAATCCGATGATCAATAAACCACTCATAGGGTTTTTACGGGCAGACCGGTATTTCTGGTAACCCAGGAAACCCAGTAAAACCAGTGGCAACAGCAGGGCTTGAAAATCAGGGAGGCCCAGCAGGTAATTATTGAGTATGATAACCAGGGCACAAACGATAAAACCTGTAAAAATACTGAGACCATAATGCAGGGGTTGCAGTTGCCCCGTCGCATTGTCCCCTTGTTTCCATTGCGCTTCCCATTGCTGATTTTCTGTCACCGTATCCTGAATCATCGCCTGACGAAGTCCTTCTTCGATGTCCAGGGATTGATAGATTCGTTGCAGATTGGCAGAAGCACCTCCCGGTGCATTCTCTGCTTTTCGTGTGAAATACCCGCCCAGTCCTAATAACAGGGCGGCAAAAAAAGCAATAATGGCGCAGGTCCACCAGATTGCATCCGACCGCATGCCTTTGGCCAACAGGAAACTGTATACCGCGAGCGTAAGAATGGTCCCTTCTATAGCGCCCACAATCAATGCGGGTAAAAAGTCATAAATGGGTTTTGTCTTTTTCAAAATCGGTTCAGGGTATTTTCGATGATCGATAGACTTTCTTCCAATTGCTCTTTGGAAATGCAAAGCGGTGGGGCAAATCGGATTTTATCACCGTGTGTAGGCTTGGCCAGAAGTCCATTTTCTTTTAGATCCATGCATATCTGCCAGGCTGTATTGGAATCGGCATGGTTGATTTCTATGGCATTTAGGAGTCCCTTACCGCGGACCTGGCGGATCAAGGGGGTTTTTAAATGTTGTAGAAAGTTCCGGAATACTTGCCCCATTTCCAGGGCATGATCCGCCATTTTTTCGTCCACGAGCACCTCCAAAGCGGTAATGGCAGTGGCTGCCGCCAGCGGATTACCACCATAAGTTGAGCCATGCTCACCGGGGCGAAGCGTCAGCATGATGGCGTCGTCTGCAAGCACCGCACTGATCGGCATCATGCCCCCGCTCAGTGCCTTGCCCAGTAATAATATATCCGGACGTACGGTTTCGTGATCACAAGCCAGCATTTTGCCGGTCCGGCAAAGTCCGGTCTGAATTTCGTCGGCGATCAGTAAGACCTGGTGTTGACTGCATAGCGCCCTGACGGTACTCAGGTAGCCCTCATCGGGCACAAGAACACCTGCTTCACCCTGAATGGGTTCCACCAGAAATCCGGCGATGTTTTTGTCTTCTTCCAGTAGCGATTTGAGTGCCCCGACATCATTGAAATCAATGGAAATGAAACCAGGTGTATAAGGACCGAAGCCCGCCCTGGCCTCCGGATCTGTACTGAAGGAAATCACCGTGGTTGTGCGCCCGTGGAAATTGTTATTACAAACAACGATTTTAGCAGTTCCCGGCGAGAGTCCCTTCACCTCATAAGACCATTTCCGGCAGAGCTTGATGGCCGTTTCCACAGCTTCAACACCCGTATTCATGGGAAGTACTTTATCGTAACCCAGCAGTTCGGTTATATATTTTTCGAAGCCTCCCAGACGGTCGTTATAGAAAGCACGGCTTGTCAAGGTCAACTGAGCGGCCTGTTCCATGAAACTTTCCAGGATACGGGGATGGCAATGTCCCTGATTGATGGCCGAATAGCCGCTTAAAAAATCAAAATAACGACGCCCTTCCACATCCCAGACAAAACAGCCTTTGCCTTTGGATAAAACGACAGGTAAGGGATGATAATTGTGTGCACCATATTGCGCTTCGAGATCCATAAAATAAGAAGAGGTAGGGGTAGAGACGGTTGACATGAGGAACCTTTTTAAGTGTACAATAAGAATAATTTCAGCCGGCGAAAGGTTCCTGTCAGTGACACAGCAGATCGAGATGCTGTGTTAATAATAATGATATGTGATGGGTATATCTGATAAAATATCTTTCGACAAAATAACAAAAAAAACCGCAAAGCGGCATTCAGAATTAATTAGGGATACAACTACAGGTCGATGATTTTGACAAAGTAATCAGCGGGAAAATCAGGCGCCAATGGGCGGTCCCTTTCAAAAAGACCATAAACGGTGCTGCCACTGCCACTCATCAGCGAGAAAACGGCGCCCATCTCATAGAGACTTTCCTTAATGGCGGCAATGGGTGGATGGGCCGCGAAGACCGGTGCTTCAAAATCATTGGTCAGTATTGATTTCCAGGTTTCGGGAGCCGTCAGGCGCAGGGAAGTGAACGGTATGGAACCAGCGCCTGGCTGGATTCTGGAGAAAGCCCAGGGTGTGGAGATATGGATTTTCGGATTGACCAGCACCAGCCGGTAACCGTTCAGATCCATCGCCATTGGCGTGAGGCATTCGCCGCGCGCGGTAGCCAGGCAGGGCTGGTTGTATATAAAAAACGGACAGTCACTGCCCAGTTGCAGTGCATAGACCGCCAGCTGCTTCTGATCTAAACCGAGGGCAAAGCCTTCATTGAGGGCAAGCAGGGTGTAGGCGCCATTGGCGCTGCCGGCACCCAGACCGGCGCCTACCGGAATATTTTTCAGCAGGTGAAAATGCAGGGGGGGTAATTCGGGAAAATCCGCTTGCAGCAGCCGATAGGCTTTAAGTATAATATTATCATGAATCGCACCAGGAATCGACTGACCCCATATTGTAAGATGGGTTCTGTCCGCAGGGGTCAGTTCCAAAACATCATAAAGGGGCAGGGGGAAAAAAATAGTCTCCAGGTTATGATAACCGTCCGGGCGGCGTTCTGTAATACGCAGACCCAGATTGATTTTACAATTGGTGAACTGGATCAAGGCGGCAGCTTTATTTTTTCTTTCGGGCATTGAGTTCATCGCGAATGGCAATCGCCTTCATATAATCCTCATGCTCCAGGACTTCACTCAATAATTTATTGAGTTGTTCTATAGTCATCGATTTTAAATCATCATTGCCGCTGTCTGCCGTCGGGGTGGCGACCGCTTCTTCCTGCGCTTCGGTTTCCTTGGGATTGCCTTTTTCATCCATGGTAATTCCGGCATTGGCCAGAATGTTCTCATAGGTATAGATAGGGCAACCGAAACGCACAGCCAGTGCCAGGGCATCCGATGTGCGACTATCAATTTCGATGGTCTCAGATTCTGAAGAACAAACCAGTTTACTGAAAAATATACCTTCCTGAAGATCTGAAATAATAATTTCATGCAGTTCGATCGAAAATCCCAGCATAAAATTTTTCATCAAATCATGGGTCAGAGGGCGGCTGGGGTTCATTTTTTCCAGTGCCACTGCAATAGCCTGGGCTTCAAATCCTCCAATGACAATAGGCAGTCGCCGCAGCCCATTGACCTCCCCCAGTACCACTGCATAGGAATGGGTTTGGGTGATGCTATGAGATAATGCAACAATTTCAAGTTCTATTTTTTTCATAAACCGGTTACGAAACTAAGCATTTTTTAAAAAACAAGGCTAATGAGCGATCATTAGCCTGTATCAGTTGAACCGAAAATATTCGGGAAGGGTTTTTATTGCTTTAAAGCAGCGGTAAGTTTGGGGACTACTTCGAACAAATCACCGACGATACCATAGTCTGCAGCTTTAAAGAAAGGGGCATCCGGATCCTTGTTGATAACGACGATCGTCTTGCTTCGATTGACGCCCGCCAGGTGTTGAATGGCTCCCGAAATACCAACCGCTATATACAGATTCGGGGCGATGGTACCGCCGGTCTGGCCCACATGTTCATTATGGGGGCGCCAGTCTGCATCAGCGACCGGTCGGCTGCAGGCCAGTGCGGCATGCAGGGTGCCTGCCAGGTCTTCCAGCAAATGCCAGTTTTCGGGTCCTTTCATGCCTCTTCCTCCACTTACAACGATCTGGGCTTCAGCCAGCGGTACTTCGCCGCTTGAGGTGTTCACTGAAGTCTGTTTGACGCGCGGAGCGGCGACCGAGGCTTCCAGCGTAAGAATTTCTGCGGTACCCGGGGTTGATTCACTTGTATAGGCATTCGGATTCAGGGTGATGATTTTAATCGGGCTGTTGATCTGAACTTCCGCAAATGCTTTGCCTGAAAAAACAGATTTTTTAACTACAAATGGATCGGTAGAGGATGGCAATTCCACAGCACCTGCTACCAGGCCTGCCTTGAGTCCGGCAGCCAATACGGGTGCGATGGCTTTACCGCTACTATTATGGGAGAACACAATTACTTTAGCATCTGTTTTCTCCACTGCCTGTTGCAGCACCCCCGCATACACCTGGGCATCCGGTTGGCTTAGGTTTTCATTTTTTACCTGATAAACTTTTTGCAGGCCATAATTTCCCAGGACCCCCAGATCGGTGGTTTCCTGCGCGAGAACCAGCCCTTCCGCAGATTGATTGAGTTGCCGGGCCAGGGCTGCACCATAACTTGCGGCTTCCAGTGAAGACTTTTTGATGTTGCCGTCTTCGGCGATATCTATATAAATTAAAACGGACATAGTAGAATATTTTAAGGGTTGCAGTACTGTTTTATCAGATGACTTTCGCTTCTTCTCTTAGCAGCCGGACCAGTTCTTCCACCTGGTCAGGATCAATGAGTTTGACGCCGGCCTTGGGTGGGGGTACACTGAAGCTGGTGATGGTTGTCAACGCCTCTACAGACACCGGTTGTTTTACTTCGAGTGGCTTGGTCCGGGCCGTCATGATATTACGCACATTGGGAATCCGTTGCGCAGCCATGCCTTTATTACAACTGATCACTACCGGAAGATCTACTTCACAGACCGCTTCACCGCCTTCAATTTCCCGGGTAACGGTTGCCGTACTGCCATTGAGTTCAAATTTCGTTGCCAGTGAAATATAGGGTAGTTCCAACAGTGCGGACAGCATTCCACCGACCGAACTGCCATTATAATCAATGGTTTCCTTGCCGAGAAAAATCAGATCATAGGCACCTGTCCGGGCCACTTCAGCGATCTGGGCCGCGATCTGGTAACTGTCCTGACTTTCGGTATCCACCCGAATGGCTGCGTCACCTCCAATCGCCAATGCTTTGCGGATTATAGGATCGGCGTCAGCAGTTCCAACTGTAATCAGGTCAACGGTTACCGAAGGATCAGCTTCTTTCAGTTCAATGGCTCGGACCAGACCGTAATGTTCGTCATTGGGATTAACAATCCACTGTACCCCCGCGGTGTCGAATTTCGTGTTGTTATCGGTGAACGCTATTTTTGCCGTAGTATCCGGCGTTTTACTGATACAGACTAAGATCTTCATATGTGCTGTTTTTGCTCAGGCATCTGTCACTGTTTTGAAACAGATGAGAGGTGTTAAAATAGTTGTTTATGCAACTAAAACAAAGATAACGGTTATTCATTTAAAAAATGCCGGCTTTTAAAAATAATTAAGGAATACTTATGTCCCGGATTGATCAATTGGAGAAGCTGTTGGAAGCGCAGGCAGGCGATAGTTTTTTACAGCATGCCCTGGCACTGGAATATATTAAGGCCGGTGATGACCAACGGGCGGCCGCATTGTTTACAACGCTGTTGAAAAAGGATCCGGATTATGTGGGCAGCTATTATCATCTGGGGAAATTATATGAGCGTCGTGGGGATGAAACGGCTGCTGTTCAGACCTACGAAGCGGGGATGCAGGCGGCGCAGCGTTGTGGCGACAGGCATGCTTATGGAGAATTGCGTACCGCCCATGAAGAGTTGACTTTCTAGATAGGGGCATTCGGTCGAAAGCGCTCCTTTTGCCGTCGAAAGAATTATCTTTATGGCAATGCGCATAAGGAAGAAAACCCTCATCATTTTTACGCTGTCTCTGGTGGTCCTGATCTATACCCAATGTATATACCGGGACCGTCCCGAGCCGGACCCCCGGGGAGAACTTTATGCCGGAGCCGCTGCCTGCCGGGATTGCCATAGCAGTATCGTAGCTTCCTATATGCAAACCGCTCATTACCATAGTTCGGCAGTGGCTGATCCTGCCCGACTTGCCGCTTTTATCCGACCGGAGAACAGTACGGTGAATTACGGACCAGAGCGCCAGTTGAAAGTATCCGCCAGAGACGGCGGCGTCTATCAGGATTATTTTGAAAACGGGAAGTATACAATCGGCGAAAAGACAGATATTGTCTTCGGTGCCGGAAGCAAGGCGCTGACTTTTGGCTACTGGAAAGACCAGCAGGTATTTCAGTTACCCCTGACTTATCTGAAAGAACAACAAATCTGGACCAATAGTCCCGGCTTTCCAATCGATCATGCTTATTTTACCCGCCCCGTGACCAGTCGTTGCTTTGAATGTCACACGACTTATGTTTCCCGTTTTCAGGAACAGACGGGTACCCTGGAGCTCACTGAAAAATACCGACCGGAGACCGTACGCTATGGGATCGATTGTGAACGCTGTCATGGTCCTGCTGCCCTGCATGTTAATTTTCACCGGGAGCACCCGGATGCAGCTCAGGCGAAGTTTATCACCCGCGTGGGAACTTTGCACCGGCAGCAGCAGCTGGATCTTTGCGGGACCTGCCATTCTGGGGACGCCGCCGGACTAAAATCCATTTTTAGGTTCCAGCCTGGGGATAGTCTCGCAGCCTATTACCTGCATTTTCCCGGAGCTTCTCCCGACGTGCATGGCATGCAGATGCAACTCCTGGAGCAAAGTGCCTGTTACCAGCGATCGGAACTCACCTGTGGCAGCTGTCATAGTCCGCACCAGTCTGAGACCGGTAAAATCCAGGTGTTTATTTCCAAGTGTATGAACTGCCATCAGCAATCCCGTCATGCGGTAAAGGAGCTCAAACAGCAGGGAAACTGCATTACTTGTCATATGCCGTTGCAGGCTTCCAAAAGCCTGGATTTTAATAATAGTCAAAAATCCAATAGTATTGCATACAAATTAAGAACACACCGTATCGCTGTGTATCCCCACCTGAATTCCGACTAAGCATGAGTTTACCTGAGGCATTTCTGGCATATATTTATCAAGAACAGCTTTTTACCAAAAAGGACCGTTTGCTGCTTGCGGTTAGCGGGGGGGTGGATTCTGTCGTGCTTGCGACATTATTACAACAGACAGGATTCGATTTCGCAATGGCACATTGCAATTTCCAACTGCGGGCTGCGGACAGCCTGCGGGATGAAAATTTTGTCCGGGAATTCAGCGAAAAACTTGATCGACCTTTTTATACCATTCGTTTCGATACCGAAAGTTATGCCGGTACGCATAAGTTGTCAATTCAGGTAGCGGCCCGGGATTTACGATATCAATGGTTTGAGCAATTGCGTCAGCAGCACGGATATGATTATATTTTGACAGCCCACCACAGGGACGATAATATCGAAACCCTGCTCATTAATTTTTTCAGGGGTACAGGCATCAACGGGCTTACCGGCATCCAGCCCGTAAATGACCGCATCCGACGTCCGCTGCTTTTTGCCAGGAGAACGGAACTGGAAGCTTTTCTGAAAACGGAAGGACTGGCATTCGTCCAGGATGAGAGCAACCTGAAAAATGATTATACCAGGAACTGGTTGCGCAATCAGCTGATTCCGGAACTCAGCAAACATTTTCCCGGTCTCAGTGATAATCTTTCTGGCAATATTCAACGACTTAGGGAGGCGGCTGTTTTGTACCGGCAATCTGTGGATTCCACCAGGAAAAAACTGCTCCGGACAACAGATGACCGGCACCTGATAGCGGTATTGCAGTTGCAGCGCCTGCCCGCCTGGGAGACGATTTTACTGGAACTGATCCGGCCATTCGGATTCAAAGCCACCCAGTTGCCGGAAGTCGCCGCCCTGCTGGACAGCGGTTCGGGAAAATACATCTTGTCGGCCACCCATCGCATTTTAAGGGACCGGCGCCATCTGGTCATCACCGTCCTGGCACATCAACGGCAGGTCCCGGTGATCATCGAAGGGGAGGGGCGGCATGAATTTGGCGGAGGCACGCTCAGTCTCTCGGTGGATCGTAATCTGTCGTATAGTGCTGATCCGATGATTGCCGTAGTAGATGCTGCGTTGCTTCGTTTTCCACTGATTCTGCGGCCCTGGCGGCAGGGAGATTATTTCTACCCACTGGGTATGCGCAAGAAGAAAAAGCTGGCAAAATTTTTTATCGATCAGAAATTGTCTCTGGCAGAAAAGGAAAAAATATGGGTGCTGGAAGCGGACCGGAAAATTATCTGGATTCCGGGATATCGTCTGGATGATCGTTTCAAGGTAGCTGCCGGCACAAAGACGGTATACAAACTGCATTATCAGCCTGATCGTAACTGAGCCAAAAAAAGGCTGTCTCACATCGGAGACAGCCCATTCTTATTTTAAATATAATTGATTCTATAAATGTATGGCCTCATCATAAGCCACTTCAATGGCGTCCTTCACGCTTTCACTGATTGTGGGGTGCGGATGAATTGAATTCAGCACTTCATGATAGGTGGTTTCCAGTTTACGCCCCACTACGGTTTCCGCAATGATTTCAGTTACATTGTAACCAATCATATGCGTGCCCAGCCATTCACCGTATTTGGCATCAAAAATGACTTTGACAAAACCTTCGGGGTGTCCGGCAGCGCTGGCTTTACCGCTGGCGCTTAAAGGAAATTTACCCACTTTTACTTCGTAACCTGCTTCCTTGGCCTTGGCTTCTGTATAGCCCACACTGGCCACTTCAGGATAGCAGTAGGTACAACCTGGTACATTATTGTAGTCGATGGGCTGAGGCTGGTGGCCATATTTACCTGCGGCATGGGCAATAGCTTCCACACAGATGATGGCTTCCTTACTGGCTACATGCGCCAATGCCTGACCGGGAACACAGTCGCCGATGGCATAAACGCCATCCGTACTGGTCTTATAAAATTTATCTACGGTAATTTTACCTTTCTCGGTTTTGACGCCTGCACTTTCCAGTCCAATACCTTCAATATTGGCGCTGACACCTACGGCGCTCAGCAGAATATCAGCTTCCAGGGTCTTAGTACCATCGGCAGTTTTAATGGAAGCCTTCACGCCTTTGCCGCCTGTATCAACGGAAGTAACTTCGCTGTTCACCAGAATTTCGATGCCCTGTTTTTTTAGGTTCTTTTCCAGTTCCTTTGAAATATCTTCATCTTCGACCGGTACAATGCGGGGGAGAAATTCCACTACGGTTACCTTGGTGCCAATACTGTTATAGAAATAACCGAATTCAATGCCGATGGCACCACTGCCTACGACTATGATGCTTTTGGGTTGCTCCGGTAATGCCATGGCTTCCCGGTATCCGATGATTTTTTTACCGTCCTGTTTCAGGGCAGGCAACTCACGGCTACGGCCGCCGGTTGCAATAATAATATGTTTGCCTTCTACGGTCTGGGTCTTACCATCTTCGCCTTTCACTTCCAGTTTGCCTTTGCCTTTCAATGAACCGAAGCCTTTGATGACATCGATTTTATTTTTTCGCATCAGGAACTGCACGCCCTTACTCATTTTATCAGCCACACCACGGCTGCGTTTTACAATGGCTTCAAAATTGGGACTGCCCTGGGCTTCGATACCAAAATCCTTGGCGTGTTTGATATCATTGTACACCTGCGCACTTTTTAATAATGCCTTGGTCGGTATACATCCCCAGTTCAGACAGATACCGCCGAGGTTTTCTTTTTCAATGATAGCCGTTTTTAAACCCAGCTGAGAAGCGCGGATCGCTGCTACATAACCGCCCGGGCCGCTGCCCAATACTACTACGTCATATGCCATATGTGATGATTTTTTATAATTAATTCGAATTAATACAATTGTCGTCTAGGTCCTGCCTGTTTCTGGCACTGCTGTCCAAAGGCAATAGACCTGGCTTGACTTTTGAACCCTGCGAATTTAGCAGAATTGAACTGAATTTCCATCATGGCCTTTCCGGTAATCCTGCTGTTATGGGGATGTCAGTGCAGTTTCCGCGCTGCCGCCCATTGTTCCCGAATCCGGCGACGGGCCAGGGGTAATTCCCGGTTCAGATCAGTAAAACGACATTCCAGCGCGATCCTGCCTTTATAATTGATTTTTTGAAAAGCCCTAAAGTAGGGGGTGAAATCGTCTCCTGCGACCCCCGGGGCCGAGCGGGTAGCTTTTTCCCCGATATCACAAATGATAGACCAGATCGCCTGCTGCTTCAATTACAGCCGGGCCTTCGTCTTCGCGCATCATATGGTAAATGTCTATACAAAGTTTGAAATGAGGATGATTGACCGCCTGTGCCACCTGCAGGCATTCGCTTACCTTATTTAAGAAATTGCATTCCTCCCTGTTCTGGCTTTCCAGCGCCAGTACAATCCCGTACTTTTCGGCCAGCACGGCCAGTTTTTTACTGATTGATACAAATTGCCGGAAAGCGGAATCCCGGGGAAATCCCTCAGGGATCCTTCGGGAAGCGCCACTTCCAAAGACCATGACCTTGCAGCCCAGTCGGCGGGCGTGCTGAAAGACCGTTTCCACATATTCAAGGGTCCGGGCCTCATCAACCTTCGGTCCGGTGGTCTTGATGGAACCCGGGATAAATACATTCAGTGCCATGGCAGGTACCGAAAACTTATTTGCTGACAACTGCCGGTCAAAGAGGCTGTCCGGTGCGGAGGGGAGCAGGGTTTCGGCCACCGTAGGCTGAGTGAACTACCCATTGGCTAAAGACCAATGGGCTTCGGACTTCATCGCCCTGAGCTTCTTTTCAGAAGTCTTATTTAAGGCTCTGCCCGTGTAATCGGAGAGTTCCGCCCCGATGATTCTTATTCCTTCTTCAAGGATATTTTTACTTGCATTGAAGTCCCTGTCCAAAATA